>JBAQDI010000056.1:0-245417 GCA_049294655.1 Azonexus sp.
GGCTTCAGCCGCGAATGAGCAGTCGCAGTCGCCATTCGCGGCTGAAGCCGCTCCTACGAGGAGAATGGCCGGCCGGAACTCAGCACGCCAACCAACAATCTGCTCAAATTCGCGAAATCCGAGTTGCGCCCAAGGTTTCCAGGTTTATTCCGCGCCGACCGCCGGCAGGCGGATGACGAATTCCGTGCCGCGTTCGTCGCTGCTGACAGCGATGCTGCCACCATGCGCCCGGACAATCGAGCGGGTGATCGCCAGGCCGAGGCCGGTCCCTTCCTGGCCCTGACCAAGCCGCACGAAGCGCTCGAAGATGCGGCCCAGCGCCTCGGCCGGTATAGCTGGCCCCGAATTGCGCACGGCGATCAGCGCCAGCCCTTCCTCGACGGACAAATCGAGCCGCAGCAGCCCGCCGGCCGGCGTGTGCTGCAGGGCATTGACCAGCAGGTTGCCGATGGCGCGCTCGAGCATCAGCCGGTCGCCAACGACAGCGACATCCTCGCCGCTCAATTCAAGATGGATATCCTCGGCAAGGATGCCGTAATACTCGAACAGCCGCTGGCACAGGCCGAGCAGCTGGATCGGCTCCCCCCCCGGGGCAATCAGGCCATGCTCGGCCTTGGCCAGGAACAGCATGTCGCCGATGATGCGCGCCAGGCGGTCGTATTCTTCGAGGTTGGACGCCAGCAACTCACGGTATTCGTCGGCGCTGCGCGGCTTGCCGAGCGACACCTCGGTCTGCATGCGCAGCGTGTGCAGCGGCGTGCGCAGTTCGTGCGCCAGATCGGCCGAGAAATCGGACAGCCGCTGGAAGGACTCCTCCAGCCGGCCGAGCATGGCATTGAAGGCGCCGACCAGTTCGGCGAGTTCCGGCGGCACCTGCGACTCGGGCAGGCGTTCGGCCAGCTGCCCGGCCGAAATGCGCCCAGCCGCCTGGGCGATGTCGCGCACCGAACGCATGCCATAACGGGCAATCAGCGCCCCGACCAAAACAGTCAGCAAGGCGGCGGCGAGGATGGCGAGACGAAAATCCTGCTGCAGTTGATCGAGAAAATCGGTGTGGTGACGGATGTCGCGCGCCACCAGAACGCGCAGCGTTTCGCCCCAGCCGGTATCCAGCGCACCAGCCACCGTCCGGTAATCACGCCCGCCGACATTGACGCGCTGCGGCTGCTCGCCGGCCTGCGCCGCCAGGCCATCGAGCAGGTCGGCGGCAACATCGTCCGGCCAGCGGAACTGCGCGCCGGCCTGGCCGTCGAGCGCCAGGATGATGCCGTGTTCGCCGACCAGGGCATCGCCGAGGCGCTCGGCGAGTTCTTGCGGCGTCCTGGCACGCGCTGCGACATGGCTGACCAGGGCCTGCTTGCCGAGCAATTCATGCGCATCGAGTTCGGCCATATGGGCATCGGCGGCCCGCCCGAGGTAGAAGCCGAGCGCCGCGAACACGGCCACCGCCAGGGCGGCGAAAGCCAGCGCCAGGCGCAGCGTCAGCGAATGGCGCCAGGCCCGGAACATCAGCGGATATCCATGACGTAGCCCATGCCGCGCAGGGTATGGATCAGCTTCGGCGAGAACTCATCGTCAACCTTGGCGCGCAGTCGGCGAATGGCGACCTCGACGACATTGGTGTCGGAATCGAAATTCATGTCCCAGACCTGCGAGGCAATGAAACTGCGCGCCAGCACCTCGCCCTGGCGGCGCAGGAACAGTTCGAGCAACGCGAATTCCTTGGCCGTCAGGTCGATGCGCTGGCCGGCCCGGGTCGCCCGGCGCTTGAGCACATCGAGTTCGAGATCGGCCAGGGCCAGCGTCGTGGTCTCCCTGGCCCGCCCCCGGCGCAGCAGGGTGCGCACGCGGGCCAGCAGTTCCGAGAAGGCAAAAGGCTTGACCAGGTAATCGTCGGCCCCGAGCTCCAGCCCCTTGACCCGATCCTCGACCTGATCGCGCGCCGTCAGGAAAAGCACGGGGAAATCGCGGCCGGCGGCACGCAGCGCCTTGAGCACCTGCCAGCCATCAAGCCCGGGCAGATTGACGTCGAGAATGAGCAGATCGAAGTCGCCGGCCAATGCCTCGTGCATGCCATCCAGCCCGTTACGCAGCAGATCGGCCGTAAAGCCAGCCTCGCCCAGGCCCTGCTTGAGGTAATCGCCGGTCTTCGGCTCGTCTTCGACGATAAGGATCTTCATGCCGGCATTTTGCCCGAGCGCTGGCGAATATGTCAGGACTCCGCCCAGAAATCGGCCAGCCCGGATTTGTTGATCTATTACTTTAGGCATAGACTGTGCCAACACAAAGCGAAACACAAGTCATGATTTTGATAATTTTGCGGAACGGCTTCACGGGAAAAATCATTTGAAAGCCAGCCATTTACCGGAACAGCTCTATGAGGCTCTCCCGTACATCTATCTGGGCAGCGGCCTGCTGACCCTGGTCGTCCTGCCCAACGTCGCCGGGATGCTCAGCGGCGCCATGCTCATCTCGGCTGGCGCCACGGTCTGGCGACTGCGCTATCGCTATCGTCGCGCATTCAACAGCTCCGAAGGTCATATCGACTATACGGAAAATTCTGGCAGCAGCCTGGTACAGATTCTCTGGAAAAAGGCCTTCGAATGCGGTCATTCCGTTATCGATGCCCAGCATCGCAGGCTTTTCGGCCTGGGCAATGAATTGATCACAGCTGTTTTGGCGAACCGGCCGGCAGGCGACATTGAATGGCTGCTCGACGAACTGATCGAGCACATCACCGATCATTTCTGTACCGAGGAAGCGGTTCTGGCGCGATCCAAGCATCCCATCTCGACAGAACATCGGGAAATCCATCGCCTGCTGCTGATCAAGGCCGCCGACCTGCGCGATCGCCTGCACAACGGCCTGACAGTGACCAGCGAAATCGTCGGCTTTATCGTCTATGACGTCATCACCAACCACATCACCCAGGAAGACCTGAAGTTCGCCGTTGCGACTGAGTGACTGCTGCTTGAGAAAATCGCCTGGGGAGCAATCCGGACAGCCTTTGCCCGGCAGATCGACGGTAAGTACCGCTTCGGCAACCACGACGCCAGGTCATCGGCACGGGCACAGGACTAATTTGTCAGAAAATCAGTAACCCCAATCCTCATGCCGGACCGGCAAGGCATTGAGTTCATCACGCAGATGCTGCCACTGCGGCATGAACAGCGCCATTAGCGACACAAAGCGTGCGTTATGGCTTGGCTCCAGCAGATGCGTCATTTCATGCACAACGATGTATTCAAGGCACTCGGGCGGTTTCTTGGCCAAGTCGGTATTGAGGCGGATCGCCCCCGTTGCCGGATTGCAGCTTCCCCAGCGGGTTTTCATGCGCTGCACGAAAACGCGACCGACCTTGACGCCCAGCACCGGCTCCCACTTGGCGATCAGTTCCGGCACGGCGGCGCGGATTTGCTCGCGGTACCAGGCATCGAGAATCTCGCGGCTGCGTAACTCGCCCGTGCCGGCGCGCACCTGCAACACCAGCTTGCTATGTTTCAACGCGATAACGGGCGCCGCTTCAAGCTCGATCCGCTTGAGCAGATAACGCCGGCCCCAGACGTAATGGCTTTCGCGGTCCACATATTCGCGTGGCGCTTCGCGTTGCTGCACCCGCATCTTGCGCTGCTGCACCTTGATCCAGGCGAGCCGGGAGATGACGAAAACGCGAATGGTGTCGAGGCTCATATGGCCGGGCGCCGCGATGCGCACCCGACCGAGCGGCGGCAGCACGCTGAGGTGAAGATTCTTGATCTTCTTGCGCAACACCTCGATCTGCAGGTTTCCCAGATCGATCTGCTCGACCATCAGTACTCGCCCTTCTGGGCAAAAATGATCGGGAACAGGCGATTCACCTCGTCGATATTGCCCAGCACATTGAACAACTCCTGCTTGAGCATCTGTTCACGGGCGGTCACGCCGCGCCAGTCGGCCTGACGTTTTTGCTTGATGACTTCGTCGATACGCAGCGCCAGGGCGAGCGCGGCATCCTTGTCGCCATAAATGGCAGAGGGCTGTTCGGCCAGGTTGCCGGCAACGTGGTCCTTGAGGTTGTTGTAGAGCGCCAGCCGGCCCGGCGTATTCAAGATATCGGGAGTTTCCTCTCCCCTGCCCGTCTGCACCTGCTTCGCCACTTCGGCGATGCGCTGCAGATACTCCTCGTACTCGATGGCCTTTTCCTTGCGCAGCTTGATGATCTCGTCGAGCAGCGCCGACATCCTGGCGAAGAAGGCCGGATCGGTCAGATGTTCCTTGATGATCTTGCTGCGCACATTGTTCTCGATGCACTCGGCAATCGCTTCGTGGTTCCCCTTCAACCCGCCCAACTGTCCGGCAATGGCCTCAGCAATGCCGGTCTTGACGATCAGGTCAAGCAGGCCAATATCGTCGAAGGGCGAAATCTTGCGCGGCGCCGACGCCTCAATGTAAGTGTCGATCAGGTGCCGCATGTCGGCCTCGTAAGGCTTGAGGTCCAGCGTCTCGCCGGCCACCCGGCGGATGTACTCGCGCAGGTCGAGGTAGTGTTTCTGGCGACGCTTGATGCCTTCGATTTCGGCCACGCTGTAGCCAGCCGGCTCCAGTTCGTCGGCAATATTGGCGTAGGCGCGGATCAGCGCGACGACGCCCCGGTAAAGCGCGACCCGCTGCGGCTCATGGGCGGCCAGATCGGTGGCGATCTCGGTATTGCCGCAAAAATAGCGGCTATGGTCGAGATCGGCTTTCGGCGGCTCGACAGGTTCGCAGAGCAGCTCCAGCGCCTCGAAAGCCGCCTCCAAACGCTCGCGCCCGAGACTCAGGCGGTCTTTCAGCAGGATTTCTGGATCGCCGCCCGGCGCGCTGTGGTCGAGTTCCGCGGTGTAAACGGCAATCGCCTTCTCAACCTTGGGAAACAGCCCCTTGTAATCGACGATATGGCCGAAATCCTTGTCCTCGCCATCAAGCCGGTTGGTTCGGCAAATCGCCTGAAACAGGCCGTGATCCTGCATTTTCTTGTCGATGTAGAGATAGGTACAGGGCGGAGCATCAAAGCCGGTGAGCAGCTTGTCCACAACGATCAGCAGCTTCATGTTGGCCGGTTCCTTGACGAACAGCGCCTTGACCTTCTCCTCGTAGGTTTCGGTCTTGTTCATGCCGGGGCCGGCCGCCACATCCTTCAACAGCTTGTTGTAGGTGTTGTAGATGAACTGCTTGTCGGTTTCGGTCTGGGCGCCGATTTCTTCCAGCGTCACGTTGCTGGCCTGCGGGTCATACGAAGTCACCACCGCGCAACGCTCCTTGAAGCCGGTATGCCCGGCCGAGAACAGCGTGAAATATTTGCAAGCCTCGTAAATGCTGGATGCGACCAGCAGCGCGTTGCCGCGCTCGTTCGACAGCCGCGGCTTCACGGCAAAGTCATAGATGATGTCATTGACCACGCGATCCATGCGCGAGCGGGAACTGAGCACGTTCTGCATCGTCCCCCAATGGCTTTTCAGCTCGTCCTTCTGCCAGGCGTTGAGCCCCTTGGTCTTGATTTCGAACCACTGGTCGATCTGCTCGGTCGAGCCCAGTTGCTGGTCGATGTCGCGCGCCTCGTAAATCAGGTCAAGCACCACGCCGTCTTCCACCGCCTCGCCGAACTTGTAGGTGTGGATATAGCTGCCGAACACTTCCTCGCTGGTCGCCTTGTCGTCCCTCTTCAGCGGCGTGCCGGTGAAGCCGATGAAAACCGCGTTCGGCATCATCGCCTTCATGACCCGGTTGAGCCGGCCGCTCTGCGTGCGGTGGCATTCATCGACGAAGACGAACACCTCACCCAGCGTCGGACTCGGCTGCGCCTGCAGTTCCGCGATGAAAGCCTCGAATTCATGTTCCTTCTTGCCGCGCGCCCCGAGACCAAACTTATGCACCAGCGAGCACAACAGACGCGGACTGGCCTGGCCGAGCTGATGCATCAAATCGCGACCGCTACTGGTCCGATAGATGCTCTCGCCCGCCTCGGTAAACACCCGCATGATCTGCTTGTCCAGTTCGTCGCGGTCGGTGACGATGGCCACCCGCGCATGCGGATTGTTGGCCAGTATCCAGCGCGCCAGCAGCACCATCAGGATGCTCTTGCCAGCCCCCTGGGTGTGCCAGATGATGCCGCCGCGCTTTTGCCGGACATGATCCTGCGCCGCCTTGATGCCGAAATACTGGTGCACACGCGGCAGCTTCTTGATGCCGTTCTCGAACAGCACGAAATCACGCAAGAGTTCGATCAGCCGGCCTTTCTCACACATCTTCAAAAGGTATTTGTCGAGCAGATGACGGCTGGCATCCGCCTCGTCTTCCTTCCATTTCAGAAAGCATTTTTCCTCGGTCTTGATCGTGCCGTAGCGCAGCCCTTCCGAGTCATTGCCGGCCAGCACCAGTTGCACCGTGCTGAAAAACCAGGCGTTGAATTCCGGCAACTGGTTCGACAGATTCTGACGGATGCCCAGGCCGATATCAGAGCGGCTGTTCTTCAATTCCAGCACGCCGATGGCGATACCGTTGAGGTAAAGCACGATGTCCGGCCGCCGCTCGTGGCCGCCTTTCAGCGTCACCTCCTCGGCCAGCGCGAAATCGTTTTTCTCGGGTTCGTGCCAATTGACCAGATGCACCGTCTCGGTCACCTTCCCAGCCTCGATCTTCACCGGCACGCCGTAGCGCAACAGGCCGTACACCGCCTCATTGTTGCCGTACAGCGAACGGCTGTGGTTGTCGGCCTCCCGGCGCAGGATATCGAGCGCCCGGCCAATCTGCGCCAGCGAATAGCCAACCCCGCTCAGATAGGCCTTCAGCAGCGGTTCGTCGATATTGCTGTTGGTGGCGCGGTCGGTCCAGTCGCCGAGGTAACGGTAGTGCAGTTCGTTGCGAAAGAGCGCGATGACGCGATCCTGCGTGGCGCGTTCGGGTTGACTGATGCTGCTCACTTCAATATCTCCCAGTGGCCGCCCTTGGCCGAGCCGATGCGCTTCAAGCAGCCAAGCGCCTTCAGCTTGGCCAGGTTGTCTTCTACCTTGCGGGCGGATATGCCGATCTGTTCGGCCAATTCCCGAGCCGACAAGCGACTGTTCTGCATCAGCAGTATCAGGATGCGACGCTGATTGTCCGTCAGCCTTTCACCGGCGTTTTCACCGGCGTCTTCTCCGACCCTATCTCCGACCCTATCTCCGACCCTATCTCCGACTTTCCCAGCCAAAACACGTTGCGCGGTATCTTCTCCCAGAGCTGCCGCGAGATGCTCCGGATTCGCCTTGAAGGTCAGCATCAGCCCCGACATCTCGAAGTCATAGCCAGGGGGCTCAATGCCGTGCCCCTGGCATTCGCGGGCAATCTTCTCAATACCCCGCCCCCAGGATTCGATGTAGCCCGCCCGAAAGAAGGCATTGGCAAGCAAGGGATTGGCCGGCCGTGAAGGATGCTTGCCAAGCAGGCGTTCCATGGTCCAGCCCTCCGGCATATAGCCGGAATTCCAGATGACGATCTGATGTTCATAGACGCTGATCTGGATCGGGATGCCGCTACAGTAATCCTTGTGGATCACCGCGTTGAGCAGCGCCTCGCGCAAGGCCTGACGGGGAAACAGGAAGGTTTCCAGGCGCTGGATGCCTTCGTAGCTGATATAGGCTTTCAGGTATTTGGTGTGCAGCAGGTCCAGCGTTTTTTCCACCTGGGCAAACAGGTCGCCATGGATTTCATCCTGGTAACGCAAGTCGTCGTCGGTGATGAAAAAGCCGATCTTGATCCAGGCCCCCGGCACGAAACGCTCGGGCTGTTTGCCGAACAGCAGGGCCGTAGCCCGCTTCAGGAAAGCGCCATCTTCCAGTTGCAGGCTGCTCAACAAGGCCGCGTCACCATCGGCGAGCACGGCCTCATCCACCCGGCCACTGCGCGCCGCCTTGTCGCGGAACCATTGCAACGCCGCAGGCTGGCAATCAGCCAGCGACAGGCCGGGCACCGGCACGCCATCCCAATGCAGGCCCTGCTTCTTGAGCAGGAAGCGGCTCAGGGCCGCACCCTTCAACTCCTGCTTGGTGCTGCCGCTGCGGTAGTGATACTCGCCCTTGTAACTGATCGGGCTCGGGTAAGGCGCGACGCGGATTTCCAGCAATTCTTTGCCGGCTTCCACCAGCAGATTCACATCGACCATGATGCCCAGCACATCGCGCACCTTGTTCGGAATATCCTCCAGCAACTTTTTTGCATCCCGGAGGCCAACCGGCTCGCCACGGTCATTACGCCCGATCACCAGCACGCCGCCCTCGGCATTGGCGAAACCGCAGAGCCATTTCAGGTACTCGTCCCGCCAGGATTCTTTCCACTCGATCTGCTGGTTTTCTTTCCCCGCCGGCATTTCCAACCCCTTTTCAATTACTGAAAAGATTATGGCATTTAGTTATGGCGCGTTCGATGTTGTCGTCGGAAAAAATCGCTCTCTCCAGCTTGGCCTGCCATTCCGGATGCGAACGGATGACTTCCTTTACCGAATCCAGCGCGATCAGGCTGCCAGCGTTGCGTAAGTCCTCGACCGCCATATCGACCGTAGCCAGCAATTCCAGTTCTTCGGTCTTCGTGTAGCGGAACTGCTCCAGCCACGCCCGTACCGCCGGTTCGTACCATTTATCGAAATAGGCTTCAGCCTCAACGGCCTTATCCCCCGCGACGAAGCCCTCCCAGGTTCCGTTGTGGAGTGGGCGCACATAAGCATTCTTCACGGCAATGCGCTCGCCTCCCTGATACCGCGTCTTCGGGTTGTAAGGGCCGGCAGCCTTCTTCAAGTAGCCCTCGGCCCGGCCTTCGATGTGACGGTGCAGCAGATATAGCAGCTTGGTGCGGCGCACCCGTGCCAAAGGATTTTTCTCGGTACCGAAGGCATTGGCAAGCACGCCGAGCATCACCGCTTCTTCGATCTGCGGGTTATGCGCCCGATGCTTTTCCGTATTCGCTTCTTGCGCAGGAAAGGCAATGACCTCGGCCTTGGGCTGAACCAGGCGTATCCGCCCGGTCAGCAATTCCTGCATCATGCCCTGCTTGAGCTGGCGCGCCTTGGTGAGCTTGGTTTCGAGTGCGGCGAGTTCGGCGTCCAGGTCGGAAAGGACGGTAGCGATGGCGGTTTGTTCTTCGATAGGCGGTACTGGAATCAGCAGTTCACAAACATCTCTGCTATTGATTGCGGGGTAATTCGACCCAGTCAAAAGAGTTTCAATCTGCTGATTAACGAAACCTGAAAACAGGTGTTGATAGATGTAAGCATGGAGTGAAACGCCATCCTTGCAGCGAACCACGCAAAATCCTGTTGAACAAATCCATGTGCCCTCGTCAATTAAAAACAGCAGGTGGGACTGAAGATTAGGTCTCACTGTTGAGACAAGAACATCATTTTTGCGAAGCTTGCGCCGAGCACGGGAAGGGGATGTGCAGTAAACCTGCTCGCTGTAACCACAAAGACGCCCTTGATCGACATCTTCGAGAGAAATGTAGTTGAATGAAAAATCTGGGCGGGTATCTGAGCTTAGGTTTTCCGGGTCAGTATCTGCTACATCGCCCAGTCGTTTCTCTTCCCACTTCCCCGCAAACCCTGCCAGGCGCTTTTGGCCGGTGAGGAGTTCCTGCATCGCGCCTTGCTTGATCTGGCGCTTCTTGGCGAGCAGTTGTTCCAGCGATTCGATCAGCGTATCCGCATCGCTCAGTGCTTCGGCGATGGCTTGTTGTTCGGGACGAGGAGGCAGGATTACTTTCAGTGACTGGAAAGCCGGCATATAGATGCTGTTATGCGTACTTCCAGCCATCAGCTTTTCCCATTCGGGCGCCATCCAGCGAAAGAGATAAACCAGGAAATAATTGAAAACTCGCGGACCACAGATGTAATTTGCGAAATCCTGGCTTGTCGCCATATCTCGACCAAGCGTCGTTACCTTCCCCACTGTTGCTGTTCGTGAAAATACAACCGTTCCTTTCGGTAACAAGCGAGCCGAAGAGTGCTTGATACCTTCGTTCGTAATTGTCTGAGAGGTTGTATAAATTTCACGGCCACCTAGAGAATCAGTGTCGTGCAACGAAACCCATGGAATGTCGCCACCCCAGTATTCGGGATGCCTACGACTAGGGGTGTGTCCGCTCTCCAGTTTTGCAACATGCGTCAATTGGACGCAATCCCAATCCTCAGGAATCACCCCCACCTCAGTCTGCTTGAACCCCGGCTTCACCAGATAGCGGGCGTTCGGCTCCCTCACTTCCATGCGAAGCCCATCCTCTCCAGGTGGCAACTGACGCGGGCTTCCAGTTCCGCCACCCGGTCGACCATCTGCGGCAGCGGGTTTTCGTAGCGTTCGGCTAGTTCGCGGACGCGGCCGGTCAAAGCCTGGCTGACGCGGTCCATTTCGCCATGGATGGCGGCGTCGAGGGCGGCAAGCCATTTGTCGTCAACAACGAGGGTCTGGATCTCGGTTTGACTCAGCGTCGGGTAGTGGGCGTAGGCTTTCAGATCGAGAGCAGCTTCAGCTTCGCGGAGCTGCTTTTTCAGTGCGTTTTCTTCGGCGGCCAGGGCCAGCCAGCGCTGGAGGACGGCAAGTTCCTCGGCGGCTTGCCGGTCCTTACCGCTGACTTTCCCGATTTCCCGGATGCGGTCCTTGACTCCGGCGGCGTTGATCTTGTCGAAGCCGGCGAAGACGTCGTCCTCGCCGCCGTGTTCCTCTTCCTGTTCGGCCAGTTGCGCGGCGGCGCTTTCAAGGTCGGCGCCCAGTCGCTCAATGGCGGCCTGCTCGGCGGCGAAGTAGCGGGCGACGATCAGGGCCTTGGGCAGCAGGTCGCAGGCCCAGCCCTTGTCCTTTTCCTTGCCCTTCTTGTCTTTCTCGATGATGCGATAGGTTTTGGCCTGCCAGCCGTCGGCGGCAAGCAGGTAGGCGTCGTCCTGCATCGTGCTCGCCCAATAGTCGAGCAGGTGCTGGTAGATGTCGTAGGCGTCGATCAGCGGGCGGTCGGCGTAGTGGGCGAGCAGGCTTTCGCCGATGCTAACGATCAGCTCCTTGGGCCGGAAGCCGGGCGCCAGGGCTTTCAGCATTTGCGTCCACTCGTCACGCCAGACAACAAAGTGGCGGTTCATGCCGGCAATGAAGGCGGCGAATTCGGGGTGGCCGTGGATGCAGGACTTGATGGCGCTTTTGTCGACGGCCAGATCGAGATAGCCAGGGCGCTTGTCCTTGAACAGGTTCGCTCCGAGTTGCGGGCAGACGGCCCAGTAGCGGGCCAAGACGTCGACATCGGCAAGCGGGATGCCGCCCTGGAGGTGGCCTTCGATGTCCTGTTTGTCTTCGCGCTGGCTGGCGTCGATGTAGCGCGGCAGGTTGAGGTTGTAGTCGTTTTTCTCGATTTCACCGAGGCCGACCATGCGGGCGTAGCTTGGCTCGCTATCGTCGAGACGGGTGAAGACGTCGACGATCTTGTGGATGTCCTGCTCGCGCAGGCGGTTCTTCGGGCCGTCCTTCATGTAGCCACGGCTGGCGTCGAGCATGAAGATGCCTTTGCGCGCCGCGGCGCCAGCCTTGTCGATGACGATGATGCAGGCCGGGATGCCGGTGCCGAAGAAGAGGTTGGCCGGCAGGCCGATGATGCCCTTGATGTAGCCGCGCTGGATCAGCTTGCGGCGGATTTCGGCCTCGGCATTGCCGCGAAACAGCACGCCGTGCGGCAGGATGCAGGCGCCGGTACCGGTGCTTTTGAGCGAGCGGACGATGTGCAGCAGGTAGGCGTAGTCGCCCTGCTTGGCGGGCGGCGCGCCGAAGGTCTGGAAACGGTCAAAGGGGTCGTGCAGCGGATTGTTGTCTGAACCGCCCAGCCCGGTGCTCCAGCGCTTGTCGGAAAAAGGCGGATTGGCGACGACGTAATCGAAGGTCTTGAGCGCCTCGCCATCGCGAAATTTTGGATCGGTGATCGTATTGCCCTGCAGGATCAGCGCGCCGGGGTTGTCGTGCAGGATCATGTTCATGCGCGCCAGGCCGCTCGTTGCTGCGTCTTTTTCCTGGCCGTAGAGCGTGACATCAGCGGTGGCTTCCTCGCCAACTTTCAACAACAGGGAGCCAGAACCGCATGTCGGATCGTATACGGTGGTGGCGTTGCTGGTGGCAGCGCGGCCGATGCCGATGATCTTGGCGATGATGCGACTGACTTCGGCCGGCGTGTAGAACTGACCCTTGCTCTTGCCGCTGTCCTTGGCGAAGTGCTGCATCAGGTATTCGTAGGCGTCGCCGAGAATATCGTCGCCGTCGGCGCGGTTCTTCGAGAAATCGAGCGCCGGGTTCTGGAAGATGGCGATCAACTCGCCCAGGCGCTCGACCATCTCCTTGCCGCTGCCCAGCTTGCCGGCATCGTTGAAGTCCGGCATGTCGGCCAGTTTGTTGGCATTGGCCAGCGGCGCGATGATCCGTTTGTTGATCAGGTCGCCAATTTCCGGATTGCCCTTGAGCGCCACCATGTCGGTAAAGCTGGCGCCGGCCGGCACCTGGATGGGCGAAAAAGCCTGATTGGCGTACTTGTCACTGATGTACTTGATGAACAGCATGACCAGCACGTAGTCCTTGTACTGGCTGGCGTCCATGCCGCCACGCAGGGCGTCGCAGGAGGCCCAGAGGGAAGAATAAAGCTCGGATTTCTTGATGGCCATGGGGCGTTTTTGTTTTAGCGGCGGGCAACGAGGGCGTAAGGATACTTGGTCGGCGGCGGTTTCGTTAAGCACAAATCAGGGCAAGCGCACCATCACCCGCCCACCGCCACAGATACACGCTGTTGCAAAACTCCGCTTGAAATACTTGGCGCCAGGCGGCACTCTCCATGCAGCCAAATTTCATGCTGCCTATTGCGTCGATCCGTGTCGGCGATTCTCGCGGCTGGCGCGTTACGCATCATGTTGCATATCCCATTGCCCACAAAAAGACGAAACCCGGCGTGACCGCACATTTCAATTCTTGCCCTGCTGCTGGGCGAACCGCCACGGATGACGGCATGAACCGCTCCGCTCGCCTCCGGCAAAAATCAGGCTGGCTGGCCGCCGGCCTGCTTTCGCTACTCTCCGGCTGCACCCTGCTCGGCCCCGAATACGTCGCACCGACGCTCCCGGAAACCGAGGTTCCCGGCCAGTGGACCTCAAAAACGAAGATTGCCGGCGAAGCTGCGACGCCAGACGATAGTCAGGCCACGCCGGGCAACTGGTGGGGCGAACTGACCGACCCGGTGCTCGACCGCCTGGTCAGCGAGGCCTTCCGCACCAGCCCGACGCTGGAAGCGGCCCTGGCCCGGGTCAGCCAGTCGCGTGCGATGTACGCCCAGGCCAGGGGCGCCAGCCAGCCGACCGCCCAGGCGGGGGCCGGCAACGACACGAGCCAGAGCGATGCGAGCGGCGGCATTTTCAACCAGTCCTGGCTGTCGCTCGGTGCGTCGTGGGAAATCGACCTGTTCGGCGCCGTGCAGCGCGGCAAGGAAGCGGCGCAGGCGCGTGCCGAGTCGCAGCAGGCGACGCTGGCCGATGTCCGGGTCAGCCTTGCGGCCGATGTCACCGATGCCTACCTGAGCTACCGCGCCTGCGAATCCTACGAAGCGCTCAGCGAGCAGGACGTGGTCTCGCGCCAGGCTACGGAAAAGCTCACGGCAGCCAGCGTCAGGGAAGGTTTTACGGCACCCTACCTGGCCATCCGCAGCCGCGCCTCGGTAGCCGAGGCAAAAACCCAGCTGGCAGCTACCCGCGCCTTTTGCGAACGCCAGGAAAACCTGCTGACCCGGCTCACCGGCATTCCCCGCCCCGGCCTGATGGCCGTGCTGGCCGATAAGCCGACCGGACTCGACCGCCTGCCCGTCCCCCGGCATTTCGACATCGCAATCCCCAGCCAAGCACTGACGCAGCGGCCCGACATCCGCGCCGCCGAACGCCGGCTGGCCGCCGAATCGGCAGATATCGGCGTCGCCGAGGCCGACCGCTATCCGCGCCTGACACTCAACGGCGCGCTCGGCTATGCGGCCGGCAGCGGGGTATCGCTCGGCAACTGGTCGTTCGGCCCCGCGCTGAGCCTGCCGATTTTCGATGGCGGGCGCCGTCAGGCCGCCGTCGTCAAAGCCAGATCGAAATTCGACGAAGCCCTCGCCGATTACAAGGCCAAAACGCGCAATGCCATCCAGGAAGTCGAAGACGGCCTGACCCGCTACGCCGCCGCCCACGAACGCGCCGAAAATGCGCTGCTCTCGGCCATCCAGTACCAAAGCTTTTTCGACTCGGTGGACATCCGCTACCGCGAAGGCGCCAGCAATCTGCTGGAACTGGAAGATGCCCGGCGCGCCATGCTGAGCGCCCAGCAAACCCTGCTCAGTGTGCAGCAGGAGCGCCTTCAGGCCTGGGTGGCACTGAACCGGGCCACCGGCGGCGCCGCCCAGTACGACCCGGCCCTGGCGCCCCGCCGGGAAGCCGCCAGTGCCAAAACCACTCCCGTGAATTGAGTTTCCCAATGCTCCCCTCGCCCCAGATCGGCCGCAAAGCCGCTGCACTTGCCCTTTCGCTGACCCTGGCCATGCCGCTGCTCATTGCCGCGGCCCCCGCCGCCCCCCCGCCAGCGGCGCTGCCAAGCGCACTGCCGATCGCGCTGGCCGCCAAGCTCGCACCGGAAAGCAACCGACCAACTGCCGTGGCCAGCAAAACGCTGCCGCCCCCGAAATCCGTCACCCTGCTGCGCGCCAAAACCGAAACCTGGCCCGAACGCCTGGAAGCCAGCGGCAACATCATGCCCTGGCACGAGAGCCGGATTGGCACCGAAGTCAGCGGTCTGCGCCTGTCCAGCGTCCTGGTCAATGAAGGCGACACGGTCAAGAAGGGCCAGGTGCTGGCCCGCTTCGACACGGCTACCGTCGAAACCGATCTCGATGTCGCCACGGCCCAGCGCGTCGAGGCCGAAGCCGTGCTGGCCCAGGCCACGGCAACGCTGGAACGGGCCAATCGCCTGGCCCCGTCGGGCGGCGTCAGCCGGCAGGAACTGACCCTCTACGAAACCCAGAAACACACCGCCGAAGCCCGCCTCAACGCCGCCCGCGCCCACCTCAAGCGGCAACAGATCAAGATGGAGCTGGCGACGGTCAATGCCCCCGACGACGGCCTGATTTCCTCGTCCTCCGCCCTTGAAGGCAGCATCGTCCAGGGCGGCAGCGAGCTGTTCCGGCTGATTCGCCAGGGCCGCCTGGAATGGCGCGCCGAGGTCAGGGGCGAAATGCTGCTCAAACTTGCTGCCGGCCAGGAAGTCATGATCAGGAGCCCGCTCGGCAACGACATCAAGGGCCGCGTCCGGCGCATTTCGCCGACCATCGACATCGCCACGCATAACGGCTTCGTCTATGTCGACTTGCCGCCGGGCAGCGAGATGAAATCCGGCCTCAATGTTTCGGGCAGCTTCAATCTGGGCAAGAGCAAGGCGCTGGTCATCCCGTCCTCGGCCATCCTGCGCCAGGGCGACGCCAGCCAGGTCCTGACGGTCGACGCGCAGGGCAAGATCGAAATGCGGGAAGTCAGGACCGGGCGTAGCCGCGACGACTGGGTGGAAATCCTCAGCGGACTGGATGACGAGACGCAGATCGTGGCCCGCAACCTCAAGGGCCTGAAGGATGGCGACCTGGTCGCCCAGCAGGCCAGGTCGGCCGACGTCGCCCAGCCGTAGTTTTTCCGGCCGGCCGACCAGGATTACAAACTTGTAATCCTGCCGTCAGGCACCTGTCGCCCGGCGGGGGCGAAAATTCCTCATCACCCTAGATAAGGAATTCACCGTGCGCCCGATCCGCCCCCTGCTGCTCGCCCTGCTGCTTGGCATCAGCCTGCCCGTCCTGGCCCAGCCCACTCATCAAGCAACACCGGCGACCAGCCAGACGGCGCCGCTGAGCGACGGCCTGGTCAAGAAAATCGACAAGACCGCTGGCGAGATCGTCATCCAGCACGGCCAGCTCGACAGCATCGGCATGCCACCGATGACGATGAGCTTCGGCGTCGCCGACAAGACCTGGCTGAACAAGCTCAAGGCCGGCGACAAGATCCGCTTCGCGGCCGAGATCAAGGGCGGCAACGCCATCGTCAGCCGCTACGAAATGGCCAAGTAGGCAACATGCCGGAAATCGTCCCCAACTGGCATCCGGCGCTCGTGCATTTTCCGATAGCCCTGACCATCACCGCCACCCTGTTGATGCTCGCGGCCAGTCGGCGCTCGGCCGATCCGCTGTTGGTGCCAAGCGCCCGCCTGCTGCTCAGGCTGGCAGCCGGCACGGCAGTTGTGGCGGCAATTTTTGGCTGGCAGGCCTTCCAGAGCGTCGAGCACGATGCGGCGGGACATCTCGTCATGCTCAGTCATCGCAACTGGGCCCTGAGCAGCACGGCCGGGCTGCTCCTCGCCACCATATGGGATGCTTTCGGCCATGCCGCTCAGCGTCATCTGGTGCTCGTCCTGCTGACCCTCTCCGCCGGCATCGTGGTCACCGCCTGGCTGGGCGGCGAGATGGTCTATCGGCATGGGATTGGCGTATCGGCGGCAGCCTTTGCACCAACTGCCGGGCCACCCGTGCCGAACGTGCCGCAAGCAACACCGGCGGCTGCGCCCCTGCTGCCTGGCGAACATATTCACCAGGATGGCAAACGCCATCACCACTGAGATACGCATCGCCATGAAACGCTGCCTGTTGATAGCCCTTCTCCTCGTGGCGCTGCCCGTTGCGGCCGGCGAAACCTTGCCCGGCGCCAGTGTCGAATCGCTGCTTGCCGCTGCCCGCCAGGGCAGCCCGGAACTGCGCATGGCCCGCCTGGAGGCAGAAGCGGCGCGCGAACGCATCGAGCCGGCCGGCGCCCTGCCCGACCCGGTGCTGCGCATCGAGCTGGAAAACATCACCAAAAACGGCAGCCAGAATCCAAGCCTGTCGCCGTCCGGCGTCGGCAACACCAAGTACACGCTGATGCAACCGCTGCCCTTCTGGGGCAAGCGCGATCTGAAACGCGACGTGGCCAGCGCCGAAGCCGAGCAGGCAGCCGGCCGCGCCGCCGACAACTGGGCCGAGATTGCCGGCCGCATCAAGACGCTGTACGCCCAGTACTGGCTGACCGGCCAGGCGCTGCAACTAAATCGCGAAAACAGCGAACTGAGCCGCCGCCTCGAGCAAATCGCCCAGGCCCGCTACGCCGGCGGACTGGCCGCGCAGCAGGACGCCATCCGCGCCCAGTTGGAACGCAGCACGCTGGATGCCGAACTGGTCGGCATGGAAAGCGAATACCACCACCTGATGGTTTTCCTCAATGCCATGCTGGCCCGCCCGGGCAATGCGCCGCTGGCCGAACCGGCCACCCTGCGTCAGCTGCCGGTGCTCGACGAAGCGACACTGAGCGCCCGCCTGCGGGCAAAGAATCCGCAACTGGCCATCGAGGCAGCCCGTCTGGGCGGCGCCGAGAAAAGCCGTGATCTGGCCTATCGCAACCGCTATCCGGATTTCGTCGTCGGCGTGGCGCCGATGCAGGTGCAAAACCGCGTCGATGCCTGGAGCCTGATGCTGGAAATGAACCTGCCCCTGCAACAAGGCACCCGACGCAGCCAGGAACGCGAAAGCGAACGCATGCTTGAAGCCGCCGCGGCCCGCCAGGAAGCCCTCGGCCACCGCCTGCATGGCGAGTTGACGGCGGCCCTTTCCAACCTAGAAGGCGCCCGCACGACCGAGCGGATCACCCGCCACCGCCAGCTGCCGCAAGCCGAGCTGACTTTCAAATCGGCACTGGCTGGCTATGAGAACGGCAAGGTCGATTTCGCCACCCTGCTCGACGCCCAGCGCCAGATCCGCAATGCCCGGCTTGCCGTGCTGCGCGCCCAGGCCGACCAGCAAATGCGCCTGGCCGACATCGAACGCCTGCTCGGAGAAGACCTGTGAACAACAGCCGTACCCTGATCGTAGTCATCCTCGCCCTGGCGGTTGGCGGCATCGCCGGCCATTACCTGGCCCAGCCGAAAATGGAGGCCAGCCCGGCAGCCACCGCCGGCAACCCGCCGACCGCCAAAAAACTGCTTTACTACCGCAACCCGATGGGCCTGCCCGACACCTCGCCGGTACCGAAGAAGGATCCGATGGGCATGGACTACATCCCCGTTTACGCTGGCGAAGAGGCGGCGACCAGCGACAGCGGCCTGAAGATCAGCGCCGAGAAAATCCAGAAAATGGGCGTCAGGGTCGAAGCCGCCAAATTGCAGATCCTCGACCAGACGGTGCGCGCCAGCGGCCGCGTCGAGATCGACGAAAGCCGCACCACCACGGTGACCGCCAAATTCGAGGGCTACATCGAGCGCCTGCACGTCAATACCACCGGCCAGCCGGTCGGTCGCGGCCAGCCGCTGTTCGAGGTATACAGCCCGGAACTGGTCTCGGCCCAGCGCGAATATGCCATCGCCGCGCAAGGCGTCGGCAAGCTGAACGAAGCCGGCAGCGAAGCGCAGGGCGCCATGCAGCAACTGGCCGAATCAAGTCTGCAACGCCTGAAGAACTGGGACATTTCAGAAGAACAACTCAAGGCCCTGGCCCGCTCCGGCAACGCCAAACGCACACTGACCTTCCGCTCGCCGGCATCCGGCATCGTCACCGAGAAAAAAGCCATCCAGGGCATGCGCTTCATGCCCGGCGAAGTGCTGTTTCAGATCGCCGACACCTCGGCCGTCTGGGTCCAGGCCGATGTATTCGAACAGGACATTGGCGCGATCAAGCCCGGACAGAAGGCAAAAATCCGGATCAACGCCTATCCCGGCGAGGTGTTCGAAGGCCGCATCGCCTACGTCTATCCGACCCTGAAGCCGGAAACGCGCACGGTGCCGGTGCGCATCGAACTGGCCAACCCACAGGGCCGGTTGAAACCGGCAATGTTCGCCGAAGTCGAGATTCCGGTCGCCGGAGCGGCACAGGTGGTGAGCGTGCCGAATTCGGCGGTGATCGATAGCGGCAGCCGGCAGGTGGTCATCGTGCAACTCGACGAAGGGCGATTCGAGCCGCGGCCGGTCCGGCTCGGGGCGCGTGGCGGGGAGTTCGTGCAGGTACTGGAGGGGGTCAAGGAAGGGGAAATGGTGGTTTCTTCTGCCAATTTCCTGATCGATGCGGAGAGTAATTTGCAGGCGGCGTTGGGGGGGATGCGGAAGGTGGAAGATTCTGCCGCTGCTGGCAAACCGGCGGCGGTTGGGCATCAGGGCGTGGGGGTTTTGCAGGCGATTGATGTGGCGGCCGGGACGGTGACGATTACGCATGAGCCGGTGGCGAGCTTGAAGTGGCCGGCGATGAAGATGGATTTTGTGGTGGCGAATCCTTCGCTGGTTTCTGGTTTCCAGCCGGGGGTTGGGGTGAGGTTTGAGTTTGTCGAGAGGAAGCCGGGGGAATGGGTGATTACTTCTTTGGGGAAGAAGTGATGGGGGGATTTTCGATGGGTTCGCGGTTATTTGGGCGCTGTTTTCCGCCTGGCGGGCGGGCGTACTTTCTTTTGCTTCGCCAAAAGAAAGTAGCCAAAGAAAAGGCGACCCCAGGCTACGCGGTCGGCGTTGCCGACTCCCCTGCGCTACTCGAAGGGCCGGGCGGCTGCGGAACTCGGGGCTTCGCCCCTCAGACAGTCCTCGCCGACTTCCCCCGGCCCTTCTCCGTTGCTCGGCGCTCCACATGGGGACCCCAAAAAGCGTCTCGGAGCGCCAGCCCTGCCCAAGAACAAAAAACGGCTTTTTTTGACGGTTGGTTTCTAAATACAGGTCGAAATCGTTTTCGCCGGTTCGGCGGCGACGCCTTTCGGGTCCCCATGAGAGGCGCTGAGCAACGCAGGCTTAAGCAGAGAAAGGGCGAGGACTGTCTGAGGGCGAAGCCCGAGTTCCGCAGCCCCCGCTTAAGCCGAGTAGCGCAAGGGACCGGGCAACGCCCGGCGCCGACCCTGGGGTCGCCTTTTCTTTGGCTACTTTCTTTTGGCGAAGCAAAAGAAAGTACGCCCGCCCTCAAGGCGGAAAACAGCCGCCAAACAGGCACAACACCCACAGTAAGCAAGACAAAAGCGAGCACCGATCAAGGGGCTAGCAACAGCCTTTGCTCACAATCTTTCAGCAAAGCCAAGGGCGGAAAACATCCGAAAAACAAGCACACCCCTCTCAACAAGCGCGAAAAACCAGAACACAGCGTCCCCCTCCCCCGGTGCAATGCGCTCCGCTCATTGCCCCCTACGGCCCCCCCGAGACAATCACAGATCGGGCCGACCCCATGCTGAACACCCTAATCACGTGGTCAGCCAAAAACCGCTTTCTCGTCCTCCTGGCCACCCTCTTCACCATCCTCGCCGGTATCTGGTCGATTGCGAAAACTCCCCTCGACGCCATCCCCGACCTCTCCGACGTGCAGGTCATCCTGTACACCGAATTCCCCGGCCAGGCACCGCAGGTGGTCGAGGATCAGGTCACCTACCCGCTGTCCACCGCCCTGCTCTCGGTGCCAAAATCGAAAGTCGTGCGCGGCTTTTCCTTCTTCGGCGCGTCTTTCGTCTATGTCATTTTCGAGGACGGCACCGACATCTACTGGGCGCGTTCGCGCGTGCTGGAGTACGTCAATTCGGTGTCCGGCAAGCTGCCCAAGGGCGTCACGCCGACGCTCGGGCCGGACGCGACCGGCGTCGGCTGGGTTTACCAGTACGCGGTGCTGGCCAAGAACAAGACCCTGGCCGAGCTGCGCACGCTGCAGGACTGGTATCTGCGCTACCAACTGGCCAAGACGCCGGGGGTCGCGGAGGTCGCCAGCATCGGCGGTTTCGTGCAGCAATACCAGGTCACCGTCGATCCGGTCAAACTCAGAAGCTACGGCATCCCACTCATGCAGGTCGCCGAGGTGATCCGCAACTCCAACCGCGATGTCGGCGGGCGCACGCTGGAGATGGCTGAGACGGAATACATGGTGCGCGGCCGCGGTTATCTGCGCGGCAAGGCCGATATCGAAGGACTAGTGCTCAAGGCGCAGAACGGCACGCCGGTACGCGTCGCCGATATCGGCCGCGTCGAGCTGCTGCCCGACGAGCGGCGCGGCATCACCGAACTGAACGGCGAAGGCGAAGTGGTGGCCGGCATCGCCATGGCGCGCTTCGGGCAGAATGCGCTCGAGGTGATTGCCAACCTGAAGAGCAAGGTTGCCGAAATCAGCGCCGGCCTGCCGGAAGGCGTCAGCATCCAGGCTGTTTACGACCGTTCGGAACTGATCGAACGGGCGATCAGCACGCTCAAGCGCACACTGCTCGAGGAAAGCCTGATCGTCGCGCTGGTTTGCGTCGTCTTCCTGCTGCATCTGCGCTCGGCGCTGGTTGCCATCCTGATGCTGCCGGTCGGCATCCTGACCGCCTTCATCGGCATGCACGCGCTCGGCATCAACGCCAACATCATGAGCCTGGGCGGCGTGGCGATCGCCATTGGCGCGATGATCGACGCCGCCATCGTGATGATCGAGAACGCGCACAAGCATCTGGAACGGCTGGAAACACGGCGTGTTGCCGCTTTGGCTGCGCGGATGGATGCGAGGCGGCAAGGAGACGGCGACGAGACATACCTGACAGGTAGGCGAGGAGCCGACGACGCTGCCAACGAAGCAGACGCCGCGCAGGCAAGGCGGCAAGCGATTATCGCCGGTTGCCGCGAAGTCGGCCCCGCCCTGTTCTTCAGCCTGCTCATCATCACCGTTTCCTTCCTGCCGGTATTCACCCTCGAAGCCCAGGAAGGCCGGATGTTCGCGCCGCTCGCCTGGACCAAGACCTTCTCGATGGCCGCCGCCGCGTTGCTTTCGGTGACGCTGGTGCCGGTGCTGATGCTCTATTTCATCCGCGGCCACATCCGGCCGGAAGCGGAAAACCCGGTCAACCGCTTTTTGATCCGCATTTACCGGCCGCTCATCGCCGCCGTCATGCAGTGGAAGAAGACGACCATCACCCTTGCCCTGCTCGCCATGGCCGTCAGCATCATCCCGGCCAGCCGGCTGGGGTCGGAATTCATGCCAACCCTCAACGAAGGCACGCTGTTCTACATGCCGACCACCCTGCCCGGCCTGTCGGTGACCAAGGCGGCCGAACTGCTGCAGACGCAGAACAAGATCATCAAGAGCTTCCCGGAAGTCGCTTCCGTCTTCGGCAAGGCCGGCCGCGCCCAGACGGCGACCGACCCGGCGCCCATGGAAATGTTCGAGACGGTAATCAATCTGAAACCCGAAAACGAATGGCGCCCCGGCCTGACCACCGACAAGCTCATCGCCGAACTCGACAAGGCGCTGCAATTCCCCGGCGTCGCCAATTCCTGGACGATGCCGATCAAGGCACGCATCGACATGCTGTCCACCGGCATCCGCACGCCGATCGGCATCAAGGTGTTTGGTACCGATCTGGTCGAGATGGAAAGACTGGCCCGCGAGATCGAAACGGTGGTCAAGGCCGTGCCCGGCACCAGCAGCGCCTTCGCCGAACGCATCACCGGCGGCTTCTATCTCGACATCGTGCCCGACCGCCAGGCGCTGGCCCGCTATGGGTTGAGCGTTGGCGAAGTCATGGATGTCGTCGGCTCGGCGCTCGGCGGCGAAATGGTGACTACCACCGTCGAAGGCCGCGAACGCTTCGGCGTCACCGTCCGCTATCCGCGCGATCTGCGCAGCGACCCGCAGGCCATCGCCCGCGAGGTACTGGTGCCGGTGCCCGGCGAAATGGGCGGGGTTCCATCCATGGTGCCGCTCGGCCAATTGGCGGAAGTAAAAATCACCACCGGCGCCCCGGCCATCCGCACCGAAAATGCCCTGCTCTCGGCCTACATTTATGTCGACATCCGCGAGCGCGACATCGGCTCCTACGTGGCCGAGGCGCGCCGGGCGGTCAATGAAAAGGTCAAATTCACGCCCGGTACCTATGTCACGTGGAGCGGCCAGTTCGAGTACATGGAACGGGCCACCGAGAAACTCAAGCTCGTCGTGCCGCTCACGCTGCTCATCATCTTCCTGCTGCTCTACCTGAATTTCCGGCGCATCACCGAGACGCTGATCGTCATGCTCTCGGTGCCCTTCGCGCTGGTCGGCGGCATCTGGCTGATGTGGATTCTCGGCTACAACCTGTCGGTCGCCGCCGCCGTCGGCTTCATCGCCCTGGCCGGCGTCGCCGCCGAAACCGGCGTCATCATGCTGATCTACCTCGATCACGCCTGGCTGGCCGTGCAGGAAAAATGCGCCCAGGAAGGCCGCTCGCCGCAAACGGCCGATCTCTACGGCGCAGTGATGGCCGGCGCCGTCGAACGCGTCCGCCCGAAGATGATGACGGTGACAGCAATCATGGCCGGCCTGCTGCCGATCCTGTGGGGCACGGGCAGCGGCTCGGAAGTCATGAGCCGCATTGCCGCGCCGATGGTCGGCGGCATGCTATCGTCTGCCCTGCTGACCCTGGCGGTGATCCCGGCAATTTATGCCTTGCTCAAGGCACGGCAAATCCGCCAGCCCGATTCGACTGAACCCGATAGCCTGATCGCCGGTCACAGTATCTGAGCCAGAAAAGCGGAAGCGACCATGACCTGCATACCGAACGATTACATCCCCTTGCACCGCATCGCCCAGTCGCTGACCGTTGCGCTGGGCGAGCGCGACCCCTACACCCGCGCCCATTCGGAACGCGTCGTGCAGTTGTCGGCCGAACTGGGCAGCCACCTCGATTTCACGCAAGACGAAATCGACCTGCTGGCACTCGTCGCGCAGTTTCACGACATCGGCAAGATCGGCATTCCCGACCATGTGCTGCACAAGCCAACGCCCTTTGATGACGGCGAGTGGGCGTGCATGAAGCAGCATGCCGAAATCGGCGAACGCATCATCCTGGCCATCGGCAGCGAGAAATCGACCGAGGTCGCCCGCATGATCCGCCACCACCATGAACGCTTCGATGGCTCGGGCTACCCTGACGGACTCAGTGGCACCGGGATTCCGCTTCTCTCGCGCATCATCTCGCTGACCGACAGCTACGATGCCATCGCCAAAATCCGGCCCTACCACCAGGCCCGGCAACACACGGCAATCATGGACATCCTGGACAGCGAAGTCGGCATCAAGCACGACCCCGACCTGCTGTACGCCTTCAGCAACGTCATCGAAAAGTCGGAGATGCGGGTACGGGACGACAGCTGACGCTCGGACTGACACCAAGTTAGCCGATTGACCGGAGCATGCCAAAGCCGCGAAAGGTAATCGACTCGGGGCTCTTTCGCGGCTGAAGCCGCTCCTACGGGCCGTCCTCGCAGGGGGCAATAAGCAAAGCGCATTGCACCAAAGTTCATCGAAGTGGCTTGCAAGAAGCCGCCTGACAAAGATTTCGCCAAGCTCGCTCCGACCGGCAAGGAATCTTGACGGCCCCAGCCCTGCGACAAATTGCCACATACGACAAGTCAATGAAAAGCCGGGCAAATCGCGGATAATCCGCCCCATGCCTTTCATTTCCTGCGCTGCCGACGGAACCGATCACCTGTCCAACCTGCGCCGTCTGGTTTCCAGCCGCTGGCTGGTATTGGCGGTCACCGCCCTGCTCGTCCTGATCGCCCCCGGCCTGCTCGACATTACGCTGCAGCAGCCCCTGCTGCTCTCGATCATCACCGTCACCGCCATCTTCAATGCCATCGCCCAGTGGCGCGTAATGAAGGCCAGTTCGGCCTCGGCCAACGAACTGTTCAGCCAGTTGCTGGTGGATATCGCTGCGCTCGGCGCCCTGGTCTTTTTCAGCGGCGGCGCCACCAATCCGCTGGTTTCCCTGCTCCTGCCGCTGGTCGCCATCGCGGCGCTGACCCTGCCCTGGCAAGGCGTGCTCGGCATCGGCCTGATCTCGATTGGCGCCTACTCGCTGCTGATGTTTTTCTACATCTCGCTACCGATGGCCGATGCCAGTCGCGCCACCCAGTTGCACCTGATCGGCATGTGGCTGACCTTCGTCGTTTCGGCAACGATGATCGCCTGGTTCGTCGTCCGCATGACCCGGCTGATCCGCGAACGCAATGCCGAACTCGCTGCGGCGCGCGAACAGGCCCTGCGCGACGAACGGGTCATGGCCATGGGCACGCTGGCCGCCGGTGCCGCCCACGAGCTGGGCACGCCGCTCGGCACCATGGCCCTGCTCGCCGGCGAACTGGCGCACGACTTTGCCGACAATCCCGCCATTCCCGATGCCGTGCGCCAGGACATTGAACAGCTGCGCCAGCAGATCGCCGTCTGCAAGCAGATCATCACCGGCCTGTCGCGCCGGGCCGGCGCCGAGCGCCTGGAAAACACACTGCTCGAAGCCGCCGATACCTGGCTCGACGCCGTCCGCCTGCACTGGCATGCCGTGCGCCCGCAAGCCGGTAGCCGGCTGATTCGCGCCAGCGATGGCCCGGCCCCGAAAATCCCGGCCGACCCGCGGCTCGAACAGGCCGTGCTCAATCTCCTGAACAATGCCGCCAACGCCAGCGGCAGCACGCCGCTCGAACTGCGTCTCGCCTGGTCGAGCCACGATCTCTGCCTCGACATTCGCGACCAGGGCCCCGGTTTTCCGGCCATCGTGCTGGCCCATGCCGGCCAGAGCAGTTTTCCACCGCATGAGCGCGGCAGCGGCATCGGCCTGATGCTGACCCGGACCGCCATCGAACAGCTCGGCGGCCGCCTCACCCTGAGCAACCCCGACGATGGCGGCGCCCTGGCCCGCATCGAAATTCCACTGCCTGCCCGATGAATGCCATGACCCTGATCATTGACGACGACCCGGCGTTCAACGCCATCCTGGTCCGCTCCATGGAACGCCGCGGCTTCCCCGCCCGGGGTGCCCTCGACCCGGCCGGCGCCCTCGCCCTGGCCCGCGAATTGCCGCCGCAACGCATTGTTCTCGACCTCAATCTGAATGGTGCCTCCGGCCTGGCGCTGATTCCCGAACTGCTGGCCCTCAACCCGGATTGCCGCATCGTCGTCCTCACCGGTTATGCCAGCATCACCACCGCCGTCGATGCGATCAAGCTCGGCGCCATCCAGTACCTGGCCAAGCCGGTCGAAATCGAGGCCATTCTCGGCGCCTTCGACAACGACGAAGGCCCGGACCTCGACCTGCCGGCGCCGGACGAACCGCTATCGGTGGATCGCCTGGAATGGGAACACATCCAGCGCGTGCTCAATGAAAACGACGGCAATATCTCGGCCACCGCCCGCGCCCTGAAAATGCACCGCCGCACCCTGCAGCGCAAACTCTCCAAACACCCGGTCAAGAACTGAAAAGGGCCGGAATCATCCGGCCCTTTCGGCAAAAATCAGTGCACTGCGGCAAGTCTAGTGCTTGTGCTGATGCTCCATGGCCGGCTGCGGCGCATTGCGCAGTACCTTGGCGTCCACCGTCTTGCTGCTGCCGTCATCGAAACCCAGCGTGATCGGCACGACATCGCCTTCCTTGAGCGGCGCCTTGAGATCGATCAGCATGACGTGCAGGCCGCCCGGCTGGAGCACCGCTTCGCCCTTGGCCTTGACGTCGATGGCCGGCACCTGGCGCATCTTCATGACCCCGCCTTCGTTCAGATGGGTATGCAGCTCGGTGACTTTCGACGCCGGATTGTCGGCCTTGAGCACCCGGATGTCCTTGTCGCCAGCATTGCGGATCACCATGAAGGCGCCAGCCGCCGGTGCGCTGGGCGGCGCCAGGCGAACATAGGGGTTCTCGATACGGACCTGGTCGGCGGCAGCAGCCAGGGCGCCGGCCGAAAACAGCAGGCTGGCGGCCAGCAGGGATAGTTGTTTCATCGAATGCACTCCTTCATGGTTGATTCAGGTACTTGCGCAGGGTTTCCGCCACCTTGTCGGGCGGCGTCGCATGGGCGATCTTGCCGACCAGCCGGCCATCCCGGTCGACGATGTAGGTCTCCGAGGAATGATCGACGACATAGCCGCCGGCCGTATTGGTCGGCTGCCGGGCATAGAAGACCCCATAGCGGCGGGCGATCTCGGACAGTTGATCGGGCGTGCCGGTCAGGCCGACGATGGACGGATGGAAGAATTCGGCATAGTCCTTGAGCCGGGCCGGCGTATCGCGCTGCGGATCGACCGAAATGAAGAACATCCCGACCCGCGCCAGTTCATCCGGCTGCAGCTTCTTCAGCCCATCGGCCGTCGCTGCCAGCGAGGTCGGACAGACATCCGGGCAATAGGTGTAGCCAAAATAGATCAGCATCAGCTTGCCCCGGTAATCGTGCAGGGCTACCGGCCCCCTGGCTGATTCCAGCGTGAAATCACCACCGGCCGGCAGGGCCGGCGCCGGCAAGGCCCGTTCGGGCAGAGCCGGCTGCCAGAACAGGGCGAGGGCCAGCACGAAAACAGCCAGCACCGAGGCAATCGCCAGCAAAATACGTTCAGACATGATGGCCCGGCCCTCCTGACAAACGGTAAGGAATGGCAATGCGCTGATTGCCGCTTTCGATGAGCACCGTCACCAGCCAGTCCATTTGGCCGGTGATACACACCGGCAGCGCCACCTCGGCGACAAAACGACCATTGCCCTGATCCAGCAACTGCGGCCGGTTCAGGCCCATGCTCATGTCGACGCCGGCAAAATCGACCTCGACCCGCGACGGCGCCTGGCCACTGACCGTCACCAGCACCTGGAAGGGCCTGACCAGCGGCACCGGCTGGACGCTGCTCGACAGCTCGACCCGCCTGCCATCCGGCAGGATCACCGAGCAGGTCTGATGATTGAGGTCGCACCCGGCATCGGGCTGCACCGTGACATCGGCCTTGGGTAACAGAATGGGCGACAACTTGTAGCCGATGACCACCACCAGGGCAATCAGCAGGATACCTATCGCATCGATCAGAATTTTCTTGTTCAACGGTTATGACTGGCCTTTCGCCAGGAATTCGTGCTGCGCGCCCAGCCCCAACTGGCCGACGGAAACCGCAGGCCGCGATTCTTTCACAAACTGCCGGCCGCACCACCTGCGACAAATTGCCGCAGCCCTCAGCCGAGCCGGCAAAGACGGCCGACCGGAAGTTTAGCTTCTTGTTTATCATTCGTGCCATTGCCACAACCTCAGAGCCTCGCAACCCATGAAAAAAATTCTCGCCAGCCTGCTACTCGCCACCCTGAACAGCCTGGCCAGCGCTGCCCAGCCGGCCTCCGAGGCCCTGTTCGCCAGCACCCTGACCGACCTCAACGACAAACCGGTGGCCCTTGAGCGCTACCGCGGCAAACCGCTGGTCGTCAATTTCTGGGCCCGCTGGTGCGCCCCCTGCCGCCAGGAAATCCCCGAACTGGCCAGCTTCGCCAAAACCCACAAGGGCAAGATCGAGGTCCTCGGCATCGGCATCGAGGACAAGGCCGAACCCGTCCGCGAATTCGCCGACAAGTACAAGATGAACTACACGGTCCTGATTGCCGGCGACAAGGGCATTCCGCTCATGCAGAACCTCGGCAACAACGTCGGCGGCCTGCCCTTCACGCTGTTCATCGATCGGAGCGGCAAGGTGGTCGACCGAAAGGTCGGCATCCTCAAGAAAGCCGACCTCGATGCGGCAGCCCCGCAATTGCTGAAAAACTGAAAAGGCAGGCGGTCCATTCCGCCAGCATTACCCTGCGCGGGCAATCCTGTCACGTTCCGTAGGAGCGGCTTCAGCCGCGAAAAGCGCAGCGAGCAGATCACCATTCGCGGCTAAAGCCGCTCCCACTCTGCTTTATCGCGTTTGACCAAGGTCCCGGATCGCCGCAAGCGCGGCGAGCACGGCAGCCGCCAGCGTCTCCTTGAGTTCCTCGATCTCGCTGGTTGAGGCGCCATGCTGTGTCCTCAGCGAAACAACCTGTTCCTGCCGGAATTCAATCGCAACGTAAGCCCGGTCAACACCCTTTCTTTGCACCACGAGAGTATTGAAGTCGCCGCGACTTGTATCGCAGCCGATATTCCATTGCGGATGCCCATCGGGCCCCGGATCCGGATTCAGGTAGAGCTCAAACTCCGGCAACTCCAGGCAGGGATTGTTGTTGTACATGGTGACGTAGGTGCAGCGCCTTCCCGTCGCCAGGATGTGGCGCTTGACGCGATCCAGGTTGGCCTTGTTGAGCACCGGCTCGCCCGAGAATGAGATGGTCTGCATGTTGCCCCGCCGGGTGTCGGCAAAAGAACTGCCTGCCAGGGCAAGGGAGAGAAACCCCAGGCAGGTGGCCAGCGCAAGTATTCGTTTCATCATTGCCTTTGTTGTGGAGTCACGACTACCCGCACCGGCTATAGGCCCAGCCCCTTTTTGATGCTTGAATCGAATATCTCCGAGCGCCGCGTCAGGGCGACCGGCTTGGCGGCCCCCATATTTATTGTTTTCCCGTTCGGGTCATATGTTGCCCGTTGCTGCCCGACAAGCTTGCCCCGCTCGATCAGGTCAATGGCGAGAGCATTCATGGCGGCATCGAAAGTCACCGAAACTTTCACTCCGATGGGCGGCGGACCACCAAGAACCGCCCCCGTACCATCAGCACCGATATAGAGCGCCTGACCGGAGATCAGCCATTTTCCGTCGCGAAGAACCGCAGCTTCGCTTGCCCAAATACCGACAAGCTCAGGAGGCACCCGGGGTTCGTGAGCCGTACAAGCCGAAAGGAAAAAGGCAACGACCAACAGCAGATAGGATTTCATGCTTCTTTGCTCCAGCGCCAAGCGCTCCAAGACCCCCAGCCCCCGAGCAAATGATGTGTGAGATCGAGAGGGGTGTGAATTCCAAGCGGCTCACCGCCAGCCACATGAACGATCTGATGCAGCAGAAAGAATGTCGCGTATGCAGCAGTTAGCCAGATAGTTGCAACACGAAACCACTTTGCTGAAAAAGTGCGTATTGCGATTTGCACAATGACATTGAGGCACACGAGACATACCAGGATCAGTAGGCCCAGCGCTCCGGGATCGTGAGCGAGAGACTCGGACAACTCTTTGTATTGCCCGAGCATGGCGAAACGTTCCAAATCGACAAGAAACATCATGAGCAGAATGGCGAGCATTCCTGCCCAGGATTGAGCGGTGATTGCCTGAAATCGGGAAGTAGGCTGCATCAGATCAAGAATTAGTGTGGATAAGCCGACCGCTTATACGCAATCCAGTTTCAGTGTCTTTTTTGCATCGAGCCGGTAATTGCACCGGCCGACCCGCTTCGACAGCTTTACGTCCAGTGCCTGCTCATCGGCATATTTGCAGCGTATCGTCACGCTGCGCCCGGCATCGTAGATATAGCCCAGTTCCCAGGCCCCCGAGCGCGGGCGCTCCCGGCCGGGGCGCAAGAATGCCATTTCCTCCGGGGGCCCATCGAAGACATCGATGAATTGCAGTTGCTGCCCGGGTCGGGCCGGGCAAACTTCGGCGGCCAGTACGGGCAAGGTCCAAGCGGCACAAAGAAAGCTGAGGATCAGATTGATGCGCATGGGATGAACCTTAACAAGATTGTATGGAAATCTCCAAACCGCATTTCGCTCATCGGTCGGAAATCGTCAGCACCGAAAGTGCCCCACCCTGACCATGAACTTCCTGATTGGCGATGGCCGGCATTCCTCGTCCAGCCTCCCCGGAGTGGGCATTCGTGCAGACGAAACTGCGCGTTCCTGGCACGGCGGCCGGCGCAAAATCGAGCACGACGCGATCCAGATTCAGCTGCTCCAAGGCAAACGGAATGACATAGGTTTTTACCAGCAGATCCTCGCTATCGCCGAGATCCGCCGCATTGGCGCAATGGCCGCGCAGGTAGTTGGCAAGGACGGGACTGCCCCGCTCCATCGGGGCAAAACCCGGGCGGGCCTGGTAGCGGATAGTCATTTCCGTCTCGCCGGGCGGATAGGTCTGTTTCCAGGAATGCGTTGCCCGGGCATACCAGCGCGGCACATAGACCCCGTCCGAACCATGCAAGGCGCCGCTCGCCAACAGTTTCCGGTAGCGCTGCCGATCACCGGCATCGGCGACCACCAGGGCCTCTTCGCCCAGTCCAACATGCTCGGGCGCCAGGCCGCTGCGCCGGAGATCGGCCGTGATGTCCCGGCCATCGTGCAGGGCGTTCATCGTCAAGCGCTGACCGAGCACCGGCCGACCACCGGCAACGCGCAGTTCCGGAAAATGTTGACCGGGGTAGTTGGAAGCAGCCCCCTGCCAGGCATAGGCCGGAAGATAAATGGCGAAGACATTGCTTCTTGCCCTCTTGCCGTCATTCCTGAACAGATAGCGCAAAGTAACGGTATCGCCCGCCAGCTCGACCATCGCCCGAACCAGTGCCACCTCGTCGGGAAGCCATCCGGTGGCGGCCGGCAAGGGCACGGCAGCTTCCGATTCCCAGGCTGCAGCTTGGCTCATGACGCCAAGCCACAGGAGTTGGCTAAGCAGGAGCCTTGACAAGGATTTGGCGATATTCAAATCAGATTCTCCTGTTGGTCTTCACAATTTGCCGGCCGCTTCCCATAGCTGATCCTTGGCGATGCTGCCATACCAGGCAGCGAAACGACGACGGTGGCTTTCCCATGGTTCGGCAAGCGGCGCACGCGGATCCTGACTCAGCGAATAGGCCATGCCCTCGACATACCACGCCGGCAACAGCGAACGCCGGAGCACGCCGAGGCGCTGGCCCTGCAAATGGTGAATCAGTTCGTGGCGAAGGTAGTACGGCGTCCAGGCGCGCGGGCCGATCACCGTGCCCGACGTACCCAGCGTCACGGCCGAACGCGCCCCCAAACCGAATGAATCGGCGCAAGCCTCGGAGGAACAGAAAATGACCCGGGGCTGCCCTTCCAGCGGCGAAATCGTCTGCCCGACATCGGCTAGCGCTGCGCCGTAAAGCTGCTCCGCCACGGCCAGTTGCGCCGGATCCTCGACACAGACGGGTCTGCTCGAGCAATCAATACCGATCAGGCCGGGCGCCAGGACGCGAACCGGCTTGACCAGCCACCACGCTGCCAGCGGCGCAATGACCAGAAGGATCAGCGCCAGGCGCTTGAAGGACGGGGGCTTGAGCTTCATGAAAAAAGGCCGAAAATCCGGCACAAGCTCGATCCGGCATAAATCACACCGGAGGAATTCACGGCTCGCCTGTTCGCCATCACTGGCGGGCAGTGAATCCGACAGGCAGTTGCGGCGGCCCCGGCCGGTATATATCCACATAAAGCGTGATCACTTCGCTGCTTCCCTCCAGTTTCAATTTGTAGACATCGATCAGGCCGCCGCCAAACGGAAGGGATTTGTCCTCGAAGGCACAGCACGCCCCCTTGCGCTCATATTCGACGACCTCACCATGCGGCCCGCGCAGTGAATTCAGGTAAAGGAGATGGAGCCGCAACGGTGCCGGCCCCGTCCTGACAGGCTTGTGCTCGGAAAAGCCGTACTCGGGGTCACTGGCGACTTCCATTCTTGTCGTTCGCAGATAGGGCGCGGCCGAATCCGTCCGGCCATTTGGCACGCCCTTCCCATTTGATCTCAGGGAAGACTGAATGGCCGGCTCCGCCTTGCCGGGGCCACTGGCCGGGTTTGTCTGACATGCCGCAAGAAAAATTGCGACGACAAATAGCAGCGAAAAACGCGCTTTTAAAATCTGCGGAAGGTAAGGCATAGGCACTTTCAGCGATCGACAACGGGTGCTTGCCGAATGGCAATCAGCACCGGGGTACGGTGATGCCCGTTGTCGGCATGATAAAGACTGCCCTGCACGGAGACGTGTTTGCCGGCGTACTGCTTCAGAGACAAACCGCCCATCGGCACCAGCGTGACCAGGCGCTGATTGCGCTCGGCCGGCTCATCGCGCTCTTCGGAGGCGAGAGTGCATAACGGCTGGTCGAGCTGCAACAGGGCCTGCGTTTCCCTGGCATCCGTCTCCGGATTCTCGCCGTAATTGGGCGGGCCGAAGAAGGTGCGCAACACGACTTTGCCGCTGAGCGTGATGCCTTCGACATCGTACGGTGCGCAAACCGGCCTGGCGTGGCTGGCGGGAACGCTGGCGAGAAGGAAGGCGGCGAGAGTGAGATGGGAAGTTTTCATGGAGATATAAGCAAACAACCGGGACAGACCACGATTTTGCTATAGCTTGCGGGGCAGCTCACCCTTAACAAGCCAGGGCCTAATTCAATCCGTTTTTCTTGCAGAGATTTATGGCCTCAGCCAGGGAATTTCCGGAACGTAACTGCGGGAGTCCTTCGGCAACAAATTTGCCAAAGTCTTTTCCGGCCGGCGACGTTTCAAACTGCGCCGCTGCCAACTGATCGAGCTGGGTAAAGTTATCCGGAAACTCGGGCCTCGGCGGAGGCGGCAGATTTTTTGCCTTGGCGCGAAGATAATTGCCCAGCGTGAGCGTACCGAAATCCTTGATCTTGTTCCCGGTCGGGGACATATAGAAGGAAGTCGCCTTGATCAGATTATCCCGATTCCTGAATGTCTTGGCGATGATCGGTCTGGCTGCCACCAACAGGTCCGAAAACGAAATATTCTTGCGTACACAATCCGCCATTTCAGTATTAATTTCGCCGGATTCGAGCTTGATCGAAACGACAACATTCGCCACGGCCTTTAACGTGGGAAAGCTGTATGCCTCGATAAAAGCATCAGATTCCTGCGGACTGGGCTGCCATCCTTGAGCGCAGACAAATGGGGAAAGAAGGAGCGCCACAAAAAAAGCCAAACCGGTTTTTAATTTATTCACTGGTTACAAATTCCAACTTAAATAAATACTTAATAGATATGATTTATTCAAAATATTAATCCAGAAAATAAAATATCTCTAACCCTATAGCTAATAGTTTTCGTTATAGTGAATCGCAAACCATTTTAAAATAAATTGGAAGCATCCAGCCATTACCATAATTCGCGTAGGCTATTTCCGACTTATCATCCCAGCTTATCGCATCGCCATCTTTATATTTTTTATACCCGAAATTGTTGTTGTTTTTTATCAGCCATTCGGACGTGGTATAAGTGCGTTTCGTACAGTGCACCATAACAAGCTCTTCATGCTCTCTCTTGGCAAGGTCGCGCTCATCATAGTTATTTCGCTCAACAAACTTTAGTTCAACGGTATGCCTTCCGTGAATTCTAAAATCAATAAGAACTTTATACTCGTATGTTGAAGAACCACCGTTTGAAACAAAACTTGTCCCAATAATTCCGGTACTAAAATCTGGCTTCTTCTCCGAAGAATCTGCAATTACGAGACCAGAAAAAATAAATACCAAGCCGAACAAGACTACTTTTTTCATGAAATCTCCAAGCATACAAGCATAAGGGTTAGAGCAATTACGTTATTCACCGTTATGGTAGCCCCCTATAGCTTTTCTATTTTTTGTCGGTGATAGCAGAGATGCCCTTTATTTGAAACCAACTCTTCGAGGGCATCAGTGGCGACTTGAAGCGATTTCCGTTGATGTGAACAGCCGATTGACGCAAGGCCTCCATTGCTTCGGCAAGACCTTCCTCTTTGTATGCCACTGACGGACTGTCTTCCGTGTAGCAAGGCACTGACGGGTGTTGAATGTCTTCAAGGTATGTGTCAAAAGCTTCGCGAGCGATGGCCATACCATAAATTCTCCAAGCATATTTCTTCCCAAGGTAGCGCCCGTCTTTGGCCGAATGAACTACACGTTGAACAGATTTCTGAGTTTCAACATCACGACACTGTTCGCCAAGTGTTTTTGCTACGTAGAAACTTGAGTTCTTGTCAACTAAATCGGCCTTTGCTGTTGCCGATATGTCGACCCAGTTACGACCGTCCCGGACTTCGTAGCCAATGTTGTACCTTTGCCCAGCATCCAGGAGTGGCTCTTGATTAGCAATGAACTGGTAAATGGTACTTGTCGTCTCCGGGGTAAATGTGTGCAAGAACTTGCCTCCTGAATGAGGCGCTATTTTGTAGTTCGTGACGATGAGAACGGGTGTGGTGAGTAGCTCTCGCGATTTCATTATTTCCTCACTGCTTGTCGTTGAATAAAGAGGCCTAACTTTCAAGGACTTGGATACTTTTAGTAAGGCATCCTACGCAAAAAAAGCCATCGGACCGATCGATTCCTGAAACCAGACGACCAAAAATGCGCCAATCATATCGCATAACCCCCGCCCCACTCAGTACATCACCCCAGCCGGCGGCGTAAACGAATCCAACGCATTGAGATAAGCCGCCCGCGCAAAAGCGCTCGGGTCGGGCAGATTTTGCTGGCTCATCGAGCCCTTGAGCTGGGCCACCGACGCGTATTCGCCTTTTTCCATCCAGCGCGTAATGCCTTCCAGCACATCGCTCAGCGCCGATGGGCCGCGCTGTAGCAATGCGCTGGCCATGTGGATGACGTCCGCACCGGCGAGCAGCATTTTCAGGGCGTCGTCGGCCGTGTGTACGCCGCCGCTGGCGGCCAGGGTCAGTTTGCTGCGGCCGCGCAGGATGGCGATCCAGCGCATGGTGAGCAGGGTGTCGGCCGAGGTGGAGAGTTGCACGCGATCGACGACTTTCAGCGTTGCCAGGTCGATGTCAGGCTGGAAGAAGCGGTTGAACAGCGATATGCCGGCCGCGCCGGCTTGCTCGGCGCGGCGCACGAAATTGGGCAGCGACGAGAAGAAGGGCGACAGCTTCATGCTGACCGGGATGCTGACCTGCTCCTTCAATTCCTGGAGCAGGCCGAGGTAGCGCTCTTCGAGGGCATCGCCCGAAATTTCCGGGTCGCCCGGCATGTACCAGGCGTTGAGTTCGAGCGCATCGGCGCCGGCCGCCTGCATCTCCTGGCCGAGTTCGACCCAGCCGTTAAGGGATGAACCGTTGAGGCTGGCGATGACCGGAATCTCGAGGCGCGCCTTGAGTTGCGTGATCTGTTCAAGATAGGCGTCGAGCTTGCTGACGTAGTCGTGCAGGCCGGGCAGATGGCCGGCCGATTCGCCGAAGGCATCGGGCGTGATCAGGAAGCGGTCGATCATGCGTTCGTCGTTGCAAACCTCCTCCTCGAACAGCGAGTGCATGACGATGGCTGCGGCGCCGGCATCTTCGAGGTGCAGCACGGCGTCGAGCTGGCGACTGAGCGGCGTCGAGGACGGGACCAGCGGGTTCTTGAGCGGGAGCCCGAGGTAGGCGGTGGACAGGTCAGGCATTGGGCGCTCCCTTGTGTTCTGCATCTTCGGCCGCCTGTTCGGCGATCATCGTTTCCGGCAGCAGCAGGCCGGCCAGTTCGACATATTCCTGGTGGCGCAGGCGGGCGTCGTTTTCGGCCTGGTCCATGAAGCGGGCGGCGGCTTCCGGGTGCTGGCGTTCGAGCACGGTGAAGCGCGCTTCGTTCTTGGCAAACTCGCGGAAAGGCACGCTCGGCGCGGCGCTGTCCACCGACAGCGGATTGGCGCCCTGCTCGCGGCGGCGCGGGTCGTAGCGCAGCAGCGGCCAGTGGCCGGATTTCACCGCCAGATCCTGCTGGCTGTGGTTGTGCGACATGTCGACGCCGTGCGCGATGCACGGGCTGTAGGCGATGATGATCGAGACGCCGGGATAGCTTTCGGCATCGAGGAAGGCCTTCAGCGTGTGCGTGTCCTTGGCACCGTAGGCGACCTTGGCGACGAAGACGTTTTCGTAATCCATGGCGATGCGCGCCAGGTCCTTCTTGCGATTCGGCTGGCCGCCGGCCGCGAATTTGGCGACGGCGCCGCGCGGCGTGGCCTTGGAATTCTGGCCGCCGGTATTGGAATAGACCTCGGTATCGAGCACCAGGATATTGACGTCGGCCCCTGAGGACAGCACGTGGTCGAGGCCGCCGAAACCGATGTCGTAAGCCCAGCCGTCGCCGCCGATGATCCACACGCTGCGCCGCACGAGGTTTTCGGCAATCGCAGAGAGCGAAGCGGCGGCCGGCGTGGCAAGGTGACCGAGCCGCGCCTGCAGCGCGGCGACGCGCTGGCGTTGCTCATGAATGCCGGCTTCGCTGCTCTGGTCGGCATGCAGCAAGGCGGCCACCACATCGTCGCCGACTTCCAGCGCCAGCGCCTTGAGTTGCATGCGCGCCGCGGCGGCCAGCTGATCGGTGGCTAGGCGCATGCCGAGACCGAATTCGGCATTGTCTTCGAACAGCGAATTATTCCAGGCAGGCCCCCTGCCCTCGGCATTCGTCGTGTATGGCGTGGTCGGCAGGTTGCCGCCGTAGATCGACGAACAGCCGGTGGCATTGGCGACCAGCATGCGGTCGCCGAACAGTTGCGTGGCGAGCCGGATGTAAGGCGTTTCGCCGCAGCCGACGCAGGCCCCGGAAAACTCGAAAAGCGGCGGCAGCAAGGCGGCGCCGGGCACGGTGCCGCGCTTGACGATGCGCCGGTCGTAGTCGGGCAGCTTGAGGAAGAATTCCCAGTTTTCCGCTTCCTGGGCGCGCAGCGGTGGCTGCTCGGCCATGTTCAGGGCCTTGCGCGAAACATTCGACTTGTCGCGGATCGGGCAAACCTCGACGCACAGCGTACAGCCCGTGCAATCCTCGGGCGCCACCTGGTAGCTGATGTTCCAGCTGGCCGGGTAGTCCTTGCTGCGCGGCGCCATATGCTTGAACGTCGATGGCGCGTTCTCGGCGAGTTCAGCCGGGAAGGCCTTGGCGCGGATCGCCGAATGCGGGCAGACGAAGACGCACTTGCCGCATTGCGTGCACAGATCGGTTTCGAGCACCGGGATCTGCAGCGCCAGGTTGCGCTTTTCGTACTTGGCGGTGCCGGTCGGCCAGGTGCCGTCGACCGGGAACAGCGAGACAGGCAGCGCGTCGCCATGGCCGGCGATCATCGGCAAAGTCAGATTGCGCACGAAGTCGGTCAGCGGCTGGCCGGCGATGGCGGGCAGCGTAGCGTTTGTCGTCGTTTCAGTAGGCAAGGCCACCGGATACAGGCAGGCCAGGGTCTTGTCGATGGCGCGGTAATTGAGTTCGGCGATGCGCCGGCCCTTGCGGCCGTAGGTTTTCTCGACGGCATGCTTGATCGCAGCAATCGCGTCTTCCTGCGGCAGGATGCCGGAAATGGCGAAAAAGCAGGTCTGCATCACGGTATTGATGCGCCGCCCCATGTCGGCGTCCTGCGCCACCTGGTAGGCGTCGATAACGTAGAAGCGGATCTGCTTGTCTATCATCCGGCGCTGCATGGCGACGGGCAGCGTGGCGAAAACGCGCTCCGGCGGCAAATGCGTGTTGAGCAGGAACACCGCGCCCGGTGCGGCATGGGCCAGCAGGTCGAGCTTGTCGATGAACAAGGGCTGGTGGCAGGCGATGAATTTCGCGTCGCCGTCGCCGGTCAGGTAGGCCGAATGGATCGGCTGCGGGCCGAAACGCAGGTGCGAGACGGTCATCGCGCCCGACTTCTTGGAGTCGTAGACGAAATAGCCCTGGGCGTAGAGTTCGGTTTCGTCGCCGATGATCTTGATCGAATTCTTGTTGGCCGACACCGTGCCATCCGAGCCCAGGCCGTAGAACACGGCGGCAAAGGTCTCGGCCGTCGCATCGCTGCGGAAGCCGGCGTCGAAGGTCAGCGACAGGCCGCTCACATCGTCGGCAATGCCGACCGTGAAGCGGCGTTTCGGGGCCGGCTCGGCCAAGGCGGCAAAAACGGCCAGCACCATGGCCGGATTGAATTCCTTGGAGCCCAGGCCGTAACGCCCGCCGAGCACGCGCGGCATGCTGGCAAAGCGCGGCGCCTCGCCGCTCAGGTCTTCGGCCAGCGCCACCATGACGTCCTTGTAGAGCGGTTCGCCGGCGGCGCCCGGCTCCTTGGTGCGATCGAGCACGGCAATCTGGCGCGTCGTCGCCGGCAGTGCGGCAAGCAAGGCGGCCGGCGCCCAGGGGCGGAACAGGCGGACTTTGAGCAGCCCGACCTTCTCGCCCCGGCGGTTCATATGGGCGACGGTTTCCTGCACGGTTTCGGCACCCGAACCCATGAGGATGATGACGCGCTCGGCGTCGGGCGCGCCGACATAATCGAACAATTTATAGGGGCGGCCGGTCAGCGCGCCGAATTCGTCCATCGCCTGCTGCACGATGCCGGGGAAGGCATCGAACCACGGGTTCTGCGCTTCGCGCGCCTGGAAGAAGACGTCCGGATTCTGCGAAGTGCCGCGCAGCACTGGGTGCTCGGGCGACAGGGCGCGGCCGCGCAATTCGACAATGCGCTCCTGCGGCAGCATTTTGTGCAGGACGGCGTCGTCCACCGTTTCGATCTTGGCAACCTCGTGCGAGGTGCGGAAGCCGTCGAAGAAATGCAGCACCGGAATGCGCCCGGCCAGCGTCGCGGCGGTGGCGATGGCCGCCATGTCGTGCGCTTCCTGGACTGAGTTCGAGGCAAGCAATGCGAAGCCCGTGGCACGCGTCGCCATCACGTCGGAATGGTCGCCGAAGATTGACAGGGCATGCGTCGCGATGGCCCGGGCGGCAACGTGGAAGACGGTCGGCGTCAGTTCGCCGGCGATCTTGTACATGTTCGGGATCATCAGCAGCAGGCCCTGCGAGGCGGTGAAGGTCGTCGCCAGCGCACCGGCCTGCAGGGCGCCATGCACGGTGCCGGCGGCGCCGCCTTCGGACTGCAACTCGACGACTTTCGGGACGCTACCCCAGATGTTGGCCCTGCCCTGCGCCGCCCATTCGTCGGACAGCTCGCCCATGCCGGACGAAGGGGTGATCGGGTAAATGGCGATCACTTCGGAAATGCGGAAGGCCACGTGGGCGACGGCTTCATTACCGTCGATGGTCAGCATGTGTTTCATGTTCGTTTCCCCGGTGGTTTGAACGGCAGCCTGTCGGGCTTGATAAGTCGAAGCGAAAAATGTGGGGGAAAATGAACCGTCTTCCCGCATTTTGCAGCGGACTTCATCAAGCCTGGCAGGTTGCCAGCACCACTCAAGCTGGCAGCTGGATGCTGCATTGCAGCAAGCTCATTCTACCCCCGAAAGATGGCCGTGAGGAATGACGTGCGGCTCGCCATAGAGCGCATCCGCGCCGCAAACAATGACGCCGGGAACTAAAATACCGGCATCCGCTCCATCAAGAAAACCCGCAGGGAGAATGAACATGCAATTACCGCCCACCCCGCAAGCCGTGCTCATCGACCTGGCCGGCGTCCTGCATATCGACGACCTGGCCATTCCCGGCGCCGTCGAGGCCTTGCAGCGACTACGGGCGAGCGGCCTGCCCCTGCGTTTTCTGACCAACACGACGCGCTCGCCGCGCCGGCGCATCGTCGCCAGTCTGCAGCAGATGGGCTTCGCGATCGCGCCGGAGGAAGTGCAGACGGCCGTGCTGGCCACCCGCCACCTCGTCCAGCAGCGCGGGCTAAGGCCGCATTACCTGGTGCATCCCGACATTGCCGAAGAAATCGGCCACAGCCACGCCGCGCCCGATGCCGTGGTGCTCGGCGATGCCGGCGAGCATTTCACCTATGCCGCGCTGAACACGGTATTTCGCCTGCTGATGCAGGGCCTGCCGCTGATCGTCATGGCCCGCAACCGCTATTTCAAGGAAAAGGACGGCCTGACGCTGGACATGGGCGCCTTCGTCGCCGGCCTCGAATACAGTAGTGGCGTCAAGGCAGAAGTGGTCGGCAAGCCGGCGGCGCCCTTCTTCCTGTCGGCCCTCGAAGAACTCGGCGTGGCGCCGCAGAATGCCGTGCTGATCGGTGACGATCTCAGCGACGACATCGGCGGCGCCCAGGCCGCCGGCATTCCCGGCATGCTGGTGCGTACCGGCAAATTCCGGCCGGGCGACGACGCGCATCCGGAAATCAGGCCGGCGGCAACAGTCGATGACTTTGCGGCGGCGGTTGCGCGGCTGCTCGGCGACTGAATGCAGGTTCAGCGAGCGGCCAGCAGAAACTCGCTGGCCGCGCCGGCCGATAGCGGCTTGGCAAACAGATAACCCTGGAATTCCTCGCAACCGAGCGCATTGAGCACGGCCAGTTGCGAGGGCTTCTCGACACCTTCGGCCACCACCCGCAAATTGAGGCTGTGCGCCAGCGAAACGATGGCGCGGGTAATCGCCATGGCTTCGGCGCCGGTATCGCATTCCATGACGAAGGAACGGTCGACCTTGAGGATGTCGATCGGGAAGCGCTTGAGGTAGGCCAGCGAGGAATAGCCGGTGCCGAAATCGTCGATCGCGATATAGACGCCCATCGCCTTGAGTTCCTGCAGCACGGCCAGGGCCCGTTGCACGTCGCCCATCAGCATGCCTTCGGTGATTTCCAGTTCGAGATTGCCCGGCGGCAGGCCGGCCTCGTTAAGTACCGAGCGGACCAGCGCAGCCAGATCCTTTTCGCGGAACAGGCTGGGCGAAATATTGACGGCGACGCGCAGATGCGGGAAACCGGCTTCGCGCCAGCCGGCCGCCTCGTGGCAGGCCTGGCGCATGACGAACCAGGTGAGCTGGCTGATCAGGCCGGTTTCTTCGGCCAGCGGGATGAACTTGACCGGCGAGACGCTGCCGAATTCCTCGCTGTCCCAGCGCAGCAGCGCCTCGAAACCGCAGGCCCGGCCGCGCGCATCGACCTTGGGTTGGTAAACGACATACAGCTCTTCGTGCTCGACGGCGCGGCGCAGGGCCGAGTCGAGCGCCAGGCGGTCGCGCGCCGCGGCATTGAGCGATTCGGTATAGAACTGGAACTGCCCCTTGCCCAGTTGCTTGGCGTGGTGCATCGCGGCGTCGGCATGGCGCAGCAGGGCTTCGAGATCCTCGCCATCGTCCGGATAGACACTGACGCCGATGCTGCAATTGACGCGTACTTCCTGGCCTTCGAGCGTGACCGGCTCGGCGACGGCCTCCTGAATGCGGTGCAGGATCTGCAGCGTATCGCTGAGACCGCCGTAGTCGCCGAGGATGAGCACGAATTCGTCGCCACCGTAACGCGCCACGGTGTCCGATTCGCGCAGGCAGGATTTCAGGCGCCGGGCGGCTTCGACCAGCAGCTGGTCGCCGGCGCCGTGGCCGAGGCTGTCATTGACGAACTTGAAGTTGTCGAGATCGACGAAGGCCAGCGTGCCATGCGTGCCCTTGCGCTGGGCCAGGCGCAGCAACTGCTGCAGGCGGTCCTGCAGCAGATTGCGATTCGGCAGGCCGGTCAGCGGATCGTGCGTCGCCTGGTATTCGAGCTGCTGGCGGTAGTTGTGCTGGGCCGTGACGTCCTCGACCGTGCCCTCGTAATACAGCGCCTCGCCCTCCGGACTGAAGACGACATGGGCATTCTCGGAAATCCAGATGTGGCTGCCATCACGGCAATAGACCTCGGATTCGAAATCGGTGACGCGCCCGGTTTCCCGCATGCGCTGCTTGAATTCTTCGCGCCGTCCGGGCGCGACGTAGAGCCGGTTGGCGATGTCGGACAGCCCGGCAATCAGCGCAGCGGGGCCGTCGTAGCCGTAGAGGCGGGCCAGCGCCAGGTTGGCGGCCAGGTAATGGCCGTCAATCGAGGTCTGGAACATGCCGATCACCGAATCTTCGAAGATGCTGCGGTAGCGAAGCTCGGCATCGGCCAGCTGACGCTGGCTGAGCAGCTGTTCGGTGACATCCTCGATGAAGCCTTCCAGCACGCGCGCGCCGTCTTCATCGCGCACCACGGCGCCCCGCTCGAGCACCCATTTTTCGCTGCCATCCTTGTGCCGGATCCGGTACTGCACGCGATATCGGCCATTTTCCCGGCTGGCGTCGCCGATGATCTGGCGAACCCGCTGCCGGTCGGCCGAATGGGTGATTTCCTCGAGCGAGATGACCTTGTTGAACTCCAGTTCATCCGGGCAGTAGCCGGTCAGCTCGCGGCTGCCATCGCTGACGAAATGCAGCGTCCAGTGCTGGTCGATGGCGCAGCGGAAAACCATGCCGTCGAGGTTGCGCACCAGGACCTGCAGAACGCGTTCGCTGTCGATGTCTTCCCAGGTCGACGAACGCCGGCGGCGCAAAACGGGTAAGAAACCGGCAGAGGAAGTCATGGAATTACCAGGCACAGACAAAAGGAGACAGATAGTTTTAGCAAAAGCCTTGCCACCCCGCAATTTCTATCACTTTTGTTATTTAAGGCGGAAATCGAACTGCCAACACGGTAAAAACTCCACCGACACGCACCACGAGCGGGCGCCATCATGCTGCAGCGCACCAACATCGCCACCATCATTGCTTATTGCTTCATGCCGGTGCGAAAAAGCCTGGGGAGCGGCAATGTATAATTCTCCTTTTTGCATTGCCGGACAGAAACCATGGAAGCCGAACACATCAACAGCATCTCCTACAAGCTCGACGATCTGGCGCAGCGCGCCGCCGAGCTGCGGAGGTATCTTTGACTACGATCAGAAACGCGAACGCCTGACCCTCCTGACGCAGGAGATGGAAGATCCCAAGATCTGGGATGACGCCAAGCGCGCCCAGGAACTGGGCAAGGAAAAGAAGACCCTGGAAAACATCGTGCTGGTCCTGGAAGAAGTCCAGACCGGCCTCGACGATGGCCGCGAACTGTTCGACATGGGCAAGGAAGACGGCGACGAAGACACCCTGCTCTCCGTCGAAGCCGACAACGCCGGCCTGGAAGCCAAGGTCGCCGCCCTCGAATTCCGCCGCATGTTCAACAACCCGATGGATCCCAGCCACTGCTTCCTGGAAATCCAGGCTGGCGCAGGCGGCACCGAGGCCCAGGACTGGGCTTCCATGTTGCTGCGCATGTACCTGAAATACGGTGAAAAGAAGGGCTTCACGGTCGAGGTCATGGAAGAATCCGAGGGCGAAGTCGCCGGCCTGAAGAGCGCCACCGTCAAGTTCTCCGGTGACTACGCCTACGGCACGCTGCGCACCGAGACCGGCATTCACCGCCTGGTCCGCAAGTCGCCGTTCGACTCTGCTGCCCGCCGCCATACCAGCTTCACCTCGGTCTTCGTGTTCCCGGAAGTCGATGATTCGATCGAGATCAACATCAACCCGGCCGACGTGCGCACCGACACCTACCGCGCCTCCGGTGCCGGCGGTCAGCACATCAACAAGACCGACTCCGCTGTGCGTCTGACCCACGTCCCGACCGGCATCGTCGTGCAGTGCCAGAACGACCGTTCGCAGCACCGCAACCGCGACGAAGCTTGGCAGATGCTGCGCGCCCGCATCTACGAGTTCGAACTGCGCAAGCAGCAGGCCGAGCAGCAGAAGCTCGAAGACGCCAAGTCCGACATCGGCTGGGGCCACCAGATCCGCTCCTACGTGCTCGACCAGAGCCGCATCAAGGATCTGCGCACCAACCACGAAACCGGCAACACCCAGGGCGTGCTCGACGGCGACCTCGATCCCTTCATCGAGGCCAGCCTGAAACAGGGCGTGTGACACCACTCGCCAACCTGTTCGCCGGATTGCCGGCCGCCCCCGCGGCGGCCGAGCAATTCGCCGAACTGCTGGCCCGCCCGGGCCTGCGTATCGAACGTATCGTTTCCACCGGCCAGTGCAGCCCGCCCGATTTCTGGTACGACCAGGCCGAGGGCGAATGGGTGCTGATCCTGCAGGGCGAGGCAAAATTGCGTCTGGCCGACGAAGCCGCCGCCCGCCATCTCAAGGCCGGCGATTTCCTCGATATCGCCCCACACCGCCAGCATCGCGTCGACTGGACGCCAGCCGACCAGATGACAATCTGGCTGGCCGTGTTCTACGCACCCCAAACCAGCAAACACAACGAATGATCGGTAAATGAGCGAAAGCAACGACACCCCGCGCAGCGTCAACGAACCCGGCCTGTGGATAGACAACGGCTGGACGGCCCGCGTCATCAAGAACGAGGACGACGAAGGCTGGGCCGTAGCAATGACGCTGGACGGCGAAAGCGAACCCGCTCTGGTCGGCCCGTGGACCATGGGCCGCGACAAGAAGAACCCGAAACCGCTCGACGCCAGCGCCTTCCAGACCCTGGTCAAGACCGCCTCGGAAGTACTGCGCCGGCATGAACACCAGTTGCACGCAATGCTCCACAAGAAAGTGTCGGTTTCGACGCCGGATGGCAGACTGAGCATCTCGCTCGACATCGTGCCCGACGAGGATGACCCCTACGCCATTCTTGGCGCCCAGGATGAAAATGGCGAATTGCTTGCTGAAGTCCGCGTTGAAGCCGGCTTCAAGCTCAGCCCGGCCAGCGCCCAGGCCTGGATCACCGACGAGTTCCGCACGCCGGACTAAGATTCACAGTCCTCCGTAGGAGCGGCTTCAGCCGCGAAAAAGCTGCGAGCAAATCACCATTCGCGGCTAAAGCCTCTCCTACGACTGCTCCATGTCGCTTTGGCTTTCGCCTGCCTGCCAAGCGGCAAACCACTCAGTCAGCGGACGACTCTCGCCCAGCTTGGCGAGTTGCTGATCGACCGCATCGTGATTGCCCCAGACGACATCGGCCAGCGCGCCGTCGGCGACCTGCGTTTCGATCTCGCCGCAATACAGCCCCTTGTCGCGCTGCACGTAAAAACCGTAGGTCCGGCAGGCCACCGGGCGCTGCGCATAGACCGGGCAGGCACCCATTGCCCGGTCAAGCAAGGGACAGGTCAAGGGCCGCGAGGTTTCGGCGGCCAAAGCCGCCATATCCCGACTGATTTGCCGCAGATGTTCCGGTGCCAGCCCGGCCAATCCCTGACGCAGCAAATCCCATTCCGTCGCACTCAACTGCGGGATTTCGGCCAGACGCCGGCAGCAACTGTCGCAACCCTTGCCGCACAGCCAGTCGGGATTGTTTTCCCGGATGTTGGCAACGCGACTGTCGATCCCGGCATGTAGCCGAAAAAGTCCGACCACCAAGCTACTTCCGGATCGGCTGGTTGCGGCCGGAAAACTGGTCGCTCAGGCGCATCGCCGCATCGCTGAAAGTGCCGGCCGGCGTTGCCGCGCAGTATCGGCTGACATGGTTCTCGATGGTTGCGCTGGAAATGGTCGATACCTGCTGGTTGGGCAGGGCGTAATTGTGACCGCTCAGGAAGCCGCGGATCCAGCCGACATAGGCGGCACGCTGCTCGACATCGTCCTTCGATTTGCTCCATGCGGCACAGGACATGTCGTCGAAACCCAGGATATTTTGCGGCGCAGCCTGCGCCATGCCGATCGACCAGACGGCGATACCGATCAAGCGGGCAATTTTTGCTATTTTCATGTGGCCATCCCTGTTCTCAGGTCGCCAGTATATGCCCCACGGTGCGCACCGCAATGCCGACGCAGGCACCGAGGGCCGCCGGTTTCCAGACGGCCGCGATGCGCGGCCCGGCCGAGATCAGCACGGCAACGCCGGGCAGGTCGAAAGGCGAGATCAGGAAGCCGGCGCTGGCGTTCAGCAACTCGGCGCTGATCTGGCCGGCTTTGCGCATCTCGTCCATGACGCCCATCATCGCCGTGCCACCGGCGATGTACTTGGTCAGGGTCGGCAGGATCAGCGCGCTGTCGATCGAAAGCGCCGTCAGCACGGGCGCCAGCAGGCCGGTCAGGGCATCGATGGCACCGGAAGTGCGCAAGGCGGTGACGATGACCAGCGACAGCACGAGCATCGGAATCGCCCCGACCGCCAGCTTGAACGCTTCGGCCCCGGCCCGGTTGATGACATCGAGAAGGCCCTTGGCACTCTCCGCCACCGGATGCGTCAGGTGCTCATCGAGCTTGCCCTCGACGCCCGACAGCGAGCGCCCGAACAGGTAATAGGTCGCTGCTGCCGCCGCCAGGCCGCCGACCAGGGAATAACTCAGGGTCAGCATCAGGTCCAGGCCCATGGTCATCATCGGCAAGGCCGCGTTGGCCTGCGACATGGCAAAAACCATGGCCAGCGTCGCGGCGATATGGCGGTCGGAAGCGCCGCGCTGTTCCATCATGGTCAAGGTGGCCATTGGTGCGGCGAAGCTGACGAAATTGATCTGCAGTGCGGCGAAGACGCCCAGGCCGGTCAGCCCGACCGGCTTCAGTACCGGCGCGATACGGGCGACGATCCAGTCGAGGACGCCACGCGCTTCGAGCAGGCGCATCAGGGAAAGCATGACGACCATGACGGGCAGGAGGACGAAAAGCGAAAGCTCGACGGCCGAGCGGCCGGCTTTGAGGATGATTTCGATGAGGATTTCCATAGGGGTGGATTATTGCATTGGTGCTTGGGGTGGCGGGTATTGGCGATTTCCCTTGTTGGTGGGGCGCACGCCCTTTAGTCTCGGCTACGGGAGATGCTGAGCTTTTTTGCGGGAGGATTCCGCCTTGCGGGCGGGCGTACTTTCTTCTTGCTTCGCCAAGAAGAAAGTAGCCAAAGAAGAAGGCGACCCCAGGGTCGGCGCCCGCTACGCGGGTTCCTTGCGCTACTCGAAATCGGCGGGGGCTGCGGAACTCGGCCCTGCGGGCCTCAGACAGTCCTCGCCCTTTTTCCGCCGTTTTCTGCGTTGCTCAGCGCCTCTCATGGGGGCCCCAAAGGCGTCGCCACGGAACTGGCCGAAACGGATTTCACCTGTTTCGAGCGACCGACCATTGAAAAACCATTTTTTGTTCTTGGGCAGAGCCGTTGTTTCGTGACGCTTTTCGGGTCCCCATGGGAGGCGCTGAGCAACGCAGGCGGTCTGGGGGCCTTCGGCTTGCGTTGTCTGAGCCGCAGGCGAGTTTAGCAAGCCGCCCAGACTGCCGAGTAGCGCAAGGGACCCGCGCAGCGGGCGCCGACCCTGGGGTCGCCTTCTTTTTGCTTACTTTTTCTTGGCGAAGCAAGAAAAAGTGAGACGCCCAGCAGGGCGGAAAACAGCCGCCAATCAAGCCAAACCTCTTTTTTCCGAGAAGCAATAAAAACACTGAAACAGCCCTCAGAACCTTGTCCCAACAGGGCAAAATCGGCGAAAATTCAGGGTTCCAGGCATTCGCCCGCAGCAACCCCAATTTCCCAAGGATTCTTCATGTCCAACGCCGAACAGCAAGCCCCGGTCCAGCAAGACGAAAACCAGCTCATCGCCGAGCGTCGCGCCAAACTGGCCGAGTGGCGCAAGAGCGGTGCCGCCTTCCCGAACGATTTCCAGCGCGAGAACACCGCCGCCAAGCTGCATGAAGGCTATGGCGAGAAATCGGCGGAAGAACTCGAAGGCATGCCGGTCGAGGTCAAGGTTGCCGGTCGCATGATGTTGAAGCGCGTCATGGGCAAGGCTTCGTTTGCCACCATCCAGGACGTTTCCGGCCGCATCCAGCTCTACGTTGCACGCGACAAGGTCGGTGAAGACGTCTATGCCGCTTTCAAGGGCTGGGACTTGGGCGACATCGTCGGTGTCGTCGGTACGCTGATGAAGACCAAGACCGGCGAGCTGTCCATCCAGGCCGCCGAGATCCGCCTGCTGACCAAGTCGCTGCGCCCCCTGCCGGACAAGTTCCACGGTCTGGCCGACCAGGAAATGAAGTATCGCCAGCGTTACGTCGATCTGATCATGAACGAGGAAACGCGCTTCACCTTCCGCGCCCGTTCGGCCATCGTCTCGTCGATCCGCAATTACATGACCGGCCATGGCTTCATGGAAGTCGAAACGCCGATGATGCACCCGATCCCCGGCGGCGCCTCGGCCAAGCCTTTCGTCACGCACCACAACGCGCTGGACATGCAGCAGTTCCTGCGCATCGCGCCGGAGCTCTACCTCAAGCGCCTGGTCGTCGGCGGCTTCGAGAAGGTGTTCGAGATCAACCGCAATTTCCGCAACGAAGGCCTGTCGCCACGCCACAACCCGGAATTCACGATGATGGAGTTCTACGAGGCGTATGCGAATTACCACACGCTGATGGACTTCACCGAAGGCCTGCTGCGTCACGCGGCGCGTGAGGCGCTGGGCAAGGAAGTGTTCATCTATCAGGGCCGCGAACTCGACCTCTCCAAGCCTTTCCATCGCCTGACCATCAACCAGGCCATCCAGCGCGAACAGCCGGACTTCAGCGATGCCCAACTGGCCGACGCCGAATTCCTCAAGACCAAGATCAATGCGTTTGGCGAGAAGGTCAAGCCGGGCGGCCTGGGCAGCCTGCAGCTGCAACTGTTCGAAGCCTGTGCCGAAGCCAAGTGCTGGGAACCGACCTTCATCATCGACTACCCGGTCGAAGTCTCGCCGCTGGCGCGTGCTTCGGATTCGAATCCGGAGATTACCGAGCGCTTTGAGTTGTTCATCGTCGGGCGAGAGATTGCCAATGGCTTCTCGGAATTGAATGATGCGGAAGACCAGGCGGCGCGTTTCCATGAGCAGATGAAGGCCAAGGATGCAGGGGATGAGGAGGCGATGTATTACGACGCTGATTTCATCCGCGCGCTGGAGTATGGGCTGCCGCCGACTGGCGGCTGCGGCATCGGGATTGACCGGTTGATCATGCTGCTCACCGACGCTGCCGCCATCCGTGATGTAATTCTCTTCCCCTCAATGCGCCCCGAGTGATACGTGGCTGCGCTTGCCAATACTGCGTTACAGCCAAACTTGCATAGAAAAGCTATGCGGCGTTTGGCTGCGCCTTGTCTTGGCTGCGCTCGCTCACGTATCGGGTTTCGGTTGCCGAAGGTGAAAGGCTGATGCCGGTCCGTCAGTTGCAGGTTGCCAACGACAGTGTGCAGGACCGGCTGGTTTTGCGTATTGCGACGGATGCCAACGAGGAAATCCGCGTTTTCCTGACCCGGCGTTTTCTGCGGGAGATCTGGCCGCATTTGAGCCGGGTACTGCTCGAGCAGGTCGATACGCCGCCGGCTGTCGGCACTTGCGAAGCGGCCGGCCAGCCGGCCAGCTTTGACCAGGCATTCCAGGCGGACAACCCGCGTTATCCGCTGGGCAGCACGCCACTGCTCGCCTCTGAAGCCTCTTTCGAAAAAACGGCGGAAGACCAGCTTCGCGTCAGCTTTCGCGAAGGCCGGGAGCGCAGTTTCAACCTGAATCTCAATTCTGAACTGCTGCAGGCGCTTTGCGCCATGCTGCGCGCTGCGGCCGGGCAGGCGCAGTGGGATCTGGCGCTGGACTACGACACGCCGGCACCGCTGGGCAAGACAAGCGGCAAATCGCGGCTGCATTAGTGGACAAACTCCAGCCCGCGCGCCTCGAATTCGCGCCGGACGGCACGCCGTTCTCCGTGGCCTACGGCGACATCTATCACTCGCCGCATGGCGGCCCGGCGCAGGCCCGGCATGTTTTCCTGGCTGGCAACGACCTGCCGCAACGCTGGCAGGGACGCGACCGCTTCGTCATCCTGGAAACCGGCTTCGGGCTGGGCCTGAATTTCCTCGCCACCTGGCAGGCCTGGAAAAGTGATGCGCAGCGCTGCCGCCGGCTGCATTTTGTTTCGTTTGAAAAACACCCGTTCAGTGCCGCCGACCTGGCCATGGCCCAACGCGCCTGGCCGGAATTCGCCGAACTCGCCGCCGAGTTACAGGCCCGCTGGCCGCTGCTGACGCCGGGCGTGCATCGCCTGCATCTGGCGGGCGGCAATGTCATCCTGACCCTGTTCTTCGGCGACGCAACGCAGCAGCTACGCACGGTCAATGCCGCCGTCGATGCCTTTTTCCTCGATGGCTTTTCGCCGGCCAAAAACCCCGATCTGTGGTCGCCACAACTGTGCAAGGCGCTCGCCCGGCTGTCGTCGGAAGGCACGACGCTGGCCACCTGGTGTGTTGCCGGGCCGGTGCGCCAGGCGCTCATCGAGGCCGAGTTCGAGCTGAAAAAGCGCCCCGGTTTTGCCGGCAAGTGGCAGATGCTGACCGGCCGTTTCCGCTCGCGCCGGCCGAACCGCCACCAGCCACCGGACGAGCGGCGCGCCATCGTGATCGGCGCCGGCATTGCCGGCAGCGCCACGGCCTACGCGCTGGCCGCCGCCGGCTGGCAGGTCACCGTGCTCGAACAAGCCGAAACGCCGGCCACCGGCGCCTCGAGCAATCTGGCCGGGATGCTGCGTCCGCTGCCCAGCGTGGACGACAACCGCATCTCGCGCCTGACCCGGGCCGGCTTTTTCGCCACCCGCGCCCGCCTCGCCGCGCTGCCCGATGCCCGCTGGTCGCCCTGCGGCGTGCTGCATCTCGGGCGCGATGCTGAGCACGAGGCACAGCAGCGCAAGGCGGTGGACAGCCTCGGCCTGCCGCCTGAACTGTTGCAATTCGTCGACCGGCAAAAAGCCGGCGAACTGGCCGGTCGGCCGGTCGACCTCGGCGGCTGGTGGTTTCCGCAAGGTGGCTGGGTGCAGCCGCCTTCGGTCTGCCGGGCCGCGCTGGCGGCTTTCCCGGAGCGTATCGATTTACGCTGCCAGACAACGGTTGACCGTCTGGAACGGATCGGCAGCCAGTGGCAAGCCCTTGGCAAGGCCGGCGAAGTCCTCGCCGAGGCACCGGTGCTGATCATGGCCAGCGGTGCCGCCGCCACCCGTTTTTCCCAGTTATCCTGGCTGCCGCAATGCCCGGCCCGTGGCCAGGTCAGCCACCTGCCGGCCGATGCGACACCGCCGCTCGCTATCGTCGTCTGCCGCCAGGGCGGCTATGCCATGCCCGAAGTCGACGGACTGCGCCTGATCGGGGCGACCAGCCAGCTCGACGATGCCGATCCGGCCGAACGCCTGGCCGATCATGTCGAGAATCTGCAAAAGCTCGAATTCAACCTGCCCGGTTTCGGTGCCGGCATCCATCCGGTCGGGCTGCACGGCCGCGTCGGCTTCCGCCCGATGTCGCCGGATCGCCTGCCCATCGTCGGGCCGGTGCCCGACCCAGTTTTCTCCGGCACACCACGCCTGCACGCCCTGCCCCGCCAACCCGGTCTGTGGTGCATGCAAGGCTTCGGGGCGCGCGGCATCGTCTGGTCGATGCTGATGGCTGACCTGTTGCTGAGCCAACTCGAAGGCGAACCGCTGCCGCTCGAAAGCAATCTGGTCGATGCGCTCGACCCGGCGCGCTTCCTTATTGCCAACTCGCCCACGCTCATGCCTTAAAACAGCATAAGCAAATTCATTTTGTGTCTTACCGGCTATAAGCCGCGATGCTAAGATCATCCGCTCTGGACAAAACCAACATTTTTAGGGAGATACCCCGATGAAGCTCGAAACCCTGGCCGTGCATGGCGGCTACTCGCCGGATCCGACCACCAAGGCCGTCGCCGTGCCGATCTACCAGACGACGTCCTACGCTTTCGACAGCACCCAGCATGGTGCCGACCTGTTCGACCTCAAGGTCGCCGGCAACATCTACACGCGCATCATGAACCCAACGCAGGATGTGCTGGAAAAGCGCATCGCCGCGATGGAAGGCGGCATTGCCGGCCTCGCCCTGGCTTCCGGCCAGGCCGCCATCACCTACGCCATCCAGACCATCGCCGAAGCCGGTGACAACATCGTCTCGGCCGCCACCCTGTACGGCGGCACCTACAACCTGTTCGCCCACACCTTCCCGCAATACGGCATCGATGTGCGTTTTGCCGATTACCGCGATCCGGCCGCCTTCGAAAAGCTCATCGATGCGAAGACCAAGGCCATCTACTGCGAATCGGTCGGCAACCCGCTGGGCAACATCACCGACTTCGAAAAGCTCGCCGAGATCGCCCACCGCCATGGCGTGCCGCTGATCGTCGACAACACCGTGCCGTCGCCCTACCTGTGCCGGCCGATCGAGCACGGCGCCGACATCGTCGTGCACTCGCTGACCAAGTACATCGGCGGCCACGGCAACTCGATCGGCGGCATCATCGTCGATAGCGGCAAGTTCCCGTGGGCTGAACACAAGCAGAAATTCAAGCGCCTCAACGAGCCGGACGTTTCCTACCACGGCGTCGTCTACACCGAAGCCCTCGGCCCGGCCGCCTTCATCGGCCGCGCCCGCGTCGTGCCGCTGCGCAACATGGGCGCTGCGATCAGCCCGTTCAACGCCTTCCTGATCCTGCAAGGCGCCGAAACCCTGCCGCTGCGCATGGACCGCATCTGCGACAACGCGCTGGCCGTCGCCACCTTCCTGAAAAATCACCCGAAGGTGAACTGGGTCAATTACGCCGGTCTGGCCGATCATCCGGACCACGCGCTGGTCGAAAAATACATGGGCGGCAAGGCTTCCGGCATCCTGACCTTCGGCGTCAAGGGCGGCAGCGTCGCTGGCGGCAAGTTCCAGGATGCACTGCAATTGTTTACCCGTCTGGTCAATATCGGCGATGCCAAATCGCTGGCCTGCCACCCGGCCTCGACGACGCACCGCCAGCTGTCACCGGCCGAACTAGTCAAGGCAGGCGTCTCGGAAGACATGATCCGCCTGTCAGTCGGCATCGAACACATCGACGACCTGATCGCCGATCTGGAACAGGCGCTGAACGCTGCCTGATCCGGCCCGCTTCGCACATAAAAACCCGGCCCGCGCCGGGTTTTTTTATGCCACCAACAAGCCAATTAATTCAACAATTAGTAATCTATTCAACAATTTAAAACCGAAAGCAACGCAACTCCCGGTTTCACCGCCTAACGCACAAACTCTTGATCTGGATCAGAAGAAGCGCCCTTTCCCGCCCAGAGAATAGCGCCCGATAAAGTCGGCGACAGCAGTCGCGACAACAAATAATTACGCAGTCAACAAGGAGAAGCGCAATGCAGCAGCCGAACGAAATCAAGATCGTCATGTCCGACCCGACCGCCCTTGGCGTTTTCGGGCTTTCCATGGTCACCTTCGTCGCAGCCTCGGCCAAGATGGGCTGGACCAGCGGGGTTGTCTACCTGATTCCCTGGGCCCTGTTCCTCGGCTCGGTCGCCCAGATCTGGGCCTCGATGGTCGATTTCAAGAAAAACAACTATTTCGGCTCCATCGTGCTTGGCGCCTACGGCCTGTTCTGGATTGCCGTCGCCATGCACTGGGCGATCAGCCTGGGCTGGCTGGGTGCCGTCGGCGACAAGGCCGATCCGAAACAACTGGCCTTCGCCTGCATCGGTTATTTCTTTTTCTCGATTTTCATCATGATCGCCGCCTTTGAAGCCAACAAGGTCTTCGCCGCCATCCTGGTCCTGATCAACGTGCTGCTGCCGTCGCTGGCCCTCTCGATCCTCGGCGTCAATGCGCAGCTGTTCGGCACACTGGCCGCCTATTCCGAACTGGGCATTTCCCTGCTCGGCTTCTATGCCGCCGGCGCCATCTTCCTGAACAATTTCTTCGGGCGGACCATGCTGCCGCTCGGCAAGCCGTTCGGTCTGATCGCCAAGGGGCCGCTGCCGGTAGCCGCCCCGCAGGCCATCAAGGCCGCTGCCTGATCATCGCCTGAGCGCAGCACGACAAAGGCCGCCCGCGGGCGGCCTTTCTTTTGGGCAATTCGGGGACTACTCGACTTCTTCGACCATTAGCCAGACAGAGCGGTTGTCGCGGGCGTCGCTGGTCGACAAGCTCATCGCCCCGCCCTGGTTACCCGCCGCCTGACTGCCACCGCCGCCCAGCTCGATCCATTCGCCAAGGCGCCCGGCCACTGTCGTAGACAAGCGTTGCGTATTGATCGCCCCGCGTCCATAGCCATCCATGCTGTCGGCCTGCTGACTGATTTCCAGCGTGACGCGCTGACCATTCAGGCGCGGCACGGCATAGAAGCCGCGCCCGACATCGCGATAGACCACCGTTTCGTTGATCACCGCCCCGCCGGGACCGCCCACCATCTGGCGCATCGGCAAGGGCAGCGAGCGGCCGATCTGGATGAAGGCCTGGCCGCCTTCGACGGCCTGCACCATCTGGGAGGCACTTTCACCGCGCACGCTTTTCGTATCCCAGACCCGCGCCCCGACATTGCTGCGCCGGGAACTGCCGAGCACAACCTGACCACCGGCTTCGGCACCGCGCGCACTATCCTCGGCCTGGCGGTTCTGCGCAATACGGATGATCAGCCGACGGGTCGGCGTATCGATGGCGGCCAGCACGCGTTTGATTTCCGAACGGTTGCGCGGCGAGGCGCGCAGGAACAGCTGGTTGTTCATGCCATTCAGCGTGCCGCCCGGCTCAACGAGCGGCAACAGGGTCGGCAGCACCTCGTCGGCGGTCTTGCTCTTGAGCTCGATGATTTCCAGTTGCTGCGCCCAGGCGGAGACATTGAACAGGAACAACAGGACCAGGAGAAAGCGCGCCATGAAAACCCCTTTCAATACTCGAACAGTTGGTCTCGGCTGAAACCGCTGCCGGATATCCCGCAGATCAGTCCATGCACAGTGCCACGCGATGGCAATTTTCCAGGTCGGCAGCGACCTCGGCGACAACGAGCGAATCGGCCCGCCCAAGATCGGCCCGTTCCTGCAGGATGGCCATGATCTGCTCCGGTGCCATCGGCTTGCGGTAGGGCCGTTCCTGGGCCAGCGCCTGGAAGACGTCGGCGACATTGATGATGCGCGCCTCGAGGGGCAGCGCCTTGCCGCCAACATGGAAGGGATAGCCATGGCCATCCGGCGTTTCGTGGTGGAAGGCCGCCCACTGCGCAATTTCCTCGATCGCCGGGAGGCGCTTCAAGACCTGCAGCGTGCCGTAGCTGTGGCTTTTCATGATGTCGAATTCATGCGGCGTCAGGGCATTCGGCCCTTCAATGATTTCGTCCGGAATCTGCAGCTTGCCGATATCGTGCAGCAGGCCGGCGACTTCGATCTTCTCGCAGGTCACCGCATCCAGCCCGAGCCGTTCGGCAAGGTGCCGGGCCAGGCGCGAAACACCCCGCGAATGGCGCTGGGTATAGGGCGACTTGGCATCGATGATGCGGGCGAAGATCTCGGCGCACTGCTTGAACTGCGCCCAGTCGATCACCTCCAGCTTGCCGTGCGTCTCCATCTCGCGCTGGTATTGCTGCACCCAGTCCGGTTGCAGGGCGAGCCAGAAGGCCTCGCCGGCCGAAAATTTCTCGAAAGCTTCGACCAGCTCCGGCGCAAAGAGGCGGCCGCGCTCGGCGCCCAGACGCGTGCGGATTTCGTCGGCATGCGACAGCACGGTCTGGTCGGCGTGATAAGGTGCAGCCAGCACATCTACACGGTCGGCCAGAAAAATGAGGTTCGCCAAACGTGCCGTATCGCCGGGCAGGGATTGCTGCTCCAGCCATTCCCAGCGACTGTGGTGATAGCGGATGAGCGGCGCCAGATGGGCCAGCGGCGCGAAATCGGCAAGCAGCTCGTAGCCGGCAACGCAATGTTCGTCGGCCCCCGACCATTCGAGATCGACCACCAGGCGATGATGCACGCGCGTCGACGAAACACCGCAGTCGTGCAAGAGACCGGTATCGTAAAGCAGTTGCTGCTCGGCCTCGGGCCAGCCCATGAAGATGGCCAATTCGCGGGCCAGCATGCCGACCCGCCGGCCGTGCAGGACATCGTCCACACCCACCAGATCGACGGTATGGGCAATGGTGATGACCAGTTGCCGCAGGTCGATGGCCAGGTCGGCGGGTTGGGTTGGATTAATCATGATTTAGCTTACCAGATGCGGCAGAGTCAGGTATTCGCGCGAATTCATCTCGGTCAGGCGGCTGACCGTGCGGAAGAATTCGGTGGCCTGGGTGCCTTCGGTATACAGCTCATCCGGCGCACAGTCGGCCGTGGCGATCAGCTTGACGCGGTGATCATAGAAGACATCGACCAGCCACGTGAAACGCCGCGCCTCGGAGGCCTGGTGCTGAGTCATTTTCGGGATGTGCGAGAGCAGCACGGTGTGGTAGCCGCGAGCGATTTCCAGATAGTCGTTCTGCGAACGCGGCCCGCCGCACAGGGTGCGAAAGTCGAACCAGATCACGCCATGGCCGCGGCGCAGGGTCTCGACCTGACGACCGAGGACCTCGATATGCCCGCCCTTCTTGCCCTCCTCGCCGGCCACCATGCGGAAATAGTCGAGCATTTTCTTCTCGGCCGCGGCATCGGCCGGGTGGTGATAGATCTCGACCTGTTCGAGCGCCCGCAGGCGGTAATCGACCCCGGCATCGACTTCGAAGACATCGAGATGTTTGAGCAGCAGGGCAATGGTCGGCAGGAAGCTCTCGCGGTGCAGGCCGTTCGGATAGAGCTTTTCCGGCGGGTAGTTCGAGGTCATGACGACGATCACGCCATTGGCGAACAGGCCGTCCATCAGGCGACCGAGGATCATCGCATCGGCGATGTCCGAAACGTGGAACTCATCAAAACAGAGCAGGCGGACTTCGCGGGCGATCTGCTCGGCCAGCTTGAGCATCGGGTCAGTCTCACCCTTGTATTTTTCCAGATCGTGGTGAATCTGCTGCATGAAGGCATGGAAGTGGATGCGCCGCTTGCGCCGGTAAGGCACGGAATCGTAGAAACAATCCATCAGGAAGCTCTTGCCGCGCCCGACTCCGCCCCAGAAATACACGCCTTGCGGCGGCTTGGGCGGATTGAGCAGGCGCTTGAAGGTGCTGCTGCGATTGACCTTGAAGGACAGCAGATTGGTGTACAGGCCCTGCAGGGCCATGGCGGCCGTCATCTGGGCGGCATCGGCCATGTAGCCGCGGGCATCGAGCAGATTTTTATAGGCGTCGAGCATGCCCTGCGCGGCGACATTTAATTTTTTATGTGGCATCTCTGTGCATTGCTGTTGGGTAAAGGGCTATTTTAGCCAAAATAAAAAAGGCGGGTGCGTTACCGCAACCCGCCTTTCGGACAGCTGGTTTGAGGCTTAGAAGTGCAGCGAGCGCTTGTCGCAGGCCAAGGCAGCTTCGTGCACGATTTCCGACAGCGTCGGGTGAGCGTGGCAGATGCGGCCCAGATCTTCGGAGGCGCCGGCAAATTCCATGGTCACCACGGCTTCGGCGATCAGCTCGGAAGCGTTGTTGCCGATGATGTGCACGCCGAGGATGCGGTCGGTCTTGGCATCGGCCAGGACCTTGACGAAGCCGCTGGCATCGCCGTGACCGAGGGCACGACCGCTGGCCATGAAGGGCACCTTGCCCGGCTTGTAGGCAATGCCTTCGGCCTTGAGCTGCTGTTCGGTCTTGCCGACCCAGGCGATTTCCGGGTGGGTGTAGACGACGCCCGGAATGGTGTTGAAGTCGCAGTGACCGGACTGACCGGAGATCAGTTCGGCAACCATGACGCCTTCTTCGGAAGCCTTGTGGGCCAGCATCGGGCCGCGCACGACGTCACCGACAGCCCAGACGTTCGGCAGGTTGGTCTGGCAGTGACCATTGACTTCGACCTGACCGCGCTCGTTGATCTTCAGGCCAACGGCGTCGCCGTTTAGACCATCGGTGTTCGGGATGCGGCCGACCGAGACGATCAGCTTGTCGCATTCGAGCTTCTTGGCGCCATCCTTGTCTTCGTAGTCGACCGTGACGCCCTTCTTGGCGACGGAGACCTTGTTGATCTTGATGCCGGTTGTGATCTTCAGACCCTGCTTGGTGAACAGCTTGAGGGCTTCCTTGGCGACGTCCTGATCGACGAAGGGCAGGAAATCCGGAGCGGCTTCAAGCACGGTGACGTCCGTACCCAGACGACGCCAGACCGAACCCATTTCCAGGCCGATGACACCGGCGCCGATGACGCCCAGGCGCTTCGGGGCAGCGTCGAAATCGAGCGCACCGACGTTGTCGCAAATGATCTTGTTGTCGACCGGGACGCCGTCCAGGTGACGCGGCTTGGAGCCGGTGGCGATGATGACGTGCTTGGCCAGCACTTCTTCAGCACCGACCTTGACCTTGTACAGCTCGCCTTCCTTGCCGGCGAAGCTGGCCAGACCGTTCAGGCCGGTGACCTTGTTCTTCTTGAACAGACCACGGATACCGCCGGTCAGCTGGGTGACGATGGTGTTCTTGCGGCCGACCATGGTCTTCACGTCGATGCTGACGCCCTTGGCCGAAATGCCGTGCATTTCGAAGGAATGGTTGGCTTCCTCGAACAGCTCGGAAGAACGCAACAGAGCCTTGGACGGGATACAACCGACATTCAGGCAGGTGCCACCGAGGCGCGGTTCGCCCTTCGGGTCGGCATAGGCATTGGCTTCGGCACAGGCCGTGTTGAAACCGAGTTGGGCAGCGCGAATGGCAGCCACATAGCCGCCAGGACCACCACCGATAACGAGCACGTCAAATTGCTTGGACATGTAAAACTCCGGATAGGATCGAGATATTAGGATCGAGGATCGAGTAAAAACCCGGGGGTTCCGCTCAATCCTCGGCAACCAAGCAACTCAATCCTGATTAAAGATTGAGGATCGAGTGAAACCCCGGGGTTCCACTCGATCCTAGGCAACTAGGCAACTCGATCCTGCGTTACACCCCAAGCAGCAGGCGCGACGGGTCTTCCAGGGCTTCCTTCATGGTCACCAGACCGAGGACGGCTTCGCGGCCGTCGATGATGCGGTGGTCGTAGGACATCGCCAGATAGTTCATCGGACGCACAACGACCTGACCGTTTTCAACCATGGCGCGATCCTTCGTGGCGTGGATGCCCAGAATGGCCGACTGCGGCGGGTTGATGATCGGGGTGGACATCATCGAACCGAAGATGCCGCCATTCGAGATCGAGAAGGTACCGCCGGTCAGGTCTTCGATGGTCAGCTTGCCATCCTTGGCCTTGGCACCGAATTCGGCAATCTTCTTTTCGATTTCGGCGATCGACAGCTGGTCGGCATTGCGGATGATCGGCACAACCAGGCCACGCGGCGAACCGACAGCGATACCGATGTCGATGTAGCCGTGATAGACGATGTCGTTGCCATCAACCGAAGCGTTCAGCACCGGGAACTTCTGCAGGGCGGCACAAGCGGCCTTGACGAAGAAACCCATGAAGCCGAGACGGACGCCGTGGGCCTTTTCGAACTTCTCGCCGTACTGCTTGCGCAGCGCCATCATCGGGCCCATGTTCACTTCGTTGAACGTGGTCAGGATGGCGTTGGTCTGCTGCGATTGCAGCAGACGCTCGGCGATACGGGCGCGCAGACGGGACATCGGCACACGCTGTTCGGTGCGATCGCCGAGGGCGACCGGAACCGGCGGCGTCGGCAGGGCAGCCTTGGCAGCAGCCGGAGCAGCCACCGGACCGGACTTCGGCGTGGCGGCAACGGCATCTTCCTTGGTGACACGACCACCGCGGCCGGAACCGGCGACGTCAGCGGCAGCGATGCCCTTTTCGTCGAGGATCTTGCGGGCGGACGGGCTGGCCGTACCGGCCGGGGCAGCAGCAGCCGGCGCCGGGGCGGCAGCCGGAGCGGCAGCCTTCGGTGCTTCGGCCGCCGGGGCGGTTGCGCCAGCCTTGGCTTCGGTATCGATGCGGGCGATCAGTTCGCCGGAGACGACGGTTTCACCGTCAGCCTTGACGATTTCGACGAGCACGCCGGCAGCCGGCGAAGGAACTTCGAGAACAACCTTGTCGGTTTCGATGTCAATCAGGATTTCGTCGCGGGCGACGGACTCACCAATCTTCTTTTTCCAGGAAGCGAGCGTGCCTTCGGCGACGGACTCGGAGAGCTGGGGAACTTGGACTTCAATGATGCTCATAATGACTCCACTCTGCTTTAGTTATTAGTACTCGATCTTGCCCAGCGCGGACTCGACCAGTGCCTTTTGTTGCTCGTTGTGCTTGGCCAGATAACCGACAGCTGGCGACGGCGAGGCCGGACGGGCAACCAGCAGCAGCTTCTGCTTGGAGTCCAGACCGGTATCCAGATGGTGACGCGAGGCGAACCAGTACCAGGCGCCCTGATTGCGCGGCTCTTCCTGCGTCCACACGACTTCGGTGGCCTTCGGATACTTGGCCAGTTCCTTGGCCAGCGAATCCTTCGGGAAAGGATAGAGCTGCTCGATACGCACGATGGCGATATCGGTGATCTTCTTTTCGCGACGGGCGGCGACCAGATCGTAATAGACCTTGCCGGAACACAGGATGACGCGTTTGACCTTCTTCGCATCGAGCTTGTCGACTTCGCCGATGACGCGTTGGAACTCGCCGGTCGCCAGCTCTTCCATGGAAGAGGCAGCATCCTTGTGGCGCAGCAGCGACTTCGGCGTCATGACGATCAGCGGCTTGCGCTGCATGCGGAGCGCCTGGCGACGCAGCATGTGGAAGACCTGGGCGGCGTTGGACGGCACACAGACTTCCATGTTCATTTCGGCACAAGCCTGCATGTAACGTTCGAGGCGAGCCGAAGAGTGCTCCGGACCCTGACCTTCGTAACCGTGCGGCAGCAGCATGACCAGACCGCAGGCGCGGCCCCACTTGGCTTCACCGGAAGAGATGAACTGGTCGATAACGACCTGCGCACCGTTCGCGAAGTCGCCGAACTGGCCTTCCCAGACCACCAGCTCATACGGATTGGCCGTGGCGTAACCGTAATCGAAGGCGAGCACGGCTTCTTCGGAAAGCACCGAGTCATAGCACTGGAAACCGGCCTGCTTGTCCTGCAGGTTCTTCAGCGGATGATAGGTACCCTCGTCCCAGTTTTCACGATTCTGGTCGTGGAAAGCGGCATGACGGTGGAAGAAAGTACCGCGACCGACGTCTTCACCGGAGATACGCACACCGTAGCCGGAAACCAGCATCGAGGCGTAGGCCAGGTTCTCGGCCATACCCCAGTCGACCGGCAGCTTGCCTTCGCCCATGGCGGCGCGATCTTCGGCAATCTTCTTGACGCGGGAATGGAGCGTGAAACCTTCGGGGAAGGTGGTCAGACGCTGTGACAGGCGCTGCAGTTCCTTCATCGGCACCGTGGTATCGCAGGTTTCGATGTAGTTCTTGGTCAGGAACGGCGTCCAGTCAATCATGTTCGGATGCTTGTAACCAGCCAGCACCGGGTTGTACAGCAGCTCGCCCTTGTCCAGATGCTCGCGGTATTCCTTGATCATCGTGTCCGGACCATCAGCCGGCAGCACGCCTTCGGCGATCAGCTTGTCGCCGTAGACCTTGCGCGTACCCGGGTGCTGAGCGACCTTCTTGTACATCAGCGGCTGCGTGACCATCGGCTCGTCCTGCTCGTTGTGGCCGAGCTTGCGGAAGCAGATGATGTCGATCACGACATCCTTCTTGAACTGCTGGCGGAACTCGACGGCCAACTGGGTGACCAGCGAGACGGCTTCCGGATCGTCGCCATTGACGTGGAAGATCGGCGCATCGGCCATCTTGAAGATATCGGTACAGTAGTGGCCCGAGCGGTAATCGCGCGGATCGCTGGTGGTGAAACCGATCTGGTTGTTGACCACGATATGCAGCGTGCCGCCCGTGCCGTAGCCGCGGGTTTGCGCAAAATTGAGCATTTCCTGATTGACGCCCTGGCCCGCCACGGCGGAGTCGCCGTGAATGATGACCGGCAGAACCTTGGACTTGCTGCCTTCGCCACGGCGAACCTGGCGCGCATAGACCGAACCTTCGACCACCGGGTTGACGATTTCCAGGTGCGACGGGTTGAAGGCCAGGGTCAGGTGGCACGGTCCGCTCGAGGTCGAAACGTCGGACGAGAAGCCCATGTGGTATTTGACGTCGCCGGCCGACAGGTCGCTCTTCTTCTTGCCTTCGAATTCGGAGAACAGCATGGACGGTGCCTTGCCCAGCGTATTGACCAGCACGTTCAGACGGCCGCGGTGGGCCATGCCGATGACGATTTCGTCGACGCCGAAATTGCCGCCAGCCCGGATGGTTTCATCCATGGCAACGATCAGCGATTCGCCGCCTTCGAGCGAGAAACGCTTCTGGCCGACATACTTGGTATGCAGGTAGCGTTCCAGGGTTTCAGCTGCGGTCAGGCGCTCGAGAATGCGCTTTTTCTGTTCGCTGCCATAGGTCGGGCGCGAACGAATGGTTTCGAGGCGCTCCTGCAGCCAGCGCTTTTCGGTGTACTCGCTCATGTACATGTACTCGACACCGACTGAACCGCAGTAAGTCTGCTTCAGGGTTTCGAGAATGTCACCGAGCTTGGCCTGTTCCGGCAAGCCTTTCAGCGAACCGACGCTGAAAGTCTGGTTCAGGTCGGCATCGGAAAAGCCGTAGAAGCCCAGTTCGAGCTCTTCGATTTTCGGACGGGCGACGCGCTTGAGCGGATCGAGGTCGGCCCAGCGGGTACCGATCGAGCGATAGGCGGTGACCAGTTGGCCGACAGCCGATTGCTTCTTGTTGTCGCCGCTGGCCGCCGGGGCCGGACGGAAACCGCCATCCTTGCCGAGTTCGGCGAAGGCAGCGATGACCGGCGCGTGCGCCACGTCACGTGCGACAAAGCCCGGCATTTGGGCCAGGCGGTCGAAATAATCACGCCATTCAGCCGGAACGGCGGTCGGATTATCGAGATAGTTTTCGTACAGCTCTTCAACGAACGGCGCATTACCGCCGAAAAACATCGTGCTGTCGAACAGGTTATTCATCGTAGTCATAGGCGTCCCCTTGAGGGTATTGTCTTTCTCATTAGCTGCGGGCTGCAGAAGCATGTCGCCCCGGCAGGTAAAAAAAGGGCGGCCACCCGGCCGCCCAGTCTTCCTTTAGCCGCGTTGAGCAAGCGGTACAACATTGCGACGGGCGGCGCCGATGTACAGCTGACGCGGACGACCGATCTTGTATTCCGGATCGGTGATCATTTCTTCCCACTGCGTCATCCAGCCGACCGTACGGGCCAGGGCGAAGATACAGGTGAACATTTCGGTCGGGATGCCGATGGCCTTCTGCACGATACCGGAGTAGAAGTCGACGTTCGGGTAGAGCTTCTTCTCGACGAAGTACGGATCTTCCAGAGCAATGCGCTCCAGTTCCATGGCCAGCTTGAACAGGCGATCGTTTTCCAGGCCGAGTTCCGTCAGCACTTCGTTGCAGACCTTGCGCATCAGCGTGGCACGCGGATCGAAGTTCTTGTAGACGCGGTGACCGAAGCCCATGAGCTTGAAGGAATCGTTCTTGTCCTTGGCGCGCGCGATGAATTCGGGAACGCGCGAAACGTCGCCGATTTCTTCCAGCATCTGCAGACAGGCTTCGTTGGCACCACCGTGCGCCGGGCCCCACAGACAGGCGATACCGGCAGCGATACAGGCAAACGGGTTGGCACCCGAAGAGCCGGCCAGACGCACCGTCGAGGTCGAAGCATTCTGTTCGTGATCGGCGTGCAAGGTGAAGATGGTGTCGAGAGCGCGAACCAGAACCGGGTTCGGGACATACTTCTCGCACGGGCTACCGAACATCATGCGCATAAAGTTGGCGGTGTAGTCCAGATCGTTGTCCGGGTACATGAACGGCGCGCCGGTGTTGTACTTGTAGGCCATCGCGACGATGGTCGGCAGCTTGGCAACCAGGCGGTTGAAGCTGATGTTGCGATGCTCGGCGTCGGAGAAGTCCATGGCATCGTGGTAGAAGGCCGACAGGGCACCAACCACACCGGTCATCACGGCCATCGGGTGGGCATCGCGACGGAAACCGGAGAAGAACTTGGAGAGCTGTTCATGCACCATCGTGTGCTTCTTGATGGTGGTTTCGAATTTAGCCTTCTGCGCAGCATTCGGCAGTTCGCCATTCTTCAGCAGATAGGTGACTTCGAGGAAGTTGCAGTTTTCAGCCAGTTGCTCGATCGGGTAGCCGCGATACAGCAGCTCGCCCTTGTCACCATCGATGAAGGTGATCTTGGACTTGCAGCTGGCGGTCGACAGAAAACCGGAGTCGTAGGTAAACAAGCCGGTCTTGCCGCCCAGCGTACGAATATCGACGCAGTCATTGCCATGCGTCGGGGACATGATCGGGAAATCGACGGGAGCCTGCCCATCGATTGTCAAAGTTGCCTTGCGTTCGGTTGTCATGGTTTTTTCCCTGTTCAGGTGTTGGTTGTCACTGCACTGCCAAAAAAGCGGTCAACATTCCAAAGTTAAAATGTAAACCTTACTCAACTCTTACGAAGCAGCGTCACAATCGACGCCAGTCGGGGATCATCGATCTCTGCTCGACCATTGATCAGGTCCCAGAGATCGTGATCCTCCATATCGGCAAGCTCTACAAACGCCAGTTGCTGCTCGTCATTCAGCTTGTCGAACTCGCCACCATCGAGAAAACGCGTCAGCGTGATGTCGAGTTCGAGAAGCGCGCGACGGATACAACGCCAGCGCAGGCGTTCGTAGTCTGCTCTTTCCATCAGACGGCGCGACGGACCATCATGTCCTTGATCTTGCCGATGGCCTTGGTCGGATTCAGACCCTTCGGACATACGTCAACGCAGTTCATGATGGTATGGCAACGGAACAGACGGTACGGGTCCTCGAGATTGTCGAGGCGCTCGTTGGTCGCCTGGTCGCGCGTATCGGCGATGAAGCGGTAAGCAGCCAGCAGGCCGGCAGGGCCGACGAACTTGTCCGGGTTCCACCAGAACGACGGGCAAGACGTGGAGCAGCAGGCGCACAGGATGCACTCGTACAGGCCGTTGAGCTCTTCACGATCTTCCGGCGACTGCAGACGTTCGCGTTCCGGCGGCGGATCGTTGTTGATCAGGTAGGGCTTGATCGAGTGGTACTGCTTGAAGAACTGGGTCATGTCGACGATCAGGTCGCGGATGACCGGCAGGCCCGGCAGCGGACGCAGCACGATCGGCTGCTTCAGGCTGTCGATATCGGTCAGGCAGGCCAGACCGTTCTTGCCGTTGATGTTCATGGCATCGGAACCGCAGACGCCCTCACGGCAGGAACGACGATAGGAAATCGCGTCGTCCTTGGCCTTGAGCTTGGTCAGCGCGTCCAGCAGCTTGCGGTCGGTCGGCTCGAGCTCGACCGAAATATCCTGCATGTAGGGTGCGTCGTCCTTGTCCGGATCGTAGCGATAGATACTGAATTGAACCATGCGTTTGCTCATTCTGGACTCCAATTAGTACGAGCGCGTCTTGAGCGCAACAGGCTCGACGGTCAGGGGTTGCATGTTGACTGGCTTGTACGTGATCGAGTTATCCACCGGCGAGAACAGCGTATGCTTGAGCCACACAGCATCGTTACGGCCGTTCGGGAACTCGGCCGTATCCGGCGCATCGTCGCGCACGTGAGCACCGCGGGATTCCTTGCGGGCTTCGGCGGAAATCATCGTGGCCTTGGCGACTTCGATCAGGTTTTCCATTTCGAGGGCTTCGGTCCGGGCCGTATTCCAAGCCATCGACTTGTCCTTGATTTCCAGGTTGCGCGCTGCCTTCTCGACTTCGAGAATCTTGCTGACGCCTTCCTTGAGCAGGTCGCTGAAGCGGAACACACCGGCATGGTCCTGCATGGTGCGCTGCATGGCCAGACGGGTTTCGTGCACGTTGGCACCACCCTTGCGATTGTCCAGGGCACTGATGCGGGCCAGGGTCCGGTCGGCAACATCCTTCGGCAGATCGCGGTGCGCACGGCCACCCTTGAGATCTTCGACCGCGGAATCACCGGCCGACTTGCCGAAGACCAGCAGGTCGAGCAGCGAGTTGGTACCGAGGCGGTTGGCACCGTGCACCGAGGCACAGGCGCATTCGCCGCCGGCGTAGAAGCCCGGCACGACGGAATTCATGTCGCCATCCTTGGGCATCACGACACGACCGGAGTAATGGGTCGGGATACCGCCCATCTGGTAGTGACAGGTCGGGACGACCGGCAGCGGTTCCTTCAGGCAATCAACACCGGCAAACTGCAGACCGATTTCGTGAATGCCCGGCAGGCGCTTCATGATGGTGGCTGGGTCGAGGTGGGTGATGTCGAGCAGGACGTAGTCCTTGTTGACGCCACAGCCGCGGCCTTCCTTGATTTCGGTGGTCATGGCGCGGGAAACCACGTCACGCGACGCCAGATCCTTGGCGTTCGGCGCATAGCGTTCCATGAAGCGTTCCTTGCTGGAATTGCGCAGGATGCCGCCTTCGCCGCGCACGCCTTCGGTAATCAGCACACCGGCACCGGCCACGCCGGTCGGGTGGAACTGCCAGAATTCCATGTCTTCGAGCGGAATGCCGGCACGCGCCGCCATACCCAGGCCATCACCGGTATTGATGAAGGCATTGGTCGAAGAGTAATAGATACGGCCGGCACCGCCGGTCGCGAAGATGGTGGCGCGAGCGTGGAAAATCACGATCTGGCCGGTTTCCATTTCCATGGCGGTGACGCCGAGGACATGACCTTCTTCGTCACGGATCAGATCCAGGGCCATCCATTCAACGAAGAACTGGGTATTGGCCTTGACGTTGCGCTGGTACATGGCGTGCAGCATGGCGTGACCGGTACGGTCAGCGGCAGCACAGGAACGACGCACCGGCTTTTCGCCGAAGTTCGACATGTGGCCGCCGAACGGACGCTGATAAATCTTGCCGTCGTCGGTACGGTCGAACGGCATGCCGTAGTGCTCGAGCTCGACGACCACTTCGTTGGCCTTGCGACACATGAACTCGATCGCGTCCTGGTCGCCGAGCCAGTCGGAACCCTTGACGGTATCGTACATGTGCCACGTCCAGTGGTCTTCCTCGGAATTACCGAGAGACGCTGCCACACCACCCTGCGCCGCAACGGTGTGCGAGCGGGTCGGGAAAACCTTGGAGAGCACGGCGGTCTTCAGGCCGGCTTCGGACAATTGGATTGCGGAACGCAGGCCAGCACCGCCGGCGCCAACGATCACCGCATCAAACTTGAGAACAGGAATACTCACGCTTACAGCCTCCAGAGAATCGCAGCAGCCCACGCGGTGTAACCCACCAGCGCAGCAATGGTCAGAACGTGCAGGGTCAGGCGAATGCCCGTCGGCTTGACGTAGTCCATCCAGATATCACGCACGCCAATCCAGGCGTGGTAGAACAGGCTGACAAAGAACAGGAAGGTCACGAACTTGATGAAACCATTGGCAAAGACACCCTGCCAGGCCTCAAAGGTGGCCGGACGACAAACCAGCAGGACAGCCGCGATCAGGACCGAATAAACAGCCATGATGACAGCCGTGGCACGCTGGGCAATCCAGTCGGTCAGACCGTAGTGGGCACCGACAACAATACGGTTGATCACAGCAACACCCCCCAGAGAACCAGGGTCAGCGGAAGGCTGACCGCAAACACGACAGCTGCCGACTTGCGGGAGGCTTCTTTTTCGATGCCGATATGCAGATCAAGCAGCAGGAAACGAATCCCGGCGCAGAAGTGATGGGCAAACGCCCAGATCAGACCAGCAAAAATCACTTTGACCGGCAAGGAGCCAGACAGGGTCTTGAATACCGCGAAAGTATCGGCCGAGGTCAAGCTTGCCGAAAACGCCCAGAGCACCACCGGCAGAAACAGGAAGAGACCGACACCGCTGACGCGATGCAGAATCGATACCTTGCCGGGGAGGGGCAATCTGATACTAGCCAAGTCCAAATTTTTTGGACGCTTTTTTATGGTCACTTCTGCCATGAACATCATCCCTTGCGAAAAGTGTGCGGTTTTCCGCTTTTACGTGGTTTGAAAAGAACCGTAATTATACATTCAAAATCACCCGGAACGCGCCATTTAGGCCGAGTTCCAAGCCAATCAACCTGGCCAAAAACATCAACCAAGATCGTTCCGGTAGTAATGGGAATGCGTGCAATACAGACCACGCCGCCACTCGACCGGCTTGTTCCCATAGGTGTAAGCAGTCCGCTCGACGAGCAGCAGGGGATCACCCGACTGCACCCCGAGCAAGGAAGCACTGTAGCTGTCAGCCGCCACGGCGCGCAGATGTTCTTCGGCATGAATCATGCGCACGCCGTAATCGCTCTCGAAAACACTGTACAGCGAACGTTCGCCGCCCCGCAGGTGCTCCAGCGTCAAGCCGGCAAAGGAATCGGCCACCAGATAAATGTGGTCGAGAACCACTGGCTGACCATTGAAATGCAGCAGGCGCTCGACACAAACCACGTTGCTGCCGACCGGCACGAGCAAGGCCGCAGCCACTTCAGCGGTGGCCGGCATGACGTTGCAGGAACGCGGATCGCTGACGGCATGCGTGACCAGTCCATCGTCCGGCACCAGGCGCAGAAAACGATAAAAAGACCGCGGGTCGCTGTGCGACGCGACAAAGGTCCCCTTGCCCTGCCGACGCACCAGCAGGTTTTCGGCGGCCATTTCGTCGATCGCCTTGCGCACGGTGCCCTGACTGACATTGAAGCGCACCGCCAACTCCCCCTCACTGGGAATGGCATCACCCGGCCCCCACTCCCCCGCCTCCAGGCTATGGATCAGGAAATCCTTGATCTGCCGGTAGAGCGGACTGAAGGTCGGCGACGGCGAGCGGTGGGCAGAGCGGAGGGCATCTCGATTCATGGGGCCAAATTTCAGCACATTTCAGGCCCAGCGTCCACGAAAAGTTGTCTTATATAAGACAGATGATACAATTGACAGTCTGCCGGTGAACTTCTACCATTCTGGACCTCTCGCGCCCGCTTGGATCATTGATTGCAAAAGCAGGCACTCGAGCAGACTCGAACAATTTCAATCACGCTGTTTCAAACAGGAGCGACATATGTCCAAAGCCCCCATGCGCGTTGCCATTACCGGTGCCGCCGGTCAGATCGGTTATAGCCTGCTGTTCCGCATCGCCTCCGGCGAAATGCTCGGCAAAGACCAGCCGGTCATTCTTCAGTTGCTCGACCTGCCGCAGGCTCAACAAGCCGTCAAGGGCGTGATGATGGAACTGGAAGATTGCGCCTTCCCGCTGCTCGCTGGCATGGTTGCCACCGATGATCCGAATGTCGCCTTCAAGGATGCCGACGTCTGCCTGCTGGTTGGCGCCCGTCCGCGCACCAAGGGCATGGAACGTGCCGACCTACTGACCGCCAACGGCGCCATCTTCACGGTGCAAGGCAAGGCCATCGCCGAAAACGCCAAGGAAGACGTCAAGGTCCTGGTCGTCGGCAACCCCTGCAACACCAATGCCTTCATCGCCGCTGCCGCCGCCAAGAAGGTTGGCCGCACCAACCCGAACAACTACCACGGCATGCTGCGTCTGGACCACAACCGCGCCCTGTCGCAACTGGCCGGCAAAGCTGGCCGTGACGTTTCTTCCCTGAAGAAGCTGGTCGTCTGGGGCAACCACTCGCCGACGATGTATGCCGACTACCGCTACACCACCTCCAACGGCGACAGCGTCAAGGCCCTGATCAACGACGCTGCCTGGAACAACGACGTCTTCCTGCCGACCGTCGGCAAGCGCGGCGCCGCCATCATCGAAGCCCGTGGCCTGTCCTCGGCCGCTTCCGCTGCCAACGCTGCCATCGACCACGTGCATGACTGGGTTCTGGGTTCCGACGAATGGGTCACCATGGGTGTTCCTTCCGATGGCTCCTACGGCATCCCGGCCGGCATCGTCTTCGGCTTCCCGTGCGAATGCAAGGGTGGTTCCTTCAAGATCATCCAGGGCCTGGAAATCGACGAGTACAGCCGCGAGAAGATCAACTTCACGCTCAAGGAACTGACCGACGAAGCTGAAGCCGTCAAGGACATGCTGTAAGACTAGCTGCTAGCTGGTAGTTATTAGCTGCTAGCAAAAGCAAGTAAGGGCCGCGGTAAAATACCGCGGCCTTTTTTTGTTTTTACTCTAGCCCCCTAACATCTCGATCCTAATAGCTAAAATGCGTCACCCGAAAATCGTTCTCTTCGCCGGCGAAAAGCCCTTCCCCATCCTGCCCGCCGTCGACCACTACGCCGGCTCGGAAAAATTGATGCGCAAAGCGCTGCAGTTGCAGAAGGAACTCGGGCCGATTTTCGACATTACCTGCGATTGCGAAGATGGCGCGCACGCCGGTGCCGAGCGCGAGCATGCCGAGATGGCAGCCGGCCTCATCATGTCGGACGACAACCTGTTCAACCGGGTGGGCGCCCGCGTGCATGACGTGACGCATGCGCACTGGCGCCAGGACATGGAAATTCTCGTCCGCCTTGCCGGCAACCGCCTGCCCTTCATCACCCTGCCCAAGCCGTGCAGCGTCGGCGACGTGGAACTCCAGATCGAGACCCTGCGCGAAATCGAGCGGGAATTCGATGTCGAGCGCCGGATTCCGGTACATGTCCTGATCGAGACCCACGGCGCCCTGCGCGAGGTCTGGGAGATCGCCGCCCTGCCCGGCGTCGAGTCGCTCGATTTCGGCCTCATGGATTTCGTCTCCGGGCACCACGGCGCCATTCCCGGCTGCGCCATGAAGAGCCCAGGCCAGTTCGAACACCCGCTGGTCACCCGCGCCAAGTGCGAAATCAGCGCCGCCGCACTGGCCTGCGGCATCGTGCCGGCGCACAACGTGACCACCGAACTCAAGGACCTCGACTACATTCGGAACGACGCCTTGCGCGCCCGCCGCGAGTTCGGCTATCTGCGCATGTGGAGCATTCACCCGAACCAAATCCTGCCCATTGTCGAAGCCATGCGCCCGGATTTTTCCGAGGTGCAGGCCGCGACGGAAATCCTGATCGCTGCCCAGGACACCGACTGGGGCCCGATCCAGCATGCCGGCAAGCTGCACGACCGGGCGTCCTACCGCTACTACTGGGAATTGCTCGAACGCGCCCAGATTACCGGCATGGCCATCCCGGCCGAGGCGACGAGCCGCTTCTTTGGCTGAAGACGACAACGGCAGCGCAACCGGGGAAGAGCTGCCGATTCTCTACCGCGACGAATACATTGTCGTCGTGGACAAGCCCTCCGGCCTGCTCGTCCATCGCTCGGAAATCGACCGTCACGAAACGCGCTTTGCCATCCAGATCCTGCGCGACCAGATCGGCCAGTGGGTGTGGCCAGCCCATCGTCTCGACCGCGGCACCTCCGGCGTCCTGCTCTTTGCGCTATCACAAGAGATCGCCAGCCGGCTCGGCAAGCAATTCGAAGCAGGCAGTGTCGACAAGCGCTACCTGGCGGTCGTGCGCGGCATCCCGCCATTAGCCGGCAGCATCGATCACCCCCTGACGCGCCAGCGCGAACGCCACGAGTTCGTTGGCGAGCAGAGCAGCGACGAAGCACAAAGCGCCCGCACCGAGTATCGCCGACTCGCCGAAATCGAGCTGCCTTTTGCCGTCGACCGCTACCCGACGAGCCGCTACGCGCTACTCGAACTGCTACCGAAAACCGGCCGCAAGCACCAGCTGCGCCGCCACCTGAAGCACATCGCCCATCCGATCATCGGCGACGCCACGCATGGCAAGGGCATCCATAACCGCTTCTTTGCCGAACAGTTCGGCTGCCAGCGGATGCTGCTGGCCTGCACGCAACTCGACTTCGACCATCCGGTCGACGCTCGCCGCATGCAAATAAAAGCGCCAGTGTCCGGCGCATTCGCCGCCACACTGGCGCAGCTCGGCTGGAACGCTCCGGCTCAGTAGCCGATCACCGTTTCCAGCTCGGCAAGGTGTTCCATCTCACGCTCCAGATCGACCATGTCCTGCCCCAGCGCATCGCGCGCCGAAACCATGCCAATCGGCGCACCGCCTGCATCTACGACCGGCACATGGCGGAAACCGCCTTCCGACATCATGTACAGCGCGTAGCCCAAGGGTTTGTCGGCACGAATGGTCTGCGGATCACGGACCATGACTTGCGAAAGGAGCGTCACATCGGGATCGAGGCTGGTCGCCAGCACCTTGTTCAGCGCATCGCGCTCGGTAAAAATACCGGCGATGCGCCCATTTTCGACGACCAGCAAGGCACCGATCTTCTTTTCGGCCATCGCCCGGCAAGCCGTGCGCACCGTCGTTTCGGGAGTAGCGGTATACAGCGTGCTACCGGCAATAATGTTGGCAATGATTCTTCTGGGCATGTTTGTCTCCTGTCTTGGTTTGATTGCAACCATCAATGTGGTCAAGTCAGAGCTTACACGCAGGTAGCCCGAATGATCATGACCGGATGACGACAATGTTGAACGTCACCAAGACATGACCAGAAACAAGCACCAAATGTTCAATGCCAACAGAAGTTTTTTTCAGGGTGCCAGTTCATAGACCACGCGGACCCGCGCATCGGCCTTCGAGAGTTCGACGAAGCCGATGCCGCCGGGGTGGGAGCTGACCCACTTCAGGACTTCTTCCGACGTATTCAGGCGCGGCGGCGCCTGTGTCCGGCCGGAAAATATCAGGCGCGACCAGTAGGCATTGACCTCGGAAACATCCTTGCCAACCAGGCTGCTGTAGAAGCGCGCCCGATCAGGATGGGCGTCGACCAGATCGACTGGCTGAGCCTCGACACCATTGAAGAACTGGCGGTAGCGCCCGAAGAAGATATTGATGACTTCGTTGCGCGTCATGACCGCCACGCCGTTACGCGCGTTGACCACGACAACCAACTCGGCCAGGGCACTTCCGACCGGCAGCAGGAGCAGGCCGGCGATAGCGAGAAGAAGGCGAAAACGTGACGACTTCATGATTTCAGAAAACAAAGTCCATCGTCAGGCTGAACACGTCCATCTTCCCCGACCACTTTGACGTTTCTGCGCGATAGGGGAAGGTCGACCCCGGCTCACCCCGGATGGCATCCCACTGCGCCTTGAGGGCGATATTCCGGGCGACATCCCAGCGCGCGCCGAGGATCCCGGTATTCTGGTCAGCATGGGACTTCGCCATGACGACGGAGACGAAGGGGTTCAGCGGATTGTTCCTGGTTTCCGAGCGTATCCACGAAAAGCCCAGATACGGCGTCACCTCGCCAATCCGGTAGCCTGCGAGCACGTAGCCGGCCGACGAACTCTGGAAAATCTTGCTGCCCTGGGTAATTTTGTTGAGCATGATCTGCAGCTGCCATGGACCATTGTCGTAAATCGCCCCGAGCGAGTAGTAATGACTGCGCGTATTGTCCGCGGCGAGATAGGCCTTTGACGGCCCGACCAGAGGCGGCGGGAGATATTGCGCCAGCAGATCATCGATCGGCATGTCGTGATTGAAGCGGATATTGGCGTAACTGCCCCGCAACAACCAGCCACCGACATGATATTCGAGGTAACCGCCGACCATGGCCGAACCATCAATATTCCACTGCTTTTCGCCGTAGGGAATCTTGTCATCGGAAAGCCCGTAGTACAGCTTGCCGCGCAGTACATCCTCGCCAACCGGCACGGTCAGCGCGGCATCCACCCCGTTGATGCTGTAGAACGGCAGGTACCAGAAAAAATCGCCGGGCGGGCGCACGGTCAGATAGGAATAGCCGACCAGACGCGAATCCGCGGTCATGAAGAACTCGGTTCCCAGACGACCGGCCCGCAAACTGACTTGCGGCGTCGGATCGTATTTGAGATAGGCCCAGGAGATTTCCGGATTGAAGCTCTTGTCGTAGCGATAACGACTCACCGCCTGGACCACAGCCTCCAGATCCGGGGTCAGACGCCAATTGGCCTGTACGCCAAGCAGGCTGTCCACACGCGCCTCGGGGCTTTCCTTGGCGCCCCGCGGCTGGGAAAGATCGCGCACGAACTCGGCATCACTGGACGAAGTTTGCACCGCACCAAGCGTACCAAAGCCGTGGAAAGACAGACTGGACTCATCCTCAGCCAGCGCCGGGCGGGCAAACAGCAGCGCCAGCAGCATGGTCAGGACAGCCAGCCCTGAGCCCTGCCTGCGAATGAGATCGATCGATCGGGTTCGGAATATTTTCATACCGGGCACGGAGAGGGATTACCGAGGGAAGCCCGACTATATCGCATCATCATTAATTCGCCATTGACATTTCAGCGATTTCGACTCGGTGAGACAGCCCGACATCCACTCCGGCGGCCCAAAGCCGGCGATATCTGCCGGCTTTTCCGCTCAAGGCTCCATCAATCGACTTTTCCCGGCAAGGCGACCTGCTGCTCGGTACTGAACTGATAGTCCTTGAAGATATGTTCGGCCGAGAGAATCTGGTAACTGCCATCGGCCAGCTTGTTGGTCGTGTCCTTGAGGCGGTAGGTCAATTGACCACAGGTCCACAGATCGAAGTTGCGCATGTGCGTACACAGGCAGGTCTTGTCGATCACCGACACCTTGCGGGCGCCGGGATGGGCGGCCACTTCGCGGTTGTAGGCGGTGACATAGGAGCACTTGCCATTGGCGTCGAGCAGGTAACCGTAGGCTTCGCAATTCGGCCGGATACCGTCGCCGATCGCCGGGCTGCCCTTGAGCATGCGCATCGGGTAGCCGGTCGGGGAAATCTGGTTGACCTCGATATCGTCTTCCGTCGCCCGGAAGTATTCCTGCTGCACCTTCTCGGGCAGACCGCATTCCTTGGCGACGGTGAAGCGGGTCGCCACCTGCACGGCGGCCGCACCGGCTTCGAGGAACTGCGCCGCGTCGGTGCCGGTAAAGATGCCGCCGGCCGGAATGACCGGGATATCCAGATGTTCGTTTTTCAGGAATTGCATGACTTCGGCGACGATGGTCGCCAGGTCGTACTGCGCCCAGTCCATGCCGAAACCCAGGTGACCACCGGCCAGCGGACCTTCGACCACGACGTAGTCGGGCAAACGGTTGGTGCGGGCGACCTTTTTCAGGAACAGTTGCAGGGCGCGCACCGAGGAAACGATGATGCCGAGCTTGGCATCGCGAAAACGCGGGTGATCCTCGATCAGCCCGAAGGAGCCGAGATGCAGGCCGGCGGCCAGCGTGATGCCGTCGATACCGGCATCGAGCGCCGCTGTCATGCGGACCTTGAGCGTCTCTTTCGGCGCATTCATGGTCAGCTTTTCCATGCAGTTCACGAAGATCAGGCCGGAGCCCTGCTTGCGCTCCATTGTGCCGGCGACGTGCAGCTTGGTCGCTTCGGCAATTTTGCCAAGATCGAACTTGACCGGCGACTTGTCTTCGTTTTCCGCGTTGTACTTGTAGAGCGCGAGCTTTTCCTTGACGAACTTGGTCTTGTAGCGGCGATCCGTGACCGTCTTGATCATCGCATCAGAGATGTGCCCGACGCCGCCCAGACGGGCAACCTCCAGAGCCAGATCGGCCGTCGATATATCAACGCCCATGCCGCCAATCATGATTGGTACAAGTTCATGCTTGCCCAACTGCAAGCGGAAATCATCCACGCGCTTCATTGCTATCCTTCAAAAAGCAGCCGGGCCCTAATGCGATATCGCAACCACAGCCAAGCGCAGGATTTTACGCGAATGTGAAGGCTCTTGCTTGCCCGACCCGGGATAAATCAAATACACGCGACGCTCGCATCGCTAAACTTGCCACTCTGAGTCCCATTTCCGGGAAAGGTTCGCCATGCAGTTCTCAACCCATCCGTTCTGGCTGGTCGGATTTCGCCCCTTCTTCACGCTGGCCTGCCTGACCGGCATGGGCCTGCCGGTCGCCTGGGCGCTGATGTTCAGCGGCATGCTGCCGGCCCCGGACAGCAGTTTCACATCCGTTCAGTGGCACGCCCACGAAATGTTCTTCGGTTTCGGCTGGGCGGTACTCGGCGGCTTCCTGCTGACCTCGACCAAAAACTGGGTCAATGTCCGCGGCCATCATGGCACCGCCCTGATGCTATTGACCGGCGCCTGGCTGTTCGAACGCCTCGGCATGAGTTTCGGCGGCAACTGGCCGGCCCCGCTCTTCCTGCTTTCGAACAACCTGTTTCTCGGCAGCATCATCGCCATGCTGCTATGGACGCTGATCCGCTACCGGGCGCAGGACAGCTACCGCGACAATGTGCTGTTCCTGGTCATGCTGCCGCTCTTTCTCGTCGCCAAGTACCTGATGCTCAACGGCGACAATTTCCTGACCGGCTACAGCATGGCCATGGCGCTGTTCCGCCTGGCCTTCCTGGTCATGCTCGAACGCACGCTGACCGGTTTCATGAAGGCCGCCTTCCAGACCCAGATCCTGCGCCATCAGGTACTCGACATGGCGATCAAGCTGCTCGGTCTGCTGCTCGTTGCCGATGCCATCCTGCCGCGTCCGCTGACCGCCATCATTGCCTTTGCCCTGGCCGTTCTGCTCGGCATCCGCTTTGTTTTCTGGAAACCGCATTTCGCCTTCCGGCGCATCGACATCGGCATCATGTATGTCGGCTACCTGGCGATCATCGCCCAGTTGCTCATTGAATCACTGGGCCATGTCATCAATTTCGTCTGGATCGGCAGCGTCTCGGTGCATGTCTTCACCTTCGGCGCCATGGGCTGCGTCATCCCGGCCATGCTGATCCGTATCAGCCAGGGCCACACCGGGCGCAAGGTGGTGTTCGACGCTTTCGACCGGGCCGCGCTGTACATCATGATTCTCGCGCTGATCATCCGCGTCGGCCTGCCACAGGCCTTTCCGGCGCTTTACCTGAGCTGGATACAACTCTCGGCAGCCTGCTGGTTTGCCTGTTACGCCATCCTCGGTTGGCGGTATATTCCCCACCTTTTGCGGCCACGCATTGACGGAAAAGAACACTAATGCAAATCTGGGTCGATGCCGACGCCTGCCCCGGCGTCATCAAGGAAATCATTTTTCGCGCCGCCGAGCGTCTGCAGATCCAGACCATCCTGGTTGCCAACCAGATGCTGCGCACCCCGCCGTCGAAATTCATCCGCGCCATCCAGGTGCCGTCCGGTTTCGACGTTGCCGACCGCCACATCGTCGAGCAACTGAGCCCGGGCGATCTGGTGATCACCGCCGACATCCCGCTCGCTTCCTTCGTCATCGAGCGCGGCGCGCACGCCCTGAATCCGCGCGGCGAGTTGTACACCACGGCCAACATCCAGGAACGCCTGACCATGCGCAATTTCATGGAAGGCCTGCGCAATGCCGGCATCGAAACCGGCGGCCCGGCCGCCCTCGGGCAAGCCGACCGCCAGGCCTTCGGCAACACGCTCGACCGCTTTCTGGCCAAGCACGCCAGACCGATCGTTTAGAGCACTGCCTCGAACAATTCGAGCTGCGGCGGCCCAAGATAGAGATCGCGCGGCGAATTGCCGGCCGCCATGTGCGCCTTGCGGAAAGCTTCGGATTGCGTCCACGCCTCGAAAACCTGTTCCGATTCCCACACCGTATGCGAGGCAAACAGCGTGCGCTCTTCGGTGGTATCGCCGCGCAGCAGATTGAAGCTGATGAAGCCCGGGACTTCGCTCAAATAGCTGGTGCGCTTGCGCCAGTGATCGACGAAGGCATCTTCCTTGCCCGGCGCGATGCGAAAACGGTTCATTGCCAGAAACATCCATTTCTCCCGAATCGAATAACCCTACAAAACAAAGGGACAAGACACGCCGCATTTCGTACCATGGCGCTTCCCCAACCCGCTACACCATAAACCACAATGGACCTCGACAACGACAAGCTCGACTTCGGCGCCCTGCCGCAGGAAATCGACCACCTGCTGCAGCAAGGCGTGGCCAGCCACTTCACCGCCCCGGACGCCGCCGAAGCATCTTTCCGCGCCGCTATCGCCCTCGACCCGAGCGCCCTGCCGGCCTACCGCTGCCTGGTCAAGCACCAGAACCGCCAGCGCCAGTTCGACGCTGCCCTGCAGACCGTCCACGCCTGGCTGGGCGAAGCCAGCCGCCAGGCCGGCCTTGATACCGATTGGCAAAACTGGACGACGGCCCCGGCCACCGCCCTCGCTGCCCTGAAAGCCCTGGCCTTCATCGAACTGCGCAGCGGCCGGCCGGATGCAGCAGCGACGGCGCTGGCCATCCTGCAAAAGCTTGACCCGGCCGACGGCCTGGGCGGCTCGGTAATCGCCGCCCTGCTGCCGGAGGCGGAGACCGCCTAAGCCTCGACCACTTCCATGCCGCGGAACATCGAGCAGCGACGGAAGACCTCGACGCCCGGCGGCACCTGTTTCTGGTTGCAGTATTTGGCAACCAGCTTGGCCAGGCCCTTGATGTCGCGCCCGGTCGCTTCCGGGAAAATATCCGGCAGGCGGTCGAGCAGCTCCGGCGCGACCGGCAACGCGAACTGCGCGCTCATGACGCCCCAGATCTTGCGCCGGTCTTCACGCGTCGGCGGATGGAACTTGATCAGCGCGATGCAGCGCGAAACGATGGCCTCGTCGATGTCATCGACGCGATTGGTGGTCAGGAACAAGAGGCCGTTGAAATACTCCAGCACGCGCAGGAAGACGCCGACCACGGCATTCATCGTGATGTTGTCGTCGCGCTTCTTGATGTACACGTCGGCCTCGTCGATGAGCATGACCGCGCCCCAGCGCTGGGCGCGGGTCAGCACCTCCTTGAGCGCCACTTCCATGGCCGCGACGTTGAGCCCCAACTGCCCGGAATGCACGCGATAGAGCGGGCGCTTGATGATTTCCGAATAGACCTCGGCCGTCAGCGTCTTGCCGACGCCGGCCGGCCCGGCGCAAAGCACCGTCGTGCCGCCCGACTTGCCGGCCACGATGTCGTCCATCAGCACGTCCATCTCGGCGGTCAGGATGTCGATCAGGTCGGTCTGTTCCGGCGGCAGCACCAGCTTGTCCTTGAGTTCCGGCTGGTAGACATAGGGTTCCATGTCGTCCACGTGCACCCAGACGTAATGGTGCAGTTCGAGGTGGAACATCAGGATGTAGAAATGCACCGGCAGTTCGGTAAACATCCCTTTCGGCATACTGGCCTGGGCTTCCTCGACCTCGGCCTCTTCCTTGTTGGAAAGGCGTGAATTGCGTGCCATGCGACGCACGAACTTGGCCATGATGTCGCCCGTGGCATCAAGCGCCAGCACGCGCTCGCCGAGGATGCTTTCGTCGTTGACCAGGCGTGACGGGCTGCCGGTCGATGACAGGATGATCATGTCCTTGCGGGTGTAATCGGTATCGCGATGCGTCGCCGTCGGGTTTTCGGCGAAATAGCCGACGCCGGTGCCGGCGAACTGCGCACCGTACTGGCCGCGCCAGTCGAAATAGCGCGCCGAACCCTCGTCGTAACTCTGCAGCAGTTCCGGCGTTTCCTTGACGAAGCCCTTGGCGGCGAGGATTTCGGCGATATTGCGGCCAGCGATGTCCGGCCCGGTGATGCGCACCGTCGCCGTCGCCATGCGGGCGCGGGAATTGGCTTTCAGTTCGAGAAAGATCTTGCCGGTTTCTTCTTCCGACGGCGGCGTGTAGTCGAGCCGGGTCACCACGTAAGCCAGCGGCTTGCCGGTGATGGTCGCCGAGAACACCCAGCCGCGCGTCGAACCTTCGGCCAGATAGCGGGCGATGGCCGGCACCGCCATTTCCAGTTCTTCCGGCTCGAAACGCCGGCCGCCTTCGCGCATCGCCTTCTGCAAGGTGGCAATCTGCGCGCCGCGCGCCCGCAGCTCCGGCCCGCCCTTGGCATACAAATCTTCGAGGAAGGCGAGTTCCTCGTCAGTCAATTGGCTGAAGGAAAGTTCGACCTTGTTGCCGAAGCGCAATTGCTCCCGGACAAAATCGAGACGCGGAAAAGCCTGGATCATCGCCTCGATATGCTGGCGTTCGATTTGCAGTTTCATTATGGAAGACTCCGTTGGGGACGAATCCTCAAAGCACAGCGAATTCCATGCCGAGCCGACCTGCCGATAAAACAACAACAAAACAGCAAGTTGCCGCAAACCCGCCCTTGTCGTTCTTGTGACAATCAATCCGTGGGATACTCCGCCCCCAGCAAAATGATCGGAACGCGCATGACCACACCCGCCCAGAAACCCGGACTGCACCCGCGCAACAAGAATGCGGCCGGCTACGATTTCGCCGCGCTGACTGCCGTCGCGCCCGGTCTGGTCAAGTTCGTGATCACCACCAAGGCGGGTACGCCGAGCATCGATTTTGCCAACCCGAGCGCCGTCAAGGCCTTCAACCGCGCCCTGCTCGCCCTGCACTACGGCATCAAGGGCTGGGAAATTCCGGCCGGCTATCTCTGCCCACCGATTCCCGGCCGCGCCGACTATATCCACCACGCCGCCGACCTGCTCGCCACCTGCAACAAAAAGACGATCCCGACCGGCGCCGGCGTGCGTGTGCTCGACATCGGCGTCGGCGCCAACTGCGTCTATCCGCTGATCGGCGCCGCCGAATACGGCTGGCACTTCCTCGGCGTCGATATCGACGAGGCGGCGCTGGCCAATGCGCAGATGATTTTGGGCAAAAACGAGCAACTGGCCGGCATGGTCGAACTGCGCCACCAGCCGGTCTGGGAAAACATCTTCACCGGCCTGCTGCGCTCCGGCGAAAACTTCGAACTGAGCCTCTGCAACCCGCCCTTCCACAATTCGCCGGATGACGTGCATGCGGTCAGCCAGCGCAAGTGGAACAACCTGAACAAGCCGGGCGCCAAGAAAGGCGCCGTGCAGCAGCCGCGCCTCAATTTCGGCGGCGGCGGCACCGAACTGTGGTGCAACGGCGGCGAGCGCGCCTTCGTCAAGAACATGATTGAACAGAGCGCCAACATCCCGAAGCGCGTCATGTGGTTCACCAGTCTGGTTTCGCAGGCCGACAATCTCGTGCATATCGAAGCCGCGCTGAAAAAGGCGAAAGTCGTCGAATCGCGCACCATCGCCATGGCCCAGGGCCAGAAGCAGAGCCGCTTCGTCGCCTGGACCTTCTGCGGCAACGGCGAACGCGAGAAGTGGCGCAAGGAACGCTGGTCGATGACCACGCCAACGCCGAACCAGGCCCCGCGCTTCCCGGTCAGCGCCGAACCGGTCACAGCGGAGCCTGCGACGGAACAGCCGCCAACCGGCAATACCGACTAGGCTTCGCCCTCGCCGCGCGCCGTCGCTAGGTAGTCGCGCCAGAGATGGCCGTAGCGGTCGTCGAAAGTTGCGGCTATCAGTTCGACCACCAAAATACGGTCGACACGGAAGGTCCGGAAGGATTGACGCAACTCGCACCAGGCGCCGAGCGTCCAGCAATGTCCCCAGAAAACCAGGCCGAGCGGCCATAGGGTACGTTGCGACACTTCGCCGTCGGCTCGCCGGTAACTCACCGCTACCTTGCGGCCGCTTTCCATGCCGGCCCGTAGCAAGGCCATCGGTTCGCGCAGCGGCGCCGGCTGCAGGCAGTCGAGCGCCAGGAAACGCCGGCTCGATGCACCGACCCGCTCTTCCAAGGCGCGCGGCAAGACCGCCTCAATGCGTGCCATGGCCTGTGCCGCCGCCTTGCCCAGGGCAGAGTCGCCCCAGGCCTGGACCAGCTTGGCGCCGACGACCAGCGCTTCGAGCTCATCGCCGGTGAACATCAGCGGCGGCACCTGGTAGCCGCGACGCAAGCGATAACCGACGCCGGCCTCGCCGTCGATCGGCGCGCCGGATTTCACCAGGTCGGCGATGTCGCGGTAGATAGTGCGTTCGGAAACCTCGAGCGCTTCGGCCAGGGCGGCGGCGGTAACGACGCGGCCGTTGCGCAGCAAGAGAATGATCTGGAACAGTCGGTCGGCCGGGCGCATGTCATGACGGGGAATACGGGAATTTCAGCATAGCACGCCGTTTCGCCGGCTACGGCAAGCCTCCTGACACCATGCTGTCAGGAGCCCCCGGCCAGAATGCGCTGCATCAACGGCATCCCGCCGCTGAATTTCATCAAGGAAAACATCATGGACAATCCGCTGCGCTGGTTTGAAATCGCCACCACCAACCTCGACCGGGCCATCGCCTTCTACCAGAACATTTTCGCCATCGCCTTGCGCCGCGAAACCTGCGGCGACATCGCCATGGCCATCTTCCCCTACGCTGAGCCCTACCCGAGCGGCGCCCTGGTCGCCATGCCGCAACTGCAACCGCGCGACAACGGCACGCTCGTCTATCTCGACGGCGGCGCCGACCTCAACGTCGTGCTGGCGCGCATTCTGGCAGCGGGCGGTCAGGTGGTCATGGAAAAAACGGACATCGGCAAGGACATCGGCCATATCGCGCTATTCATCGACAGCGAAGGCAACCGGGTCGGGCTGTATTCGAAGGACTGAGTCTTGCGTCGGGCGAGGGGAAAGCGTCGGCTGGCCCGGCAAAACAGTGGACGGCCGACGACAAGGCCATCCATCCGGCATTAGAATCCGGACCATGCCCACTGCGCTTTTCCCCGTCCCGCCGCCGCTTGCCGGCTTGCTCGGCAATCTGCTGGTTACCACGCTACCCGGTGGCCCTTACCTGTTGCCGGCGACGCTGCAGCCGATGTTGCTGTTCATCCTGAGTGGCGAAATCCGGCTGCAATTGCCCACTGGCGAGCGCCGACGGTTGCCGGAGTTCGGGCTGAGCGGGGCGACCAGCGGCACACGCTGCGCCGCAGCCACGCCGGGCACACAAATCCTGCTCGCCGCGGTGTTGCCCGGGCAGTTGCCACGCCTACTCGGCCTGCCGGCCTCAGCCGTCAGCGAGGAATTCGTCCCGCTCGGCGAACTGCTGCCGCGACAAGGCCTGGCCGAGTTGAGCGAGAAACTTGCCGCCAGCACCATGCTGACCAGTCAGGTCGCGCATTGTGCCGATTTCCTGCTCGCTTTGGCGGCAGGCCAGGGGCAACGCAGTGCCGACCTGATCGTCCCCGAACACTGGCTGTTTCGCCCGCTCACCGACATTGCCGACGCCTTCGCGCTCAGCCCGCGCCAGCTCGAACGGCGGTTCAGCCACAGCTATGGTCAGAGCCTGCGCGCTTTTCGCCAGCAGGCGCGCTGCAGCCGCATGCTCGTCGACCTGGTCTTCGGTCGCCGCCAGTTCGCCGCCTGGGTCGACATCGCGACCAGCGCCGGCTATTTCGACCAGGCTCACCTGAGCCGTGACCTGCGCCGCTACACCGGTTACGCCCCGGCCCGGCTCGGCCGGCAACTGGCCGGGGATGATCCTGCCCTGTGGCCTTACCGCCTGAGCTCGCAACAGGTTTCCCTTTTGTTTGGTACCCCGGCCTTCTAAGCAATGTCGTTTCGGTACAAGACCGGGGCATTGCCGGGCCGGTAAATTCCGCGGCATACCACTTACGGAGTCATTGCCCATGCCCGCCAAACTACCCGCCTCCTCCGCCCTGGCCGCCGAACAGGAGAAATATCCCTACCGCGACAGCAATTGCCATCCGGTACCGCGCCAGACAGTGAGCAGCGATGAACTGATTACCGCCTTCCTGACCGCCGCGCCCGCTTGGGGCGACAGACTGATGCGGGCGCGCGACCAAATTGTCGGCATCTTCGGCCTGAAAACCGCCGGCCCGCGTCAAGGCGTGCCGCAAGCGCCGTTCCGGGTCGGTCAGCAACTCGGCGTTTTCCGTATCCTGCATCTGGCGCCCGGCGAAGCCATTCTCGGCGAAGACGACCGGCATCTCGATTTTCGCGTCTCGCTGTTCTGCGCCGGCGGGCAACTGCGGGTCAGTACCCTGGTCCGCCCACACAACGTCTTCGGCTGGCTTTACCTGGCCATCGTTCTGCCCTTTCACCACCTGATCTCGAGCGTCATGGCCGGGCGGATGGTCTGGATCATCAACGACGATTCGACACCATGAGTCTTCTCGATACGCTGAGTGCCAGCCGCGCCACCGAGGAAATCGCCGCCGGTCGCCTGAGCGCCGGCGATCTGCTCGAGGCCTGCACGCAACAGATTGCCCGCCACAATCCGGCGCTCAACGCCCTAGTCACCCTCGACCTGGCCGGAGCCCGGCGGGCGGCCGAAGCTGCCGATGCCATCATCAGGCAATCCGGCATACCGAAAGATCAGCCTCTGCTCGGCCTGCCGATCAGCCTCAAGGATGCTTTCGCGACGCAGGGCCTGCGCACCACCAGCAGCTTTCCGCCCCTCGCCGATTACGTCCCGGCCCGCGATGCCACCGTCGTTGCCCGCCTCAAGGCGGCCGGCGCCGTGCTGCTTGGCAAAAGCAATTTATCGGAGCTGGCTGGCGACCCACAATGCTGGAGCCCGCTGTTCGGTCCGACACGCAATCCCTGGGATTTGGCACGTACGCCGGGCGGCAGTTCGGGCGGCGCCGCGGCAGCCATCGCCATGGGCTTTTCGCTGCTCGAAGCGGGCAGCGACATCGCCGGCTCGATCCGCATTCCCGCCGCCTACTGCGGCGTCGCCGGGCTGAAGGCGACCGAGAACCGCATTCCGCGCACCGGCCACATTCCGCATCTACCGGGCCGGCCGCGCACGGTACGCCACCTGCTGTCCTTCGGCCTGCTCGGCCGGCGGGTCGCCGACCTGCAACTGGGTTTTCCGCTCATTGCCGGGCCCGACGGCGAGGACTGCGAGGTGCCGCCCATTCCGGCCGCTCTGCCGTTGCCGCCCGTCGACAGACCGCTGCGCATCGCCTGGTCGGACGATTTCGCCGGCACGCCGCTGTGTCGGCGCACCCGCCAGGGGCTGCAACAGGCCGTGGCCAAACTGCAAGCGGCCGGGCACCGGGTCGAACGCTGCTCGCCACCCAAATTCGACATTGAAGACGCCTGGCAGGCCTTCGGCACGCTGGCTGGCAGCGAAATCGGCCGCGGCCTGCCAACCCTGCAACGGCTGTTTTTCAGCCTCGGCAGCACTTTTCTGCCGCGCCGGCAGATACTGGGCCGGGCCTTTATCGGCGGCATGAGTGCCTTACCCGGCCAGTACAACGCGGCACTGGTCAGGCGCGAACAATTGATTGTGGCGCTCGAAGACTTTCTCGGCCAGTGGGATGTCTGGCTCTGCCCGACGGCGCCGACGGTCGCCTACCCGGCCTTTCCCCTGCTCAGGTTCCGGCCGCCGCCGAGCCTTCTGATCGACGACCAGCCGCTCGCCTATATCGAGGCAACGATCAGCCTGACGGCGCCGTTCTCGCTGACCGGCAGCCCGGTGGTCAGCCTGCCGGCCGGCCTTGTCGATAGCCTGCCGGTCGGTTTGCAGGTGGTCGGCCGACGCTGGCAGGAAGACCGTCTGTTGCAGCAGGCGCGGATACTCGAGAACTGCCTGGGCAGCTCGCCGCCAGTCAATAGGCCAGTTCCGCCCGGGACAGTATAATCAGCAGCCCAATTTGCCAGTGATCCGTCCAGTGTCCGACCGCCTCGCCGTCCTGCCCCAATACCTGATCCCGAAACAGGCGCTGACCATCCTCGCCGGCAAGCTCGCCAGCAAGGAAGCCGGTAACTTGACCACCAAGGTCATCCGCTGGTTCGTCGGCCGCTACAAGGTGAATATGGCCGAGGCGGCCAATCCGGACATCACCAGCTACAAGAGCTTCAACGATTTCTTCACGCGGCCACTGCAGGCCGGCGCCCGGCCGCTCGCCGATGCCGATTTCCTGTGCCCGGTCGATGGCGCGATCAGCCAGTTCGGCAACATCGAACGCGAGCAGATTTTCCAGGCCAAGGGGCACAGCTATTCGACGACGGCGCTGGTCGGCGGCGACCGCGAACTAGCCAAAAAATTCGAGAACGGCAGTTTCGCGACGCTCTACCTCAGTCCGCGCGATTACCACCGCATCCACATGCCGTGTACCGGCAAGCTGATGCGCATGATCTACGTGCCCGGCGCGCTGTTCTCAGTCAATCCGACCACGGCACGCGGCGTGCCCGGCCTGTTTGCGCGCAACGAGCGCGTCGTCTGCGTTTTCGAAACGGCCAGCGGGCCGTTCGTGCTGACCCTGGTTGGCGCCACCATCGTCGGCAGCATGGCCACCGTCTGGCAAGGCATGATCAATCCGCCGCGCCCCGGCGTCGTGCGCGAATGGCGTTACGACGACCGCAATATCGTGCTGCAGAAGGGCGAGGAAATGGGCCGCTTCCTGCTCGGCTCGACGGTCGTCATGCTGTTCCCGAAAGACACCCTGGCCTTCAATCCGGAGTGGACACCGACGCGCGCCATCCGCATGGGCGAAGCGATGGGCGAAAGCGCCATCCGGGCCTGAAAACAGCCAGCCCGACCACTGGCCGGGCTATTGTTTAGTGCTGTCTCAGAATCGATCGCGAATGACGATCTCGTCGAGGCCGAGCGGACCACTACGCGGGAACGCCGGTTGCGTTCCCTTGCCGATGGCGACGAACATCGCGATAACGTGGTCCTCCGGCAGATTGATCAGTTTGCCGACCGCGTCGAAATCGAAGCCATCCATCGGGCAGGAGTCGTAACCCAGTTCCTGGGCGGCCAGCATCAGGGTCTGCGCCGCAATACCGCAGGAGCGCATGGCCTCGTCGCGTTGCACCTGCTCGCGTCCGCGGTAATAACCGTCGAGCATCGGCAGGATATAGTCCTGCACCGGTTGCGCCGCATCCCGCCAGTAACGGCGAGGATCCTTTTCCCAGGCCTTGAGGTCGGCGGTCAGGACGACCAGCAAAGAAGCATCGGTAACCTGGGCCTGACCGAAGGCAGCCGCCCGCACCTGCTGGCGCAACGCCGGGTCCTGCAACGCGACAAAGCGCCAGTTCTGGATATTGAAGGCGGTCGGCGCCAGCCTGGCCAGGCTGAATAGTTGCGTCACTTCGGCCGCACTCATCTCGTGACTGGCATCAAAGGCCTTGATGGCCCGACGGTTTTCGATGGCTTGTGAAACTTTCAAGATAAGACTCCCGATAGACATGCATACCGGTTGGTATGCTTTTGGACAAAAAAATCAGGCCGGCTGCAAATGCCGGACGTAGTGTTTGAGTTGCTCGATCGAGGCGACAAAAACCGGCATCGACTGCATGTTCTTGGCGATGCTGATACAGCCTTCCCAGGCGGCAACGATAAACAGTGCAGCGGCATGGCAATCGACCTGCGCCGCCACCAGCCCTTGCTTCTGGGCCTGGCGCAGCAGTCCGGCGACGCGCTCCTGCCAGAGAGCAACAATCGCTGTCAGATGGCGGCGAAAATCCTCGTCCACCGCGCTCATTTCCTGCATCAGGTTATTGAGCGGACAACCCAGGCGAATCGAATCCTCCGTCCACGCCTGTACCGCATCGAGCAACTTGAATAATTTGTCGAGTGGCGCAATGTCATCCTCGGAAACACTCAAGCCATCCAGGATGCTGCAACGCAGGGCTGCCGCCACGCGCTCATCGACGACGGCCAGGCCAAGCTCCTTCTTGCTGGGAAAATAGTGATACAAGGCGCCCTTGGTCAGCCCCGTCTCGGCCAGGATCGCCGAAACGCTGGCCGCCTGAAAACCCTGCCGGCGAATTTCGCCGAAAGCGGCATCGAGGATGCGCTCACGGGCCAATTCATTGGCGCCAGTGGAAGGAGAAATTGCAGCTTTGCCGGACATGGCTGCATTACATACCAACCGGTATGCATGGGTCAAGAGGTTTTCCTTGCCACGCCACAAAACCTGCCGCCCCGGACATTTTCCCTATAGTCCAAAAGCATGCAATACTCGCTGACCCAACACTCCAGACATGAGGCAAAACATGCATATCCAGCTTACCCGGCGTAGCCTGCTCCCCCTGTTGATCAGCGTTTTCCTTGCCTGGAGCGGCGTCGCCTCAGCCGAAGCGCCCCCCGTCAAAACCCAGGTTCCCGGCTATTACCGGCTGCTGCTCGGCGGCTTCGAAGTCACGGCGCTCTACGACGGCGCCATCAAACTCGATACCAAGCTGCTCAAGAACAGCAATGAAAAAGAGATGCAGCAACTGCTCGCCCACCTGTTCGTCAAGGGCCCGGCCGTGCAGACCGCCGTCAATGCCTACCTGATCAACACCGGCAACAAGCTGGTTCTCATCGATGCCGGTGCCGCCAAGCTGTTCGGGCCGAGCCTCGGCAATATCGTCGCCAACCTCAAGGCGGCCGGCTACGCGCCGGAGCAGGTCGACAGCGTGCTCGTCACCCACCTGCACGGCGACCACGTCAATGGCCTGATCGATGCCGAGGGCAAGGCCGTGTTCGCCAAGGCCGAAGTCTGGTCAGCCAAGGCCGACAACGATTTCTGGCTGAGCGAGGAAATTGCCGCCAAGGCACCCAAGGAAGCCCAGGGCTTTTTCAAGATGGCGCGCGATGCCGCTGCCCCCTATATCAAGGCTGGCAAGTGGAAGACTTTCAGCGCCGACCAGGAAATCCTGCCCGGCATCAGCAGTTTTGCCGCCAACGGTCACACACCCGGCCACAGCGCCTACCTGATCGGTGCCGGCGAGGAAAAGCTGCTGATCTGGGGTGACATCGTGCATAACCATGCCGTGCAGTTCGCCCGTCCGAATGTCGCCATCGAATTCGACAACGACCGTAAAGCCGCTGTGGTCACCCGCAAGAAAATTTTTGCCAAGGCAGCCAGCGAAAAACTGCTGGTCGGCGGCATGCATCTGCCCTTCCCCGGCATCGGCCACGTCCGCAAGGAAACCAAGGGCTACGCCTGGGTTCCGGTGGAATTCGCGCCAACACAGGAATAAGCCGCGCGTCGATGCACGGCTCGTAACAAGCCACCGCCGGGCAACCCGCGGTGGCTTTTTGTTTCAGGAAACGAGCCGGCCGGGTGCCGCGCAATAGGCATCAAGCCTGGCGATCCAGCCGGCCTTTTCGGCATCCGTGGCAAAACTGGCGGTAAAGCTGTTGAGCGCCAGGCGATACCAGGTGGCGGCATCGAAGTGAAAAGCCGCCTGCACGGCGCGGATATTGTCGTTGAGATAGCCGCCGAAGTAGGCCGGGTCGTCACTATTCAGCGTCACCCGTGCCCCTTGCGCCAGCAGCCTGCCCAGACTGTGCTCCGCCATGTTCGGAAAAACGCAGAGCCGGATATTGGAGAGCGGGCAAACGGTCAGCGCAACGCCTTCGCGGACCAACCGCTCCAGCACCGCCGGATCTTCCGGCGCCCGCACACCATGGTCGATACGCACGGCCCTGAGCACATCAAGCGCCTCGCTGATATAGGCCGGCGGCCCCTCTTCCCCAGCATGGGCAACAACCGGCTTGCCGAGAGCACGACAACGGGCAAAAACGCCGGCGAACTTGCCCGGCGGATTGCCCTGCTCGGAGGAATCGAGGCCGAAAGCGGCAATCCGGTCGAGATAGGGCTCGGCCTCGGCCAAAGTGGCAAAGGCTTCGGTTTCGCTGAGGTGACGCAGGAAACACAGGATCAGCCGGCCGCTGATCCCCCAGCGCAGTTGGCCCTGACGCAGGCCCTCGCTCAGGCCATCAAGCACCGTCAGGAATGGGATGCCGCGCGCCGTATGGGTCTGCGGGTCGAAGAAGATCTCGGCATGCACGATATTGTCGGCCGCTGCCCTTTCCAGGTAGGCCAGCATCAGGTCGCGAAAATCGTCGGCCGTACGCAGCACATCGGCGCAGGCATAGTACAGGTCGAGAAAGGATTGCAGGCTGTCGAAGGCATAGGCCGCCTGCAGGGCCGCTTCGTCGGCATACGGCAATTCCAGGCCATTGCGCCGGGCCAGCGCAAAAGCCAGCGCCGGCTCCAGCGTGCCTTCGATATGCACATGCAGTTCGGCCTTGGGCATGCCGCAGGCGAGCTGGAGAACGGGGTCGATGGCGGGAGCAGTGGTCACTTGAGAGATCCTTGAAATTGGTCAATACGTTTGGCGTTCATACCAGACTCAGCACGGCCTGCAGGCTTCGCTTGCCCGGGACGGAAAACAGCCAGCCGAGCGCCGCACAGTTGAGCAGCACGGTAAACCAGTAGCCCAGCTGAAAGGAGGCCTTCGCCGACTTGTGCCGCAACAGGCGCTGGGCAGCCAGCGCCCCCGGCCAGCCGCCGAGCAAGGCGAACAGATGCAAGGAGCTTTCCTGGGTCCGCCATTGCTGGCGCCGCGCGGCCGACTTGTCGAAGGCATAGGCCATAAAAGTGATGATGCTGAACACCAGATAGAGCACCAGCACAGCCAGCGGCAGCCGCCCCAGCCAGACGGCGAGGCCGACAAAGACGAGAAAAACGATGGCAAACCACGGGGCCATCCGGTTGCGGCCAGGCCCTGCCTCCGGCTTCGCGCGTTTCACCGGTTCGTCGGCAAAAGCCGCGCGGGCCGCTTGGGCGCGCCCACGGCCATCAAACTGGAGTTGGTAAGTCACGACTTCCTGGCCGACAGGCCGACGCTGCCGGTTGGCAAAAGCACGGATATGAATAAAGACCTCCGGACCGCCACCATCGGGAGTAATGAAGCCATAGCCCTGATCGTCTTTCCAGGTGGTGATGTGACCTTGATATCGCATGCTGGCGGATGAGTAACGGTTAGCCTTGAATGATGCCAAGTGTATCAAGACGCGGCGCCGCCAGGCTGGCTGAGCCGAGCAAGGAGACTGGCCGGCGGAAACAGCGGGATTGATGAGCAATAGCACGCGTGCCGGGCAGCGCCCAAAAGCCCATCGATTTTAGTTATGTCGCATTAATGCAAACAAACCCGAATTATTGATACTTAATTTTGCAAATTAATCATTTTTAGGTCAATAATATTGCGCGATTCCAAAACCATGCATGGACACAAAGGGAGTAAAAATGAACAAGGAAAATGTAGGACAAGGGCTCGGACTGGCCGTCATCTTCGTCGGCCTGCTTCTCTCCGGCATCGGCCTGGTGGGCATTTATTCCGACCTGACGGATGCCCGGGCACTGGCCGCAAGCCCTGATTCCATCCTCCAGGCCCAGGCCCCGGCCGCCGGCCAGAAGACGGCCAATGCTGCCATGCCGGGCGCGCCCGAGACCGCTGCCAGGAGCCAGGAAAAGGTGCGCGGCGAATTGCAGCATCTGCTGCAGGCCTGGCGCCAGGCCTGGGCCAGCCAGGACACCACCTCCTACCTCGCCTTCTACGCCCCCGATTTCCAGGGTAATACCGACAGCCCCGAGCAATGGCGCGCCAACCGCAAACGCATCCTCGGCCAGGCCAGGTTCATCACCATCGAGCTTGGTCAACCGGAGATCGAGCTGAATGGCCAGGATCAGGCCACCCTGAACTTTACGCTCGACTACGCCTCCGACCGCCTCGAAGACCATGGCACAAAAACCCTGGAACTGCGCCGCAACAACGGGCGCTGGCTGATCGCCGACGAAGCCTTCAGCGCCGACTGAGCATTCGCTCCTCCGCAGCCCCGCCCGGAAACCGGCGGGACTTTTTCTTGTTACCGGAAGAGCCCCCTCGACAATGCCGGCATTGACCGGGTTGCGCCACTCACCGATACTCGGTGCGCCGGAAAAGACTGGCCGACCACGGATGGTCGGTTGAAAACACCTGAAAATCCGATCCTGATGATTGCCCTCCCTGCATGCTAAGTCAGCCGTTTGACAAGACGCCCCTGTGGCGCGCCCTGATCCTGCTGACCCTTGGCCTTGGCATGGCGCTGCGTCTGTGGCTCTACTTCGCCAACCCATCGATCTGGGTAGACGAGGCGGCGCTGGCCCGCAACATCCTCGACCGCTCCACCCTGCAACTTTTCCAGCCCCTCGACTACGGCCAGGTGGCGCCGCCCGGCTTTCTCCTCGGCGTGCACTTGTCGGCCATCCTGTTCGGCATCACGGAATACGCGCTACGCCTGCTGCCGCTGCTCTCGGGCCTGCTCAGCGTGGTCATCTTCTATTTCGTTGCCGGCAAGCTGCTACGCCCCGTGGCGGTACTGACCGCCTGTCTGATGTTCTCCCTGGCCATACCACTGCTCGTCTTTTCGGCCAACCTGAAACAGTATTCTTCCGATGTCGCGATCACCCTGGGCATCGTCTGGCTCTGCCTCCATCTTCGCCAGGTGCAGCTGACACCACGCCGCACAATCGGCCTTGCGCTGGCCGCAGCCCTTTTGCTGTTCGGCTCGCAAGCGGCAGTCTTTCCGCTGGCGGCCGGCGGCGCGGTCGTCTGCATCGACGCCTTCGCCACCGGCCGGCGGGACCGCTGGCTACGCCTGGGTCTGGTCGCTGCTTGGGCGCTCGCCGTCATGCTGGTCGTCGCCTACGGCATTGTCTCGATGAACTCGGTCACCGATCTCTACATGCACCGCTTCTGGACGCACGCCTTCATGCCCGACACGGCGGGCGGCGCCTGGCTCTGGGGCAGCCTCCGGCACATTTTCGGCGACATGCCCGGGGCCAATGTCTTCGATGGATCCCTGCACTATGCCTGGTCCGGCTTTTTTGCCAGCCTGCTCATTCTCGGCGGCATCGCCCTGTGCCTGACCCGACCGGCCGATGGCGCCCTGCTGCTCGGGCCGCTGCTACTGGTGATCCTGGCATCGAGCATCCACCTTTTCCCGTTTGGCACGCGTGTCAGCCTCTTCCTGCTGCCCTTGCTGCTGCTGACCGTGGTCGCCGGCATCGATCTGGCCGGACAATGGCTACTGCGCCATCCGGCCGGAAATTTCCTGCCCCTGCTGCTCCTGCCCTTTGCCATCACCGCCTTCGTCCGCCAGCCCCTGCCACATGCGCCCGAACACCTGCGCCCGGTCATGCAGCACATTGCGGCAAGCTGGCAGCCGGGCGACAGCCTGTGGGTGTATTACGGCGCCGGGCAGGCTTTCGAGTACTACCGGAAAATGATTCCTCTGGCCGGCGACATCCACATCGGTCAATGCGACCGGGCCGAACCGCGCGCCTACCTGCTGCAGGTGGACAGCATGCGTCAGCAACCGCGGGCCTGGATACTCATGGCCCACGGCTCGGGCGCCTTCGGCTACGACGAGCGCCGGCTGATCATCGACTATCTCGACCGCATCGGACATCGCCTCGACGAGTTTCACGCCCCTCCCGATGAGCTGTCGGGCAACCGGGCCGCCGTCATGCTCTTTGATCTGTCCGACCGGCAGAAACTGGCCTCCACCTCGGCAGAACGCTTCCCGGTCAGCAATGATCGCCCGCCGCAAACCTGGGCCTGCTATGGCACCATGTCGCCCCTCGGCCCCAGTGAGAAGACTCTCCAGGCAGTCATGGACTGGAAAAAGCCGTAGACTGCCCGCCATCCACACCGCGTATTTGCGAAAGCCGCCCGCCATGAAGTTGTCAGTCGTCATCCCCTGCTACAACGAGATCGACACCATCTCGACGATCATCGCCGCCGTGCGCAATTCGCCCTACCCGGACAAGGAAATCATCATCGTCGATGACTGTTCGACAGACGGCACGACCGAGAAGCTCAGAAACGAGATCGCCGGGGCAGGACAGGTCAACCAGATCCTCTACCACGCCACCAATCAGGGCAAGGGCGCGGCACTACGCACCGGCATCCAGGCGGCGACCGGCGACATCGTCATCATTCAGGATGCCGATCTCGAGTATGACCCCAACGAGTATTCCCGCCTGGTCGAGCCCATCCTCAACAACAAGGCGGATGTCGTCTACGGCTCCCGCTTCGCCGGCGGCGACGCCCATCGCGTCCTGTATTTCTGGCACCGGGTCGGCAATGCGCTGCTGACGCTGCTCTCCAACATGCTGACCAATCTCGACCTGACCGACATGGAAACCTGCTACAAGGTGTTCCGGCGGGAAATCATCCAGGGCATACGGATTGAGGAAGACCGCTTCGGCTTCGAGCCGGAAGTCACCGCCAAGCTGGCCAAGCTCGATTGCCGCATCTACGAGGTCGGCATTTCCTATTACGGCCGGACCTATGCGGAAGGCAAGAAAATCGGCTGGCGCGACGGGGTGCGCGCCTTGTACTGCATCATCAAGTACAACCTGTTTCGCTGAATATTGACAGCCGTGTTGCCCCACCAGCAAGGCCGTACCCGGACCATCACAAGCGCCTCCAGGCAGGGACGTCGCCACTGAGGCCGGGATGAGGGAAGCCCTGCTCGAACCCTGGCTCCGTCACCTGCGGATCAGACGCGTATTGCCCAGCATCCGGCGCTATCCGGACTGCCATTTGCTAGACATCGGCTGCGGCTGGGAAGCAAGGTTGCTGCGCACTGTCGAGCCCTACATCGGGCGGGGCGTCGGTCTCGACGTCAAGGCACCACCCATCGCAACGCCGCGCATCACCACGCACCGCCTGGCGCTGCTCACCGAACTACCGCTGGCCTCGGCAAGCTTCGACATCGTGACCATGCTGGCCACCCTCGAACACCTGGCACATCCGGCGGAAATGGTCGCCGAGACTTTCCGGGTACTGCGCCCCGGCGGGCGCGTGCTGATCACCGTACCAAGCCGGGCGGCACAGCCCGTTCTGGAATTTCTCGCCTATCGCCTGGGCCTGATCAGCGCAGCCGAGATACGCGACCACAAACAGTATTTCGACCGGGAAAGCCTGCAGACACTGTTCTCGGCAGCCGGTTTCAGCATCGAACGGCAGCATTATTTCCAGTTCGGCATGAACAATTTCCTGCTCGCCAGGAAACCTCCGGCCAAAACTTGGGCCGGGCACCAGGAAGCACCCGCTCCCTGACCGGAACATCCCTCCCGGTTTCAATGCCAATGGACTTGGCGTACATTGAGCACTCCACCATCCAAGGAGGCTCACCATGGCACTCAATGCCTACCTGAAACTGACCGGCCAGAAAAGCGGCGAAATCAACGGCTCCAACACCAAGAAAGGCCGTATCGGCAGCATCGCCGTGATCGCCTGCGATCACCAGGTCGTTTCCCCGCGCGACCCCGCCTCGGGCCTGCCGACCGGCCAGCGCCAGCACCACCCGCTGCTCATCACCAAGGAAGTCGATGCATCCTCACCCCTGCTCTGGAACATCCTGAGCACCAACGAGAACATCACGGAATGGGAACTGCGTTTCTGGCATCCCGCCCAGGGTGGCAACGAAACCCAGCACTACACGATCATCCTGACCAACGCCAACATCGCCAGCATGCGCATGATCATGCCCGACAACAAGATCAAGGAGACGGCAACCCTCAAGGAGCGCGAAGAAATCGCCTTCACCTACCAGAAGATCGAATGGCGCCATGAAAGTGACGGCCTTACGGCTCAGGACGATTGGGAAACCCGCGTCTGAAAAACATCGCAGGCGGCGCCGGGCCGGCCCGGCGTCTGGCCGACGGGGCACCGGCCAAACGCCCGGCCAGAACGACTATTGGCGAACATAGCGCCAGGTGCGCCCAGCCCGCCGCCAGAGCAGCGCTCCTTTGTCCACACTCATCTCGGCCTTGAATGCTGCTTGCCCGTCGGCCAGCAGCGAGGGCTCGACCGCGAAGGCAAAACGGCGGCCCTGGCCGGCCTGTTCGCTGAGCGGCACCTGATAAACGAAACTGCGCCCGGCATTGATTTGCGGATGGCGCAAAACCAGGTGACACAGCGGGCCGGCAACATTGCCGCGCCAGCCCGCCTTTTCCGTCCGGCCGACTGCCATGGCCGGCTCAACACAGCCCAGCGCCGTGATTTCCACGGCCCCCGCCGGCCTTCCCTGATAACTGACGAGCACCTCGAACGACGCCGGGTTTTCGTCGGCCGCCCCCCGGCCGGCAACGGCTATCCGCTGGTAGGGCAAGCGCCCCGGCACATCGACCGGCGGCGGCGTGGTGAATAGCACGCGCCCGGCGCGAACGCGCCACTGCCCGGCCGCCGCTTCATCGGTCGCGCCATAGGCCAGCAGGTATTCGAACTGGCCGTTGGCCCGCAAGAGGATTTCCGAACCGACCTCACGCTGATTCTCCAGATAATAGTGACCGACCAGTTTCTGCTGCATGGCCCGGTCGGCGGCGCTCGGCTTGCCGACAACCGGCACCGCTGCCGCCTTGGCCGGCGCTACGACAGGTACGCCGATGACGGCCAGCGCCGCGACAAGGTCATCCCGACCGGCAGCTTGGGCAGCCAGGAGAAGCGCCTGGCCATGCTCGTTCGGCAAGGGAACCAGCGCCGTCAGGTCACGCAGTCGCCCGCTCAGGCGCGTACCGCGCCAGCCCGCAGCAAACGACGCCGGCTCGGCCAGCATGGCCGACAACAGCCGCTCGGCAAGCGGCTCCAGAGCGGCACAGGCCCCATGTTCGGCCGGACGCCCAAGCCCCCGGCCGAGCAAACCGGCCCAGAAGGCATCGCTGCTGTCGAGCACGACATGGCGCAGACTGGCGCCCTCTTGCAGGCAGACCCCGGACAAGTCGGCTGCCCCCGGCAGGCGTGCCAGCATCTTCTCGTTCGGTGAAATCAGTGCCAGCTCCAGCAGAGAGCTCTTTTCCCGATCGGCCACAGCCAGTTCGAAACGCCCGCCCCCAGCCAGCAACGTATCGAGTGCCGCGTCATCGCCCAAGGCAACGGCCCAGGCCACGGCGGTATGGCCGGTGGCATCCGGCAAGTTCGGATTGGCACCAGCCTGCAACAAACGCGGCAGCAAATCCGGGCGCTTGCCAGCCAGGGCCTCGATCAACAAGGGGCGCACCGGCCTGCCGTCGGCCGGTGGTCCCTCATCGAGCGGCAAGCCATGATCGAGCAGGAGACCGACCAGGCCGGGATCGGCACTATGCACAGCGCTGGCCAGTGCCGTCGAATCCAGGCCGGTGAGCGGAACGCCTGCCTGCAGCAAGGCCGCCACCGTTGCCCCATCGACCCCGTCGTATTGATCGAAGGCAGCGCGCAGCGGCGAGTTCGGCCCCTGGCCCAGGGCCACTTTCTGGGCCGGGCTCAGGGCGCCCAGCATGGCGACCAGAGCCGCCCGGCGGGCTTCCTTCAGGCGGAGTTTTTCCGCGCCAAGGGCCTCCTCGCCATATATGGGATCCGGCGCGATGGCTTCGCGCAGGGGCGACTTACCCTCGCCGGCTTCGGCCAGCGGGTTGGCGCCATGCGCCAGCAGCAGGCGCACCATCCCGGGATTGCCGTCACGGACAGCCTGCAGCAAGGGCGTCCCCGAGGTTTTGTCGGCACCATCGACCGGCGCCCCGAAGGCAAGCACACGGCGCACCCATTCCTGCTTGCCGGTAAATACCAGATGATGTAGCAGGGATTTGCCAACCGTCGCCTGCGCCAGTCCGCGATTGCTCAGGAGCGGATTGCGCTCGTCGTCGCTCAGTTCGTTTTCCTGCGCCCAGGGCATGCCGGGCTGGATCAATTCGCCGAGAATTTCGTCGACCGAGGCGCCGTCCCCGGCCTGCCGCGCCATGGGATAGAGCGCCCAACAGGCAGCGAGCAGCCAGGTATCGAAATAGCGTTCGCCCTGACCATACTTGTCGCCATCGCCGACACGGCGCGGCGCCAGTTTCTTCAGCCAGCGCACGCCGCCCAGGTTGCCGCTGCGCGCTGCATGGGCGAGCGGCGACAGTTGCAACGTATCGGCATCGAAAACCGGGCGCGTTCCGGTATTGGCGAAAGCTTCCATGATCTCGCTGCCGCGCGTCAGGGCGGCCAGCGCCGGCCACAGCAGGTAATTTGCCGCCGGCCGCTCGGCCGGCTTGCCCTCTTCGCGCTCCACTATCTTGTCGACCTTCGCGAAGGGACGTCCGGCGCCGGCCGCCAGCAGCGCCATCAACATCTCGGTACGCGCCACGGGATCAACCAGCACCGGCAAATAAGTCATGCGGATGAAAAACTCGTTATCGAGCGCGAACTCGATCGCCGTCTGCGACTCGCGGGCATCCACGGCGTTGACATCGGCACCGTGCTGCAGCAACAGGCGCACGATCTCCGGCGAACCGAAGGCCACCACCAGATGCAGGGGCGGACGTTGAGACTGGAAGGAAATATCCTTGACGCTGGCACCATGCTGCAAAGCCAGCGCCAGCATGCGCAACTTGGCCGGCAGCGTTGCCGCATGCGCCGCCCGGAGGGTCGCCGCCTGCTCCGGCGAAAAACGGTCCCAGGTCTGGCGCTTGCCCGGCTCAACCGGCAAGTTCCTGGCCGGCGACAAAAGGACGGCGAGCAAAGGCTGTCCGTCCACCGCGTACTCCGACAATTCGGGAATCGTTGCGATCAGCCGGGAAAACGCCGCCTCATCGACATTGGCCGCCGCCGCAAACAGCGCCTCAACCTCGGGCGTCGCCTGGCGCGTGTATTCACGCCAGGGAAAGGTACATTCACAACTTTCCGCCGCCTTGCTTTCCGGCACCGTCCCGGCCCCCTTGCCAGCCTGGGCCGACGGGCCAGCCAAGGCCGCCAGCAGGACCAGCATCGCCAAGCGCGGGGTAAAGCGCTGCCCGGCATTCTTCGGGACAAGGGGGAAAGGAGCGTTCGTGTGATTCGGAGACATGGGCTTTACCGGATACCAGGCAGGAAGCCGGATGGTACCCGAATATCATTTTTCAACCACGCGAGCGCAAATCAGACGGCTGAATTATCGATTTACAAACCTCGCTTTGTATTTTGTATATACAAACTACAGGCTGTTAAATGTAACTGTTCTGAGACTGCAACCAGCAACTTGCGTACCAAGCCACCCAGCACACCGCCATGCTGTATCGCCCAATCCATCGCCAGTCGAATGGCCACACCCGGACACTGTCGAGAGGCGAAAAAAGCGTCATCGGCAAGGACAGTAGTGATTGCTTACCCAAGCCGGTGAGACTGTCATGCCGCTATGGTTTTGCTGCCAGATCAACATCCCAAAATACTCGCGCGGATAAAGGAGAAATAGTATTTCCATGCCCGCGCCGGACTTGCCGAGGACGCCGAAATGACCACGCTCGGCTCAGCGTTTTTGAATGCTTTATGCAAACCCCTGTTGCTATAATTATCAACATGACACCAGCCGAACTCTCACAACACAAAGCTGCCCCCAAGCGGCTATCGGCCACTCCGTCTTTTCATAAAACGAAAGCCGGTCTCAAGCTACCCAAGCCCTTTGAAAAGATGCGGGGACGAAACCTGTACTCCACAGGTGAGCTGGCCGTATCTGATACACATCGGGTGTTTTTCTTTTGGCGTGACGGTGACTTGCTTTCGGACAGCAAATTTTTTGGCTGGTTGATGTGCGAATTGAAGAATGGACAGCTCTACCCTTTATTCGAGTTTCACTATCATCCTAGCCATAAGGGCGTTCATGCAAAGTTGCCTTGTAAAACCCAACTCGACTATACCCAGCGTCAGTTACCACAAGCACCTGAACTGGCTCTGAAAACGGGCCATGATCTGGATCCACGAACGGAAGAGGGGCGCCAAGCTCTAATTCATCAATTTTGCAAAGCCTGTGGCATCAGTATGGGACGAGAGGGGGGCTTATGGAATTAAGCATCGACCTCAAACGCGCCATTTGCAGCCTGTTTGAAGTCCACGAAGATGAACGTGGCACACAGCGTGTCGTCACGCCACTGGAGTATCCTGGCAGCCACGATCAAGTGATTGTGCGTGTACGCCCGCATGGCGATCACTGGCGCATTGACGAAAGCGGCGAAGCCGCACTCTACGCCCGCATGAGCGGCGGCGATCCAGACGGAGACAACGTGCAGCGCTGGGCTTCAAGCCTGGAGCAAGCCAGTCATATTGATCTCGATGAAGACGAACAACTCACCACCGAAGTGCGCGATGCTTGTTTGATCGCACCCACCATCTTTCACGTCGCCGCTGCCGCCCAGCAACTTTTTGCGCTTGCAACCGCGCATAAGGAGCGTGAGGCTAGCGATTTTAAGGAACAAGTTGCGGCAATCGTCAGCGAGATTTGCAAAAACCTCAATGTTCCCGTCAAGCACAATGCCCGCCTTCCGATCTCAGGCGACCTGGAAGCAGATCACCTGATTGGTGAAGAAAACAACAACCCCTTGATAGTCATCACCGCCACCAGTGCTAAGCGCCTGCTGGAAGCTGAAGTAATCCACATGCAATACCAGCTATCCAAAGTCCCTGGTTTCGTACTGGCTGTGGCCGAAAGCCAGAAGGCAGTAGGTGTTAAGCAGTTTAATCGCGCCAACTACTACACAGGCAAGACCGTGCAATTCAACCCTGTGGACTTTGCGCAATTACTACGTGGACAGTTGCATTGACCCCATGAAGTAAGGGTTGATTAGCGCGCAAAATCAAAAGCCCCCGTCGGTTTCCCGACAGGGGCTTTTTCATATTGCTACGGTCAACCGGAAAAACCGGTCGAATTTCGCGAACTTACATCTCGACCGTCGCCGCCTGTTCCACAAACTCCGGAATCTGGTCGAAGTTCATGTAGCGATAGACTTCACCGGCCTTGGCGTTCACCAGCTTGATCTGCTCCATGTACTCGGCAACGGTCACGATGCGGCCAGCCAGCGCGCACATGGCGGCCAGTTCGGCGGAACCGAGGTACACCTGGGTGTCGATGCCGAGGCGGTTCGGGAAGTTGCGGGTGGAGGTGGAGATCGCGGTGGAGCCCTTGCGGATCTGTGCCTGGTTACCCATACACAGCGAGCAGCCCGGCATTTCCATGCGCGCGCCGGACTTGCCGAGGACGCCGTAGTAGCCTTCTTCGGTCAGGATCAGCGCATCCATCTTGGTCGGCGGAGCGATCCACAGACGGGTCGGGATATCGGACTTGCCTTCGAGGACCTTGCCGGCAGCACGGAAGTGGCCGATGTTGGTCATGCAGGAACCGATGAAGACTTCGTCGATCTTGGCGCCGGCGACTTCGGAGAGGATCTTGACGTCGTCCGGGTCGTTCGGGCAGGCCAGGATCGGCTCGGTGACTTCGGCCAGGTCGATTTCGATGACCGCGGCGTACTGGGCGTTGGCATCGGCCTTGAGCAGCGTGCCGTTGGCGATCCAGTCTTCCATGGCGTTGATGCGGCGCTTCAGGGTGCGGGCATCGGCATAGCCTTCGGCGATCATCCACTTCATCAGGGTGATGTTCGAACGCATGTACTCGACGATCGGTTCCTTGTTCAGGGCGATGGCACAGGCAGCGGCAGAACGCTCGGCGGCAGCGTCGGACAGCTCGAAAGCCTGTTCAACCTTGAGATCCGGCAGGCCTTCGATTTCCAGGATGCGGCCGGAGAAGACGTTCTTCTTGCCTTTCTTCTCGACGGTCAGCAGACCAGCCTTGATGGCGTACAGCGGAATGGCGTTGACCAGGTCGCGCAGGGTGATGCCTTCCTGCATCTTGCCCGTGAAGCGGACCAGCACCGATTCCGGCATGTCCAGCGGCATGACGCCGGTGGCGGCGGCAAAGGCGACCAGGCCGGAACCGGCCGGGAAGGAGATGCCGATCGGGAAACGGGTGTGCGAGTCACCGCCGGTACCGACGGTATCCGGCAGCAGCAGGCGGTTTAGCCAGGAGTGGATGACGCCGTCGCCCGGACGCAGCGCAACGCCGCCACGGGTGGAGATGAAGGACGGCAGTTCGCGGTGCATGCGCACATCGACCAGCTTCGGATAGGCAGCGGTGTGGCAGAAGGACTGCATGACCAGGTCGGCGGAGAAGCCGAGGCAGGCCAAGTCTTTCAGTTCGTCGCGGGTCATCGGGCCGGTGGTGTCTTGCGAACCGACGGTGGTCATCTTCGGCTCGCAGTAGGTGCCCGGCAGGATGCCGGTCACGCCACAGGCCTTGCCGACCATCTTCTGGGCCAGCGAGTAGCCCTTGCCGTCGTCGGCCGGGTTTTGCGGCAGGCGGAACAGCGTGGATTGCGGCAGCTTGAGGAATTCGCGAGCCTTGGTGGTCAGGCCGCGACCGATGATCAGGGGGATACGGCCGCCAGCGCGGACTTCGTCCATGATCACCAGGGTCTTCAATTGCGATTCGGCGATCACGGCACCGTTCTTGGTGGCGGTGACCTTGCCGGTGGCCTGATCGACCTTCAGTTCGATCTCGTCACCCATGTCCATCGCGCTGCAATCGATTTCGATCGGCAGGGCGCCGGCATCTTCCATGGTGTTGAAGAAGATCGGGGCAATCTTGGAACCGAGGCAGAAACCGCCGAAACGCTTGTTCGGTACGAACGGGATGTCTTCGCCGGTGAACCACAGCACCGAGTTGGTTGCAGACTTGCGCGAAGAACCGGTACCGACCACGTCACCGACGTAGGCGATCAGGTTGCCCTTGGCAGCCAGCTTTTCCAGTTGCTTCAACGGACCGCGCGAACCCGGCTCGTCAGCTTCGATACCCGGACGCGGGTTCTTCAGCATGGCCAGGGCGTGCAACGGGATGTCAGGACGCGACCAGGCGTCCGGCGCCGGCGACAGGTCGTCGGTATTGGTTTCGCCGGTGACCTTGAAAACAGTCAGCTTCTGCGAAGCCGGGACTTCCGGACGCGAGGTGAACCACTCGCCGTCGGCCCAGGATTGCATGACGTTCTTGGCGTTGGCGTTGCCGGCCTTGGCCAGTTCAGCGACATCGTGGAAGAAGTCGAAGACCAGCAGGGTCTTCTTCAGGCCTTCAGCAGCCACGCCACCGACGGCGGCATCAGCCAGCAGGTCGATCAGCGGCTTGACGTTGAAACCGCCGAGCATGGTGCCGAGCAGTTCGGTGGCCTTTTCCTTGGAGATCAGGGCGCAGGCTTCTTCGCCCTTGGCAACCTTGGCCAGGAACTCGGCCTTGACCTTGGCGGCATCATCCACACCGGCCGGAACGCGGTAGGTGATCAGCTCGACCAGGGCAGCTTCTTCGCCCTTCGGCGGATTCTTCAGCAGGGCGACCAACTCGGTGGTCTGTTGCTTGGACAGGGGCAGCGGCGGGATACCGAGGGCTGCACGCTCTGCTACGTGGGCGCGATAGGCTTCAAGCACGGCGACTTCCTTTCGTAAAGGGTTGCTCTAAGGGGAAACGGGTATTTTACGACAATGGCGGCGGCCAAATGGTTCGGCTTGATGCTTTGCCAAGGTCGTTTCGCAAGTCTTATATATTATAGATGTTATAGCTGCGCTTTTGCCATACCCCCGACCCGAACAAAAAGATGATGCCACCCGACATCGGCTCGGGCATTGCCTGAAGCTGACATTTGGCCTAGTCTTGGCAAAAAATCAGTAACACAAAATATTGGGGAGCATTCATGTACCACAGGCGTTTCCTTGTGGCGTCCGTCATCTCGGCGTGGACCGGCCTTCTCTGTGCCCAGCCCATACTGGAAGAAGATGACCTGGCCCAGGCCTACGGCGACAAGAATTTTGTTTCCATCGCCACCGGCACCAAACAGTTGCTCAGCAAGGCGCCCTCGGCCGCCACGGTGATCACGGCCGAAGACATCGCCAGCATGGGCGCCCGGACGCTCAGCGAAGCCCTCGAAGCCGTCCCCGGCCTGCACGTCTCGCGCAATTTCCTGCAAAACAACTACGCGCCGACCTACGGCATGCGCGGCATCCTGACCAGCGCCTCGCCGCATGTCCTGATGATGATCAACGGCATCCCGCGCACCAGCGTCTACCTCGGCAATCCGGACGAAACCGCTGTCGAATTGCCTGTGGAAAACATCGCCCGCATCGAAGTCATCCGCGGCCCCGGCTCCGCCGTGTACGGCGCCGATGCCTTTGCCGGCACCATCAACATCATCACCAAGACTGCCAGTGACCTGGATGGCACCTCGATCGGCGTGCGAGCCGGTTCCTTCAACACCTGGGATAGCTGGGTCCAGCACGGCAGTCAGATTGGCGATTTCGAGGTCGCCAGCTACCTGAAAATCGGCAGCACCAGCGGCCAGAAACGCCTGATTGCATCCGACCTCATCGGCGGTAGCGGCAACGTTAACATCGGCCACGACGATGTCGATGCCCAGCTCGATGTCGGCTACGGCAAGTTCCGCTGGCGAGCCGGTTATACCCTGCGCGACAAAATCGGCGGCGGGGTCGGCATTGCCGGCGTTCTGGACCCGCGCGCCCGGGTGCGCAGCGAACGGATCAGCACCGATTTAAGCTGGACCGATACCAATTTTGCTCCTGACTTGAGCCTGAGCCTGCAGGCCGCCTATATGCAACTGGCCAATGAGGTGACGACACCGATAACCCTGTACCCGGTCGGGGTCATCCCAGGATTTCCCACCGATGTCATTGGCGACCCCGACAAATGGGAACGCCAGACCCGTCTTTCAGCCAACAGCGTCTATTCGGGCTTTGCTGATCACCGGCTGCGTTTCGGCATCGGCCATGACGAGCTGGAAATTTACAAGACCGCTGAAAGCAAGAATTTCAGCCTGACCCTGAATGCCTCCAACGAGTTGGAGATTACCCCCTTGCCGGGCGGCATGACCTCGGCTAGCGGCACCGAACTTTTCCTCTCCCCGCACAAGCGCCGCGTCGACTACCTCTACCTGCAAGACGAATGGAGCCTGGCCCGCGACTGGACGCTGACCGGCGGTGTGCGCTACGACCACTACTCCGACTTTGGCAGCACCACCAATCCGCGCCTGGCCCTGGTCTGGGAGGCCCGCCACGACCTGACTGCCAAGCTGATGTACGGCACCGCCTTCCGCGCCCCCTCCTTCGTCGAGCAGTACGCCACGGGCAACCCGATCGCCCTGGGCAATCCCGCGCTGACTCCGGAAAAGATCACCACCCTTGAAGGGGTCGTCACCTGGCAGGCCCGACACAATCTGCAAACCAGCCTCAGCCTGTTCCAGCATGAAATTTCCAGCATCATCAGCCAGACCGATGCCACCTATCTGAATACCGGCAAGCAGAAAGGCAGCGGCGGCGAATTCGAAATCACCTGGGATGCCGGCAGCAGCCTGCGTTTGTCCGGCCACTATGCCTACCAGAAGAATATCGACCAGGCGACCGGCCACGATGCCGGCTATGCCCCGCACCATCACCTGTACACCCGTGGCGACTGGCGCTTCACGCCGGGTTGGCAAGTCAGTGCCCAGCTCAACTACGTCGCCGAGCGCCAACGCGCCTGGGGCGACGACCGCCCCGCCATTCCCGACTACACCTCGGTAAACCTGACCCTGCGCAGCGAACGCGTGAAAAAGGGCTGGGACTTCTCGGCCTCGATCTTCAACCTGTTTGACACGGATATCCGCGAACCGACCAAGGTCAATACCGGTTCACCGGGCATCACCTACGATTACCCGATGCCCGGCCGGACTTTCTGGGTCCAAGCCAGATACAGCCTATAATCCAGCCATGACGCCACGTCTTTTCCGCTTCCTGCTGATTTTTGCGTTGCTCGCCGGCTTCCTCCCCAGCCAGGCGGCCGTCACCCGTATTGCCGTCATCTATGCCGAAGCCGACGATTCCAGTCCGAGCAGCTTCGCCGGGCTGCTCGGCGGCATCGAGGAAACGCCGGGCGTCGAAGTCATCCGCCTGACCCTCAAGGATCTCGAAGACCCGCGCATCAGCCAGCTCCTGCTCGCTGCCAGCCAGCGCGGCGGGGCCATCCGGCTGGCTGCTGCCGGCGGCGGTGGCATCGGGCCGATCGCCGTGCTCTATCCGGATATCGGCGAACCCTACCGCAGCGTGTTCTCGAAAATCATCGAGGGCATCGAGGAAAACTCGCAGACCAAGGTCACCAGCTATGCGGTGGGCAGCAATTTCAATGTCCAGTCCATTTCGGACGAACTCAAGCGCCAGGACATCCGTATCGTCATCGCCCTCGGCCGTAACGGCCTGAAGGCAGCCAGCGCGCTCGACAAGGAAATCGGCGTGATAGCCGGCGGCGTGATCTCGGCGCCGGAAAGCGATCTGCGCAATGGCGCCATTCTCAGCCTGGCGCCCGACCCGGCCCTGATTTTTGCCCGTCTGAAGACCCTGTCGCCAAAAACCCAGCGCGTCTTCGTCGTCTTCGAGCCCCGCCAGAATGCCTGGCTGATCAAGCTGGCCCGCGAAGCGGCGCGCAATCAGGGCATCGAGCTGATCGCCCAGGAAGCCGGCGACCTGAAGAGCGCCCTGGTCATCTACCAGAACATCTTCGCCACCGCCGATGCCCGGCGCGATGCGCTGTGGCTGCCGCAGGACAGCGCCACCGTCGATGAAACGCTGGTCCTGCCGCTGGTCCTGCAGGAATCGTGGGGCAAGGGCATTCCAGTCTTTTCGAGCAATGTGTCGCATGTCAAGCGCGGCGCCCTGTTCGCCCTTTACCCCAACAACATGGAACTTGGCCGCAACCTGGCTGCCTCCGCAGTCGGCATGGCCAGCGGCAACCCAGCCGTGCGCGGCGTCCTGCCCTTGCGCGATGTCCTGACCGCCTTCAACACACGCACCGCCAGCCACCTCGGACTGGCTCCTTCAAGCGCCCAACAGAAGGGCTTCGACCTGCTGTTCCCGGAGCAATAAGCGGCCATGGCGCTGTTGGCGAGCCAGTTCCAGCGTTTCAAGAAAACCACTTTCCGCCGGCAACTGTCGATCCTGTTCGCCGTTGGCGTGCTGTGCATTTCCTTGCTCTCGGCGCTGCTGACTTCCTGGCAGGGTAGCCGCCAGCTGTACGCCAGCAAGCTCGACGACGGTCTGCGCATCACCCGCAACCTCGCCGCCCAGAGTCGGCTGGCCCTGGCTTTCGGGTCGACCGAAAATGTTTCGGAGGCGCTCGCTGCCGCTTCAGCCTTTCCCGACATCACCCGCATCGAAATTCATTTCGCCGACGGCCGGATCCTGCTCGAAAGCGGCAAAAGCCTGACCGCTGAAGTCACGCACCAGCCGCTGCGCCGCGAACAGGATCCCTATCTTGATTACGAGAACGCTGCCGGCTGGCGCTTCGTCGCCCCGGTCTGGTCGGTATCCGGCCCGGAATCGCAGTTCGAAACAACAGAGCGCCGGGACATCCTGCTCGGCTTCGTCGTCATCAACCAGAGCAAGGCGACGCTGACCGCCCTGGTGCACGAAGTCTTCATCGTCAATTTTGCGACCGGCATCGCCTTTGCGCTGTTCTTCGTAGTGGGCCTGCGCCGGCTGGCCCGCCGCCTGACCCAGCCCCTGGCCAATCTTTCCAACACCATGGCGCGCGCCGAAAAGGGTGAAATCGGCCTGCGGGCCGATCTTTCCGGTCCGCGCGACCTGGCCGACATGGCGCATGCCTTCAACAGCATGATGGAGGCGCTCGAGCAACGCGAACAGGAACTGCGCACGGCGCGCGACAGCGCCCTGCGTTTCGCCAAGCTCAAGGCCGATTTTGCGGCCACCGTCAGCCATGAAATCCGCACCCCGCTGAACGGCGTCATCGGCACCCTGGACATGCTCAAGATGGGCCGACTGAATCCGGACCAGAAGGAACTGCTCGGCCTGGCCTGGGATTCCTCGCAATACCTGCTGGAACTGATCAACAACATCCTCGACTTCTCCCGCCTGGAAGCCGGTCGCCTGGAAATCGACAACTGCGATTTCTCGGTGCAGACGCTGGTCGATGGTGTCATGAGCATGTTCCGCAACCAGGCCCGCAGCAAGGGCCTGACCCTGAGCGTGCTGATCGCGGCCGACGTGCCGGCCCAATTGACCGGCGACCCGGCCCGCATCCGCCAGATCCTCATCAATCTGCTCGGCAATGCGCTGAAATTCACCGAACAAGGCTCGGTGACCCTGAACATCGACCGCAGCGCCGACGGCCAGCAATTGCGTTTTGCCGTACTCGACACCGGCATCGGCATCACCGACGAATTCCTGACCACCATCTTCGACTCCTTCACCCAGGCCGACACCTCGACGACCCGGCGCTACGGCGGCAGCGGCCTGGGCCTGGCCATCTGCAAGCAGATCGCCCATCTGCTCGGCGGCGAAATCGGCGTCAGCAGCACCCCGGGCCAGGGTAGCCACTTCTGGTTCACCACGCCGTGCACCGCCGGCCAGCAGGCCCAGACCGCCCTTCCCGCCAACCAGCAACGCGGCGCCCGCAATGGCCGGATCCTGATCGCCGAAGACAATGCCACCAACCAGATCGTCGCCGCCGGCATGCTGCGCCTGCTCGGCTGCACCAGCGGCATCGCCAAGAATGGCCGGGAAGCCGTCGCGCAATGGCAGGACGGCCAGTGGGACCTGATCCTGATGGACTGCTCGATGCCGGAAATGGATGGCTACCAGGCTACCGCCACCATCCGCAGCCAGGAAGAAGGCAGCGGCCGGCGGACGCCGATCATCGCCATGACGGCCAACGTCCTGCCGATCGATATCGAACGCTGCCGGATGGCCGGCATGGACGATCATCTGGCCAAGCCGCTGACGCTCGAAACACTGACCGCCCGACTGGAAAAATGGCTGCACTGGCAGGCTGCAACGCAGCTTGAACCGGTCATTGAAGAACCCGGCCATCAGGCGCTCGACGCGACGGTCATCGAACGCCTGCGGGAAATCCTCGGCGACTCGCTGGGCGAAGCCATCCGGCCGTTTCTCGAAGACATGCCGCGCTATCTCGTCGATCTCGAAAATGCCATCGCCGATGGCCATGCCGACACCCTGCGCCAGCTCGCCCACGTCATCAAGGGCGCCGCCAGCAATCTGGGCGCCAACGCCGTCGCCAGCATCGCCCGCAGCATGGAAAGCCAGGCCGAAGCCGGCACCCTGGGCGGCTGTGCCGAATTGCTGCTGCAACTACGCACCGAATTCGCCATCGTCGAACCGGCCCTGCTCGGCGAACTGGGCGAAAGCACCGCGGCAGACCAACCCGTGGTGCGCGACGATGCGCCGCTCGTCCTGGTTGTCGACGACGACCGCAGCACCCGCTCGGCGCTGCGCTACGCGCTCTACCGCAACGGCTTCCGGGTCGAGGAAGCGAGTGACGGCAGCGAGGCCCTGAGCTGGCTGGAAAACAATCTGGCCGACGCCATCCTGATGGATGCGCTGATGCCGGTGATGGACGGCTTTGCCGCCTGTGCCGCCCTGAAGCGCCACCCGCTGTGGAAAGACATCCCCATCCTGATGATCACCGCCCTCGAAGACCGCCAGTCCATCGAGCGCGCCTTCGAAGCCGGGGCCAGCGACTTCATTCCCAAGCCGATTCACCTGTCGGTCGTCAATCAGCGCGTGCGGCGCGTCATCGATGCCACCCGGGCCGAGCGCAACGTCCGCCAGCTGGCCTACAACGACACCCTGACCGGCCTGCCCAACCGCCTGCTCTTCGTCGACTCACTGAATCGCACCATCGAGCGAAGCGCCGCGCGCAATGGCATCTTTGCCCTGCTCTTCCTCGATCTCGACCGCTTCAAGTACATCAACGACACCCTCGGCCACGAGGCCGGCGACCAGTTGCTGGCGACCATGGCCCAGCGCCTCAAGGGCTGCGTGCGCACCGACGATTTCGTCGCCCGCCTGGGGGGCGACGAGTTCACGCTGCTCCTCGACGACCTGCCGAATGCCGGTGTCGCCGCCAGCGTCGCCCAGAACATCTGCCGCACCGTGTCGGCCCCGCTGACCATCTGCGGCCAGGAAATCGTCATCACGGCCAGCATCGGCATCTCGATGTATCCGGCCGATGGCGCCGACGTCAGCAACCTGCTGCGCCATGCCGATACGGCGATGTACCGCGCCAAGCATGCCGGCAGCGGTTTCTGCTATTACGAATCGACCATGGAGTCGGTGCTCTCCGAGCGCATGAAGCTCGAAAACGATCTGCGCCGGGCCCTCGAACGCAACGAAATCACCACCTTCTACCAGCCGGTCATCGACACCGTCAGCGGCACCGTGGTCGGCGTCGAAGCCCTGGTTCGCTGGCTGCATCCGGAACAGGGCATCGTCTCACCGGCCAGTTTCATCCCGGTGGCCGAAGAAACTGGTCTGATCCTGCCGCTCGGCGAGCGCGTCCTGCGCAGTGCCTGCGTCCAGGCCAAGTCCTGGCTGGACAACGGCCTTGCCAATTTCCACGTTGCCGTCAATCTCTCGGCGAAGCAACTTGAACAAGCCGACCTGCGCGAGATCATCCTCAGCGCCCTGCACGACAGCGGCCTGCCCGCCTCGGCGCTGATCCTGGAAATCACCGAAAGCGTGCTGATGGAGCGCGCTGGCGCCTGCATCGACCTCCTGCGCGACCTGCGCAGCCTGGGCATCAGCATTTCCATCGACGATTTCGGCACCGGCTATTCCTCGCTCTCCTACCTCAAGCACCTGCCGGCCAACACGCTGAAAATCGACCAGTCCTTCATCCGCGACATCGCCCATGACGAAGATGCGCTGGCCATCGTCACCGGCATCATCGCCCTGGCCCACAGCCTGCGCATGCTGGTGGTCGCCGAAGGCGTCGAAACCATCGAGCAGCAACAACACCTGAGCCGGCTGAACTGCGATTTCCTGCAGGGCTACCTGTTCTCCCGGCCGGTCCCGGCCGAAGTCATCGAAACCCAGTTGCTGGCGCCCAAGGGCCGCAAACAGCAACAGAAAAACCGCGCCTAGCGCGCTTTTCCGGCCCATCGCCCATTTTGTAGGCAAGGGCGAATTTCCTTGCCAGTTCAGGCAGATGGCGCACTTGTCCCGAGCTTATCCACAGACTTACCCGACCAAAACGGGGATAAATAATCTTTATCCCCACATGGTCTGACTCACTGACCGCGCTGGCGGCGCAGCGTCACCGACTCGCCGCCGATGCCCCAGTTGTCGGTATCCACTTCGTCGATGACCACCACCGTGGTCTGCGGATTCTTGCCCAGCACCTCCTTGAGCAAGCGGGTAACGCCACTGATCAATTCGGCCTTTTGCGCCGGGGTGGCGCCTTCGCGGGTAATCTTGATATTGACGTAGGGCATGGCTTTCCTTGGCTGAATGAGGAACTTGAGCTTAGCCAAGGCGCCCAATCAGGTAAATTGAATAATCCTGATCGCTGACATCTCGAATCCAGATACCGGGCAATCGGCCAAATCGCCCAAATCGCCCATTATTTAGGCAGCGCCGCTTTTCCCTTGCCAGACAAGGCTCTAGCCAACCTATCCCGAGCTTATCCACAGACTTGCCCGACCAAAACGGGGATAAATTCAGTTAATCCACACGCCCTGCTAGACTGTTGTTTTGCGCCACCACTGCCCAGCCATGAAACTGAAGATCGCCACCCTGCTGCTCGCCGCCCTGCTTGGCTACGCCTCGACTGCCCTGGCCGGGCTGCTGGACCGCGAAATCGCCTTCTCGGAAGAGCAAATTCAGGCGGCACTGACCAAGTCCGGTACCCAGCCGCGCAATTACGGCGGCCTGATGACCGTCGCCCTGGCCGAAGCACCGCATATCGAGCTGGGCACGCCGGCCAACCGCGTCGGCATCGCCGCCCGCGTCAATATCGGCCTGCTCGGCAATCCCGCCGTACCGGTCGATGTCACGGGAACGGCCGGCATCCGTTACGACGACAACAGCAAGGCCTTTTTCCTCGAAGCCCCCATTGTCGACCGGGTCGAATCCATGGCCCTGCCCGTTGAGTCGGAAGCCTCCGCCCGGCGCGTCATCAATTCACTGATCACCGCTTATTTCCGCAGCAAGCCGGTCTATTCCCTGCGCGAAAACGGCAGCGCCGAAGAACTGGCGGCGCGCTGGCTGCTCCGCTCGGTACGCATCGAACCGGGCAAGGTCATCGCCACCCTGTCGCCCCTGTGAAACCACCTGTAAGCCAATTCGAAAATCGCATGTCCCTGACCCCTTTCCCGAAAACGCCGCTGTTGACCGGCAGTGATGCCGAGGCGACGCGCCAGCAGATCCTCGCCTACTTCCACGCCACCTTCGACCGCTACGAGAAGCTGTTCGAAGTCTTGCGCAGCGACGAGGCCTACTACGTCAAGCCGATCGCCCTGCGCCACCCGCTGATTTTCTACTTCGGCCATACCGCAACCTTTTTCATCAACAAGCTGGTGCTAGCCGGCCTGCTTGAGGCACGCCTCAATCCGCAATTCGAATCGATGTTTGCCATCGGCGTCGACGAAATGAGCTGGGACGACCTCAACGACGCGCGCTACGACTGGCCGACGGTCGATGCGGTGCGCGACTATCGCCGCCAGGTGCGCGCCGCGATCGACCAGTTGATCCGCAGCCTGCCGTTGAGCCTGCCAATCAACTGGGACAACCCGTGGTGGGTGGTCCTGATGGGCATCGAGCATGAACGCATCCATCTCGAAACCTCGTCGGTCCTGATCCGCCAGCACCAACTCAAATACGTGCAGCCGCACGCCGACTGGGAACCCTGCCGGGAAAGCGCGCCGGCCCCGCAGAACACGCTGGTCGATATCCTGGCGGCCAGTTTCCGCCTCGGCCGCGCGCGCAGCGAGCCGCAGATTTACGGCTGGGACAACGAATTCGGCCAGCATCCGGCCAGCACCGCTGCCTTCAAGGCCAGCCGCCACCTCGTCTCGAACCAGGAATTCCTCGCCTTCGTCGAGGCCGGCGGCTATGCCGACGACACGCTGTGGCTGGAGGAAGGCCGGGCCTGGAAGCAATTTGCCCGGGCCGAACATCCGACTTTCTGGATCCGCAGCGGCCGCCAGTGGCGCCTGCGCCTGATGCTCGAAGAAGTCCCGATGCCCTGGGACTGGCCGGTCGAAACCAACTACCACGAGGCCAAGGCCTTCTGTAACTGGCAGGCCCGCCTGACTGGCCAACCCGTGCGCCTGCCGACCGAAGACGAATGGCAGGCCCTGCGCCGTTTCGCCGGCGTCCCCGACCTGCCCGGCGACGGTCCGGCCGAAGCCAATCTCGAGCTGGCGAATTACGCCTCGAGCTGTCCGGTCGGCCAGTTCGCCCACGGCCCGCTGTTCGACGTCGTCGGCAATGTCTGGCAATGGCTGGAAACGCCCATCCATCCCTTCCCCGGCTTCGAAGTTCACCCCTATTACGACGATTTCACGACGCCGACCTTCGACGACCGCCACAACCTGTTCAAGGGCGGCTCGTGGATTTCCTGCGGCAACGAAGCGGCGCCGCTGTCGCGCTATGCCTTCCGCCGCCACTTCTTCCAGCACGCCGGATTCCGCTATGTCGTCTCGGACGCCCCGGCCGGCCGCCCGGCCTCGCATTACGAAACCGACCGCCTGATTTCGGAATACATCGAATTCCACTACGGCGCCGAATACTACGGCGTCGCCAATTTCCCGAAAGCGCTGGCCGAACTGGCCATCAAAGCCATGGGCAACAAACCGGCCGGCAAGGCGCTCGATCTCGGCTGCGCCACCGGCCGCGCCAGTTTCGAACTGGCCCGCCATTTCGCAGAGGTCACCGGCATCGACTTCTCGGCCCGCTTCATCGGCATCGGCACGCAACTCGGCGAAAGCGGCCGCCTGCGCTACACCCTGGTCGACGAAGGCGAACTGGTCAGCCACAAGGAATGCACGCTGGCCGAACACGAGCTGGACAAACTGCCCGGCCGGGTCGAGTTCTTCCAGGGCGACGCCTGCAACCTGAAGCCGATCTTTACCGGCTACGACCTGATCCTCGCCGCCAACCTCATCGACCGCCTGTACAGCCCGGCCCGCTTCCTCGAAAGCGTCCACGAGCGCCTGAATCCCGGCGGTCTGCTGCTCCTCGCTTCGCCCTACACCTGGCTCGAAGAACACACCAAACGCGAAGACTGGATCGGCGGCTTCAAGAAGGACGGCGAGAACGTGAGCACGCTGGACGGTCTGAAAACCCAGCTCGGCAAGCATTTCCGGCTGGTGCGGGGGCCGCTGGAAGTGCCTTTCGTGATCCGCGAAACGAAACGCAAGTTCCAGCACACGCTGTCGGAAGTGACAATCTGGGAACGCCGCTGAGGGCTGCACCCGGTAAGCGGCGACAGGAAATTGCCCGGGAATCACCGGGCAATTTTTTATCCTGGCCGTTCAAACGCTATTGAGCGTTGATACTGCGCCAACATTTAAAGCCATTGTCATTTTCGTCGTATCATCGCCACATCTCCAGACAGGGATCCTTCTTGTGGTTAAAAATACCAACTCCGGCGACCGCAGCCAATTGCCCATTCCGCCTTTGACAAGCACCCGATCCGGGGCAATCCGATGAACAAGGCGCTGAGAATTCTGGGCAAGGGGCTGCTGCTCATCCTGGCGATCCCCGTCGTTCTCTATCTCATGTTGCTGCTCAGCAACCTGCGCGACGACCCCATCGATCCCGAACTGGCAAAACTGATTGCCACTGCACCGCCCCAGATTCCGGCCACCGAGAACGGCTACTTCGCCTGGATCGGCGTGCCGGGCCCGGCGGACCAAACCCCCGCGGCCTGGGGACAACGCTGGTTCCAGGAAGCTTTGGCCATGGACAAGACCCCGTCTGGCATCGACAGCGGAACGGATCTCGCCATCAATGCCGAAAAACGTGAGGATGGGTTGCGCGCCAAGGACATCGCCTGCGACAGGATCGAGACTTGCCTGGAAAATGTATCAGCCGACCCCGAGCTGGCTCGCGCTGTACAGGAGAAAGGCAGGATCACCTTGGCGCGCGGCGATACCGCCCTGGCTTTTCCCGCCTATCAGGAAGCCTGGCGACCGGATTCAACATTGGTTTCACACTGGCCCAACCACCCTCACTTCTGGCGCCAGCTGAGCGCCACCCGCTTTGCCCTGACCGTCGCCGAGGGCCATCATGACGAAGCCCTGGATCGCCTGGGGCGGGAAATGGACTTTCATATCCGTCAGATGCAGGGAGCGCAGACGCTGATCGAATATTTGCTGGCCGCGGCCAGCCTGCGCACCGACACCGGGCTGCTCAATCAGTACATGGTCAGGGAGCCACAGGCCGCCCGGCAACGCGCCGAGCGCATCGCCCCCCTTCTGGCGCCGCTCCCCGAGAACGCCACACGCCTGAAAGCCGTGCTGTTGACCGAGGCACGAATCCAGTCCCGTACCCTGCTTTTCCTGATGGAGCACAACAAGTCTTCGCAGAGCTTCTCAGGAAACTGGTTCAGCGACACCCTGCTTGGCCCCTTGTGGCTGCCTCAGGCAACAGCGAACGCAAGCTACGACAAATATCGTCGGATAGTTGCCCCGGACGACCTGACCGGCGCCGCTTACCGTCAGGCTCTCGCCGACATCAGCCGGGAAGCCGATAGCGAGGCGCAAAGCACTTACGTGCTGCGCAACCCGATCGGCCACATCCTCAACAATATTGCGCAGCCAAACTACAGCAGCTACTTTCTCCGCCGCGACGACCTGATCGCCCAACGCGCCATGCTGGCCTTCCAGCTCGCGCTGCTGCGTCAGGGAATCACTGACGCCGAGGCCATCGCCCAGGCCCTGCCTGGGGCCGGGCTGATTCATCCCTATACCGGTGAAAAGCCGGTCTGGGATAGGGCAAGCCGCACGCTGAGCTATGCCACGCTTCCCGCGCGTAACGGCAGCAAAACGCTGGATGTACGCTTCTGACGGCACCAGGAAAGATTGCCCGGGCGGCGCTGACCAGGCCGCAGGGAACACCGCCGAGCCACCCGATTTGTTGAAGTCATGGCAAGGGAGATACGAAGCATCGGCTTTGGCGATGCGGTAAAACAAGGTATCAGCGACCCGAAAGTTGCGTTTGCAGAGCCTTGTCATGCAAAAATGCGCGGAAAATAATGCCCCGATATCTTGCCGGCATTGATCAATGCCTCGTTATCAAAAATTTCAATTCTCCCGCCAAAAAATGGAGCACCGATGCAGATGTTAAGAACACTCCAGTTAGCGGCACTCTTGGTTGCCCTGGCCTTACTTTCCGGTTGCGCCAACACCGCCGCAAAACGAACCGAAACCGGCCTGGAACTGAACCTAGTCGCCAAGGACAATGAGGGCTTCGTCATCCTCAAGGTGGTGTCCGTCCGGCCAATCAGCCTGCTCAACCCCAAATGGCAAAGTGTCGAGATCAGCACCAAGGGCAAGCACGCCGAGATGAAAGACATCACGGCCCAGTACAACATGCTGCTGGGCAAACACGTGCCGACCGAGTCCTTGTATTTTGCCAAGCTCGAAGCCGGTGAATACGAGATCACCGGAATGGGATGCATGGGCCCGGGACCGGGTCTCCTTCTCGCATTGCTGGCCAGCGACAGCGCCAGCACAAACAGAAAGCTGCCGCGCTTTGCGGTCCAGCCGGGACGACTTGCCAATCTTGGCACCCTTGTGTACGTGCCCGAAATAGAAAAGGAGCGCGCCGAGCAGATGTTCCTTCTGCACGGCCCGGCAGGGAAAAAGGCAGCGAAAAACGCGCTGCTGTTTGAATCCCTGCGGACCGACATTCCGGTCATCGAGGGTGGCGGCTGGACAAGTGCAGCCACCGCCGAAGCTGAAGCAGATGTGCTGGAGCAAGCACGGCGACATGTCTCGCTATTGAGTATCCAGAGTACGGGCCAGCAGGTTTCAGCGGGCTCGCACCTCGGTCAAATTTTCAGGCGCACCGGCCCGCAGAAATGGAGCCGGGAAACGATCGACACCCTGGGACGGGTGTACTCGGTAGCACAAGCGCCTGACGGAAGAGTCATTGCCGGTAGCGACTACGGCGAATACTTCGTCAAGGCTGGCAACGGCAAGTGGTCGACCTACCGCTTGGCGCCGGAAACCGGACGTATTGCCCACATCGAGCCGCTCGCCAATGGTAGCGCCATCTTTGTCGCCGGAGACTTGCAGCAAACGCGAGTCTGGAAGAAAAAGTCCATCGAGGACAACAGCGAATCGCCGACCGAAGTCACCAGGACGAACACGCCGCCCGACAATATTCTGGTCACTGACAATGAACTCATCTTCGCCGGCAACATTCCCGGCATCACGCGCAAAACCGTGATTAGTCGCATCAACAAGCAGACGCTGGCATTGACTTCGCAAAACGAAAATTTCTGGGTGGTGGATTGGAAGTATCGGCCAGACGGGACGGTGGCCATGACCCGACAGAATGGTCTTTCGCTCTACTCGTCCACCTGGGTGGACCAGCAGCGAACCTGGCAGCACAGCGATGTCACAGGTATTACCGGCTACTGCCATGACACGCAGCAGTGTGTCTCCATCGAAGCCTCGCCGGGTTTCACGATGGTGAGCAATCAGTTGCGCCAAACGAGCGACGGAGGAACGACCTGGGCCCGAGTGGGCAAGCCGCTGGACACGCGCAATTACGCTGGTCGCGTCGTGTTTGCCGACGAGAAGGAAGTCCTTCTTCAGGGCAGTGACATGCTTTACTCGACGACCGACAACGGGGCAACATGGCAGCGTCTGTTCCCGCTGCCTACGTCACAATAATCCACCCATCACCCCGGGATAAAAGCCCATGCAACGCTGCCCCTGGTCCGAAAGCTTCGACCTCTACCGCCAATACCATGATCTGGAATGGGGCGTGCCGCTGCGCGACGACCGGGCGCTGTTCGGGCTGTTGCTGCTCGAAGGCGCCCAGGCCGGCCTGTCGTGGGCGACGATCCTCAAGAAGCGGGAAAACTACCGGCGCGCCTTCGATGATTTCGATCCGGCGCTGATCGCCCGTTACGACGAAGCGAAGGTCGCCGCGCTGCTGGCCGATGCCGGCATTGTGCGCAATCGCCTGAAAATCGCCGCGGCGATCCGGAATGCCCAGGCCTTTCTGACGCTAACAGCGAACGGGCAATCCTTCAGTGATTTTTTGTGGGCTTTCGTCGATGGCGCCCCGATCCAGAACCACAGGGCATCGCTGAGTGAAGTGCCGGCCCGTACGCCGGAATCGGATGCCATGAGCAAGGCGCTGGCCAAGGCCGGCTTCAAGTTCGTCGGCTCGACGATCTGCTACGCCTTCATGCAATCCTGCGGCATGGTCAATGACCATCTGACCAGTTGCCCGCGCCACGCCGAAGTTCAGGCCTAGGCGACGCCGGAAAGCAAAAATCAGAATCCTCCGCCAAGGCGCAAAGACGCGAAGACGCGAAGAAAGCCTTGGCGCCTTCGCGCTGGGTTTGTCGTTACAAGCGTTGGCCGGGCAGATGGCGGATTTCGCGCTCTTCGCGGATAACCACGGCTTCGCCTTCAATCACGCTGTTATCAACGCCGGCCCCGGTCCGGGCCTCGGCCATTGCTGCAGCCATCGCCTTTCTCAGCGCCCGCGTCTTCCAGTAGAAATAGCCGATGCCCAGCCCGGCGAGCACGACGATGACGGGAATGATGACGATGGAGAACATGACGCCGAGAACGAGCATGGCCAAGCCGAGCAGGCTGGCCACGACTTTCTGCACGGGATTCATCGACTGGGTCTGGATATGGATCATGATTTCCTGAGGCGCTGCAGGCAAGGCAAGCAGCATTGAGTAAGAAAAAGGCCGACGGGCACTGCTCCGTTCGGCCATGAATGGAAGATACGGGCGGCCTCGGCCCTTTTCAAGTAACGAATTGCAACAGAAGGCACAGAGGCGGCTCCCGATCTTTGTGCGCCATTCAACCCCTCCCCAGCCCTCCCCTTTTTAGGGGAGGGAGCCTTCTCCGAGCGGCGCCAGACCGCAGCGCTGGCGCGCCCGGTTGCAGGCGGCGTGTTCGGTATCAAACTCGCGGCAGGGCGACGGCCGCTCCGCGTAAATCGTGCAGCCGACCGTCTGGCCGATTTCGCCGCTGAGCGCCACGCAGCGCGGCGCTACGGCATCGGTACCGGCCATGCGGACGATGCTGGCCGTGACCGGCACGGTCATCGCCAGCGGCACGCCCTGCTCCCAGGCAAAGGCGCCGCCGGCCAACTCGACCGGGTGAAAATCGACGCGAAAACTGGCGCAGCAGGCACCGCAACTCTGGCAGACACTCATCCGAAATCGACCCGGCAGCGCCACAGTTCGTGGCCGGAGGCGAGGTATTTCTTCTCGAAAGGCGTCATCGGCATTTCGGTCTGCCAGGCCTCGGCGGCCACCGGCTGGCCGCTGAGCAAAGTCAGCGCCTGCGCCATTTCCTCGATGTAGATGCGCCAGTTGCTGCGGCATTCCAGCACGCCGCCCAGTTCCTGCCACACCGGAAACACCGCATGTCCCTGCCAGCGCCGCGCCAGGTGGCCGATTTTCGGCCACGGGTTCGGGTAGAGGTTGTAGTGGCGGGCCAGGCGGATGCCGTTGTCAGCCAGCAGGCGCCAGAAATCGACGAGGTCGGCGCGGATCAGCACGGCATTGGCCGGCAGCTCCATGGGTTTGCCACGCGCCAGACGGTCGATGGATTGATCGACGCCGAGCACGAAATGCTCGGGAAATTGCTGCGCGATGTTCAGCGTGCTCCAGCCGACGCCGCAGCCGGCATCGAGAATCAGCGGCGATTCCCGGTCGAACAGCACCCAGGCCGCCATGGCCTCGGCGAAGGCGGTGCGGTTGTAATCGGCCAGCGGCTTCCTGAACGGATGCGCCATGTGGCGGCGGACCAGCGCTTCGAGGTCGCGGTGCGGCCCATCCTGGGCGCTGCTGATGAAGCGGGAATTCGCGTCGCTCATGCGGCGAGTCGCTCGGCGGAAAGAATGCCCGCGGCAATCAGCGCCGCCTCGACATCATCGGCGCCCTTGATCGGCCGCAGCAACTGGTAGAGCACCTCGGCCTCGGGATAATTGCGGCGCAGCATGGCCAGCCATTGCTTGAGCCGGCCGCCGGCATGCACCGGCACCACCTTGCGCCGGATGCCCAGCCAGTAGTCGCCAACACCGGGCAGGATATCCGCCCAGCCGGCCACTGGCTCGCCGCGCACCCGGCGGGCGAGCAGTGGATCGGCGACGGCACCGCGACCGATCATGATGTTGGCGCAGCCCGTGACCTGCTGGCAATTGCGGAAATCCTCGACCGTCCATACCTCGCCGTTGGCGATCAGCGGAATGTCGATCGCGGCGCGTACCTTGTCGATCCATTCCCAGCGCGCCGGCGGCCGATAGCCGTCGGCCTTGGTCCGGCCATGCACGATCAGTTCGTCGATACCGGCGGCAGCAAGCGCCTGGGCGTTTTCCACGGCCCGGCTGGTATCGTCGATGCCGAGGCGCATCTTGGCGGTAAAGGGAATTTCCGCCGGCACCACGGCGCGCACGGCAGCCGTGATTTCATGCAGCAATTCCGGCTCACCGAGCAGCGCCGCCCCGCCGCGATGGCGATTCACGGTCGGCGCCGGGCAGCCGAAATTGAGATCGATGCCGGCCGGCTTTAGCGTTACCAGCCGCCGCGCGTTCTCGGCCATGAAATGCGGATCGGAACCGAGCAATTGCACGCGCATCGGCGTCCCGCTCGCCGTCCGGCTGTTGTTAAGCAATTCCGGGCAAATGCGCTCGTAGGTCTTGGCCGGCAACAGCGTGTTGGACACCCGGACAAACTCGCAAATCCCCCAGTCGTAGCCGCCGATGGCCGTCAGCACGCCGCGCAACAAATCGTCGGCGAGGCCTTCCATCGGGGCGAGAAGAATGCGGGACATGCGGCGAAATCCGGGTTTGTAGGAAGGGGCGGATTATAAGCTGGGGGAGGAGGCTGTTTTTTGAGAAAACACGAAGATTGGGATCTAGGAGGAATTGAATTGAAGGAATTCCGCAGAGATCTAGGACAGACTCCCTCCCAATAGCTAACTGAAATTTTGCGGGCATTGTTCGCACGATTGCTGATAGCATTTTCGTCTAAACAACCTAAAAGCCTCTCTGGATGGATGAACCATGAACTTATCTAAAATAGAACGTCTCTCACTCGTCAATCAGTTTCTGATTCTCGAAAAACTTTACCCCGAAGAAGCTGACTACTTCGAAAAGCACCGAATTGCTTTGCAGCAAGGCTTTCAGCTTCACTACAAGTGGATTTTCGAAAATATCTGGGAGGATTTTCCGGAGGACGAATGCAAGAAAGTTCTAAATGCTCTTGACCTATATCGTGGGATTTTGTCGTCATTTGATGCTCTTCAAGACAAGAGCGGTTTGACTGAATCGGAAATAAGGTTTCCTGGCTTCGACGGAAACAATGAATCACACCATCTCTCCTACACGCGATACTTCATCGTGGACCTTGACCGATACGAAGAACTCATTCGAGGACAAGAATATCCCGACTTCAATAGTCACTGCCCCATGCTGGAAAAGTACATCCGGATGACCAGTGTTTGGCAATCATGGGGGTGTCCACACAACATGACAGCAGTCAAACTACGTGAACTCCTGGAGGCATGATGGACGCCGCTACTGCATGGGGTCTCGGCCTAACCATCCTGGGGACAGTTGCTTCTATTTGGGGCGCGATAGTGTCGAATCAACAAGCCAAAGAAGCAAAGCAATCTGCCTCAGAAGCGACAAGAGCGAAATCGCAAATAGTGAATCAGCGCAGAACGTCGGACTTGGCCGAACTCAAAGTGCACTGTGAGCGAGCCCAAAAAGCCATGGAAAAGTACGGTCCAGGAGCATCCTCTAGCAGTCTCAATGGCGTGAATTCCAACAACGATGCGGGAGAGGTTCGCAACCTTTTGCTTGAGGCCAATAAGTTGAGAGCCTCCTTTCAGCGGGGAGAAACCGAGGTGTTTGTTAGCAAAATGACGCCGCTACTTGAACAATTCGTCACAGAAAAAGCGAAGTCACGGCTACAACCGAATGGAAAAGCTGTACTGATGGAGGTCTCGAATTTTCTATCAGTCATAAAGTCAAATCACGATGCAAAGCGCGAAAGCACAAGCATAGACACCTGACAACAGCTTAGACCCGGATACTACGTACCTCGCGCCTGAGAACAAAAACGCTGAACGTCCACTCCTTAAATAAAGCCATAAATTTCTGTCTTGACAGAAACGACAGACATTCATTAAAGTTCATCCCATGGAACTCAAACCAATCGCCGAACGCTTCATCCTGCACTGGGGTGAAATGGGCTCCCGCTGGGGGGTCAATCGCACCGTGGCGCAGATTCATGCCCTGCTCTATTTGGCCGGCCGGCCGATGGAGGCGGAGGAAATTGCCACGACACTGGGTGTTGCCCGCTCCAATGTCAGCAACAGCCTCAAGGAACTGCAGTCGTGGAAGCTGGTGCACATCGTGCATCTGCGCGGCGACCGGCGCGACCATTTCGAAACCTCGACCGATGTCTGGGAACTCTTCAAGCTGATCGTCGAAGGCCGCCGCCAGCGCGAGATCGACCCGACCATCACGGTCCTCAAGTCCTTCCTCAACAACCCGGAACTGGCTGATGAAGAGGCCGGGGCACAAGCGCGCATCAAGGAGACGCTGGAGTTCATCGAGATCCTCACCGCCTGGTCGGACGAGATGCTGCGCCTGAAGCCGGAAACGCTGATGAAGATGCTCGGCGTTGGCGCCAAGATCAGCCGAACCATACGCAAAACCAAGGGCGAGTAGTTTTCGCCCTGCCCGACGGGCCTTTCCGGCCCGATTTTTTAAAGTTTTAATTTCTGTTTTTACAGAAACAACCGCAACAACAGGAGGCCACAAAATGCAATCACTCCTTCCACTCTTCCTGCAGATCGCCATTCCACTACTCGTCGGCATCGCCGTCACCGCCCATCTGCGCCAGGTCACCCGCATCCTGCTCGTCGATCTGTGTGGCACCGACGACCGGGCGAATTTCTGGGTGCGCACGACCGGCATCCTGCTGACCGGTACGCCGCTCGCCCTGGTCCTGATTTTCGGCCATAACGGCGGCGAGTTTGCGCTGGCCGAGATCATCCGCCAGGCGGCAACCCTCAGCCTGGTCGGCATCCTGCTCGCTGTCGCTTTCCTCGCCCGCCTGATCTGGAAACGCGTACCGCCCCCGGCCAAGCCCGGCCAGACCGCTGGCGTCGAGAACAAGGAGGCCGTATGGGCATCCTGATCTGCGGCGCCAACGGCTTTCTCGGGCAGGCGCTGGAACGGCACTTGACCGCGGCCGGCCATCAGGTCGTGCGCGGAATGCGTCGGCCACAACGCCCCGGCGATTTGTCCTTCGACTTCACCAGACCCGACACTGCCGCCTGGGCCGAACAACTGGCCGGTATCGATACGGTGATCAATTGCGTCGGCATCTTCACGGAAAGCGCCGGGAAAAGTTTTCCCGATCTCCACCAGCGCGGCCCGCAGGCCCTGTTTGCCGCCTGCCGCGCGGCCGGCGTGCGCCGCGTCGTGCAGGTTTCGGCGCTCGGCACAGCAAGCGGCAGCGAGCCCTATTTCACCAGCAAGCGGGCGGCCGACGAGTTCCTGATGCAGCTCCCAATCGAGTGGCAGATCGTCCGCCCGGCCCTGATCTACGGCGCCGACGGCCATTCGGCTGGTTTTTTCCGCCAGCTCGCCAGCCTGCCCGTGCTGCCGCTGCCGGCTGGTGGCAAGCAGGTCTTGCAGGCCATTCATATCGACGACCTGTGCGCCATCATCGCCCGGCTGCTCGACCCGGCGACGCCGGCCCGGCAACGCCTCGATCTGGTCGGCCCGGCGCCCTTCACGCTGAAACAGATGCTGCTCGAGTTCCGCCGCGCCATGGGCTTTGCGCCGGCGCTATGCGTGAATATTCCGGCCGGTCTGATGCGGGTCGCCGCCCACCTGCTCGGCCGTCTGCCCGGTTCGCTGCTGACGCCGGACAGCTGGCGGATGCTGCAGGCCGGCAGCCCGACTGCGACGCCACCAACGGCCCTGCGCGGCCGCCCGCTGCACGCCCTGGCCGACTTCATCCCGCCCGGCGAAGCCAAAACCGCCCGCCTGAGCGCCCTGGCCGCCTGGCGCAATCCCCTGTTGCGCGCCAGTCTGGCGCTGGTCTGGCTGATCACCGGCCTGCTCAGTCTGGGCATTTACCCGATCGATGCCAGCCTCGCCCTGCTCACCCGCACCGGCCTGAGCGGCACGCCAGCGCTCATCGCGCTCTACGGCGCCGCCGGCCTCGACCTGGCTTTGGGCTGGGCGACGCTGTTCCGTCCCGGCCGCCGCCTGTGGCTGGCGCAGATGGCGTTGATCGCCGGCTACTCGCTGATCATCGCCCTGTGCCTGCCGGAATTCCTGATCCACCCCTTCGGGCCGCTTAGCAAGAACCTGCCCATCCTGGCCCTGCTTTTCATTCTGTTATCCGAGGAGAACGCAGCATGAACACCTATCTGATCCTGAAGACCCTGCACATCCTGTCTTCGGTGCTCATCGTCGGCACCGGCTTCGGCACGGCCTACTACCTGTTCTTCACCAACCGCCTCGGCCGGGTCAGCAGCATCGCCGACGTCGCCCGCCTGGTGGTCCGCGCCGACTGGTGGTTCACCACGCCAGCCGTGATCTTCCAGCCGATCTCCGGCCTCTGGCTGGCCCATATGGCCGGCTGGGCATGGACGACGCCGTGGATCGTCGCTTCCTTCGTGCTCTTCGCCATCACCGGCCTCTGCTGGCTGCCCGTCGTCTGGCTGCAAGTCCGCCTGGCCAGAATGGCCGAACAGGCCGCCGCCAACGACGCAGCCCTGCCCGAACGCTACTGGCGCTATGCCAAGCACTGGGAATGGCTCGGCTACCCGGCCTTCATCGCCATGCTTGGCGTTTATTTCCTGATGGTTCTGAAACCGACGTTTTAATTTTTTTCACCCAAGGAGTCCGTCATGCACACGCAAGCCCTCATGCAACAAGCCCTCGGCCCGCAATGGGAACAACTGCCGCCCGCCTTGCAAAAGCATTACCAGTTGGCCAGCCATACCGACGTCGGGGCGCTGGATATCGAATATCCCGGCTTCATGCAGGTGCCGCTCAGCCTACTGCATCGCATCGGCGCCCTGCTCCACCGGCGCGGCCAGGCGGTGCCGACCACCGTCGAGAAATGGATGGATGGCCGCACCCAGCACTGGAAACGCACGATCAGCTTTGCCGACGGCCGGAAGGTTTATTTCAAGAGCCACTGGCACTACGCCGGCGGCAACGAGTTGATCGAGTACGTCAATCCCTTCCTCGGGCTGCGCATGGCAGCCAGCGTCGATGATGGCAAGCTGATTTATACGGGCCGCAGTTTCGTCCTCAAGCTCGGTGCGCTGAAGTTGCCGATCCCGGAATGGCTGGTCCTCGGGCACACCAGCATCGTCGAAACGGCGCTTGACGACGGTCGCTTCGCCATGGATTTCCGGCTCAAACATCCGCTGTTCGGGCAGATTTACCGCTATGCCGGGACGTTCAAGGCCTGAGTACGCCCCCGGGATCCCAACCCGGCCCCAGCGGAGGCCGGGTTGACAGCCTTATTGCCAGTGTTCGACACCATTTTCCCGATAGATATTCAAATCCAGCGCATTCGCCAGTTCGAGAATCCGCTCGGTATCGCAGCGGTCGACGACAACGACATACAAGTTGTCATCCAGGCCGGGATTCACTGACAGCAGTTCATATCCGCCTTTTTCCGGGGCCCGTTGCGCAAGGATGCTATCCAGCCAGCGAAAGTAGGCAAAAGAACTTTTCTGGACTTCCGGATCGTCAGCGGGAAAGGGCGGGATGGGGTTGCTGAAGAAGGCTTCAATTTGCTCGTGCAGTTCATCGATCTTGTCGCTCGTCGCGACAAAGTCGGACAAGGTATTGCAGATCGCGAAAGTCATGATGCTTCTCGAATCGCCCGCCCATTCAAGTTCCGGATCTTCGGGCGAATTCCTGACATAGGCAGCAGCCTCATCGAGTTCTTCCGTATCCAGGCTACGGCTGGTCAAGAGATCAAGCAGGGTTGAAATTTCATCCATGGTTTGTCTCAGCTTCCCTGAAAAACATCACCCGGCCAGCGCCGCCGTAACGATGGCCTGGGCCTCGCCGACCAGTTCAGCGAGGTGTTCGGCGCTCTTGAAGCTTTCGGCGTAGAGCTTGTAAATATCCTCAGTGCCCGACGGCCGGGCGGCGAACCAGCCGTTGGCAGTGCTCACCTTGAGGCCGCCGATGGCGGCGCCGTTGCCGGGCGCGCTGGTCAGGCGGGCGGTGATCGCTTCGCCGGCCAGGCTCGCGGCGCTGACCTTGTCGCCGGTCAGCTGTTTGAAGGCGGCCTTCTGTTCCCGGCTGGCAGGGGCGTCGATACGGGTGTAGAACGGCGTGCCGTAACGCGCCGCGAGTTCCTGGTAATGGCGGCCCGGATCCTGGCCCGTGACGGCGGTGATTTCGGCAGCGAGCAGGCCGAGGATGATGCCGTCCTTGTCGGTCGTCCATACCGAGCCGTCACGCTTGAGAAAGCTGGCGCCGGCGCTTTCCTCGCCACCGAAGCAGATGCTGCCGTCGAGCAGGCCGGCCGAGAACCACTTGAAGCCGACCGGCACTTCGTAGAGCGTGCGGCCCAGACCGGCGACGACGCGGTCGATCAGGCCGCTCGACACCAGGGTCTTGCCGACCGCCGAGGTGGCCGACCAGTGCGGCCGGTGGGACAGCAGGTACTGGATGGCGACGGCGAGGTAATGGTTGGGATTGACCAGGCCCAGCGAGGGCGTGACGATGCCGTGGCGGTCGACGTCGGCGTCGTTGCCCCAGGCGATGTCGAAGCGGTCCTTGAGGGCAACCAGGCTGGCCATGGCATAGGGACTGGAGCAATCCATGCGGATCTTGCCATCGTGATCCAGGGTCATGAAGCCGAAGGCCGGATCGACGGCCGGATTCACCACCTCGATGTCGAGCCCGTATAGCTCGGCAATCGGCTGCCAGTAGGCGACGGCCGCGCCGCCCAGCGGATCGACGCCGATGCGCAGCTTGGCCCGGCGGATCGCCTCCATGTCGATGACCTCGCCGAGTTCGGCGATGTAGGGCGTCATCAGGTCGACCGCCCGGGTCGTCGGCGCAGCCAGGGCCTGCGCGTAAGGCAGGCGCTTGACGCCACGATTGCCGTCGGCCAGCAGGGCATTGGCGCGCTGCTCGATCCAGCCCGTGACGTCGGTATCGGCCGGGCCGCCGTGCGGCGGGTTGTACTTGATGCCGCCATCCTGCGGCGGATTGTGCGAGGGGGTGATGACGATGCCGTCGGCCCGGTCGGCCGGGTTGCCGGCGTTATGGACGAGGATGGCGCGCGAAATGACCGGCGTCGGCGTATAGCCGTCGTCCGCCTGAAAATGGATCAGTACACCATTGGCGGCAAGCACTTCGAGGGCGGTCTGCTGCGCCGGGCCGGACAGCGCGTGGGTGTCTTTACCAAGAAAGAGCGGGCCGCTGATGCCGGCCTGGACGCGGTATTCGGCGACAGCCTGGGCGATGGCGAGAATGTGCGCCTCGTTGAAGCTGCCATTGAAAGCCGTGCCGCGATGGCCACTCGTGCCGAAGGCGACGCGCTGGGCCGGATCGCTGACATCCGGCAGATTCCGGTAGGCCGCCAGCAGCGCGGGAATGTCGGTCAGACTGGATTGCGGGGCCGGTTGGCCGGCAAGGGGATGCGCCATGGTGATGTCCTGTAGAGATTTTCCGGTGGCTTGCCTGGCATCGGCCGGCAGCGCGGACGACATGGTAACAAAGCTTTATGCCTGGCAAGTATTTCGCGCTCGGCATTGGAACACCCAGCCGCTGGATTCTGCGCCCGACCACCGAACGGAACAGTGCCCTGGCGCATACAATCCCAGAAACCGCAGTTAACCACTTGCACTTTGTGGAAATGCCGATGAACACTGACATTGCTTACTCCGAATGCGCTCACCGAAACGCTGAGATCGTTACGTACCCGCTGGCGCATTTGGGTAGGCGCCTGGCTTTGTTGCTCCTCGTTGCAGGCATGAGCCTGCCGCCTCGTCGCGTCGCGCCAGTCACCCGCCCAAACGCACCAACGTGCACGTTCAACTGCGGTTTCTAGGATAATCCGCGCCATGCTGCGCTTCGTCCTCGATACCAACGTCGTCCTCGACCTCTTCCACTGGGCCAACACCGATGCCGTGCCGATCATGGCGGCGCTGGAGGCCGGCCGTATCGAATGTTTTGTCGACGAGCGCACGCTCGACGAATTGCAGCGCGTGCTGACCTACCCGCAACTGAAAATGACGCCGGAAATGATCAGCGAGCGCTACGCCCGCTACAGCGGCCTGGTCAAATGCGTACCGGCCGGCGAGGCGCCGCACCTGCCGCGCTGCAAGGATCGCGACGACCAGAAATTCCTCGAACTCGCGGCACGCTGCGCCGCCGATGTGCTGGTCAGCAAGGACAAGGCGTTGTTGAAGCTGCGCGGCCGGACAACCCTGACTTTCCAGATCATGAAACCGGCGGCGGCTTCGGCACTGCTCGCCGAACAAGTTGCCGTGAGGCCTGACTAGCTCAGCTGATTGCCTGGCGCCGACAAGACCGCGGAACATCCAGCCCCCACCTCAGGGAAAACCCTCTGCAGCGAAGGCTTGACAGGCGATGCGGCACCCCGCAAGGTATGGCTGCATCCACTGTCGACATAAAATAGAGCGAGCGCCAAGCTCCCCCTGCTCCCCGCCCCGGTCCCCAATTGGCAGAAACAGAGAAAAAACATCACTGGCTCGTGCGCATGCATCATCGGATGCGGGCCACCTCTTTTGCCCTGCTCTTTGTCGCCAGTAGCCTGCATATTGCCGGCAAGGATTACGGCATTCCCGCCTGGCTGCTGCTCGGCCTGCTGCTCCTGGTTTATCCGCATTTCCAGTGGTGGCGCGCCACCCGGGCCAGCAATGCGCTGCAGACCGAGATGCACAGCCTGCTCATCGACTCGCTGCTGCTCGGCGCCTTCGCCGCCGGGCTCGGCTTTCCGCTGTGGATCGGTTTTGCCGCACTGGTCGGCACCCTGAGCAACAATGCGGCCAACAAGGGCTGGCGGGGCATCCTCGAAACCATGCTGGCCTTTCCGGCCGGCGCCCTGCTGTGGATTCTGGCCTTCGGCTTCAGCTTCGCCCCCGCCACCGACTGGCCGGCGACGCTGTTCTGCATGTTCGGCCTGAGCCTCTATCTGAGCCTGATGGGCAATCTCGGCTACGCCCGCAACCGGCAGTTGCGCGAAACCCGCAAGAAACTGCAATTCCGCGAACAGGAACTGCTCGCCGCCAACCAGACCCTGCATGGCAATCTGCGGGAAATCGCCGGATTGCAGCAACAACTGCACGACCAGGCCAACCGCGACCCGCTGACCAAGCTCTACAACCGCCGCTATCTCGACAATGCGCTGCTCCACGAACTGGCCCGCTGCAAACGCAAGGCACAGCCGCTGTCGCTGATCATGATCGACATCGATCATTTCAAGAAAATCAACGACAACTACGGTCATCAGGCGGGCGATGAAGTGCTGGTCAGACTCGGCGACATCCTAGGGCTGATGGCCCGGACTTACGATGTGGCATGCCGCTATGGCGGCGAGGAATTTCTCCTGCTGCTGCCCGGCATGCCGCTGGCGACGGCCGGGGAACGCGCCGAGCAGTTGCGCAGCTCTTTTGCCGACATGCAATTGCCTTTTGCGGACACCTACCTGCAAACCACGGTTTCAATCGGCGTCGCGGTATTTCCGGAGCATGGCGATTCGCCCGACCAACTGATTCGCCACGCCGACCATGCCTTGTACAAGGCCAAGCACGACGGCCGCAACCGCGTCGTCGTCTGGACGCCGGAACAGCGCGGGCAGTAGCTCCCGTTCAGTCCAGACGCCGGCGGAACACCCAGCTCTTGTCGTCGGAGGCTTCCGGCACGTAGGCGTAGCCGTCGTAGTCGAAGTCCTTGAGGCCTTCCGGCTCGCTGAGCCGGTTCACCACCGCGTAGCGCGTCATCAGGCCGCGCGCCCGCTTGGCGTAAAAGCTGATGATCTTGTACTTGCCGTTCTTCCAGTCCTCGAATACCGGCTGGATCAGCTGGCCGTTGATCTTGCGGCCGACCGCGGCCTTGAAATATTCCTCGGAAGCCAGGTTGATCGCCACCGGCCGCGGCATTTCGGCCAGTTCGGCATTGATCGCAGCAAGCAGGCGCTCGCCCCAGAAGGTGTAGAGATCCTTGCCGGCCTTGTTGGCAAACCTGGTGCCCATTTCCAGGCGGTAGGGCTGCATCAGGTCGAGCGGCTTGAGGATGCCGTAGAGGCCGGACAGGATGCGCACCCTGCTTTGCGCGAAATCGAGGTCGTCGGCGGCCAGGGTCCGGGCGCTCAAACCGTCGTATACATCGCCGTCAAACGCGAGCACCGCCTGCTTGGCATTGTCCGGCGTAAATGGCAGCGACCAGTCGGCATAGCGGTTGAAATTGAGCAGCGCCAACGGATCGGAAAGATCCATCAGATTGGCGATATCGGCCGGCGACAATTTGCGCAGCTGCTTGATCAGCGTTTCGGAGTGTTTCAGATAGGCCGGCAAGCTATGCGTTGCAATATGCGGCGGCGTCTTGTAGTCGAGCGACTTGGCGGGGGAAAGGAAGATCAGCATGATCGAGTGACGCGCGGGTTGGCAAGGCCGCCAATTTTACGCGAGGGCGACCATGCCACGCGGACTGTCGCGGCGAACGTCGGTCGGCGAACAACCGAAACGCTGGCGAAAGCGCACGGCGAACTGCGACGGGGACTGGTAGCCGACCTCGCCGGCGATGCGCGTCACCGGCTGCGCCGTCGATTGCAGCAAGGTCAGCGCCGTCGACATGCGCACGTCGAGCAGGATGACCGACAGCGAGGTCTCTTCGGCTGCCAGACGACGCCGCAGGCTGGCTTCGCTCATGGCGAAATGACCGGACACCTCGGCCGCCCGCCATTCCCGCGCCGGATCGCCGGCCAGCAGGCGACGCACGCGCGGCGCGAAAGTCGCGTCGTCGAGTAGCAGGCGACCAACGCCCTCCAGCCAGACCAGCATTTCCAGCGCCCGGTGGCCGACCACCGCATCGGGCAATGCCGGGTCGTCGAGCGATTGCGTCAATGCCGTAAAGGCCTCGACAAAGGCCGGCGCCGCCCGGCCCAGCGTCACCACCGACTGCGGCCGGCCCGCCGGCGCCCGCCACTGGTCGAGCAGGCTGCGTTCCCAGCATAACCAGCGGGCCCGGTAACTGGGCGCCTCGCCGAGATAATTGGTGATATCAAAGGACTGGCCGCCAGCCAGCGCCACCGCTTCGCCAGCCCCGACCCGCAAGCTGCCGGCCTCGCCATGCAGGATCTTGTAGCCGGATTCGACCAGCACCAGCGTCGGCAGGTCGATCCACACCCGCCGGAACTGGAGCGGCTGGCGCTGGACGATACTGCCTGACACGGCAATACCGGCGCGCTGGACAAGGGTTGGCTGCATACGGTTCTCCCGGATGGCCGGCGGCAGGCCGGCCTTTTTCGGCAATGTTAACGCGAACCGCGTAGCGTCAGGCTGGCCTTGCCCAGGCCGTTCGCCCAGCTCATGAAGCCAACCAGGGCTGGCGTGGCGTTGGGCGGCAATTCCAGCCTATCCACCTTCAGCGCATGCACGGTAATGATGTAGCGGTGATCCTGACCAACCGGCGGGCAGGCACCGAGATAACCGGGCTGACTGGCGTCGTTGGTAATGGTCAATGCCCCGGCCGGCAAACTACCACCGACACTGCCCGCCCCCGCCGGCAATTCGTCGACACTGGCCGGGATGTTGGCGATCACCCAGTGCCACCAGCCGGAACCGGTCGGCGCATCGGGGTCGTACAGGGTAACGACAAAACTTCGGGTACCGGCCGGCGCCCCCGACCATTTGACTTGCGGCGACTGGTTGCCGCCCTGGCAGCCGAAGCTATTGGCGAACTGCGCGGCAGGCAGCCGGCCGTCGCTCTGGCTGGCGCTTTCCACCGTGAACCCGGCGGCCTGGGCCAGCCCCGTGGCCAGGGCGAGAACGGCCAGGCGGCCGAAAATCCGGAAATTGCAATTCATCTTCTTGCTCCTTGCTGGTTGGGATGGGAGACAGTGTGCCGACCCGCCGACCAGGCCGCTGTTCCATGCCGCTCAAGTATTGTCGCGATCCGCTCAACTTGAAAACATCGGTCCATGCCAACCGGCAATCTCTGTTGTCCAACAGACTGCGCCGCGAATATCGCCCCCGGCTGGTAAAATTCATCTTTTGCATTTTCTGGAAACCCCATGAAACGAACCCGCTTCGGCTCGCGTGACCGCCTTTCCCGCGATGCCGCAGAACTCCAGCGCCTGTCCACCGGTCTTTCCGAGTCCGGCGGCAAGCTGGAGGATACCTACTGGGAAAACCAGCTCGCCGAAATCGTCGACAGCCTGTTGAAAAACGGTGCCGAAGACGACATCAACACCGCCCTCGACCGCCTGTTCGAGGCCAATCCGCGCGCCCATGACGAACTCGCCGACATGGTCGAGTCGCGCGCCGAAACCAATCGCATGGATTTCAAAGGCGTGGACTTCGACATCCAGCTCTTTGCCGCCCCCATTCTCGCCTGGTCGCGTTTTTCCATTCCCTCATGCGCCCTGCCGAAAGCCACTGTCGAAGCCCTGGCGACGCATCTCGGCGCCCACGTTTTCGGGGCCGACAGCCGTGTCGCGCTGGCCGATTACCTGTTCAGCCCCGACCAGTTGCCGCGCAGTTTCTGCGACACCTGGCTGCTCACCCAGTCGCTCGGCCAGGCCGCGCTGGCCGGCGAGCACCTGACGGTCGACAGCCAGGGCATGCCGGAAACCAACCGTTTCCTCTCCGATGTCCGCTACCTCGTCGGCACCATCGCCATCCCGCGCGGCAAGGCGCTGTTCCGCTGGAACGAGAAGGACGGCAACAAGGAAACGGCGCTCAAGGAATGGATCAAGCAGGGCAGCCCGAATCTCGAACCACTGCTCACCGGCTGTGCCTGGGAGCCGCTGCTGCCCGACGCCTACCACGCCGGCTGCCGCAACGCCGACCGCCTGTCGCGCCCCTATTCGCTGAAGGCCTCGGTGGCCTTCCTGCAGACCATGCTCGGCCTCATGCCGGCCGAGATCCGTGCCGTCGTCGGCCCGTGCTACGACCGCCGCATGGAGGAATACCGCGTCGGTCTCGGCCCGAAGGACGCTGACGATACCTATCACGGCATCGTCTGGCCGCTGCTCGGCGCCGAAGACGAAGCGACCGACGCGGCCGGCGAAATCGAAGCCGTGTTGCGCGAAGCCGGGGTCAAGGAAGTCGTTTTCCTCGATCACCATTTCCCCATGGAATTCTGCGACGACTGCGGCGCCCCGCTGTTCCCCAACGCCGAAGCCGAACTGGCGCATGCCGAAATGCCGGAACAGGCGGCCGCCAACTCGCAAGCCCTGCATTGACCGACCCACGGCCAGGCGCGCTCCGGCCCGCCTGCCCAATCTTGCCAAGACCATGAGCCACTCATCCAACGCCGACTGGCTGGCACGTAGCCAGGCCGCCGTCTGGCATCCGTGCACGCAGATGCAGCACCACGCCGACGCCGCCTCGCCGGCCCATCTGCCGCTCGTCCCGATCGCCCGCGGCTGCGGCGCCTGGCTCTACGACTTTGACGGCAAGCGCTACCTCGACGGCATCAGCTCGTGGTGGACCAATCTGTTCGGCCACGCCAACCCGCGCATCAATGCGGCATTGAAGGAACAGCTGGAAACGCTGGAACACGTCATGCTGGCCGGCTTCACGCACCGGCCGGTGGTCGAGCTTTCTGAACGGCTTTCCGCCCTGACCGGCGGCGCGCTCGGCCACGCCTTCTACGCCTCGGACGGCGCTTCGGCGACCGAGATCGCGCTGAAGATGAGTTTCCATTACTGGCGCAACGTCGGCCGTCCGGACAAGGCCGAATTCCTTTGCCTGGCCGGCAGCTACCACGGTGAAACGGTGGGCGCGCTGGCCGTCACCGACGTCGCCATCTTCAAGGATGCCTACGCGCCGCTGGTGCGCCACGCCGCGCATATCCTGCCTTCACCAGATTTCCGCCAGGGCGAACCCGGCGAAACGCCGGCCGACGTCGCCCGGCGCGCCGCCGCCGGCCTCGCCGATTGGCTGGAGAAAAACGGCGAACGAACCGCCGCCCTGATCGTCGAACCGCTGATCCAGGGCGCCGCCGGCATGGCGATGTACGACCCGGAATACCTGCGCCTCGCCCGCCAGCTCTGCGACCAGTACGAAGTGCACCTGATCTGCGACGAAATCGCCGTCGGCTGCGGCCGCACCGGCACTTTCTTCGCGCATGAACAGGCCGGCATCCGCCCCGACCTGATGTGCCTGTCGAAAGGCATCTCCGGCGGCTATCTGCCGCTGTCCATCGTGCTGTGCAGCGACACCATCTACAACGCCTTCCTCGACGACTCGGTCGCCCGCGCCTTCCTCCACTCACACAGCTACACCGGCAACCCGCTGGCCTGCCGCGCCGCGCTGGCGACGCTCGACATTTTCGCGCAGGACAACGTACTGCTCGCCAACCGCGACAAATCGGCCAGAATCGGCGCCGCTCTGGCGCCGCTGCTCGACCATCCGCAAGTCCGCCACCTGCGCCTGCGCGGCATGATCGCCGCCTTCGACGTCGAAACCGCCGACCCGCACTTCTCACGCAAGTTCTACCGTGCCGCGCTGGAACGTGAAGCGCTGATCCGGCCGATCGGCAACACGGTGTACCTGATGCCGCCGTATATCGTCAGCAATGAAGAGATTGCGCAACTCGGACGAGCGATTAGTGGCGCGCTCGAAGCAGCATTGGTGAAATGAACGCCACGCCGCGAATGGAAAGGATGATACGCACCCCGGATGGATTGAGCCTGTGGTCCGAGGCTTTCGGCAACAGTCGCGATCACCCGGTCCTGCTGATCATGGGCGCGATGAACCAGGGCATTTTCTGGCCCGATGATTTTTGCGACCGCCTGGCCAGTTTCGGCTACTACGTCATTCGCTACGACCACCGCGATACCGGCCTATCGTCGAAGATCGATTACTCGCGGCACCCTTACCGGCTGGCTGAGTTGACGCAGGATGCGCTCGCCGTATTGCACGGTCACAATTTAACCAAAGCGACGATCGTCGGTTTATCGATGGGCGGCTACATCGCCCAGTTATTGGCCATAGACTCCCCGGAAAGCGTTGAGCATCTGGTACTGATCTCCAGCTCGGCCGACCAGCGTCCGTATATGGCGGCGACCACGGGACAGCCAACCGAGGGCTTCGCGCTACCAGGCCCCGGACAGGCCCTGCTTGATTACATCCGGACAACGCTTGCCCAGCCTCCGCGCACGGCAGCAGAGCTGGAAGAAAACCTGCTGACGGGCTGGGCAATAACCTACGGCGGGAACCGGGAGTTTCCCCGTACCCGGCTGACCACGACCTTGCGTCAGGCAGCCGGGCGCACGGACAATCCGACGGCTGCCTTCAACCACGCCCAGGCGGTCGCTGCCTCCCCCGATCGCCTGGAAAGCTGCAAAACCATCCGCCGTCCAACGCTGGTCATTCACGGCCAGGACGACACCTGCCTGCCACTGGCGCATGGCGAATACCTGGCCCGCAACATCCCGGGGGCGCACCTGCAAACTTTCCCGATGGGTCACTCGTTCATGTGGTCATGGGATGATGAAATATTGTCGTGCCTGATGAACTTCCTTAGGGCGGGTTCACCGTAAGCAGGGGCTGCGTAAGGGTCTGGCCGGAATGCAGCTGCGTCGGGAGATGACCCGCCTGCAACTTGTTGGCCATTCGCTGATCGAAGCAGAAGCTTTCCCTGCAACCCGCCGGGCAGCTCCGTCGATTTCGTTCTGACTTCGGTCGCCGCGTGCTGCGGCGTAGCACGCCGGCCTGTCATTCAGGCAATCGACGGCAAGCTGAATCCACGACAAGGAGCGATTCATGGCAACGAATCTCGCGACGAACAGCGGCTCCAGCTCCACCCTGCTGCTGGTTGCCACGCGCAAGGGAGCGTGGCTCTATTACGGCGATGCCGCCCGCCGGAACTGGCGAGTCGACGGGCCGCACTTTCTCGGCCAGATCATCAATCATCTGCTGCTCGATCCGCGCGATGGCCGTACCCTGCTGGCGGCGGCCAAGACCGGCCACCTTGGCCCGACCATTTTCCGCTCAACGGATTTCGGCCGGCACTGGCAGGAAGCCGTCCGTCCGCCGGCCTTCGCCACGGCGACCGACGGCAGCACCGGGCGAGCCGTCGATCACACTTTCTGGCTGACGCCGGGCCACGCCGACGAACCGGGTGTCTGGTATGCCGGCACGTCGCCGCAGGGCCTGTTCCGTTCCGAGGACGGCGGCCTCACCTGGGCGCCCTGCTCCGACCTCAATGACGACGCGCAATACCGCCAATGGATGGGCAGTGTGCAGGATGGCACGCCCGACGGACCAAAACTGCATTCGATCATCGTCGATCCACGCGATGCCGCCCACATGTACATCGCCATGTCGGGCGGTGGCGTGCACGAATCGGCCGACGCCGGCCGCAGCTTTGCGCCGCTGATCGACGGCCTCGATGTCGTCGAAGGCTTCGACCGGCAGGATGCGAGCTTTCACGACCCGCACTGCGTCCGCCTGTGCCCGAGCAATCCCGACCGCCTGTATCAGCAGAATCACTGCGGCATCTACCGCCTCGACCGGCCGGCCGACCACTGGCAGCACATCGGCCAGAATATGCCGGCCGCCGTCGGCGACATCGGCTTTCCCATGGTCCTGCATCCGCGCGACGCCGACACGGCGTGGGTCTTTCCGATGGATGGCACCAGCGTCTGGCCGCGTACCAGCCCGGACGGCAAGCCGGCCGTCTACACGACGCACAACGGTGGCGACAGCTGGCAGCGCCTGGACAGCGGCCTGCCGGCCGAACAGGCCTGGTGGACCGTAAAACGCCAGGCCATGACGGCCGATCGCCACACCCCGGTCGGTCTGTACTTCGGCACCACCAGCGGCGAGCTCTGGCTGAGCCGCGACGAAGGCCGGCAATGGGAATGCCTTGCCCGCCACCTGCCGGAAATCTACGCGGTGGAAAGCGCCGAACGAGCCAGCCTGTAACCATGAAAGTCCTGATCCCCAGCGCCTTGCGCTCCTATACCGGGAGCAGCTTCGTCGACGCCGACGGCGCCACGCTCGCCGCCGCCCTTGCCGACCTTGAGCTGCGTTACCCGGGCATACGCTTCCGCATGATCGACGAACAGCGACGGATACGCCCACACATCCGCTTTTTCTCCAAGAACCTGCAAGTCCGCGATCTCGACCAGGCACTGCATCCGGACGAGGAACTGATCATCGTCCAGGCCCTGAGCGGCGGCTGACGACAAGGCAGCGCGCCGGCACCACGAAGAGCGCCGCCGGGGTTACCATGGAAAAACGCCGGCGCGCCCTGACGCGCCGATGCCGGACACACATCCGGCCAGCCGACAATGCAAACGGCCTGGCCGCATTACCTTGAAAGGTTTTCAGATGGCGGTAGGCTGGTTAAGTATTCTCAAAGCAGTTCCCTGGACCGACGTCGTCAGCAACGCACCCAAGGTCGCCGATGGCGCGAAGAAGTTATGGGAATCCGTCGGCCGGAAGAAGTCGGGGGGCGACGCCCCGACCGGCACCGCGGCCACCTCGACAGCAGACACCCCAAGCCTGGCCGGACTGGAAGCGCGCATCACCGGCTTGGCCGGCGAAGTCAGCCACCTGCAGCAGGAAATGCTCGACTCCTCGAATCTGATCAAGTCACTGGCCGAGCAAAATGCGCAACTGGTCCGCCGCGTCTATTGGCAGAGCCGGATGTTGTTCGTCGTCGGTCTGGGCGCCGTCGTCGGCCTGGTCTTGGTGTTGCTGCGCTGAAATCGTCGGTACCGAAGCGACTGCCCTGACTCAGGCCAGCTGCATCAATTGCCGGAAATAGAGGATGGTTTGCCGCAGACCCTCCTCCAGCGCCACCTGCGGTTCCCAGTTCAGACGAGCCCGTGCCAGGCTGATATCCGGCTGGCGCTGACGCGGGTCATCGGCGGGAAGCGCTCTGAACACCAGTTTTGACGTCGAGTGGCACAAGCGCAGAATGGCTTCCGCGATTTCCAGAATGCTGCTCTCGACCGGGTTACCCAGGTTAACCGGCCCGGTGAAATCCGCCGAGCCGTCCATCATGTTCACCAACCCGTCGATCAGGTCGCTGACATAACAGAACGAGCGCGTCTGGCTGCCATCACCATAGATTGTGATGTCTTCCCCGCGCAGGGCCTGGACGATGAAATTGCTGACCACCCGGCCATCGTGCATCTGCATGCCCGGCCCGTAGGTGTTGAAGATACGCACAACCTTGATATCCAGACCGAATTGCCGGTGGTAGTCGAAGTAGAGCGTTTCCGCGCAACGCTTGCCCTCGTCGTAACAACTGCGGATGCCGACCGGATTGACCCGCCCCCAGTAATCTTCCGTTTGCGGATGAATCTCCGGATCGCCATAGACCTCCGACGTCGACGCCTGGAGAATGCGTGCCCCGTTCTTCTGGGCCAGATCGAGCATGTTGATCGCGCCATGCACGCTGGTCCGGATGGTCCGTACCGGATCCTTCTGATACTGGACCGGCGAGGCCGGGCAGGCCAGGTTATAGATTCGCGCCACGTCGAGATGCAGCGGATACTCCACGTCATGCTGCAGGGCTTCGAACAGCGGGTTGGCCAGCAGATCGATGATGTTCTGCTTGCGCCCGGAAGAATAGTTGTCAGCCGAGATCACTTCATGCCCCTCGGCCAGCAAGCGCCGGCAGAGATGCGAACCAATGAAGCCGGCGCCGCCGGTAACCAAGATGCGCATGTCAGTTGCCCCGCCCCGGAAAGAGGTCGATTATGCCCGAAACGGCCGCACTGATTGGCGGCACGCCCCCCGCACCGACACCATCACTGCAAAAAAGTCCGCCCCGGCAGGTACAATTCCGGAACTTCAGCAAGCCCCGCCGCCGATAGGCAGGTGACTCCAGGCAAGTTTCCGCCAGAGCCCGAAGGCTGCCGCCGGCCCCCTGCCACAACTCCGCAAGTGCCGGAACACCTGGTAACAACAATGATCGAAACCCGCCTCTCCGCTGAACTCGCCGAAATCGCTGCCGCCGGCCTGACCCGCCGCCGTCGCGTACTGGAATCGCCCTGCGGCCGGCTGGCGACGGTCGATGGCCGGGAGATGCTCAATTTCGCCAGCAACGATTACCTCGGACTGGCTGGCAACCCGGAAATCGCCCGGGCCATGGCCGACGGCGCGTTGCGCTGGGGTGCCGGCAGCGGTGCGTCGCACCTGGTCAGCGGCCACCTGGCGCCGCATGAGCAGATAGAAAAGGAAATCGCCGCTTTCGTCGGCTTCCCCCGTGCGCTCACTTTCTCGACCGGCTACCTGGCCAACCTGGCCATCGTGCCGACCCTGGCCGGGCGCGGCGCTGCCATTTTCGCCGACAAGCTCAACCACGCCTCGCTGATCGATGCCGTGCAACTAGCCAAGGCGCAGGGCGCTGACAGCCAGCGCTACGCGCACAACGACATGGCGGCGCTCGAACGCCTGCTCGCCGCCAGTCCGGCGGCCAACAAGATCATCGTCAGCGATACCGTGTTCAGCATGGATGGCGACCTCGCACCGCTGCCGCAACTGTTCGCACTGGCCGAGCGCTACGACGCCTGGCTGGTGATCGACGATGCGCACGGTTTCGGCGTGCTCGGCACCCAGGGCCGGGGCAGCCTGAGCCATTTCAACCTGCCGGCATCACCGCGCATTTTGCTCATGGGCACGCTGGGCAAGGCGGCCGGGGTCGGCGGCGCCTTTGTCGCCGGCTCGGAAATCGCCATCGAATACCTGCTGCAGCGCGCCCGCAGCTACATTTTCACGACGGCTGCGCCGCCGGCCATCGCCTGTGCGCTATTGAAAAGTCTGAGCATCATCGAACAAGGGGAGGCCCTGCGCCGCAACCTGTTCGCCCGCATCGCCCAGTTGCGCGACGAGCTGGCCGGCCTGCCCTGGGTCTTGCTGGCCTCGCCGACCGCCATCCAGCCGCTCATCGTCGGCGACAACGAGGCAGCGCTGGCGCTTGCCAAAACACTCTGGGAAGACGGCCTGTGGCTGCCGGCCATCCGCCCGCCGACCGTACCGAAAGGCACGGCCCGCCTGCGCATTTCCGTCTCGGCGGCACACACGGCAGACGATATCGCCCGCCTCGTCGACGCATTAAGGGCCAAAGCGCCGGCGCTGGCGGGTTAAAATCCGGCCCTTGCCCGCCCTTACCTGATTTCCCGCCTGCCATGCCTGCTTCCCTCTTCTTCCTGCCCGGCTGGGGCCTTGGTCGCGGCCCCTTGCTCGCGCTGACCGAGACACTGGGCGGCGAAATCATCGACTTGCCCGGCTACCACGGCACGCCCCTGATTCCAGATTTTTACGCTGCCGCTGATGCCCTTGCCGACCGCCTGCCGACTGGCGCCAATCTGTGTGGCTGGTCGCTCGGCGCCCAACTGGCGCTGGCCATCGCCGCCCGCCATCCAGCCAAGGTCGGCAAGCTGCTGCTGGTGGCCGGTACGGCCAGCTTCATCCAGCGCGCTGGATGGCCGGATGCCATGCCACCGGCCACCCTGGCCGAATTCAGCGCCGCCATCGCCGCCGATGCCGCAGCCCTGCTGCCACGCTTCGTCGGTGGCTTCAATCGCGGCGACACGCGGGCCAAAGTAGTGACCCTGGAATTGCTCAAACTGGCCGACCCGCTACCTGCTACCGAAGTGCTCACCAGCGGCCTCAACTGGCTGCGCGATGTCGATCTGCGCCCGCTGGCACCGCAGGTTCAGGCCCCCACCCTGCTCATGCACGGCGCCGCCGATCCGCTGATGCCGCTGGCGGCGGGCGAAGCGCTGGCCGCCCTGATCCCCGGCGCCCAACTCGCCAGTTTCGCCGATTGCGCGCACGCCCCGTTCATTTCCCGGGCCGACGACTGCCTCGCCGCCGCCCGCCGCTTCCTGCATGAGTAATGCCATCTGTCCCAAATCCGGCAGCAAGCCGAGCAAGGCCCGCATTCGCCAGTCTTTCGAGCGCGCTGCCGCGAGCTACGACAGTGCCGCCCAGGTCCAGCGCCAGATCTGCGACCGGCTGGCCGCCGCCCTGCCGGCCCTGCCCCCGGCCCGCCTGCTCGATGCCGGCAGCGGCACCGGTTATGCCCAGAATTTGTTGCAAAGCCGTTTTCCCGCGGCGCAGAGCATTGCCCTCGACCTCTCGCCGGCCATGCTGCAGCGGATCGGCACACCCTGCTGCCGCCTGGCCGGCGACCTGGAACACCTGCCGCTGGCCGCGGCCAGCCTCGATCTTTACTGGTCGAGTCTGGCCGTGCAGTGGTGCGACCTGGCCGCCGCCCTGCGCGAAGCCCGCCGCGTGCTGCGCGCCGACGGCCATCTCGTGCTGGCCAGCCTGGGCCCGGCCACCTTCCATGAACTGCGTCATGCCTTTGCCGGTGTCGACAGCTTCCGCCACACCCTGCCCTTTCACAGTCCGCACGAAATCACCCGGCTGGCCGAGGCCGCCGGCTTTTCCCGGGTGACGGTGGAAAGCGCCACGAAGATCGCTCATTACGCCGATTTCAAAACCCTGCTGCGTGCCGTCAAGGCGGTCGGCGCGAACCAGCTGGGCGACGGCCGGCGCCCCGGCCTGATGAGCCGCGCCGCCTTCTGCCGCGCTGAAACCGCCTGCGAAGCCCTGCGTACCTCGGGCGGCCTGCCGCTGACCTACGACGTCATCTACCTCGCCGCCCAGCCATGAGCCCAGCCTATTTCCTGACCGGCACCGATACCGAAGTCGGCAAGACCTTCGTGACCTGCGCCCTGCTCCACCGCGCCGCCCGGGATGGCCTGAAGGCCGCCGGCCTCAAGCCGGTCGCGGCCGGCACCGACGACTCTGGAAAGAACGAGGATGTCGAGCAAATCCTCGCCGCCAGCAACGTGCCGCTGCCCCGCGAGGTGGTCAATCCTTATTGTTTTACGGCCGCTATCGCACCGCACATTGCCGCCGCCGAAGAAGGCCGGCACATCGACTTCGCCGTGATCAAGGCGGCCTGCCACGAGGCCGTCGCCGCGGCCGATCTGGTCATCATCGAAGGGGCCGGCGGTTTTCGCATTCCGCTCGGGGCGGACGGCGACAGCGCCGACCTCGCCGTTGCCCTTGGCTGGCCGGTGATCCTGGTGGTTGGCATGCGTCTCGGCAGCATCAGCCACGCGCTGCTGACGGCGGAAGCCATCGTTGGCCGCGGCCTGCCGCTGGCCGGCTGGGTGGCCAACCGCATCGACCCGGCGATGTCCTGCTTCGCGGAAAACCTGGCCACCCTGCAAAACCTGCTGCCAGCCCCCTTGCTCGGCGTCGTGCCACACGCCCCGCCCGACGGCGCCGCAGGGGCTGCCTGCTTCCTGAGCTTACCGGTCGGCCCTTAAGACCTCGGCCACCAGGCGCAGGCGGGCCTGCATGGCCAGCACCTCGTTGTCCAGGCCCTGCAGGTTGCCGTTCCGGGCTTGCTGCTCGACCCGATAGGCCTCGGCCGCACCGGCCTCGTCGGAAAAGGTGGCCAGCAAGCCCTTGATCGTATGAATCTCGCGCTGCAGTGTCGGCGCCTCGCCGCTGAGCAGCGCCGCAGCCAGCGTTGCGCAGGTGTTTTCGACGTCCTGCAAGAACATGTCGACCATCATCGAATAAATTTCCTCGTCGCCCCCCAGGCGCTCCAGGATAGTTGCCCGATCCAGCACGAAAACTCCCGCCATCTTCATCTCCATTTGGCGCTCAAGCCCGTCATGGCCGCTCAAAGCAGCGGCACTTCCTCGTCGGCAAAGCGCTGCCGTATATCGAGCACGATATCCCACTCGGCAAGCAGCGCTTCAACACAAAGCGGATCGAAATGCTTGCCGCGCCCGGTTTCAAGAAAATGACGGGCTTCTTCGAGCGGCCAGGCCTTTTTGTAGGGGCGCTCGGAAGTCAGCGCATCGAAGACATCGGCCACCGCGACGATGCGCCCGAACAGCGGAATGTCGTTGCCCTTCAGGCCGCGCGGATACCCGCTGCCGTCGTATTTTTCGTGATGACTGATGGCAATCAGCGCGCCCGCCTTGAGAATTTCCGAACGGCTCTCCTTGAGCAATTCGTAACCGATGCGGGAATGTCCCTTCATGACTTCGAATTCTTCCGGCGTCAGCTTGCCCGGCTTGAGCAGGATGTAGTCGGGAATGCCGATCTTGCCGACATCGTGCATCGGCGCCGCTTCGAGGACCAGGCGCTGGGTGGCAACATCAAGCCCGAGGCCCACGGCAATGGCCTGCGAGTAATACGCCATGCGCTGGATATGTGCGCCGGTCTCCGGATCGCGGAATTCAGCGGCCCGCGAAATGCGGAAAATCAGCTCCTTCTCGCGCTCGCGGATTTCCTGTGTCCGCTCATCGACCATGGCCGCCAGGTGCTGGGCGCGATTGGCCAGGAACTTCTGCCCGGTGCGCAGCGACAGCATGTTGCGCGCCCGTGCCCCAAACTCGATGCGATCGATCGGCTTGGTCAGGAAATCGTTGGCCCCGCCGAGCAGCGCGTCGTAGCGCACATCCTTCTGGTCGTTGGCGGTGACCATCAGGATCGGCACCTCGTCGCGACCATGCAGGGCACGGAAGGCACTGATGAATTTCAGGCCGTCCATGTCCGGCATCATGTAATCGACGATGACCAGGTCGGGCACGTTTTCCCGGCACCAGTCGAGCGCCTTCAGCGGATTGTCGAAAAGGATCGGCTGGCACTCGCCGAGCTTGAGCACCAGCGCCTTGATCAGGGTCAGGTTGATATCGCTGTCATCGATGATCAGGACTGTGTGCATGGTGGCTGGCCAGGGCTGGTGGGTTGTGGCCGGAAGTATATAATGCCCCGCCATGAAACTGCTCTTCGACCTTTTCCCCGTCATTCTCTTCTTCATCGCCTTCAAGTATTCCGAAAAAAATCCGGAAGTGGCGGCGGGTTGGGTAGGCACCCTCATCGGTTCAGCGGTCATCGACCTCAAGCTGGCGCCGATCCTGCTGGCGACCATTGTCGTCATCGCCGCCACCGTCATCCAGATCGTCTGGGTCTGGTTCCGTCACGGCAAGGTGGACAAGATGCTCTGGGTCAGCCTCGCGCTGATCGTCGTCTTCGGCAGCCTGACGCTGATCTTCCAGAACGAAGCCTTCATCAAGTGGAAACTGACCCTGCTAGACTGGGTATTCGCCGTCAGCATGGCTTTCTCTGCCCTGGTCCTCAAAAAGAACGCCATCAAGGCCATGCTCGGCGAGCAACTAAAGCTCCCCGAGAACATCTGGAGCCGGCTCAATTACGCCTGGATCGTCTTCTTTCTGGCCATGGGCGGGCTCAATCTCTACATTGCCTACAACTTCTCCACCGACATCTGGGTCAACTTCAAGCTGTTCGGCACCATGGGACTGATGCTGGTCTTCATGCTCGCCCAGTTCGCCCTGATCGCAAAATACATCGAGGAAGAAAAATAATGCTCTACGCCATCATCGGCGAAGATCGTGCCGGTTCGCTGGACCAGCGCCTGGCCGCCCGCCCCGCCCACCTCGCCCGCCTGCAGGCCCTGCAGGCCGAAGCCCGCCTGATCCTGGCCGGCCCGTGCCCGGCCATCGACTCGCCCGATCCCGGTCCGGCCGGTTTTTCCGGCAGCATCATCGTTGCCGAGTTCGCCTCGCTGGCCGCCGCCCAGGCCTGGGCCGATGCTGACCCTTACGTTGCCGCCGGCGTTTACCAGCAGGTCAGCGTCAAGCCGTTCAAGAAGGTGTTGCCCGCTTGAACCAGGACAATATCGCGCTGTTGCGCCGCCAACTGGCGGTCCTGCAGCCGCTGTCGCTGGAAATCGAGGATCAGTCGGCCCATCATGCCGGCCACGCCGGCGCGAAAGAAGGCGGCCATTTCGAACTGATCATCGTCGCCGAAGTATTTGCCGGCAAAAACACCGTCGCCCGACATCGTCTGGTCTATGACGCCATCGGCGACCTCAAACGATGCAAAATACATGCTTTAGCCATCCGCGCGCAGGCGCCCGGCGAAGTATAATTTTCCCGTTTCCCCCACCCAAGGACAAAATACATGCAAAAAATTTCCCGCCTGGCCGCCTTGCTGATTGCCAGCGCCATCATTTCCGCTCCCGCTTTCGCCGCCGACAAGGCCAAGGCGCTCGTCACCGTCAATGGCCAGGCGATCCCGCAGGCCGTCTTCGACACCATCATCGCCGAGCAGAAGGCCCAGGGCGCGCCGGATTCGCCCGAGATGAAAAACGCCGTCAAGGAACAGCTGATCGCCCGCGAATTGCTGCAGCAGGAAGCCAAGAAGAAAGGCTACGACAAGAAGCCGAATATCCAGCTGCAGATCGAAGCCGCCAAGCAGGCCATCCTGGTCAACGCCTTCCTGTCCGACCATGTGCGCAGCCATCCGGTCAGCGATGCCCAGTTGAAGTCCGAATACGACGCGATCAAGGCCAATTTCGGCAGTACTGAATACAAGCCCCGCCACGTCCTGGTCGACAAGGAAGACGACGCCAAGGCCATCATCGCCAAGCTCGACAAGGGCGAGAAGTTCTCCGAACTGGCCAAGCAGTCGAAGGATCCCGGCTCCAAGGACAAGGGCGGCGAACTCGGCTGGAGCGCCCCGAACTCCTACGTCAAGCCATTTGCCGATGCGCTGACCAAGCTGAAGAAGGGTGAATACACCAAGACGCCGATCAAGACCGACTTCGGTTATCACGTCATCCAGCTCGACGACTCCCGTCCGCTGACCCCGCCGACCTTCGAACAGCTCAAGCCGCAACTGCAACAGCGCGCCGGCAACCAGCAGGTCGAAGCCCTGGTCAAGGAACTGCGCGACAAAGCCAAGGTTAACTGACCCGAGCTGTCTCATGCGACAATGCCCGCTTCAAAGCGGGCATTTTTGTTTTGGGGGAAACGGTTTTGTTCAGCTTGAAAAACCTCTTTGCCGGCAGTAACGACCGCATCACCGAAAACACGCAGCCGGACACCCCGGCGGCGCCCCTGGCAGACCAGGCACGGCTCTGCCGGGAAGCTGTCTTTGATCGCCAGAACCAGTTATCCGGCCATCTCTTTCGCCTGCACCAGAGCTCGCCGCTGGCCGATGGCCAAGGCAACAGCCAGCCAGCCATCGACCGGCAACTGCTCGACATCCTCGGTCGCAGCCCGGCCGCCTGGAATACACAAACCGCCTTCATCCCGCTCAGTTCAACCAGCCTGACCGACCCGGCCATCGAACGCCTGCCGGCCGACCAGCTGACACTGCTCGTCCGCCTGTCGCTCAACGATGACAACCCCGGCCCCCTGCAGCAGCGCCTCAGCCAGTTGCACCAGCGCGGCTTCGGCATCGCCCTGTTCCATCAGCCCTGGCACCCGGCATTCAAGCAACTGCGCGCCCTGGCAGACTTTGCCATTCTCGATGTCGCGGCCAGCGAGGCCAGGGACATTCAGGATTTCCGGGCGCTCTTTGCCATGCCTGGCAAGCAATTTCTGGCCATCAACATCGACAGCCCGGACGAACAGCAGTTGTGCCAGCAATCCGGCATCGATTTCTTCCATGGCCGTTTTGCCAGCAGGCTGCCGGCCCGGCCGCAGACCAGCCAGGGCGACCCGTACAAGGTGCAGTTGCTGAACCTGCTGCAACTCATCGAAGGCGGCGCTGCCACCCCGGAAATCGCCGAGGCGATGAAACAAGCCCCGGTCCTGACTTTCCGCATCCTGCGCTACCTGAATTCGCCGGCGATCGGTCTCAACCACCCCATCGACTCGATCAGCCAGGCGCTGACCATGCTTGGCCGCCAACGTCTGAGCCGCTGGCTGGCCATCCTGCTCTTTTCCGTCAAGGATGCCGGCTTCGCCGACTGGCTGCTGATCGAGAGTGCGCTAACCCGGGGCCGGCTGATGGAAGAGCTGGGCGGTCAGTTGACCCCGAAGCTGCCGGCCGATCCGCTTTTCCTGACCGGCATCTTCTCCTGTCTCGACCGCCTGCTGCAGCGGGCCCTGCCGGACATCATCGACGAACTGCCGATCAGCGATGACATCTGCCATGCACTGCTGGTCCGCCGCGGCCCGTTCGCCCCCTTGCTCGCCGTCGCCGAAGCCAGCGAGATGTTCGATGTGGCGGACATGGAGTCGGCGGCCCGTAACGCCGGCCTCGACGCCGAACAGGTCAATCAGGCGCTGCTCGCCGCGACGGCCTGGGCGAGCAGCATCACCGGGCACTGGGAATAGACTACAGCTGATATTCCACACCGCCGCCCTGCATGGCCATTTCGACGACGCGTTGCGACAGGTGCGGAGCAAACAGGCTGATCAGGTCGTAATCGTAGCGCCGCAGGTAAGTACCACGGCGCAAGGCCAGCCGCGTCGTATTGGACTCGAAGAGATGCGCCGCGTCGATGGCGACCAGGCCGACATCGCGCAGGGCATCGAAAGCCAGCCCGGAAATGATGCCCAGCCCCAGGCCCAGACTGACGTAGGTCTTGATCACGTCGGCATCGAGGGCGGTGAGCACGATATTGGGCGCCGTGCCAACCCGTTCGAACGCGCGGTTGATGCGCGAACGACCGGTAAAGGCCGTGTCGTAGGTGACCAGCGGCCAGCGCACCAGTTCGTTGAGCGACAGCGGCAGGGTTTTCAGGATTGGATGCCCTTCCGGCACGATGACGCAATGGCTCCACTGGCGCACCGGCAGCGTGACGAGTTGTGCGTACTGGTCGAGCGACTCGGTGGCAATGCCGATATCCGCCTCGCCATTGACCACCCACTCGGCGATCTGGGTCGGACTGCCCTGGTGCATTTCGAGCTTGACCGTCGGATGCTGGGCAACGAAATCGCGCACCACCAGAGGCAGCGCGTAACGCGCCTGGGTATGGGTGGCGGCGAGAATAAGCCGGCCGCTATCGCCGCTGGCAAACTCGGCACTCGCCCGCTTGAGGTTCTCGGCTTCTCGCAAAATGCGCTCGGCAATAGCCAACACCGTCTTGCCCGGCTCGCTGACCCCGGTAAAACGCTTGCCGCTGCGCTCGAAAATGGCCACCCCCAACTCGTCCTCAAGCAGCTTGACCTGCTTGGAAATACCCGGCTGCGAGGTATACAGCGCCTCGGCCGCCTCGGAGACATTGAGCCCCTGGCGCTGGATTTCAACGATGTACCGCAGTTGCTGAAGTTTCATTTTAGGATCGAGTAGTTAGGATCGAGGATCGAGTTATCAGGACGGGACGCTTTTGCTAACAGCTCAATCCTAATAACTAATAGCTATACCAATCTAACTCAATATTCTTTTTGTTTCAAATGGCCGCTGATACGATGCGGGCCATGGACATTCTTTACACCCTTTCCGGCTTTGCCGTTGGTGCCATTGTCGGGCTGACCGGCGTTGGCGGCGGCTCGCTGATGACGCCGCTGCTGGTGCTGCTGTTCGGCGTGCATCCGGCCACTGCAGTCGGCACCGACCTGCTCTACGCGGCCATTACCAAGGCCGGCGGGACCGTGGCGCACGGCAAGAAGGGGCACATCGACTGGGCCATCACCGGCCGTCTGGCGCTCGGCAGCATCCCGGCCGCCGGCCTTACGCTGTTGGTGCTGTCGCAACTGCCCAAGGGCAGCAATGTCATCGGCCAGATCATTGCCAACGGTCTGGGCTTTGCGCTGGTCCTGACCGCCATCGCCATCCTGTTCGGCCGCAAGCTGCGCGACTACGCCGCCAAACACGACGACTCACCGCTGCGCCAGCGCCACCTGGGCAAGATCACCGTCGTCGTCGGCGCCATCCTCGGCGTGCTGGTCACCATTTCCTCGGTCGGGGCCGGCGCGCTCGGCGTTGCCGCGCTGTACTTTCTCTACCCGAAACTTTCACCAATCCGGATTGTCGGATCGGATGTCGCCCACGCCGTGCCCCTGACCCTGGTTGCCGGCCTCGGCCACTGGGCGCTCGGCGGTGTCGACTGGGCGCTGCTCGGCAGCCTGCTGCTCGGCTCGCTGCCCGGCATCTGGCTGGGCACCCACGTTTCTGCCAAGGTGCCGGAGCACATCCTGCGGCGCCTGCTGGCCACCATGCTCATCATCATCGGCGGCAAGCTGATCGTTGCTTAAGGAAATTTCATGTACACCTACGATGCCACCGACCATCAGCTCCTCAAGGAGCGCGTCGCCCAATTCCGCGACCAGGTCGCCCGCTGGAAATCGGGAGAACTGGGCGATGACGAATTCCGCCCGCTGCGCCTGCAGAACGGCCTCTACGTCCAGCGCCATGCGCCGATGCTGCGCATCGCCGTGCCCTACGCCATGACCAACAGCGCCCAGCTGCGCAAGCTGGCTTTCGTCGCCCGCACCTACGACCGCGGCTACGGCCATTTCACGACGCGCCACAACATGCAGTTCAACTGGCCGAAGATCGAGGATTGCCCGGACATCCTGGCCCACCTCGCCGAAGTCGACATGCATGCCATCCAGACCTCCGGCAATTGCCTGCGCAACATCACCACCGACCAGTTCGCCGGCGTTGCCGCCGATGAAGTCATCGACCCACGCCCGCTCGCTGAAATCCTCCGCCAGTGGACCACCTTCCACCCGGAATTCGCCTTCCTGCCGCGCAAGTTCAAGATCGCCATTTCCGGCAGCCGCGACGACCGTGCCGTCACCTGGTTCCACGACATCGGCCTGCACCTGCAGCAGCAGAATGGCGAACTCGGTTTCCGCGTCATCGTCGGCGGCGGTTTGGGGCGCACCCCAATCCGCGGCCAGATCGTCCGCGAATTCCTGCCCTGGCAGCACATCCTGACCTACTGCGAAGCCGTGCTCCGCGTCTATAACCGCGACGGCCGGCGCGACAACCCGTACAAGGCACGCATCAAGATTCTCGTGCAATCGCTCGGCGTCGAGGAATTCGCCCGTCAGGTCGAAGCCGAATGGGCCTTGCAGAAGGATGGTCCGGCCACCCTGAGCCAGGCCGAATACGACCGCATGGCCGCCCATTTCACCGCCCCGGCCTACCGCGCGGACAGCGGCGCCAACGGTCTGGCCACCCAGGCCGGCGCTGACAAGGCCTTCGCCCGCTGGCTGGAACGCAACACCCACCCGCACAAGGCAGCCGGCTACCGCGCCGTGACGCTGTCGCTGAAGAAGCACGGCGTCGCCCCCGGCGATGTCACTGCCGAGCAGATGGACCTCATCGCCGACCTCGCCGAGCGCTACAGCTTCGGCGAACTGCGCATCAGCCACGAACAGAACATCATCCTCGCCGACGTGCACGAAGCCGACCTGCACGCCCTGTGGCAGGCAGCGAAGGCAGCCGGCCTGGCGACCTCGAACATCGGCCTGCTGACCGACATGATCTGCTGCCCCGGCGGCGATTTCTGCGACCTCGCCAATGCCCCGTCGATCCCGGTCGCCAACGCCATCCAGGCGCGTTTCGACGATCTCGACTACCTTTTCGACATCGGCGACATCGACCTCAACATTTCCGGCTGCATGAACGGCTGCGGCCACCACCACGTCGGCAATATCGGCGTGCTCGGCGTCGACAAGAACGACGCCGCCTTCTACCAGGTCACGCTGGGCGGCCGCCAGGGCAACGACGCGAAGCTCGGCAAGGTCATCGGCCCATCTTTCTCGGCCGAAGAAATGCCCGACGTGGTCGAAAAGATCATCCAGATCTACCTGGAAAACCGCCACCCGGACGAAAGCTTCCTCGACACGCTCGACCGCATCGGCATCGATCCCTTCAAGAACCGCGTCTATGAAGGTCGTGCCCACGGCAAGGCCAAGGCCGCAGAAACGGAGGCCGCATAATGGCTCAACTGATCAAGAACGGCGCCCTGGTCGCCGACGACTGGCAAACCCTCATCCTGGGCGAAGGCGAAACGCCGGAAGCCGTTGTCCTGCCGGTCGGCCCGGTCATTTTCCCGCTCGCCGTGTGGCAGGCGAGGAAAGACGAAATCCTCGCCCGCCAACAACCGGTCGGCCTGCTGCTCAAGGGTTCCGACCGGGTTGAAGAAATCGCCGGCGAGGTGGCCCATTTCACCGTCATCGCCATCGATTTCCCGAAATTCGTCGACGGTCGTGGCTACTCGCTGGCCAGCCTGCTGCGCCAGCGCTACGCCTACACCGGCGAACTGCGCGCTGTCGGCGACGTGCTGCACGACCAGCTGTTCTACCTGCAGCGCGTCGGCTTCGACGCCTTCGCCCTGAAGGATGGCAAGAATGCCGAACAGGCCCTGGCCTCGGCCTTCGCCACCTTCAGCGATGGCTACCAGGGCTCGACCAGCCAGCCGCAACCCCGTTTCCGCCGCCTCGCCTGATCCCGCCATGACCCCCAGCCTGCTCAACATCACCCCCGAACTGACTGCCAGCGTCGCCAGCAAAACGGCCGCCGCGCAAACCCTGCTCGGCGAAATCGCCGGCAGCTGGTCGCCGGCCACCTTCGCCAACAGCCTCGGTGCCGAAGACATGGTGCTGACTGACCTGATCGTCAAATCGGGCCTGCCGATCGAAATCTTCAGCCTGGACACCGGCCGCCTGCCGCTCGAAACCTACGACCTGATGGCCGCCGTGCAGCAGCACTACGGCCTCAAGCTCAAGGTCTATTTCCCGCAGAGCGAGGCCGTCGAAACCTATGTGCGCGCCAACGGCATCAACGCTTTCTACGAATCCGTCGAACTGCGCAAAGGCTGCTGCTACATGCGCAAGGTCGAACCGCTCAAACGCGCCCTGAGCGGCAAAAAGGCCTGGATCACCGGCCTGCGCGCCGAACAGGCGGCGACCCGCGTCGGCCTGCCAACCCGCGAATTCGACGAGGGCAACGGCCTGGAGAAATTCAACCCGCTCGCCGACTGGTCGGAAAAGGAAATCTGGACCTACATCAAGCAACACGCCGTCCCCTACAACGCCCTGCACGACAAGTTCTACCCCAGCATCGGCTGCGCCCCCTGCACCCGCGCCATCAGCCTCGGCGAAGACATCCGCTCCGGCCGCTGGTGGTGGGAATCGCCGGACTCGAAAGAGTGCGGTTTGCATGTCAAAGGCTGATCCGGCGATCAGCGCAGGCTAAACGCGCAGCGACGTTAAGCCCCGTAGGGGCGGCCGTAGCTAATCGCCGGACTCGAAAGAGTGTGGCTTACACGTCAAAGGCTGATCCGGCGATCAGCGCAGGCTAACCTCGCAGCGCGAGGTTAAGGAGCGCAGCTCCGGCCGTAGCTAAACGCCAGACTCCAAAGAGTGTGGCTTGCACCTCAAAGACTGGCCCCGGCCGATCAGCGCAGGCCTGCAGCACCGCCTATGTGTCCTGGCAGACACAGGCGACAAATGACATGTGCAAAAATCCCGACTTGCCTTATCTGCCCAAGGGAAATTCCACCATTCCCTGGCCACAACCCTTTGCCAAAACATAGTCATCACGTCATGGCAGAACTCAATAAACGGCCGGCCTTTCGGGACGCCCCCCAGGGCCTTTCCGGGACCGATTGCCTGATGACTTACCGGAGTAAATACATGAGTTGGCGAAATACCACCGAGCGTTACGGATCAATCTCGATTGCCCTGCACTGGCTGATGCTGCTCCTGATCGGCGCCGTCTATGCCTGCATAGAACTGCGCGAGTATTTCCCCAAGGGCAGCGATCCCCGCGAAGCACTGAAAGTCTGGCATTTCATGCTCGGCGTGTCGGTATTGCTGCTGGTTTCACTGCGCATCGTCGTGCATGCCATCGGCCCGGCGCCGCGCATTGTGCCGGAAGGCCCCGCTTGGCAGGAACTCGCGGCCAAACTGATGCACCTGGCCCTGTACGCACTGATGATTGGCCTGCCGCTCGCCGGCTGGCTTTTGCTCAGCGCAGCGGGCAAGCCGGTGCCCTTCTTCGGCATGCAGCTTCCGGCCTTGATCGCCGAGAACAAGAGCCTCGCCGAACTGCTCAAGGAAGTGCACGAGACCGGCGGCACCATCGGCTACATCATCATCGGCCTGCACGCCGCAGCCGCCCTGTACCATCACTATGTCGTCGGTGACAATACCTTGCTCCGGATGCTGCCGAAGCGTGACTGACTCAGACCAACTTCGCCTGGCCAGAGTTCAGCAACGATTTTGAGATAAGGCGGAGCGGCGTAAAACAAGCTGTACGGGCCAGCTATCCAGTACCGCCAATGCCGCCACTCCCCTTGCGGGAGGCCGGGGCACGAGCCAGAGGGCAACGATATCGCATCAACCAGTCCTTCACAGAAATGCTGCAAAGGAGGACGCCGCAGCATTTCTGCTGGCAACCCCGCTACCGTAGATTTGATCGTTAGGCCGGAGGCTTTGCGTCCCCACCTTTCAATGGGTTTGCCAATCGGGACAATGAATAGTTCCCGGTTACGGAGTGTGACAACAATTTAATTCTTGTCAATCAGCCCCGCATAAAATCACCCGGCATCAACCGCAAACAAAGTCGGGGCAGCGGGATCAGACGGGTTCGCCCCAGGGGATCGGCTGGCCGTCCCACTCGATGTCGGCAGTCGCTGCAGCGAGCAGCCCGCGACGCCGGCCGAGCGCCCGGCCAATGATTTCAAACAGGGCCGGGATCTGCGCCAGCAATGGCGGCCAGTCGCCGGGGCGAACAACGATATCGCGGGCCGCAGAAAAGTCATGCCAGAAATCGCGCTCGGCCAGATGGCGCGGTGCGGCAAAAAGCAGCATGGCCAGGCCGCCCATGCGCAGTTTCACGCTCGGCAGCAGCACGTCGGCCGGTTCATCACCGAGCAGCGCGGCGACCAGGGCGGCCGGCTGATCGTCGAACAAATGCACACCGCTGGTCGCCCTGGGATTGCATTCGAGCACGTGACATTGACCATCGGGCGTCTCGATAAAATCGAAGGCGACCTGTCCCGTATAGCCGGTGGCCAAGCCAAAATGCTCGACAAAGGCGCGAATAGCCGGCGGACTGGTCGGTTGGAAATAGATTCCGGCCCCGCGCCCCAAGCGGTAAGGCGAGGTATAGCAGGCATGGGCGCGTAATTGACCAGCCAGCAACAGGCTGTAACTGCAGTGTTCGCGCCCGGCCACGAAGCGCTGTGCCACCCACGGTTCGGCCGAAGTCGGCCGGATGCCCGCCAGTTGCGCGGGAGCCGGCCGGATCAGGGTGCGGTTGGCAAAACGCGAATAGACCGGCTTGAACACCCAGTCCTGCGAACTCTCGCGCAAGGCGTCCACCTCGCCGGCCGATTCCAGCAGGAGGGTTTCCGGCGCAGGGGCTGGCCAGCCGGTAGTCAGGCCGGCAAAGCGGAACTTGTCGTGGAGTTGGTGGAGCAGCGCCAGATCCATGGTCATCACCCGGCACGGCAGGCTGGCCAGACCGGCAGCGAGATAGAAGACTTCCTCGCAGGTCGGCAGAATGACGTCGATGCGCCGACGCTCGACAATCCCGCGCAGGGTGGAAATCCACTGCACCGGATCATGGCGCGGCTCAGGCAGGAAAAAATACTCCTCGACAGCCCGACTGGCCCGCGTCAGCGGCCAACGCAAGGAATCGCCAACATTGACCTGCCAGCCCGTCGCATGAAAGGCACGCGCCCATTCGAGGCAGGCCGGCGCCCGGGCACCAAGAATCAGTACCCGCACGAGATCAACCTGAACATGAGAAAACCTGGCGGCGAAGTAGAAAAATCATGATTCCGATGGCGGGCAGTCCGCTGAATATGCCCATTGGGCAAACCGGCGCAATCATACCCTCATCCCTTGGCCGGGCGTCTTTATGGCATCATCGACGACCAGGCCGAAACGGCCGGTTTGATCAGCCCTGAAATGAAGACCACCGCCTCCTTCCTGAGCATTTTCATGCTCGCCCTTGCCCTGCCCGGCATCGCCCTGGCCGACGCATGCGACGAGTTGCCCCCGCCGGCCGTGACGCTCAAACGAATCGAAGCGCCGGTGACGCTAAACCTTACCTACAGCTACGGCTCGCTGACCAATATCGGCCGCGAGCTCGCCGGCTCCGGCAACAAGGTGCTCGGCCTGACACGCGGCAACGCCGTCGTCCGCTTCGAGACGCAGATCCCTTCCTACGCCGAACGGAACAGCCGCTTTGAATGCGCCAGCCCGCAATTGACCATCTTTTACGGTTTCAAGCCGATGACGGTCTATGTCGCCCGTGAATTCCCACCCGGCAGCTGCGCCCACAAGGAGATCTACGAACACGAACAGCGCCACGTCAAGACCTACGAGGAGCACCTGGCGGCCATCGAAAAGGATATCGCGGCAACCCTGAACCGGCGCTTCGCCACCGGCGCCCCCTGGCGCGGCCCGGTCGGATCGACGGCCAGCAGGATTCAGGAAGAACTCGACGCGCGCTGGCTGCCCTATATCACGCGCGAGATCGAACGCGTCAAATCCGCCCAGGCGCTGATCGACACGCCGGAGGAATATGCGCGCATCACCGAAAGCTGTGGTGGCGAGATCAAGAGCCGGCTCGCCAAGCGCCCATAAAAAACCCGCCGGGGCGGCGGGTTTGGCTGAAAAACACCGGGGTCAGACCAGACCGAGGCTTTCCTCAACGCCGAGATGCACGTTCATCGCCTGTACTGCGGCACCGGAAGCGCCCTTGCCGAGATTGTCGAGACGACCGACGAGCAGCATGCGTTCCTCGTTGCCGAAGACGAAGAGGTCGACCCGGTTGCTATCGTTGTTCGCCTCGACGTTGAAGAAACCGCCGTCCGTCGTCGCTTCCAGATCGAAGGGTGCGACGCGGATGAAGGCTTCGCCGGCGTAGTAGTCAGCCAGGATCTTCTGCACGTCGGCCGGCGTTACCTTGCGGCTGAATTGCTGCGGATGCAGAAAGGCGGTGACGGCTAGGCCCTTGTAGAACGGTCCGACGATGGGCTGGAAGATCGGCGCGATCGAGAGGCCGGTGTAGGCACTCATTTCCGGCAGGTGCTTGTGCACCAGATTAAGGGCGTAGGGACGCGGCGCATCGATGCGGGCCGGGCTCTGATACTGCTCGATCATTTTCTTGCCACCACCGGAATAGCCAGTGATGGAGTTGGCAGCGATCTGCGTCGCGGCCGGCAGCAGGCCGGCGGCGACCAGCGGCTTGAGGGCCAGGATGAAGGCCGAGGCATGGCAGCCGGGATTGGCGATGCGCTTGGAGGCACGGATCTTGGCGCGCTGATCGGCGGCCAGCTCGGGCAGGCCGAAGACCCAGTCGGGATTGACGCGGTGCGCCGTCGAGGCGTCGATGATGCAGGTCTTCGGGTTATCGACCAGGCTCACCGATTCCTTGGCCGCATCGTCGGGCAGGCAGAGGAAGGTAACGTCGGAGGCATTGATCAGGCGCTTCCTTTCGGCGAGGTCCTTGCGCTTGTCGGCGTCGATCTTCAAGAGCGTGATATCGGCGCGCTTGGCGAGGTATTCATTGATCTGCAGGCCGGTCGTTCCTTCCTGGCCGTCGACAAAAACTTGATAGGTCATGGCAATCCAAAATGGCGTGTGTTGTCTGAAGTCTCGATTCTGGCAGAAAAGCGTGACAGTTGAGCGAAAGCCGACGCGCCAAACTGTCAAAAAACTGTCGCAAAACCCTGCTTTGCTGCGGCGCAACAAAGTGATAGCCTGTTGCCTGAAAATCAATACTCCGTCAGGTGAGAAACAGCATGAGTGAAATCGATCTGAAGCGCTTTTTCCTGGAACAGGTCCGCCTGTTCGAAAATTTCTCGGCCGATCAGGTCGAGGAAATTGTCATCAAGTCGCGCCTTGCCACCTACGAGGGCAACGAGGCCATCTTGGAAACCGGCGACGAGGGCAAGTTCATCGGCGTCATGATCAGCGGCCACGCCGAGATCTCGATGACCGACAACACCGGCACCCGCGCCGTGATCAGCCAGCTCGAGGCCGGTGATGTGTTCGGCGTGATGTCGCTGCTGACCGGCGACCGCATCGTCGCTGACGTCATCGCCGGCAATCGCTGCTTCGTGCTGATGATTCCGCAGGCCGTCTTCAACACCTCCATCCTGACCAACCCCAAGGCCGTCGGTTATCTGTCCCGCCAGCTCGCCGAGCGCACGCGCGCCATGTCGGTCGATATCGTCACCGCCCAGGCCCGCGCCGTCGCCAAGTCCAGCGACCCCTATGCCCTGTCGCTGACCACCAACGAGGCGGGCAAGATCGTCGTCCTCAATGTCGGCCTCAGCCAGATCCATTTCGGCATTTACGACACGCATGACAGCGGCGCCGACATCCACGGCATCATCGACAATGCCGACAAGGATTTCGCCCGCATCACGGTCAGCGTCGGGCCCCAGCGAAAGACCCTGGAACACGCCCCGTTCAAGCTTTCCGAACTGTTTTCGGTGATGCGCGAAGCGACCGCCCTGCTCGGCGACGCTTTCGTTTTCCATCCGGAAGATGTCACCGCCGTCGGCCACCGCGTCGTGCATGGCGGCAGCAAGTTCTCCAGCTCGGCCGTGATCACCCCGGCGGTGATCGCCGAAATCGAGGAATTGTCGGTTTTCGCGCCGCTGCACAACCCGATGAACGTGGCCGGCATCCGCGTTGCCCTCAAGCTTTTCCCGAACCTGCCGCAGGTCGCCGTGTTCGATACCGCCTTCCACCAGACGCTGGCGCCCTACGCCTACCTCTACGGCCTGCCCTACGATCTCTACAAGCAGCACGGCATCCGCCGCTACGGCTTCCATGGCACCTCGCACCGCTATGTCTCGCTGAAATCGGCAGAAGTGTTGAAGCGCCCGCTCGGCGAGCTGGAAATCATTTCCTGCCACCTCGGCATCGGCGCCTCGCTGTGCGCCATCGACCATGGCCGCTCGGTCGACACCACGATGGGCATGACGCCGACCGACGGCCTGATCATGCCCAGCCGCTCGGGCAGCATCGATCCGGCGGTGATGATCCACCTCATGGAAAAGCACGGCATGTCGCCGGAACAGCTATCGACGCTGATCAATACCGAAAGTGGCCTCAAGGGCATTTCCGGCATTTCCAGCGACATCCACGAAATCGAGGCAGCGGCTGAAGACGGCCATCACCGCGCCCTGCTCGCCCACAAGGCCTACTGCTATCAGGTCCGCAAGAACATCGGCGCCTACGTCGCGGCGATGGGCGGCATCGACGTCCTGGCCTTTACCGGCGATGTCGGCGAAACGAGCGCCACGGTGCGCAGCCTGGCCTGCCAGGGCCTCGGCTACATGGGCATCAAGCTCGACGAGGAAAAGAACCGCAATCTCGGCCGGCTCGACGGTTACGCCGTGATTTCGGCCGATGATTCGCCGGTCACCATCCTCGTTGTCGCCAATGACGACGAACGCCTGGTCGCCTGGGAAACCCTGCGCGCCATCGAACGCAACGCCTTGCTGCTCGAAGCCCGGGCCGACGAAACGCCGGCCATTCCGGTCGAAATCTCGGCCCACCACGTGCATCTGGCGCAGGCCGACGTCGAGGCGCTGTTCGGGCCCGGCCACCAACTGACGCCGATGCACGAGTTGTCGCAGCCCGGCCAGTTCGCCTGCGAGGAACAGGTCCATCTGGTCGGCCCCAAGGGCCGCATCGCCAAGGTCCGCGTGCTCGGCCCGACGCGCAAGGAAACCCAGGTCGAAATCGCCATGACCGAGCAGTTCAAGCTCGGCGTCCAGCCGCCGATCCGCCAGTCCGGCGATCTTGCCGGGACGCCTGGCATCACGCTCGAAGGCCCCTACGGCAGCACGGTCATCGAACGCGGCGTGGTCTGCGCCCAGCGCCATATCCACATGTCGCCCGAGGATGCCCTGCGTTTCCGCGTGCGCGACAGCTATGTCGTGCGCGTTCGTGTCGAAGGCGAGCGTGAGCTGATTTTCGGCGACGTCGTGGTCCGCGTGAACCCGAACTTCCGCTTGGCCATGCACATCGATACCGACGAAGGCAATGCCGGCAACCTGAAGACCGGCATGCTCGGCTTCATCGAGGAAATCCAGAACCGCCACTGAGCGATGAGGGATGACCGGCCCCGGTCATCCCTTGCCATCAGGTCGGCGGCAGCGCCTCGATGCCGGCACAGACGCTGGCCAGCTCGTTGGCCAGCTGCTCCATCAGGATCTCGGCCCCGTCCACTGGCGCGCTGCCGCGCAACAGTGTGGTAAGTTCCGAAGCAAGGGCATAGATTTGGCTGATCCCCAAGGTTCCCGCCGCACCTTTCAGCGAGTGGGCGATCCGTTCAGCCGCCACCCGGTCGTTGTCGGCGAGCGCCGTCCGCAGCAGCGCCAGATCCTCGCCATGCCGGGTGACAAACATGTGCAGCAGACGGAACAGACGTTCGCGATTGCCCCGCGTGATGGCCAGCGCGGCGGCCAGATCAACGCCGGGCAGCGCCTCGGGAAGCGCAGCTTCAACCGCGACCGACTCGGCGGCCGGCAAGACAGGTGCGGTCTGCTCGGCGACCGGTAGCCACTTGAGCAGCACGCGATAGAGCGCCTCGGGATTGACCGGTTTGGCGACAAAATCGTTCATGCCGGCGGCTAGGCATTCCTGGCGATTCTCGGCAAAGGCGTTGGCGGTCATCGCCAGGATGGGCAAGGCCGACCGGCCGGCTAAGCGGCGGATGCGCTGGGTCGCCTCGATGCCGTCCATGACCGGCATCTGCATGTCCATCAGGACCAGGTCACAGACTCCTTCCGTCGCCTTGGCCACGGCTTCGACGCCATTTTCGGCAAGCTCGACGCACAGCCCGACATATTCGAGCAACTCCAGCGCCACCTCGCGATTGATCGGATTGTCCTCGCACAGCAACACCCGGCGCCCCGTACAGGTCCGGCGCAGGAGGATTTCCGGCGCTTCACCGGGCAGGCCACGCGGCGCCCCGGCAAGTTGTCCGGTACTGCTTTTTTCCAGACGCACGGCAAACCAGAAGGTGCTGCCTTCACCGGGTACGCTTTCGACGCCGGCTTCGCCGCCCATCAATTCGGCGAGATGCCGGGTGATCGCCAGGCCGAGACCGGTTCCGCCGTACAGCCGGGTCGTCGAGTTGTCAGCCTGCTCGAAAGCATTGAACAGGCGGCTCAGTGCCGCCGCCTCAATGCCGATGCCGGTATCGCTGACCTCGAAACGCAGCAGCACATCCCGGCTCCCCCCATCGAGCAGGCGGCAGCGCAGCCCGATGCTGCCCCGCTCGGTAAACTTGATGGCATTGCCCAGGTAATTGACCAGGGCCTGGGTCAGGCGGGTCAGATCGCCGCGCAGCCAGCCACCGACGTCCGGCAGCGCGGCGATATCGAGCAGCAGTCCCTTGGCCTGCGCCTTGTCGCGGACCAGGGCGACGGCCCGTTCGAGCAGATCGGCCAGAGCAAAATCGACCAGCTCAATTTCCAGCTTGCCGGCTTCGATCTTCGAGATATCGAGAATGTCGCTGATCACCTCCATCAGGTGATCGGCCGATTGCCCGATCTTGGCCAGCTTGTCCTGCTGCTCGGCATCCTGCGCCGTCCGCTGGAGCAGATGGGTAAGCCCGGTGATGGCGTTCATCGGGGTCCGGATTTCGTGGCTCATATTGGCCAGGAAAGCGCTCTTGGCACGGTTGGCCACCTCGGCGGCATCCTTCGCCGCGGCCAGTTCCCGGGTCCGCTGCTCGACCAGATCCTCAAGATGGTGGCGGTGATGCTCGAGTTCCTCGTTGATGCGCTTCTTCTCGGTGATGTCCTGCTTGACCGCCAGGTAATGGGTGATGCCACCGCCCGGCTGACGGATCGGCGCAATGATCGCGTGCTCGTAATAGAGCGGCCCGTTCTTGCGCTGGTTGATCAACTCGCCCGACCAGACCCGGCCGGCCAGCAGATTGGCCCACATTGCCTCATAAGTGGGGGCTGGCGTCAGCCCCGAGCGAACGACCCGCATGTTCCGGCCGAGCAGTTCGTCGATGGCGTAACCGCTCGAGTCGACAAAGGCCTGGTTGACATATTCGATGCTGCCGTCGAGATTGGTGATGACGACGGCTTCCGGGCTCTGCTCGACGGCCTGCGACAACTTGCGCAACTGGCCCTCGATGAGTTTCTGGTCCTCGAGCATGCTGAGCAGGGCCAGGCGGGTGCTGTCGGCCTGCACCAGCAGGCGCTTGGCCTCTTCCTGGGCGGCCGCCGTCGCCGCCTGGGCGGCCAGGCGATCACTGATGTTGCGCGACAAGACCATGAAGCGCCGCGGTCGACCATCGCCGGGTTTGAGTGCCGTGGATAGCTCAAACCATTGTTCGCCACCCGGCAGCGGCAAACAGATTTGCTGACCGCGGCTGGCGCCCTTCCCTGCCGCTTCGGCAATCGCCGCCATCACCGCCTGCGCCGCCTCGGGCGGCAACATTTCCTGCACGGTATGCCCGAGCAGTTCCTGTTGCGCCGCGGCCAGCTCGGCCTCGCGAGCCTGGCTCCAGATGTGGCAATAACGTCCATTTTCGTCGATTTCGAACAACAGGTCGGGAATTGCGCTCAGGGTCGCTGCCAGTTCATCGCCCAGGTCGCGGGCCACCTTGGCAGCCCGCTGCTGCTCGGTGATATCGGTTGACACCCCGAGCAGGCCGGTGATCCGGCCCTTGGCATCACGCATCGGTACCTTGACCGCGAGGTAGCTGTGCATCTCGCCACCAAGCACTGACAGACGGTTTTCGACCTCGCGCAGACTCTCGCCCCGCTCGATGACCCGGCGATCGTTCTGGCGCAGGAGACGCGCCGATTCGGCATCGAAAAATTCCGCATCCTCGCAACCGACGATTTTTTCCAGCGGCTGCCCGAACAATTCGCAGGTCAGCCGGTTGGCAAAACGGTAGCGATAGTCAAGATCCTTGGTGTAAATGTAACCGCCGACACCATCGACAATGGCACTCAATTGTTCGCGCTCGGCGCTCAACAGCCGGGTCCGGTGGCGCACCTGGCGACGCAGCAGCAGGTTCCAGCCGAGCAGCAACACCAATGCAGCGACAATACCGAGCCCGCCGTAAGCGAGCAGTGGTCCATAGGCGTCCAGAGGCCCCTTGTGCCCCATCCACTTTTCCCGCAAGGCCTTTTCGTCAGCCGCCGGAATGGCCATGAAGCCGGCGTTGAGCGTCGCCAGCAGGGCGGCGTTGCCCTTGCTGACGGCCCGATGGATCTGCCCGGTGTACAGCGTGAAGGCTTCGCGAAAGTCATTGGCAATGCCGGCCCGGTTCAACAGGAAATCAGCCTGCGGCCGGTCCAGGCAAAAGATGCGGACATCGCCGGCGGCGGCCGCCTCGACCATTGCCTCGTAACTGGCGTAGGTGGCGATGCGGACAATGCCGTGTTCCGCCAGACGGTCGATACAGGCATCACCCTTCTTGGCGCCGACGGCGAAAGCCGTCAGGGTCTTCGGCCCGGTGATCCCCTGAATGCTGCGATGCACGAAAATCGGTACCGGAATATCGTCATAGGGCGGTGAAAAATCCATGACCGCATCCCGCTTCGGCGTCCGGAAAATGGTATCGATGACATCCGCCCGTTGCCCGGCGAAGCGTTGCTGCGCCAGCGACCACTGTTCGGCGGCAAATTCGACCTTGATACCGCTCTGCTTTTCCCACAGCGACCAGACATCGAGCAGATAGCCCTTCAACTCGCCGTCGCTGTCGCGAAAAACGTAGGGCGGATAGTTGTCGTCCATGGCCACGACAATGCGCGCCGGCTTTGCCACCTCGGCAAACGCCGCCCCGGCCCCGAGAACCAGGCCGGCCAGCAGCAAGGCCTGGCCAAATATTGCGAACCTTTTTCTCACGTTGGCTCCTCACCACCCGCCACACTGGCATAGCGCGGCGCTTCACCCAGGCGGGCGAGCAGCGCATTGACCTCGCGCTTGAGTTCGATGACCCGCCCTTCCCGACCCAGCGTCGCCTGCTGCCAGCGGCGCAGCTCGTCGATCCGGGTGCGCAGTTCGCCATCGCGCTGGGCGCTCTCGATGGCAATCGCCGCCAGCCGCGTTGCCGCCTCGACGTAACGGCGGGCAATGCTGCTGAGTTCGGGCTGCGGCTGCCGCCAATAGACGGCAAAAGTCCCCAGTACACGGCCGGTCGTAGACAGGATCGGCGAAGACCAGCAGGCCGCCAGGCCATGGCCGAGCGCCAGTTCCTTGTAATTGGCCCAGAGCGGATCGCTGGCGATGTCGGCCACGAAGACCTCGCGTTTTTCGAAGGCGGCCGTCCCGCAGGAACCGACCATGGGCCCGATGCCGACCCCATCGATGGCGGCCGAATAGGCTTGCGGCAGGTCAGGGGCCGAACCGTGGTTCAGATGCTGGCCGCTCTCGTCGAGCAGCAACACCGAACACAAGGTGCCGGTTTCCTTGGCCTGGATGCCCTTGACGATGAAGTCGAGAATATTGCCGAGCCGGGTTTCCACCGAAATGCGCTGGAGAATGGCATTGCTGAACTCAAGCAGCGCCTGCTGCTGACGCTGCTCGGTGACATCGACGAAAATGGCGAGGAAGTCCTCCCCCAGCGCAATGCCGGAAATCTCGACGAGGCGAATCCGGCCATCCTTGCAGGTCACGCGGTATTCGAGGGGGTGCAGCGTGCCGCCGGCCTCGACCGCCGTGCGCACGGCCTCAGCCCAGGATTCCCGGACCCAGGCCCGGTAGGCCGAATCCGGATAGGCGCGTTCCCACCACTGGGTCAGATTGGGCACCTCGGCATGGCTGAAGCCGAAAAGCTCCTCGAAATGCGCATTGGTAAACAGGATTTCTTCCTGCGCATTGACATGACCGAGGGCCAGCGGAATCTTCTCCATCAGGCCGCGGAAGCGCGCTTCACTCTTGCGCAGCAACTCCTCCGAGGCCTTCTGCGCCGAAATATCGATCGCCACCCCGGCCGAACGCAGGGGCTTGCCACCGGCATCACGCTCGACCACCTTGCCGCGCAACGAAACCCAGCGTGACTTGTCGCCGGCGCGCGGAATGCGGCAATCGACTGAAAAGCGCTCGGCATTGCCAAGCAGAACCTGGGTAAAACAGGCAACCAGGCGATCGCGATCATCCGGATCAACGCCCTGCAGGATATGCTCCAGACCGTCCATGACCTGCCCGGCCTGCGCCTCCAGCATGGCATCGAGCGCTTCGCTGCGCACCAGGCTGCGCCGGACGTTATCGAAATCCCAGGTCCCGACGCCGGTCGCCTCAAGCACCATGCTCATGCGGTCTTCAAGCTGGGCCCGGCTTTGCCCCATCAGGGCGACACCCAGTTTTTCCAGCATGCGGTGCTGGCTCAGCACGCCGATGAAAAGCCCCTGGGCATCAAGCACCACCAGGTGGCGCAAGCCGGACTGCTCGAGCAACCTGGCCGCCTCGTCGATCGAGGCGGCAATGCTGATGGTAGCCAGCGGGTGAGTCATGACCTCACCCAACAAGACCTTCTGCGGATCGATTTTGCGGGCCAGCATGAGCGGGACATCGCGCTCGGTGACGATGCCCTCGGCTCGGCCATCGTGACCGACGATGACATGATCGAGCTTGCACGAAGCCATGGTCTCGAGGGCAAAAGCCAGTGTCTGCTCCGGCCCGATCAGCTTGCCGCCCTGATCGACAACGGTATTCAGGCTCTGGATCAGGGCCAGCAGATCGGTCCCCAGGTGTCGCCGGAAATCGGTTTCGCTGGCCAGCCCCCACAGGTGTCCGGCCTCGTCCACCAGCACCAGGTGGCGGATGCCGCAATTGGCCATCATCACCTGGGCCGAGGAGAAATCGAGATCGTAAGGCACGGTCATCAGCGGCGAACTCATCACCGCACGCACTGGCCGCCCATCAGCCGAACCGAGGCACATCAGGCGAACCAGGTCGCGCTCGGTGACGATGCCGACGGGACGGTCGTTCTCGACGACGATCAGCGACGAAATATGCTTCTCGGCAAAGCGGCCGACCGCTTCTTCGAGTGACGTATCAGGCGTTACGGTAAGGACCGTGCGACTGGCAATGTCGTAGAGTTTCAGATTGGAAACCGGATTCATTGTTCTTTATCGCTCCCCCTCTCCGGCGGACGGGCCGCGGAGCCGAACGTGTTGCTGAAGATGATTACTCTCCAGTGTACTCCGACGCGGGGGGCGGGCGGGTTTTGGTGTTTGTCGGCAAATGGGGTGGTGGGAGTGTTTGACGGCTGTTTTCCGCCTGGCGGGCGGGCATACTTTCTTTTGCTTCGCCAAAAGAAAGTAGCCAAAGAAAAGGCGACCCCAGGGTCGGCGCCCGCTGCGCGGGTCCCTTGCGCTACTCGAAATCGGCGGGGGCTGCGGAACTCGGCCCTGCGGGCCTCAGACAGTCCTCGCCCTTTTTCCGCCGCTTTCTGCGTTGCTCAGCGCCTCTCATGGGGCCCGAAAGGCGTCTCGAGGCAAAGGCTCTGCCCGGGAATGAGAACTGTCTTTTTTGGCGGTTGACCGCTGGAAACAGGCCAAAACCGTTTTGAGCGGTTCGGCGGCGACGCTTTTCCGGGTCCCCATGTGGAGCGCCGAGCAACGGAGAAGGGCCGGGGGCCTTCGGCGAGGACTGTCTGAGGCCCGTAGGGCCGAGTTCCGCAGCCGCCCGGCACTTCGAGTAGCACAGGGAAGTCGGCGTAGCCTGGGGTCGCCTTCTTCTTTGGCTACTTTCTTCTTGGCGAAGCAAGAAGAAAGTACGCCCGCCCGCAAGGCGGAAAGCAGCCGTCAAACAAACACAACACCACCGCAGCCGCGAAGGGGAATCTGCCGCAAAACAGGGCCACCCCCAGCATCGTGCTGCCAACAGAATCTCCGTATGCAAACCAACAGCACTCTCCCCCCGAAACCACGTACACTCCGCCCCTCAAACACTATGGCAGCCCCCCAATGCAAACCGAACACTTCATTCCGGGCAAAGATGCCTCCCTCGAACATTCGATCACCTCGATGCAGGCCAAGCTCGCCGCGCGTGGCTTCGACGTCGAGGAATGCTCCTGGCTCAATCCGGTCGATAGCGTGTGGTCGGTGCATGTGCGCAACCGCAACTGCCATCTGATGTTCACTAACGGCAAGGGGGCCAGCGAACTGGCGGCGCGGGCCAGCGCGCTGGGCGAGTTTTTCGAGCGCCTGTCCTGCAATTATTTCTGGAACCACTACTACCTCGGCGAACAGGTGGCAACGGGCGAGTTCGCCCATTACCCGCGCGAACGCTGGTTCCCGGTGACCGACGCGGCCTGGCCGGGCGAACTACTGACGCCGGAACTGCAGGCTTTCTACAACCCGGAAGGCAGCATCCCGGCCGAGCTGCTGGTGGACATGAATTCCGGCAATATCGAGCGCGGCATCTGTACCATTCCCTACGTCCGCCAGCGCGATGGCGCCGAGGTCTTTTTCCCGGTCAATATCATCAGCAACCTCTATGTCAGCAACGGCATGTCGGCCGGCAATACCCCGACCGAGGCGCGCGCCCAGGCGCTGTCGGAAATTCTCGAGCGCCACGTCAAGTTCAAGGTCATCGCCGAGGGCCTGTGCCTGCCGGATGTGCCGGAAGAAGTCATCGCCCGTTACCCGGGCATCGCGGCCGGCATTGCCGGGCTGCGCGCCGCCGGTTTCGGCATCTTGGTCAAGGATGCCTCGCTGGGCGGCAATTATCCGGTCATGTGCGTGACCATGCTCAACCCGCACGACCAAGGGGTTTTTGCCAGCTTCGGCGCGCATCCGCGCTTCGAGATCGCCCTCGAACGCGCCCTCACCGAACTGCTGCAGGGCCGCGCCCTGGAAGCGCTGGATGGTTTCCCGCCACCCGGCTTCGATCTCGACGAAGTGGCCAGCGCGCCGAATATCGAAATTCATTTCGTCGATTCGAGCGGCATCGTGCATTGGAACTATTTCAACGAAACCGCCGACTTCGACTTCGTCGACTGGAACTTCAACGACCTCGAACAGGGCAGCACCGGCGACGACACCAGCTGGCTGCTTGAATGCATCCACGCGGAAGGCCACGACATCTACGTCGCCGATTTCGAGCATCTTGGCGTTTACGCCTGCCGCATCCTGGTGCCGGGCATGTCGGAGATTTACCCGATCGACGACCTGGAATGGGAAAACAACAGCAACGGCGCCATGGTCCGCCCGGCCATCCTCAATCTTGCCGAGCTCGACGACGAACAGTGCGGCGAGTTGCTCGATGTCATCAACGAACTCAATATCGCCGATGAACGCCCAGTTGCCGCGCTGATCGGCCTCGCCCCGGATGCCGGCTCACTGTGGGCCGACCTGCGCGTCGGCGAACTGAAGACCATGCTCGCCCTGGCCGCCGGCGACACCGACGCCGTGCTCGAAGGTTGCGAATGGGTGCGCCAGTTTGAACAGCTCGACGCCGGCCGGCGCCGCACCTACCGCTGTATCGCCACACTGCTTGAAATGGCCGATCCGGATGCGCACGAAGCTGCACTGGTCGGTCTTTTTGGCGAAGAAACCCTGGACCTGGCGAGCGACCTGATCGACGGCGAAATCCGTTTCTTCGGCCTGCAATCGCCGGGCATGGACCTCGCCGGGTGCGAACTGCATCAACGCCTGCTCGGGGAATACGCCAAGGCGCACGCGACGGAACTGACCGCCTGATAGGCAAAAAGCGCTCCGGAGCATTTCCCGGAGCGCCTTTTACGCGCATACCGAAGCGCCAAGGCGCCCTGAATAAGCAAAAGTGTCCGAGCATTTGGCTCGGAAGGTGCAATGCGCCTACGGCTTATTGCACCTGCCATTCGTCGCGCGGTAGGGTGCAATAAGCGCAGCGGCACCGCCCGCCTAAAGCTTCGCTCCGCTTCCATGACGTACCGCGTATTCGCCCAGAGGCTTGTCATCCTGGGCAATATGCCGCTCGAACCAGTATTCGATGTAGCGCAGCGTGCCGAACACGTCGGCCCGCCCTTCCACGCCATCATTCAGCGCCTTGCTGATCATTTGCAGCATGTTTCTATGGTCGTTGGTATGTGCCGCGAAATCCATGCCGATTTCGCCGGCCAATTGTTCCTCGGTCGCATAGTGCTCGCGCAAGGCCTGAACCAGGCCATCGGCCTCGGCGGCCTGAAGCCCGCCGTTGTTCAGGAAGCATTCCTTCAACTGGATCAGCCTTTGGAAAAGCGCGGCGTGCTGGAGATCGATTTTCCCGACACCTATCAGCAAGGCCGTCGGTAGAAATCGCAGGTCTCCGTCGTTCATGGCTCCTCCTCTGTGGTCCGCCTGCCCGAACAATGATGAATGTTATTTTTTTGATTTTTGTCGATTGTATCCCGCGAATTTAATAGTTTCAACACAACACGACAGGAACTTGCCGTCAGCACGGGACTCCAAATAGAACAACATCCTGAAAGGATCGTCATGGAACGCCCTGTACATAGCATGAGCAAGCTGTTCGCCCAGCTCGGCCAGGCCAGCGATGAACAGGCAATTGCCCGCTTCATTGAAACCCGGCGGCCATTGGCCAATGACGTGCAACTGCACGAAGCCGCCTTCTGGACTCCGTCGCAGGCCTGCTTCCTGCGCCAGGCCCTGCTTGATGATGCCGACTGGGCGGAAGTCGCCGACGAACTGAACGTCGCCTTGCATGCCCGACACTGAGCCCCTGATTGCCATGACCCGGCTGGAGAAGGATTCTTTCGGCAATATCGAGGTCGCCAGCGAGCGGCTGTGGGGCGCCCAGACGCAACGCTCCCTGCTGCATTTCGCGATCTCGACGGAACGCATGCCGGCCGACCTGATCCATGCCCTGGCCATGATCAAGGCGGCCTGCGCCAAGGTCAATCTGGAACTCGGCCTGCTGCCGGAAAACAAGGCGACAGCAATCATGGCGGCGGCCGACGAAGTGGCGGCCGGCCGGCACACCGAGCAGTTTCCACTGTCGGTCTGGCAGACCGGCTCGGGCACGCAGAGCAACATGAACGTCAACGAGGTGCTCGCCAACCGCGCCTCGGAACTGCTCGGCGGCCCGCGCGGCAGCGCCCGCCTGGTGCATGCCAACGATGAGGTCAATCTCGGGCAGTCGTCGAACGATATTTTTCCGACCGCCATGCACCTGGCCGCCGCCGTCGGCATCCATCGCCTGCTGTTGCCGGCCCTGCGCCAGTTGTCGGCCTCCCTGGCCGAAAAATCGGTGGCCTTCGCGGCCATCATCAAGATCGGCCGTACCCATCTGCAGGACGCGACCCCACTCTCGCTGGGCCAGGAATTCTCCGGCTACGTCGGCCAGCTGGAGCATGCCGAAACCCTGATCAGTGCCAGCCTGACCTCGCTCTACCCGCTGGCCGTCGGTGGCACGGCAGTCGGCACCGGCCTCAACACGCATCCCGAATTCGGTTTCCGGGTCGCGCAGAAACTGGCCGACCAGACCACCCTGCCGTTCACCAGCGCCACCAACAAGTTCGCCGCGCTGGCCGCCAACGACGGCCTGGTCGCCGCCCATGGCGCACTGAAGACGCTCGCCGTGGCACTCATGAAAATCGCCAACGACATTCGCTGGCTGGCTTCCGGCCCGCGCTCCGGACTCGGCGAAATCGGCATCCCGGAAAACGAGCCGGGCAGCTCGATCATGCCCGGCAAGGTGAACCCAACCCAGTGCGAGGCGCTCACCATGCTCTGCTGCCAGGTCATGGGCAACGACGTGGCGATCGGCATCGGCGGGGCCTCCGGCAATTTCGAACTGAATGTCTACAAGCCGCTGATCATCCACAATTTCATGCAGAGCCTGCGCCTGCTCACCGACGGCATGCTGAGCTTCGACCGCCACTGCGTGCAGGGCATCAGCGCCCGCCGCGAGCGCATTGGCGAACTCATGGAACGCTCGCTGATGCTGGTCACCGCACTGGTCCCGCACATCGGCTACGACCAGGCCGCAGAAATCGCCAAAAAGGCCAGCCGGGAAGGGACGACGCTGCAGGCCGCCGGCCTGGCGCTGGGCTATGTCAGCGCCGAGGACTACGCGCGCTGGGTCGTGCCGAAAGAAATGACCCATCCGACGGCCTCCGCCGAGCCGAAACTTCCCGCCTAGCCGGTAGCGATGACACCACAGGCAATCCGCTTGCCCGAGTTGCCGGCCGGCTGCGACGTGTAGTCATCGGCATCGGCATGGATTACGACGCCGCGCCCGGCAATACCGTTGGGGCCATTCAGGCTGATGCCGCGCACTTCCGCTGCGTAACGCGCCTCACCCTGGGCATTGGCGAGCAGGTTCGGCAGGTCGCCGCCATGGTGTACAGCCGCATCATGACTGCCGTGCGCCAGGCCGGCCGGGTTGAAATGCCCCTTGGCGCTGCTCGCATCCGGCGCACTGCAATCGCCGATTTCATGCACATGGAAACCATGCTCGCCAGGCGTCAGCCCCGCCACCCGGGCTTCGATCCGCAAGCCGCCCGGCACCTCGTAAAAATTGACGCTGCCAGACACGACGGCCCCCGAACGGCCAGCCAGCGTGGCGCTGGCGGCGGGCGGGCTGGGTGTGCCGACACAGGCGCTGAGCAGACCGGCGGCCAGCAGACTCAAGACAAGAACATTTTGACGTTTCATGGTTTTCTCCCGACATCCATTGCTTTTCGCGAAATGCGAACAACAAGACCCATGAATGACATTGCCATTGACGAAACGTTCAGCGGCAGCCCTGTTTGTTTTATAACCAAACACACTAACAAGATGCCCACTTGTTCTTAATTGAATATTAGTGACTTGCTACAATAGCGCTACTCAACATCCTCAGCGGATTTCCCTGCAATGACTCAAACGACTCCAGGCACCTCAGCTTCGTCAACGCTCAGCCACCTCGACTGGCTCGAAGCCGAAGCCATCCACATCATGCGCGAAGTGGCCGGCCAGTGCTCCAACCCGGTGCTGCTCTTCTCCGGCGGCAAGGATTCGCTGTGCCTGCTGCGCCTCGCCGAAAAGGCCTTCCGCCCCGGCAAGTTCCCCTTCCCGCTGCTGCACATCGATACCGGCCACAATTACAAGGAAGTCATCGCCTTCCGCGACCAGCGTGCCGCCGAACTGGGCGAGCGCCTGATCGTGCGCTCGGTCGAAGACTCGATGGCCCGCGGTACGGTCGTGTTGAAGCATGAAGGCGAATCGCGCAACAAGCACCAGTCGGTGACCCTGCTCGAAGCCATCGAGGAATTCGGCTTCGACGCCTGCATCGGCGGCGCCCGTCGCGACGAGGAAAAGGCCCGCGCCAAGGAACGCATCTTTTCCTTCCGCGACGAATTCGGCCAGTGGGACCCGAAAAACCAGCGCCCGGAACTGTGGAGCCTGTACAACGCGCGCAGCCACAAGGGCGAGAACATCCGCGCCTTCCCGATCTCGAACTGGACGGAAATGGACGTCTGGCAATACATCGAGCGCGAAGGCCTGGAACTGCCGTCGATCTATTTCGCCCACAAACGGCCTGTCGTCATGCGCCAGGGCGCCATCGTGCCGGTCAATGTGCCGCTCGTTTCCGGCGAACTCGCCAACCCGGTCAAGGCTGGCGAAGAGATCATCGACCTGCTGGTGCGTTTCCGCACCGTCGGCGACATCTCCTGCACGGCGCCGGTCGAGTCGGATGCCGACAATGTCGAAAAAATCGTGCTCGAAACCGCCACCACGACCATCACCGAACGCGGCGCGACGCGTCTGGACGACCAGACCAGCGACGCCTCCATGGAACAACGCAAGAAGGAAGGGTACTTCTAGGATCGAGTTATTAGGATCGAGGACCCAGCAAAACCGCGGCCCACTCGATCCTCGATCCTGAATCCTCGATCCTTACGGAAAAAAGACATGACCACACAAGACAAAATCGAAGACCACGGCCTGCTGCGCTTTCTGACCTGCGGCAGCGTCGATGACGGCAAGAGCACCCTGATCGGGCGCCTGCTGTTCGACACCAAGACCATCCTCGCCGACACTCTGTCGGCCATCGCCAAGACTTCCGAAAAGCGCGGCCTGGGCGCGGTGGACCTGTCCCTGCTCACCGATGGCCTGCAGGCCGAGCGCGAACAGGGCATCACCATCGACGTCGCCTACCGCTATTTCTCGACCGGGACGCGCAAGTACATCATTGCCGACGCCCCGGGCCACGAGCAATACACCCGCAACATGGTGACCGCCGCCTCGACCGCCAACCTCGCCATCATCCTGATCGATGCGCGCAAGGGCGTGCTGACGCAGACCCGCCGCCATTCCAAGCTCGCTTCGCTGGTCGGCATCCCGCACCTGATCGTCGCCATCAACAAGATGGACCTCGCCGATTATTCGCAGGAAACCTACGAGCGCATCAAGGGCGAATACCTCGAATTCGCGGCCAAGGTCGGCATTGAAGACATCCGCTTCATCCCCCTCTCGGCCTTGAACGGCGACATGATCGTGGACCGTGGCGACCAGCTGAACTGGTATGACGGCCCGACCCTGCTCGAAATGCTCGAAACCGCCCCGGCCGCGCACACCGAACACACCGAGAAATTCCGCTTCCCGGTCCAGTACGTCTGCCGCCCGCAGGATTCCGCCAACCCCGAGTTGCACGACTACCGCGGCTTCATGGGTCGCGTCGAAGCCGGCTCGATCAAGGTTGGCGATGCCGTCACCGTTTTGCCCTCCGGCCGCGAGTCGACCGTCAAGGCCGTGCAACTGGGCGGCGTCGATATTGGCGAAGCCTTCACCGAACAATCGATCACGCTGCTGCTCGCCGATGAAATCGACACCTCGCGCGGCGACATGATCGTCAAGTCGAGCGAAGTCCCGGCCGCCGTCAAGCAGATCGAAGCCACCGTCTGCTGGATGGCCGAAGCGCCGATGGACCGCAACCGCACCTACCTGATCCGCCACACGACGCGCGACTCGAAAGCCAAACTGGCCGCCATCGACCATCGACTGGACGTGAATACCCTGGAAAAAGTCCCGGCCGAGAAGCTGGCGATGAACGACATCGCGCAAGTCACCTTCAAGCTCGCCCAGCCGCTGTTCGCCGATCCTTATCTGGAAAACCGGGGGACTGGCGCCTTCATCATCATCGATGAAAGCAATAACAATACGGTTGGGGCGGGGATGATCCTGTAACCGGTCAACCGCGAAAAACCAGCAAAAGCGCCTCCATGATGGAGGCGTTTTTGCTCCTGTGGTTTCTCAAAAATAGGCTGTGCTTCAAGCAAGGCAGCGTTTTCCAAGACCTTCCCTTTACCGGGTGGCAAGCATGGCCGCTTGTCTTCGCCGGATAACCGGGCGAAATGTCGGTGCCGAGTACCGCCCCATCAGCACCAGGTATCGCTTCGCAGAAGACTACTCCGTCAGCCTGACAGCATGTAGAATCAAAAGCTGCCTCTCCCGAACAAGCAGATCAGAGCGGCAGGGAAAGAAAATCAATCTTCACGGAGCTTTCTCATGCAAGTCAGGTTCGAAGCGACGGGAACGCTCGCCGCGCTGACGCAGACTCTCCATGCCCTCGATGCTGCACCCGAGGTCCGCGGACTGCTGCTCCTGACCTGTGACGAAAACGGCTTTTCCGCCGAAACACTCGACCCGGTTCTGCACCAACTTGCCAAACCCGTTTTTGGCGGCATCTTTCCCCGGATAATTTTCGGCCGCGAACATTTCTCCCGTGGAAGTATCGTCGTCGGCCTGCCGGTTCGCCCTGACATCCGCCGCATTGAACAGCTCAGCGACCCGGCGCTTGATATCGACCGGGCCGCCGCCGCCCTGGCCGACCTGCGCGATACCCAGGGCACCCTGCTCGTCTTCGTCGATGGTTTTGCCCGTCGTATCGGCGACCTGATCGGTGCGCTGTTCGATCACCTCGGGCTGGGCATAAACCAGATCGGCGGCGGCACCGGCTCGCTCTCGTTGCGCCAGAAGCCCTGCGTCATCAGCAATGCCGGTTTGCAACAGGACGTCGCGCTGCTCGCCCAACTGCAAATCGACAGCAGTGTTGCGAGCGGCCATGGCTGGTCGCCCATCTCGGACTCGATCAAGGTCACGGCGGCCCGCCAGAACACCATCCTCAGCCTCAATTACCGGCCGGCACTTGAGGTCTATCGCGAAATTGTCGAAGCTCACGGCGGCATGGTGCCTGGTCCGGAAAATTTTTTCGCGGTCGCCAAGGCCTACCCTTTTGGCATTTACAAACTGGGCAGCGAAGTGGTCGTGCGCGACCCGGTCAGCGTTGGCCCGGATGGCAGCCTGACCTGCGTCGGCGAAGTCACGAGCGGTTCGTTCGTCCATATCCTGCACGGCGAAGCGCAAGCCCTGATTGCCGCTGCCGCCGAGGCTGCCCACAGGGCTTGTGCCGGTGGCAAGACCGGCCAGCTACGCCTGTTCATCGACTGCATCTCGCGCGTTCTCTTCCTCGGCGAGCGCTTCAATGAGGAACTGGCGGCCGTCCAGGGCGCCGAGCCGCTGCTCGGCGTGCTCGCCATCGGCGAAATCTGCAACGACGGTCGCGACTATCCCGAGTTCCTCAACAAGACCGCCGTACTCGGCCTGCTTGCCCGCCAATGAACATCTGTCTTGAAACCGAAATCCTCTACCAGATCTCGCTGGTCATCGGTTCGAGCACTGATCTGGGGGCGATGCTGCAACGCACATCGGGCACCCTGCTTCGCCTGCTCAACGGAACCAGTTGCGCCATCATGCGCGACAGCCCGGGCACGCGCGACGCCCGACCAGGCGAAGCCGCCTGCCTGCTGCCCCGGCATCCGCAGGCCAACCCCAGCCTCCAGGCTTTCCTGGAATACAGCAGTACGCCACATGCCCGGTCGGCCGACCAGCAGCTGCTGGTAACCCCGGTCGGCGATACGCTTTTCTATTTTTACCGCCTGCCCGAATTCGGCACACTGATTTTCGGCAAGCAGGGCGAACAACTGAGCCGGACGCTGCAACTGGCCTTTTTGCCGCTCGCCGAAAAGCTCGCCCAGGCAGCCCTCGCCTGCCTGGCCCGGGACAGCATGCAACTCGCCGCCAGCGTCTTTGAAAACAGCCAGGAGGGCATCATCATCAGCGATGCCGACAACAACATCCTCGAGGTCAATCGCGCCTTCTCGCGGATTACCGGCTTCACGCACGACGAAGTACTTGGCCGGAATCCCAAGCTGCTCAATTCGGGAATACAGGGAGCTGCCTTTTATCAGACGCTGTGGCAGGAACTCCTGAGCAAGGACAGCTGGCGCGGTGAAATCTGGAACCGGCGCAAGACCGGCGAAATCTATGCCGAGATGCTGTCGATCGCCGTTATTCGCGACCAGCAAGGGGCCGTCAAGAATCACCTGGCCGTGTTTACCGACATCAACCACCTGAAGGAACATGAGGCCGAGCTGTACCGCATTTCGCACTACGACCCGCTGACCTCCCTGCCCAATCGGCGCCTGCTCGACGACCGTCTGCGCCAGGCCATGGCCCACACGCATCGTACGGCGGGTTCGCTGGGGGTCTGCCTGCTCGATCTCGACGGCTTCAAAACGATCAATGACCGGCACGGGCACCAAACCGGCGACGTCCTGCTCGGCACCATCGCCACCCGCCTGCAAGCCTGCCTGCGAGAAGGTGACACTGTCGCCCGCCTTGGCGGCGATGAATTCGTGCTCGTTCTGCTGAGCATTTCAGATCCCGGCGAATGCGACGAAATCATGCGCCGCATCCTGAACGCCACCGCCATGCCCGTCCAGCATGGCGAGATCACTTGCAAGGTTTCGGCCAGTATCGGCGTCACCTTCTTCCCGCGCGACGACGTCGATGCCGATACCCTGGTCCGCCACGCCGACCAGGCCATGTACCTGGCCAAACAGAGCGGCAAGAACCGCTACCACCTGTTTGACACCGACCAGGACAGGCAGGCCCAGGCACACCGCGAATCGCGCCTGCGCCTGAACTGGGCATTGCAAAACAACGAACTATGTCTCTATTACCAACCAAAGGTCGATCTGCGCAGTGGTGAAATCGTTGGCGTCGAGGCCCTTATCCGCTGGCAACACCCGGAACTCGGCCTGCTCGCCCCGGCCGCCTTCCTGCCGGCCCTGGCCGGGACCGAACTGGAAATCGGCGTCGGGCAGTGGGTCATCCACCAGGCGCTCCAACAACTCGTGCACTGGCAAGCAGCCGGACTGCGCTTCGCCATCAGCATCAACATCAGCGCCCACCACCTGCAACAGCCCGACTTCACCAGGCAGCTGCAAACCGCCATAGATCGCTTCGCCGGCTTTGATGCCTCATGCCTTGAACTCGAGATTCTCGAAACCGCAGCCATTACCCGCCTCGAAGATGTTTCGAAAACCCTGCTCGAATGTCGTGCACTCGGCATCAGCATCGCTCTCGACGATTTCGGCACCGGCTATTCGACACTTACCTACTTCCAGCGCCTGCCGATCCAGACCCTGAAAATCGACCAGGGCTTCGTCCGCAACATGTTGACCGTGCCCGGCGACCGCAGCATCGTCGAAAGCGTTATTCGTCTGGCCCAGGCCTTCGAGCGCACCGTCATCGCCGAAGGCGTCGAAAGCATGGCGCATGCCGCCAGCCTTTGCCAACTCGGCTGCCACCTCGCTCAGGGTTACGGCATCGCCCGCCCGATGCCGGCCGAGAGTCTGCCGGCCTGGATCGAGCTCTGGCAAAACAGTACTCCCTGGAAAGGCCTGGCCTTGGCCAGGTCAAGCGGCGCTGCTGCCAGCGAACTTTTACCCGCTGCGACGATATCGCCCTTGGGCGGCTGAACCCCGAGTCAGACCAGCCACGCCGCCAGATCCTCCGGCAACATCGGCCGGGCAAAGTAATAGCCCTGGATATTGGTCACGCCTTCGGCCTTCAGGAATTCCACCTGCTCGACGCTCTCCACCCCCTCGGCGACAATTTCGACCTTGAAGCTCGAACCCAGCGCCAGGATGGCGCGCACGATCGCAACATCAGCCACATTGCCCGGCACGCCGTCGACAAAGGATTTGTCGATCTTGAAACAGGTGATCGGGAATAGCTTGATGTGCGACAACGACGAATAGCCGGTGCCGAAATCATCGACCGCCAGCATGACGCCCAGGGCCCGCAGGTTAGCCGTGATGCGGCGCGCCACCTCGCCGGATTCAAGCGCCCCCTCGGTGATTTCGAGTTCCAGACAGGCGGGGGCTATGCCCCACCGGGCGATGGCTGCCGCCACATCGTCCACGAAGGCGTCCCTGAGCTGGATGGGCGCGATATTGACCGCCACCCGGGGAATCGCCAGTCCCTGCGCCTGCCATAGCTGCATCTGCCGGCAGGCCTCGTTGAGCACCCAGTGGCCGAGTTCGCCGAGCAGGCCCATCTCCTCGACCATGCCGAGAAAATCCGCCGGTGGCAGCACGCCGCGCTGCGGATGGTGCCAGCGAACCAGCGCCTCGACACCGAGCACGCGGCCATCGCGCGGATCGACCTGCGGCTGGTAGACCAGGAAGAATTGCTCCTCCTGCAGGGCATGGCGCAGTTCGCTGGTCATCTGCAATTTCAGGTTGAGGTCCTTGGCCATGTCCTTCGAATAGAACTCGAAGCAGTTGCGACCGCGCTGCTTGGCGCCGTACATCGCGGTATCGGCCGCCTTGATCAGCTCCGAGGCGCGCAGACCATCCTCCGGATAAATCGCCACCCCGATGCTGGCCGTCGGGATCAGCTCGTGACCGGCCAGGTGCAGCGGCTCGGCCAGGCACTCGAGCATCCGGCCCAGGGCTTCGGCGATGGCACGGTGATCGTCGAAGGCCTCCATGATCAGCACGAACTCGTCGCCGCCCCAGCGTGCCAGCAGGTCCTGCTTGCGGGTCGTGGCCAGCAGACGCTCGGCGATGATTTTCAGGTACTTGTCGCCCACCGCATGACCGAGCGTGTCATTGATGATCTTGAAGCGATCAAGATCGATGAAGACCAATGCCGCGCCATAATTCTGGCGCCGGCAGCGCAGTATCGTCTGGCCCAGGCTCTCGGTGAAATTCATGCGATTGGGCAGGCAGGTCAGCGGATCGTGGTTGGCCAGGTGAAACAAGCGCTCCTCGGCCTGCTTGGCCTTCGAAATATCGGAAAACACCGCGACGTAATTCTGAACTTTCCCGGTATTGTCGAGCACCGCCGAAATGCTGCCCCATTGCGGATAGATTTCGCCATTCTTGCGGCGGTTCCAGATCTCGCCGGACCAGCGCCGCTTTTCGTCGAGCACCCGCCACAGTTCAACGTAAAAATGCGGCGTATGCACGCCGGAACGCAACAGGCGGGGGGTCTGTCCGAGGGCTTCTGGATTGCTGTAGCCGGTAATTTCGGTGAAAGCCCGATTGACCGAGGTAATGCGCCCGACATGATCGGTAACCATGACCGCCTCGGCCGCCTCGTCGAGAATGATCTCGGTCGGCAAACTCAGGCCGCCCGCCGCCTTTTGTGCGACTTCGCTGAAGACGATGACGCAGCCGGTCACCCGCTTGTTGTCGGCAAGCGGCGTACAGACGTACTGCAGGAGCAGCGGCAGGCGCCGCCCTTCGCAGCCCTCGATGAGCTGCGATCCCTGCCGGGTTTCGCCATCCTTCAGGGTGCTGATGAACGGGCAGGTCGCCCGACTGCCCGGCTCGCAGGTTTCCGACTCCGCCCAGCAGAAGACGTGACAGCAGTACTGGCCGACCAGCTCCTCCTCCTCGTGGCCGAGGATCTTGGCCGCCACTTCATTGGCATAAACGACGAACCCCCGGTTATCGACACTGACCAGCCCCTCGCCTGCCGCCTCGAGAATCTGGGCATGACGCCGGTGCACATCCTCGATGGCCAGCTGGTAGTTGTAGCGCTGGGTCACATCGCGGGCATTGAGCAGGATCTCGTTTTCGCCGTGCGCCCCCAGCGTGTGTTTCAGCGTCGCCTCGACCCAGAGATCAGAACCATCGAGACGCTTGCCTGGCATCACCTTGGTCAGCATTGCCCCGAGCGGTTGCAGGGTCTGCAACAAGCCGGCAATGACATCCGGGGCTTCCTCGACGACATCGAACAGGCTCAGACCGACCAGCTGGCCACTGGCGCGGCCGAACAGATCGCGGCAGGCCGGTGAGGCAAAACGAAAAGTCCCATCGAGTTTCAGGCGGGCGATCATGTCCGTCGAATTCTCGGCGAGCAGGCGATAGCTCTCCTCGCTGCTCTTCAGGGCCTTTTGTGCCAGCACCTCGATCAGTGCCAGGGACAGGGAGTTGGCGGCATCGATCTCGACCTGTGACCAGGGCAGCGATTTGTCGTGATAGGTCTGGATCCAGGTGGCAAACGAGGTGCGCGGCGACATCCGGACACCGGCCGCATCCCGGACCAGCGACTTTTGCGGATTGCCGGCCCAGCGCAGGGTGCGCATGATGCCGGGACGGAACCAGATGACGAAGTTGTTCAGTTGATGGTCGAGCGGCGCGAGCAACACCCCGCTCGCCGTATCATTGATGTCGAGCCCGGTTTGTTCGATCAGCTGGCCCAGATCGTCGGTGCAGAACACCGGCGCCACCGGCCTTGCCTTGAGCAGTTCGACCAGATGATCGAGTACCGGCTCGGGCGGCACTGTGCCCAGCAGGTGGCGGGTACCGTCGATGGTGACCACCGCCCCGACCGAACGGACCAGCCCCAGGAGTTTTTCCTTGAGCAGCACGATCACCGCATCGAGATCGTCGGAAGCCCGGATCAGGCCGGTCATTTCATGAAGCAGTTCGCGGATGCGCAAGCCCATGGCATCGCGCTCGAGGGTGTCCATGTTGATCAGTTTCAGCGAGACGACGCGGCCGATGAACTCGTCGAGTTCGCGCGAACGCAGGCCGACGTAGCGCGGCGTGAAATGATGGCAGGCGATCAGCCCCCACAGCCGGTCGTTCTGCACCAGCGAAATGCTCAGGCTGGCGCAGACGCCCATGTTGCGCAGGTATTCGACATGCACCGGTGACATGCTGCGCAGCCAGGAATGGCTCAGGTCGATAGGCTGACCGACGGCCGGTCCGTCCGCCGAAACCAGCGGCACGGGTTCGGCATTGACGTCGGCAATGATCCGCACCAGATTGCGGGTGTACAACTCACGCGCTTGCGGTGGAATGTCCGAAGCCGGAAAACGGTTGCCAAGGTAGGAATCGGCATCATCAGTCTTGCTTTCGGCAATGACTTCGCCATCCCAGTTGCTGTCGAAGCGATACATCATGACGCGATCGAAACCGGTCAGCACGCGCACCTGCTCGACCGCCATCTGGGCGTAATGATCGAGGTTCGTTTCCGAATCCAGCTTCCATAGTGCATCGCGGATCGGGATGAACAGATTGTGGAAGACATCGCCAATGGGCGCCTGCCATTGCTCGATTTCGATGATGAACAACTCGCCAGCCAGGAAAACCTGGGCATCGTAGGTCTGCGTTTTGCCATCGGCGGGCAGCGCCACCGACCAGACCTTGGCGCCATCCCAATGGCCGGAACCAACCAGGGAATTCAGCCAGACCAGTTGATCTTCGCCGATCAGCGTAGACAGCGGCAAGCCAATGGCCTGATCGGCCGACAGGGAAAGAATGCTGTCCAGATTCCGGCTGGCTGCCCGGACAATAAAAGTGTCGCGCTCCACGGCGAGTAACACGCCGGCTGGCTGGATGCTGCCTATCTGATGGATCGGCTCGCTGGCACAGACCTTCAGCGCTTCTTCAAGGGCTGCTGGGTGGCTTATTTCTATCGGGATATTCATCAAGCACGGATTCCATCATGGCAAATGTCGATTTGGCGGCGGCCAGCGCGCTACGCCGGGCAGACTCGCTGCTCAGCGCGGCGTTCAGGAATGTCTCGAACTCCTCCCAGAACAACAGGGTCTGCGCCCCGTAACCGTGGAAAAACCGCCCGCCGGCGGCCGGGGTCAGCGCCAGGTGTTCGGCCAGATAACGGCTGATCACCTGACCACCGAGCGAGGAGCCCTCGATGGTGTACAGGGTGCCGAGCAAGGCCCCCTCGTCAGCGAAAGAAAACTGCACCGCCGGGATATACGGGCGATCGACAAGGCTTGCCGGGTCAATGGCGAAATGCTCGAGGTCGCAAACGATCCACGGCAGCTTGCGGCGTGCCTCATAGACAAAACCGCTCACTCCGGCGGCCAACGCCTGATCGATAGCGGCTTCGATAGTCCGGTAGAAATGAAAATAGGCGGACAGCACCCGCTGATAACTGGCCAGTTCATAGCCGGGCCGCGTCATGCCGCTGAGCAGGGGATGCTGGTTGAGACGCACATGATCGGGGTGAGTGCCGTTCCGCAGATAGAGTCGGGCCGCGATGGTCGCGGAAGCAGAATTCAAATCGGGCCGGCCTTTCCTGTGTCGGCTTGGCGAGCACTCTGCCCGGCCATGTGCTGCACGGCGAGTGCCGCCGCATGCAGATCGGAGAAAATGCGCACGCCGCGCGGCGCCCGCTTGATGAAGGCGGCGCCCGCCCCACCGGCCCAGATTTCCATCGTCGCCGGCAATTTTTCGCGCAGATTCTGCAAGATCGGACGGACGCGCCACTTCGGGTAGGCAAAACTGAAGGACAGGGCCACGATCCCGGCCTGACAGGCATGGGCCGCCATTTCCAGGTCCCGGGCCGGAATGTGCGGCCCGACGTTGATGCAATGCGCCCCCTGGTCGGCCAGTACAGCCTGCGCCATCAACAGGCCGAGAACATGCAGTTCCTCGCTCGGCGTTGCAAAAAGTATGCGCGGATAACCCGGCTTCGGCGAGACAGAAGCAATTTCCAGATAGAGGCGGCGAATCAGGATATTGGAACAGAGGTGCTCGTGATAGACCTCGATCTCTCCCCTCGCCCAGGCCTGCCCCAGACCGACCAGCAAGGGCCCCACCGTCAGCTCGATGAAATCCTGCAGGGACTGGGCAGCCCGTTTCTCGCCGAGCAAACGGTCCAGCCCATCGAGGTCATACTGCTTGAGCAGCGCCAGGGCATCCCGGGTAAAGGACGGCTCGTCGGCCTCGGCCACCAAACCGGCGGTCGCATCGGCCAGTTGCGTCAGCTCCTGGTGCGTTTTTCCGACCACCTGCTGGGGCCGGAAGCCGCAATCCAGCAGGCGCCGGATCAGACGCAACTGGGCGACCTGTTCCGGGGAATAGCCGCTCCTTGCCGAAAGAGGCAGGGGGAAACCATAGCGCGACCGCCACTTGCGCAGCAGATCCTTGCTCAGACCGGTCTCGCGCTCAAGCTCACTGGCATTGATGGTGGGCATGGAATTCATAGCGCGCATTATAGGCCATTAGTAATACGTCCGTGACGAATTGTCACGGACAAGTTAACTATTTATTGCTTTCGGGCTTCCCGCCTTTTCAATTACCGTGCCGAATCCGGCCAGAAACATTGCCAGACAAGCAGTTTCCTGCCGCCCGCCGGCTCGCAACAAAATGCCCAAGGCCCCGGAATCCGGGGCCTTGGGCATGTCAATACCGCAAGCAGGACTTACTGGGTTTTTCTGACGTAACGCGCCAGCCTGAGCAGCGTCGAGGCCGGGCGCAGATTGAGGCGCCGGCACAGATCGAAATTCACTTCGAAGGACAGGCGCTGATTCTCCAGCACCAGGACCACGCCGACCCGCGACAGCAATGGCGCATCGGTCATGGTCAGGATCGGCTCGTCGCCCAGTTCGTGCTCGATCCGGCCGAGGTTGACCACCTCATCTCCGGCAACGTACAAGACTTGGCACTTGCGAATCGAGGTCAGCGAGGTCAGCCGGGCGACCACGACGCGCCGATTGCCGATCTGCCGGCCTTCATAGGTTTTCAAAGCCTGCGCGACATTGCCGTCACCCAGGGCACAGAAGTTGAAAGTCTCCTGATCCACTTCCGGCCACTCGGTGTACTGGGCAATCCGGAAGATGTAGGCCGCCTTCATGTCAGCTTCGGACACCGGTTCGGCCCGGGCCGTCAGACTCAGGGTGGCAAACAGGAGAAGGAGCAGATAGCGCACGATGTCAGGCTCAGAGATCGTAATTCAACTGAAACCACAAGGTACGGCCATCCATGCGCAGGCTGTCCTGGGAATAACCACTATCGGGACGCCAGTCGAATGGCGAGGCCACTTCATAGCGCCGGTCGAACAGATTGCGGATGCTCAAGGCGCCCGACAGGCCATGCCACTTGCCCTCGCTCGACAAAGTCAGGTGACTCAGGGCAACGCCGCTCAACTGGCGACGTTCCAGCGTCTGCCGGGAACCAAGGTACTGCGCTTCGTAACCGGCCCGCAGGTGCTGGCCCGGCAAGGGAAAAGTCAGGTTGAACTTGCCCAGCACATGCGGCGAATTGACCAGCGGCAGGCCATCGGCGTCCCGGGCATGCTGCCAGGCGGCACTGCTGCGCAGGCGGACCCCGCTGTCCCAGGAGCTTTCGAGCTCGACCTCGAGCCCCTGGGTTTTGCTCGAACCGGTCGGCACATAATCGTCAACCAGCGCGTCATAAACCAGCTGCCCGGTCAGGTGGTACTGATAGAGCGAGCCGGTAAGGCGCATCCCGGGCGACAACTGGTGCTGCAGCACCAGCTCATTCGCCGCAACAAACTCGGGCGCCGCCGCAACACCATAATTTGAACGGTCATTCCCGTTCGGCAGCTTGAAAGCCTCGCTGTAGGAGGCCTTCACGGTCGTCTGCAGACTCGGCCGGTAAATCACGGCCAGTCGAGGACTCCAGTTGCCCGGCTGATCGCTGGCATCGTCGTAACGCGCACCAAGATTGATCGACCATTGATCGTTGAGCCGGTATTCATCCGCCAGGTAAACACTGGTCGTATGCCGGGAATAGTTTTCCTTCAATTGCCGCACGCTGGCGCCGGCCGCCGAAAGATAGTTCCACTGGAAAGACTGGCGGTAATCGTGGCGCCACTCGACACCGAAAATGATCGCGTGATCGCGGAACCAGTTACCGACGAATTTCTGATCCACGCCCCACCACTTGCCTTCAAAGCTGCGCCGGCCGAACTTTTCGCCATCGCTGTCGTCGGCAAATTCGCGCGCCCCCTCGTAGCCGTAATAGCCATGATAGATCCGCGACGAAGAATGCAGCATCAGCCCCAGGTCGGTTTCGTAACGGGCGTTGACGAAGCCGTTCTCGTCTCGCATCGAAAACGGCCGGTTGAAAGCGGTGTAGGAATTGGGATTGTTCGGCACCATCTTCCTGCGGTCGACATAGGCGCCTTCGACGGTCCAGCCGGCGTAGGCGAGCTTGCCGAACAGCCGCCAGTTGCGGTCGCCATCCTGCTTCTCGGCAATGCCGTTATTGGTCGCCGGCGTATCGTAGGCCGGAAAATACAGCCGGTTGGCCCCGTCGACGTCGAGCGCCGAGGCCGAGAGCAGCAGATCCAGGCCACTCTCGAAACGCTTGCCAAAGCTCAGGCGCTCCTTGCGCCCACCATGGCTGGACAACTCCTCGGACAGCTGCGTCGCATTGAAATCGCCGCCTTTGCGGGTGACCACATTGATGATGCCGAGCATGGCATTGTTGCCATAGGTCACCGAGCCCGTCCCCGGCACGTACTCGACGCGCTCGACCATTTCCAGGTCGAGCAGGCCGGACTCGTCGAGATACGCCTGGCTGAACAGGCTGTCCTGGGTGGCATAGCCATCGATCAGCAGCATCACCCGCCCGGCGTAATCGCCAGGCGCGCCATGGGCCCGCCCCCCCATGTACTGATAGCGGTAATCGTAGGTGGTATAGAGGCCGCGCATCGAGTTGATCACGTCGGCCAGGGTCCGGTAGCCATAGGCCCGAATATCGGCCGCCGTGACAATCACCACGGCCGAAGGCGAGTCGCTGACCTGCTGCGCCAGTTTCGAAGCCAGGACGACCTCTTGCTGCAGCAAGTCCTCCAGGGACAGATTCGCCAGCCCTTCGCCCTCCGCGGCATGGGCGAGCGAGCTTCCCAGCGCAAGGAAAAGCACAGCAAGCAGCGATTTCTGTTTGAAGAGATCCATTAGCACGGGCATTTTCGAGTCAAGGAGGACCAAGCGGGTATTGAAGAAGTGTCGAGGACGAAACACTGGTTCAGCCAACAGTCGGGGCCGCAAACGATTACCCCGCATTGTCCCATACAAAGTAGTACCAGCCATTGTTCAGCGACCGGCGAGAAGTCGGCGCGGCACACAGTCGTTATCGAGCGAGACGGCAATATCTGTGGCTTTTGGCTGAATTCAATGCGGCTCGGCCGGTTTGCCGCTTGAAAGCGTTCGTTGTTTTGGGGTGCCAACCCTTACACTATCACCCTCATAGAAAAGCGATTGCTTTCCATCCGCGCCTCCATACGCCCGGATGTTTGCTGCCGGCCCACGGCTGGCGCTCATTTCACAGAATTTCTAAGGTTCCTCATGCAAACCATCCACGATGTCGACGTTCTCCTGTTACTGGCCACCCTGCTCGCCGCCAAAAGAAAACCAGCCGAACTGCTGGAAATCGTTGCCGCCATCGATCTCGCCCAGGGCAATGTGCCAGCCGCACCGAAACTCTGCGAAGCCTTTGCCCGGCTCGCCGAATTCGGCCTGCTCGTCGCCGCCGACGGCGGCTACGCGCTGACCCCGGACGCCCAGACCATCGTCACCCGGCTGCCCAAGAAGGCCGAAACCGCCGAACGCCTGTTCCTGATCAAGGACCGGTTGTCCGAATACTCGCCGAAGGGGCAACACCCCGTGGTCAGCGTCGCCGAAGCCGACGTCAATGCCGCCATCACCGCCCACCGCGCCGCAGCCGCAACCACCGCCAAGAACCTGCTGGTGCCCAAACCGAAGCCGGAAGCGGAAAAACACCGCCCCGGCCAGCGCCAGCGCAAGCCCATGCCGGCCCGCAAGCGCAAGGATTGAGCGGCCCGATGACTGAAACCACCCCGCAATCGCCGGCCGCCGCCGGCCAGTCCTTCAATGAACTGGCGCTCTCGGCGCCGATGCTCGACACCCTGCAACGCCTCGATTACCTGACCATGACGCCGATCCAGGCCGCCAGCCTGCCGCTTGCCCTGGCTGGCCACGATCTGATTGCCCAGGCCAAGACCGGTAGTGGCAAGACCGCCGCCTTCGCGCTGCCGCTGCTCGCCAAGCTCAACGCCAAGAATTTCGCCGTGCAGGCCATGGTGCTCTGCCCGACGCGCGAACTGGCCGACCAGGTCACCCAGGAAATCCGCCGCCTGGCCCGCTTCGAAGACAACATCAAGGTCCTGCCGCTGTGTGGCGGCTCGGCCCTGCGCAACCAGGCGACCAGCATGGCCAACGGCGTGCACATCGTCGTCGGCACGCCCGGCCGCATCATGGACCACATGGAACGCGGCACCCTCAAGCTCGAGGACCTGAGCACGCTGGTCCTTGACGAAGCCGACCGCATGCTCGACATGGGTTTCCATGACGACATCGCCTATATCATCAAGCGCTGCCCGCCGCAGCGCCAGACCCTGCTCTTCTCGGCCACTTATCCGGAAGGCATCGCCCAGCTGGCGAAACAGTTCCTGCGCCAGCCGCAGGAAATCAAGCTGCTCGAACAGCATGCCGAAACCAAGATTCGCCAGCGTTTCTACGAAGTCAGCAAGGATGGCCGCCTGGAAGCCGTGGCCACCCTGCTCAAGCATTACCGCCCGGTCAGCACGCTGGCTTTCTGCAACACCAAGCAGCAATGCCGCGACCTGCTCAATGTCCTGCGCCATGCCGGCATCCAGGCGCTGACGCTGAACGGCGACCTCGAACAGCGCGAACGCGACCAGGTCCTGATCCAGTTCGCCAACCGCAGCGTCTCCGTGCTCGTCGCCACCGACGTCGCGGCGCGCGGCCTCGACATCGCCGATCTCGAAGCGGTGATCAACGTCGACGTGACGCCCGATCCGGAAATCCACATCCACCGTATCGGCCGCACCGGCCGCGCCGACCGCGAAGGCTGGGCGCTCAGTCTGTGCAGCGCCGGCGACAAACGGCGCATCACGGCCATCGCCCAGGCCATGAACTGCCCGCTCGAACTCGAAGACCTGACCGCCCTGCCGGCCGCCGACGAGGCACCGCTGGTACCGCCGATGTCCACGCTGCTGATCCTCGGCGGACGCAAGGAAAAGATCCGCCCCGGCGACGTCCTCGGCGCGCTGACCGGCGAAGCCGGCTTCACCCGCGAACAGGTCGGCAAGATCACCGTTACCGAGCAAACCACCTACGTCGCCGTCGCCCGCGACATCGCCCGCGACGCCGTACGCAAACTCTCGGCCGGCAAGGTCAAGGGCAAGACGGTGAAGGTCAAGGCCCTGTAGGAAGCGGAGCGAGTTGCGGCAGGAGCAATATCTTGCAACGGGAAATGCCCGACGCTTATTGCACCTAGCTCGAGTGCGCCACAGGGTCATGGAAAACCCGACGACCGGCCTTGCTGCACTGCGCGCCAACGACCGGTCATGACCCGTCGCCGCCCCTGCATCGGTACCCGCAACTAGGCATAGACACTTAACAGACTGCCGACTCCGGCAGTCGTTGATGCCACGCCACCAGGGTCCGGGGGATCAGTCAGGCTCCGGCTTGCCTCATTTCCACCGGAGTCGCGAGAACGGGTGGCATCCTGTTTTGCCAGTTCGGCTGATTCGATGCGTCGCCTGATATCACTGATCTTCTCCACGATATCGGCAATCTTGGCTTTCCCCTCGGGGGTCTTGCAAGATGGACAGCTTTCCCAACTGGCAAGCTGCGACTCAAATTTCGCAAGTTGCGCATCCAGAGTGGATGAAGAATTGCCTTGCGACGCCTGGGCAGAATAAAAAGCCCCTCCGACACGATTCAACATGGGGCTGCCCTGTCTGCCTATTGATAAAGAGCCGGGAACTGTTTTCTGAGGTGCTCAATCTTGGGCAGGTCGTTGATGACGATGTAGGGCTGGGTGGGATGAAGGGCCAGATAGTTCTGGTGATACGGTTCAGCCGGATAGAACTGTTGCAGCGCGCCAAGTTGCGTAACGACGGGTTTGCCAAAGCGGCGATCCACGGTCAGTTTCTCGATCATCTCAGCTGCAGTTTTTTGCTGCCCGGGATCGGTAAAGAAAATAGCCGAACGATATTGACTCCCGACATCCGGCCCCTGGCGGTTGAGTTGCGTCGGATCATGGGCGACGAAAAAGAAGACTTGCAGCAACTGCTGATACGAGACCTGCGCCGGATTGAAACGAATGCGCACGGCTTCGGCATGGCCCGTCCGGCCGCTGCTCACTGACTCGTAATTAGCCTGGTCGGCGCCACCACCGGCGTAGCCGGACTCAACACGGGTGACCCCCTTGACGTGCTTGAACACGGCATCGACGCCCCAGAAACAGCCGCCGGCAAAAACAGCAATCTGCAAATTCGGCGCCGGGCTATCCGCCTTGCTCGCAGCGAGCGCAGAAACCGCATGAGCGGTGATCAAGACCGCAAGAAAAAGTCTGGCGAGCAACGCCAGCCAGCCGGTCTTCATTGAGTTGGCTAGAAAAGACATGATCGACTCCTGATTCGGATTGCCTGACAGCACGGTCTGCCATTATTTTTACCCGCAGGCTGGCTTGCCAGGGCCTTGGTGGGGCCAGCTGCCAACGATGTCGCCTGACCAAGCTACGCTGAGCCCCACCTGTCACAACTATTTCTTCATTTCGTCCTTGGCCATCGGGTCCTTGGCCATCGGGTCTTTCGCCATGGCATCTTTCTTCATGGCATCCTTCTTCATTCCATCCTTGGCCATCGCATCTTTTTTCATGCCGTCCTTGGCCATCGTCGGCTTCTTCATGCCATCCTTGGCCATGCCATCGGTCGCCATGGCGTCTTTTTTCATCATGTCGTCGGCAAAGGCGGCACTGCCGGCAAGCATCAAACATGCGGCGAAAATACTGGAAGTAATAGTTTTCATGGTGATCTCCATTGAGGGTAAAGAATGAACGGCATAGATGCCGCGTATTCAGGGCAGTTGCGCGGGATTGCTCAACTACCGCCGAACCAGTTGTACCCCTGGTCTTCCCAGTAGCCCCCGGGGTAGGTGTTGGTGACGAAAATCGCCTGGATGTGCTTCGGGTTCTTGTAGCCAAGCTTGGTCGGCATGCGCAGCTTCATCGGAAAGCCATAGCGCGGCGGCAAAGGCTGGCTGTCGTAGGTCAGCGTCAACAGTGTCTGCGGGTGGAGGGCAGTCGGCATGTCGATGCTGGTGTAGTAGTCGTCGGCGCATTTGAAACCGACATATTTGGCGCTCAGATCGGCGCCGACCCGACGCAAGAAATCTGCGAAAGGCACACCGCCCCATTTGCCGATGGCACTCCAGCCTTCGACGCAGATATGGCGTGTGATCTGGTCGGTCTGCGGCATGGCGCGCAACTCGGCAAGCGTCCAGGCGTGCTTGTCGGCGACCATGCCAGTGACTTCCAGGCGATAGCTTTCCTCCTCCACTTCCCGGATCTCGTCCTCGCCGTAGTAGGCGTTGAACGGGAAGGGATGGGTGATCATCGAATCCGGATAGGTCGGGGCCAGACGGTTGGGGTCGAACAGCCAGGCCTGGACCTTGTCGTTGAAGCGGGAAACCTTCATCAAGGCGTTTTCAACGCTGCTTTCGTCAACCACGGTGCAACCGCTCAGCAGCGACAATCCGCCGAGGCTCAGCGAACGTTGCAAAAAGGCACGACGCATTGGCTGGTCGAGATGACGCCCAGCATCCTTCAGTGCATCCTTGAGCAGAAGTTCGCCATTGAGGCCGAGTTGCCGGGAAGGTTTTTTAATCATGTCGATTGCTCCCTAACGGCCGCGAATCATGGCCAGCAGCGTCCGGGGAACCAGCGCCACCATAACCAGATGAATGCCGGCGAAAGCCACCAGTGCTGCCATTGCCAGAAAATGTTCGCGCCGCGCCGCTTCGTAGCCGCCGAGCAGTTCGCGCAGAATGGGGAACTGCACTGATTTCCACAGCACCAGGCCGGACAGCACGAGCAGTACCGAATCGACCATCACGAACAGATAGGCGGCCCGTTGCACCATGTTGTAGTGGCTCAGATCGGCATGCGACAAGCTGCCTTTCAGGGCGGCCAGAACATCGGCGAGAAAGGCGCGCGGTGATAGCGGGAAGAATTTATGCCACAGGCGTCCGCTGATGACATTGCCCGCCAGGTAGATCAGGCCATTGCCGACGAGCAGCCACATAGCGGCGAAATGCCACTGAATTGCCCCGCCCAGCCAGCCACCCAGGGTAATCTCCCCGGGGATGGCAAAGGGAAAAAATGGCGAGGCATTGTAGATGCGCCAGCCACTGGTTGCCAGGATGAAGACCGCGAGCGCATTGACCCAATGGGTAATACGCACCCAGAGCGGGTGAATTAGATTGATGTCCTTGACCATTGTTATCCTCTCAATGGTTTTCCCATTTGATGTTCTGTCTGCAATGTAGTTCGGACACAGGTGGCGAATGGTTACAAGCTCAGGCAAAATTTGTTTTCCCATGACGGCGCCAGGTATTTTTTCTTGCTGCTGTAACCAAAGGCATCGATGCAACGAATAAACAGAGAAGCAGGGTTTCGTGCCAGGGAAGATCGCCTGAAGGATCTGCTGGTGCGCGGTCTTGCCGGCGACAACGCCGCCTATCAGGTGTTCTTGACGGAATTGAGTGCGCATCTGCGCGCCTTCCTGCGACGACGCCTTGTCCGCTTGCCAGACGAGATCGAGGATCTAGTGCAGGAATCTCTCCTTGCCGTGCATAACCAGCGTCATACCTATGATGCCGCTCAGCCCTTGTCGGCCTGGGTACAGGCCATCGCCCGCTACAAACTGGTCGATCTGCTCCGGCGACGGGCGGCGCACGAGATGCTGAACGATCCACTGGATGAGGAAATGGAACTGTTCACCACGGCCGACTCGGCCGCCGCCGAGGCACGCCGGGATCTGAACAAACTGCTCGCCGATTTGCCCGACCAGCTACGCCTGCCGATCGTGCACACCAAGCTGGAAGGGCTGTCGGTCAAGGAAGCGGCCGATTTGAGCGGGATGTCGGAATCGGCCATCAAGGTCGGCGTCCATCGCGGCCTGAAAGCGCTCGCCGCCAAGATACGAGGTGCACTATGAAAACAGAAGACCTGATCACCATGCTGGCAACCGGCGCCGGGGCGGTCGAGACGCCCGCTGCCGCGCAGCGCTACGCCGTAGCCATCGGCTGGGGCACAGTGGGCGCCGGCCTGCTCATGCTCAGCCTCCTGCAGGTCCGCCACGACCTCGGGCAAGCACTCCTGCTGCCGATGTTCTGGGTCAAAGTCGGATTTGTCGCTTGGCTTGCCGCGGGGAGCCTGTTTGCCGCCCTTCGCCTGTCGCGTCCGGGGGCGAAGATCAACTGGGTGCCGGTCGCTGTTGGCCTCCCTGTACTGGGCATCTGGGCCATCGCTGCCTTCACATTGATCGAAGCCGAACCGATTGAGCGCTCGAGGCTTTTCTATGGTGATACCTGGAAGTCATGCCCCTTACTGATTGCTCTGCTCTCGGTCCCGGTGTTCGTTGCCGTGCTGCGAACCATGAAAGACCTGGCACCAACCCGGCCGCGCCTGGCCGGTTTCGCCGCCGGTCTGCTTTCCGGTTCGGTTGCCGCGCTGGTGTATTGCCTGCACTGCCCCGAAATGGGCGCACCATTCATCGCCTTCTGGTACCTGCTGGGCGCGCTCATTCCAGCCGGTATCGGTGCTGCACTGGGGAACTCACTGCTGCGTTGGTAGCCTTCATCCAGCAGAAAATAACGCCTATTGGATAACCGGCAGATCGGAGCGCAGGCGCTCCGCCGGGAAATCGGCAAAGCACTGATGGCTGAAGCACCCAGCCTGCTGGCTGAGGCACCCGAGATCGAGAAAGTTGCGATTCAGCGGCGACACGCCCCGCGAGATGTGCCTGTCGGCCCGCTTCGTCAGTGAATGTATGGCCAGGATTTTTCTCGGCGCCTTGATGTCTAGTGCTTGCGAGCCGCCAATGACATCGAAGGCATCGCCTCAACAGCTCCTTACCGCGCCTGTCACCAAGGAGAGCGCCATGCCAGCCGCCCACAAGACCGCCCGCATCATCGAACCGCAACGCAACATCCTCATTTTCCAGGGAGGCGGCGCCCTCGGTGCCTACCAGGCTGGCGTCTTCGAAGCATTCGAGGCAAGCGGCCGGCAGCCGGACTGGATCGTCGGCACATCGATCGGCGCGATCAACGCGGCGCTGATCGCCGGCAACCCGCCAGAAAGACGCCTCGAACGCATCACGACTTTCTGGGATCGCATGTCTCGACCGGAGACTGGACTAGCCACCGGCTGGTCGCTACCGGAAGCTGGCCTGATGCTGGGTGAGAGCATTGGCAGCACGCTGCGCAGCCTGCACACATTGGCCTTCGGCTTGCCCGGCTTTTTCCAGCCCAGAGCCAATGCCGAATTCGCCTTCGGGCTGGCCACCGACCCGACCGAGGCCAGTTTCTACGATGTTGCGCCGTTGCGCGAGACCTTGCTCGAACTGGTCGATTTCGACTACCTCGCCAACTCGCCGGTGCGCCTCTCGGTAGGCGCAGTCGATGTCGAAAGCGCCCAAATCCATTATTTCGATTCACAGCATTGCCGCCTGGGGGCCGAGCATATCCTGGCCAGCGGCGCCCTGCCACCGGCCTTTCCGCCCGTTCAGATCGACGGCCGCCTGTACTGGGATGGCGGCATCTATTCGAACACGCCACTGGAGTGGATACTCCACGAACCACGTATCCACTCGCTCTGCCTATTTGCGGCGCTTTGGCAGCAGGCCGATCAGCCACCGCAAACCTTGCGCGATGTCCTGCGGCGCAGCAAGGAAATCCAGTATTCGAGCCGGGCCGAATCCCTGATCGCAATCGAGCAGGAGCTTCATCAACTGCGCCATGCCGTTAATCTGCTTAGCTACGAGTTGGCCGAAATGAACGCTCAATCACCGCTGCGCGATCTAGCCAGCCTGGGTTGTGGCAGCGTCTTCCATCTGGTTTACCTGCAGGCCCCCCGCCTGCCCGGCGAGGACTGCAACAAGGATATCGAGTTCGCGGCCGGGCGAGTGGCCGAACGATGGACGGCGGGGCTTGCCGACACTCGACGGGCTTTGCACGAAAAACCATGGGAACGAGAAAAAGTGGCTCGATCAAAAGGTATCGTCGTGCACGATTATTCGTCTGCTGGCGCAACCCAGACCTCCATTTTGCACCAGGGTCAGCGCCGGGAAAACGAACCTCCTGGGTAGATCAAGGAAGAGGATTTGCCCACAAATCCTTGCCCCCCGCCGCCAACCAGCACAGATAGACGCGCAGATCAAATTCGTACTGGTGATATGCAGGCTCCATGTGGCAACACAGTTGATAGAAAGCCTTGTCGTGATCGCGTTCCTTGATGTGGGCCAGTTCATGCACGACGATCATCCGCAGGAACTCCGGCGGCGCCTCGCGAAACAGCGCGGCGATACGGATTTCGCGCTTCGTCTTGAGCTTGGTTCCCTGCACCCGCGAGATGCTGGTGTGCGTACCCAGGGCATTGCGGATGACGTGCAGCTTGCTGTCGAAGGCGATTTTGCTCAGTTGCCCGGCATTGCGCAGGTAATCGTCCTTGATCTGCGAAACGTAGTCGTAGAGCGCCTTGTCGGTGCGAACCCCATGTCCCCGCGGGTATTTCTGCAGCAGGATGCCGGCCAACCGGTTTTCTTCGATCAGGCGAACGACCGGCGCCACCAGATTGGCCGGGTAGCCGGCCAGATATTTCGGCGGGGGTGTGGGCTGCATGTATCAGGGCTGGCGTTGATCGAGCCGGGATTTTACCGGCGATCCAGCCCCGAAACGCGCGACCTAGATGAAGATGTGCCGGTGGTGATGCGTTTCCTGCTCCAGCGCCTGCAGCCCTTCGGCCACCGGGAAACGGATCAGGCAGACCAGCCATTGCCGACGATCGCTGCAATGCAGCAGCGGCAACTGGCTCACTTCGCTTTGCGCGGCACCGGCCGGCAGGGAGACGCCGGTATCTTCCAGACGCAGATATTTTTCCGGCGAAGACAGCCAGCCGATGACGCCCTGAAGCAGGGTTTCCGGCGTCAGGTCATGCACCGAAACGTATTCCATGCTCTCGGCCGGCGATAGCTTGGCCGCCACGTCATTCTGGATATTCCACTCCATCTTGAGCAGATGGTCCTTGCGCCGCAGCTTGTTCACATGCTCGGCGAAGTCGTTGAGGATGCGCTTGAAGGCGGCAAAGGCGAGATAGTCGCGGGTATCCTTGAGGCCCGGCGCCAGGCTGCGGATGGTGTGGTCGGCAAAGCCTTCGCCATTGCCGTTGGCCGATGGCTTGCGCCGCACGCCGAGCAGCGCATGCACATGGTCGCCTGACTGAGCTGCCAGGCGGTGCAGCGAATCCTTGACTTCCAGACTGCGACCGAGCGCCCGAATGATTTCATCGGTTTCCGGAAAAATGGCAGCGGCCGCCGCATCCATGCCGAAAAACTGCCGGGAAATATCCACCGGTCCGGGAATGGCCTCGATTTGCCGGGCAAAATAATCGTTCGCCGAGGCGATCGCCGGAATCAGCAACTTCTCGAAATCCCTGGCCTTTTCGATACCGCCGCCGACCGTCTCGACCACCTGGGAAAGCAGGATATTGGACGGTTGAGGCGCGCTCGAACGACTCAGACGACGGGAGATGGCGGCGAACATGGTGGTGATTCTCCTGAAAAATTTTGTCGTTCCCGGCTGGCCGCCACACTTGCTGGCAATGAAGTTGGACCGGCCATTGTTGCTGGTGCAATAAACCCCTGACTCGGGCATGGTTTTATTACAGAGCATGCCGCCTGTCAATGGCAAACAGATAAACGGCAAATTACCGAGATGCTTTACTGATGGCGCTTTTGCGCTGACGACGAAATCCCGGCCGGAGCAATGGTCAGCCCGTATCCGACCGATGGGCGGGGAAGATTGCTTCGCGCCGCCGCCCCGGCTAAAGTCGGGTTATCCGTCATCGGACCAATCCGCACCAGTACATCCATGAGCCTGCTCGAAAACACCCTGATCATCCTGCTGCTGATCGCCACCAGCGCCTTCTTCGCCGTCTCGGAGATTTCGCTGGCCGCGGCGCGCAAGCTCAAGCTTGAGCAGATGCGCGACGAAGGCGAGCTGCGGGCTGCTCGCGTGCTGGCCCTGCAGAAACAACCGGGGCATTTCTTCACGGCCGTGCAGATCGGCCTCAATGCCGTCGCCATCCTGGCCGGTGTGCTCGGCGAAGGCGCCTACGCACCGCATTTCAGTCGCCTGTTTGCCGGTTTCGCAATGCCCGAGACGGCTGCCACGCTCGGTTCGCTATCCTCTTTCCTGCTCGTCACTGTCGCCTTCGTCCTGGTTGCCGACCTCATCCCCAAGCGCATCGCCATCGTCGCGCCGGAAGCCATCGCCCTGCGCATTGCCGGGCCGATGCTGGTCTGCCTGCGTCTGCTGACCCCGCTGATCTGGGCACTCAACGGCATCGCCACTCAGGTCATGACCCAACTAGGCCTGCCGGCCACCCGGCCCGAGGACATCACCCCGGAAGACATCGTGGCAATGGCCAATGCCGGCGCCGAAGCCGGCGTCGTCGCCCGCCAGGAGCGGCAGATGATCGAAAACGTCTTCGAGCTGGAAATCCGCACCGCGCCCTCCACCATGACCGCCCGCGAGAGCATCGTCTGGCTGGAACAGGCTGACAGCGAGGAAAAAATCCGGGCAACGATCAGCGCCCAGCCGCACGCCAAGTTCCCGGTGTGCACCGGCGGTATCGACCAGGTCATCGGCTATGTCGACTCCAAGGACATCCTGAGTCGCCTGCTCGACGGCAAGCCGCTGTCCTTGCGCAGCGACGGCCTGCTACGCAACATGCTGATCCTGCCGGAAACCCTCACCTTGGCCGAGATCATCGAGCAGTTCAAGGCGCAGCGCGAGGACTTCGCCCTGATCATCAACGAGTACGCGCTAATCGTCGGCCTGATCACGCTCAACGACGTGACCAGCACGCTGATGGGCAACACCATGCTGGCCCCGGCCGACGAGCAGATCATCCCGCGCGACGTCGATTCCTGGCTGGTCGATGGCATGACTCCGGTCGGCGACCTCGAAAGCGCGCTGCACATCGAGCCCTTCCCCGACGACGACCAGTTCGAGACCATCGCCGGCTTCATGATGTACAGCCTGCGCAAGGTACCGCGACCGACCGACTCGGTCGAACATGCCGGTTTCAAGTTCGAGGTCATCGACGTCGACAACCACAAGATCGACCAGTTGCTGGTGACTAGGCTGCCGATCCGCAACGCCCTGTAACAGCGGCGTTGCGCCCCTGAAGACATCAGTCTGATGGGCTACGTCGTTGCGAAGAGCGACGCAAGCAAGCGGCGGCTCAGGTCAGCAGCCAGGCCCGTTGAACCTGGCGCCCGGGTTCATCGGGAGTGCCGCAGGCGGCTACCATTTCGGCACCAAGGCGATCATCAAGAGGCCAATAATCGCGTAGATCACTCGATAGCATCGTTGCAGCCGGCTAAGGTTTTCGAAGGTCAGGCCAGACCTGAAGGCCCGCAATGAGGCGAACAAATGGAACGGGTACAGGGCCGCGGTGAAAACCAGCAGGAACGGCACGAAGCCGCACAAGGCAAGCACGGCCAGCAACGCATAAGCTACCGTGAAGAGAGCAAGCCCCAAGAAAAACGCCTGTATCTGGCCGAGCACGACGGCGTTGGTCCGGATGCCATTGAGCCTGTCACCATCATGGTCGCGTGCCTCGTGCGTGAAATGGCCGGCGGTGAAGACAAGGCCAAAAAAGCTGCTGACGCCGACGCTCCCGACATCGAGCGCCGCAAAGGTCGCGTAGCCGAGCAGAAAATGCAGCGCGCCACCACCAATGTGGAGCGCCGAATTGAGTAGAGGCCTGCCCTTCCAATGGAAGCCCGGCGCCGAATAGAGCGTGCCCAGCCCGGCGATGGCCAAGCCGAGAACAAGCGGCAAGCTGCCGAGCAAGCCAAAAATCACGAGACTCATGACCAGAAGGCCAAGGGCAAGATAGCCGACCGCAGTGCGGCTCAGGCCATTCGCCACAAAGGTTCGAGTCGCCCGGTTCGGGTCTTTCAGGTCACCTTCGATGCCTGCCCAATCGTTGAGCACAAAGACATAGGCGACCAGACAAAGATTTCCGGCAATCAGAGCGGCAAGCTTGAAGCCATCGCTGGCGGAGAAGGTCGTGATCGAAAACAGTGCGCCGATCAACGGCGCCCCCTGGAGCACCAACACTTCGTCGAAGCGGATGCAGGCAAGCAGCCGGAAAAACGACTGCAATGGTCGAAGCTGGAATCCAAGGACTCTCGTTTTCGTCATTTGCCGCCACATTGCCGATTTGCACCACTACTCGGACACGGGAGCCCAGAGCGCAGGAGTTCGCCCTCGTACGCGTAATAGAGCCTGAGCCACAGGGCGTAGCCGATTTCCGGAGACCAGTAGAACCTCTTGACACTCGCCGTCATGTCATTGTGATAAAGGAGGGGTGGTGCCGTGTTCAGAAAAGCGAACTCGCTGGCGGCGATCTTGCGCAGCAGCATGGCCTTTTCGGCAAGTGATTCCGGTGTCGCCACCAGGGTATTCGCCCTCTGCAGGATTTGGGTCAACTCGATCCAGACGTCCTGGCCGGGCACGCTGCTCTTCAGGGCAGATGGCGGGAACTGCAGCCGGCAGCCGGCGGCGCGTAAGTCCGCCTGCCGAAGAGCGACCATCAATGGCGCTTGCGAATAATAGACCCAGATGTCGTCTGCGCCGGACTTGCGTGCCATCGATCGGCACAAGGCCTGCGCTGCCGGGGGATCTTCCTGCGCGAGCAGCAGGAAAAGATTCATCTGAATACCGATGTCCGCAGGGTTCGGGTCGTGACCCGGATCGATGCACTCGTACCGCTTTTGCGGCGCAAGCCAGGTCTGGTAAAGCCCGTCAGGCCTGCGGAAACTGTTGATCGTACTCAATGCTGCGCGCAGTTGCTGGCGGTTTTCGCCCGGAGCGACTCGCCAGACGAGGGCAGTATCATCGGTATCCGGCGTGATGGCGCAGCCGAGCACACCTATGGTCGGCGCATTCGGCTGCCCGTGGTAGCGGACGAGACCGCCGGGCTCGATCTGCTTTTTGAGAAAATTGCGCGCCCGACCCAGCGTTTCTTCCAGACCGGCCTCTTTGGCCACCGGCCCGGCAATATCGAGCATGATCGCGTTGAAGAAGGTATTCATTTCCGGCCGGGGCTGCTCAAACCGCAGGCCGGAAGTATATGCAGTGAGCCAATATCCGGGAGCCTGCTGACGCTCCACCAGAACTTGGGCGGCGCGGCGCGCGGCATCTTTCAGTTGCCGGTCGAGACCATTGGCGTCGCTATCCGTTTCCAGGGTAAAGGAACGCTCGCCCAGCACACGTGGCAGGCTGCCTTCCTTTGTGCGCACCAGGATCGTCAGCACATGCTGCCCGGCAGCGAGCCGATCAGCCGGGAAAGCAATCGTCCATCCGGCGGGATGCTCAATGCCGAGAGCCTTCGCGACATCGGGCCGGCTGAAAAACTGCCCCGTTCCAGCGATCTCACGACCATCAATGCTGGCGGCCACGTCGGTCGGAGTGCGCCCATCGGCAAGCGCCCATCCGGAAATCTCGACCAGGCGCTCGATTGCGCCGCCTTCAGCAGGGCTGCCGGCTACGCTATCGATCTTCCTGATGACATCGATACTGCCGCGCACCTCAGTCAAAAGATCAGCCGGCGCCCGTCGATGCTGCAGTTCGGCAACGAATGCCGCACGGCGGAAATCCCAGAATGGAGCCGTCCTGTCTTTGGCTTGCGCACTGGCGATCATCAAAGCCGTATCCGATGAGCCCGTGTACCAGAAGGCACCCACACCCTGTATGGCGATCGCAATAGCGCAAGCGATGCTGAACGCAGCCCGAGCCGGTCGCGACAAGCCCGTCAAGATAGGTGGCAGCATCCACATGAGCAGCGGGAGCATGTCAGTCAGCCAGCGCGGTCCGAACGAGATGCCCTGGCGCCAGTCGATCATTGCATAAAAAATCACTTGCACGATCACGGCAAGGCTGACCGCCACGGTGAGACCCCGGGTGTTCCGGTCACGCAGCGCGAGGCCAATAAAGCAGGGCACGAACAACAGGAAGGGAGAAAAGACGAAGAGCCCGCGCGTCGGGCTGAACAGCAGACCGGCCAGGCCTTCCAGAAAACCATCGCTGAAGTTGCCGGATCTGACCGCCAGCGCGTAAGCGCCGGCGATGTGGCCGACAACCAGCAGGTTATAGGCCAGCGTCAAGCCCACGGGAACCAGGGCTGAGAGCACAAGCACCGGAATTTTGCGCCCCGCCCACCACAGGCCATAGAGCCCGAGCCCGGCGGCAAGTATTGCATCGGGCGGGCGGGTGACCGCGATCAGGGCACAAAGGAATCCAACAGCAGCGACGCGAGCTGTACTGCGCGTTCCGGTGAGCAGCAGCATGGTGGCAACGATGAAGAGCTGGGCCAGTCCATGCTGCCACAACGCCTGGCTGGAGATGCACCATGTCGTGGTACCAAAGGCGTAAACAAGGGTGAGAAGCGCAGCGTTGCGAGGGCTGCTGCGGCGCCGGAGCAGGAAATAGAGAAGTACCGCCGATGCCGTCGCAATCAGGGATGCGGATAATTTCTCCATGATCCTGGCAACTCTGTCGAAGAGCAGCGGGTCCCATCCTTTGCGATCGAGATAGACGATGGCTGGCAGGTAAAGCGGCGTGATGAGCAGAGGAACCGTGACGGGATAACGGGAGACGAAGTGATCCTCGCGTCCCTTCAGTATCCAGAATGCTGTATCAACCTTGCCTTGTACCGTCGGCGTCCGCCGCCCTTGCGCGACGGTGGCGACAATCGGGTCCAGCACGACGGTGTGATTTCGCAGGATGGAGAACGGCAAATAGCGCGCGGCGAATGTGTCAGCGGCGACAATTGACCGCATGTTGGCATTGAAGCCAAGAAACACGAGCAACGCGAGCAACGCTGCCAAGGCGAGGTCAAAACGCCGGAACAGTTTCGTTGACGCTTCTTCCCTGGCGCTTTGGATCGACAACGTCACTTACCTAGCTAAATTAACGGCGCTATTTTACACGCAGGGCCAGGTTAGCGAAGTAATCGGACCGCCACCGAAAATCGCCTGAAGAAACCTGCAGCGGGGGGCATTGTGACCGGGCAAAAAGCGGTGCCACGGAAGATCGACCAGTCGCTGGTCACCCGGCTGCCGACCCGCAACGCCCTGTAACAACGGCGTTGCGGGCCAGTCGTCAGGCCCGGGCCGTGGTGCGGAACTGGGCCATGGTCTGTTCCAGCTTGCCGCCGGCAAAGCCGGTCAGTTCCGCACTGCGCGCCGATTCGAGGGTGGCGGCGCGCATTGCCTCGACCGCCCCGGAAATGGCCTCGACCCGGTCACCGTAAGCGTGCGTTGACGCAGCGATCTGGCTGATGGTGACGAACAGGCGCTCGACCACTTCCTCGATCTCGCCCTTGTCGGCCGCCGCTTCGCCAGCCAGGCGCAGGCCCTCCTCCATCTCGGCCATGCCGCTTTCCATGGTGTGCACCGCCTGTTCGGCCTGGTTCTGCACGCCGTCGATCATGCCGCCGATGTCGCCGGTGGCCTTGCGGGTCCGTTCGGCCAGCTTGCGCACCTCGTCGGCGACCACGGCAAAGCCGCGCCCCGCCTCGCCGGCCCGCGCCGCCTCGATGGCGGCATTGAGGGCGAGCAGGTTGGTCTGATCGGCAATTTCCTTGATCAGCGTGACGATGCCGCCGATATCCAGGGTTCGCTGCTCAAGCTGGCGGATGGTATTGGCCGACAGCTTGACCGACTCACGAATGCTCTGGCTGCGCTCACCGATCAGCGCGAACTGGCCCTTGGCCTGCTCGCTGACCCGCTGCACGACATCGCGCATGGCCTGGGCGTTGCCGCTGGCCGCATCGATTTCGTTCATCTGCAGGCGGATGGCGCCGAGGATGTCGGCCACCGCCCCCTGCATGTCTACCGAGACCTGGCCGGCATGAACATTCTTCTGCTGCAGGGTGCCGCTGGTTTCGCTGATCTCGCCGGAGGTCTTGGCCACCAGGTGGATCATCTGCTCGAGGTTGTCGATGAAACTGTTGGTCCATTGCGCCAGCACCGTCGCCTCGTCGATCTTGCCGCTGGCCCGCGGCAGGCGCTGCGACAGGTTGCCGCCGCCCTCGGCGGTGCTGCGCAGGATCCGGGTGGCCTCGCGCAGGCGCTCGCTGATCGGCTTGCAGCCCAGTTTCTGGAAAACCAGCGCGCCGCCCAGTTGCAGCACACAGCCAATACCCATGGCCAGACCGGCATCGAGCCCGAACAGCGTGGCCAGCGCAATCGCCCCGCCCCAGGCGCCAAGCGTGCTGAGCAGGTAGAGGCGCTGCAGTCGGTAGCCGATGCTGCGGTAGCGATAGACTTCTTCGAGGTCGGCCTCGCACATCATGCCCCAGGTATCCGGCGAGCCGGGCAGCTGGAAGGTGACGCCCTTGCCGATCACCGGAATGTGCCGGTAATCGGCGTAGCCCGGGTAGGTCACGAAGAGGTTTTCACCCTGGCGGATGGTTTCGCGGACCCCGGGGTGCAACTGGCCGGTGGCCGGGTCGTTGAAGACCAGTTCCAGCTCCGTGTGCTCGCGGATGCGCACGGTATCGAAAGCGGTGCGCACACCATCCTTGAGGTTGTCGCCGAGGCTGAAGGCGTTATCCTCAAAGCGCGAACGCGACAGCGCCGTGCCCTGGCGGATCGCCGGATCGAAAGCGGACTTGACCATGAACAGGTAGTTGTCGCCCGACTCATGGAAGATGTGGCCAGCCTCGCGCTGGATCAGGTCGCCAAGCACGTCGTTCGGCACCCGGCCGCAGAGGATGCCGACCACCACGCCATCAAGCATGATCGGCTGATGGAACATCAGGGTCACCGCGTCATGGAAGCGCGAGGTCGACGGCGGCAGGCCGAGCGTCACCGGGTCGCGGTAGGGGCCATGCAGGAAAGGCGCCCGCAGGGCCGCGGCAACCGCCTGGGGCGAAGCCGCCATCGCCCCGGCACGGCCCGGCTGCGAAGACAACAGGACCCGGCCACTGGTGTCGAGCACGAAAATTTCGGAAAAGTCCTCGGCCCGCTGACAACACTGCACCAGCGTGGTGCCCTGCATTGCCGGCCAGCTGCCGGCCAGCTCGCGGGCCAGACTGGCCAAGGCGCCCCATTGCTGCTCACTCCAGTTCATCAGGATGCGCACGCGGGTTCGCGCAAAGGACTCGAAAGTCTGCTCGATCGCCGGATAACGCGCCGCATTGCGGGCCGTCGCCCAGCCCATGGCCAGCTTGCCGGTCTTGCCGAACCACGGCAACCAGCGCCGCTCATCGATCGACAACGCCATCTTCTGACTTTTCAACATGAATCACTCCTCGACTGATAATGCATGCCGCACCGCAACATCCGTACCACCGCACCGAAACAGGGATTCGTGAAAAATTAAAGCCAACAAATCAAGCCAGTAAACGCACCAGATTGGATGGGTTACAAAATATGCAATCAAACAAAAATATCAAATGCGAAACGACGCACCAAAAAAGCGCGCAAATATGACAACAATCACAACACCGGGGCGGAGCAGCAGCGGCCAGCGCCATGTAATGGCATTGCCGGCGCCGCCCCATGCAACTACAGTTCACCCATCCCGGTTAACGTCCTCCTCCGGAAAGGCCCGCCTCATGAACCACTGGATTTCGCTGTTTCTGCTTGCCACCCTCGCCCTGAGCGGCCCGGCCGGCGCCGAGGCCTACAAGTGCCGAAACGCCGACGGGCGCATGGAGATCACCAATACGCCCTGTCCGAGCAGTGCCAATACCGTCAAGACGGTGCGCGAGGAACCGGTGTCCGAAGCCAGCCGGCAGCAGGCCGAACGGGAAGTGGCGCGGATGCGTGATTACGTCGAAAAGCGCGAAGCCGAGCAACGCAAGGAGGAAGCCGCCGAGCGCGAGCAGCAGGCCAGCCAGCGCCAGGCGGCCACGGCCAGCGAGGGCTACGGCCGCAGCGTCGATGACTGCCTGCGCGATCTCGACCGTCAGGCGCTGCAACCGGCACAGCGGACGCAAATGGAAGCGGCCTGCCGCGGCACCCCGCAACAACCGGCCTATATTCCCGTGCCGGTCCCGGTCTATGGCGGCAACCCGGTCGGCAGTTGCATCGCCAATGTCCAACGCCAGAACCTGTCGCCAGCCGAACGCCAGCGCCGCATCAGCCAGTGCGAAGGCAGCTATTCCCTGCCCGCCCAGCACCGGCCGCCACCCAGACCGGATCACGAACATCAAGCCGCTCCGCCCCCGGCCAAAGCGATCGGCAGCCCGACCGCATCCTGCCCACCCGGCGTCAAAAACTGCCTGCGTCGTTAGGCGTTCCCGGATAGCGAGCCCGCGGCGCAGGGGTCCGCGGGAGCAACAAGCCACCGGCACATTGCTCTCTTGGCTACACGGGCGACAATTTCCCCGGATCATCAACCCTCTCCCGTAGGAGCGGCTTCAGCCGCGAAAAAGCAGATCAGCGTTCGCGGCTGAAGCCGCTCCTACGGTGGGTGAACGGTGTTTCTGGGGGGCCGGCGTTCATGGCCCCAAATACGTCTCCGCCGGCTTCATGATGTCTGCCGGGCGCAAACCGGCGCTTACGCCGTTTCGTGCGTTTCGCCGTCCTTGCTCTGGCTGCCCAGGGTCAGTTCAGTGTTTTCGCTGAGCGCGAAGAAGAAGGCATCGACGGCTTTCGGCTCGCCGGAGGCGGCAAAGGTCGTCTGGCCGCAGGCGCACTGGCCGACCCAGATCGCCTCGATGCCGCGCAGACCGCGCGTATCGACCGGGTGGATATCCGTCACATCGGCCTTGCAGCCGTTGCAGATCAGCTTTTCCGGACGCGTCGCCTCGACTTTGGCGCGGGCCTGCGCCATGCGTTCCGCCTGAGTACCCCGCTGTTTTGCCTGTCCCATTTCATTCCCCTGCATTTTCAAAGCGCGGAGCATAGCCGGGGCCGGCGAAGCTGTCGATTCCCCCGCCATCTGTGGCAAACTCCCGCATGCTCCGGGCATTGCCCAATTCTCATGAAATCGCCAATGAAAACCTTCCGCCGTCTTGCCCTCGCCTGTCTCCTGCTTTCCAGCCTTGGCGCAGAAGCCGCCACCATCCAGCAATTCCAGCCCCAGGGCAAGGTCGCCGAGCAAAGCCGGGCCACCGTCCGCTTCAGCGCCGACATGGTCAAACTGGGCGAGCCGAATGCCCCGGCGCCGTTTGCCATCGAGTGCGGCGGCATTGTCGGCGAAGGCCGCTGGATAGACAGCCGGAGCTGGGCCTGGCAGATGATGCGCCCGCTGCAACCCGGCGAACGCTGCGTATTCACGCTGCGCAAGGATCTGGCGACGGTGGGCGGCGAGGCCGTCAGCGGCCAGGGCCGTTTCGAATATTTCGGCGCCGCGCCGCGCCCGTGGCGCATCGAACCCTCGCCGGGCAGCGGCATCGAGGAAGACCAGGCCTTTATCATCAACGGCGGCGGCCCGCTCAGTGCCAAATCCCTGGAAAATAATTTGTGGTGCGAGGCCGACGGCGTCGGCCAGCGCATCCCGGCCCGTCCGGTCAGCAAGGATATCCGCGCCGAGGTGCTCGGGCATTCGGGAATGAACAAGGAATCGCTCGTCGTCACCTGCAGCGAGCGCCTGCCCAGCGGCGGCAAGATGAAACTGGTCTGGGGCAAGGGCATCCAGGCGGCCAACGGCACACCGAGTGAGAAGGACGAAAGTTTCATCTACAAGGTGCGCGAACCGTTCAAGGCAAAGCTCAGTTGCCAGCGCGAAAAGGCCGGCGCACCATGCTCGCCGCTCTCCAGCCTCGAGTTGGAGTTCAATGAACCTTTCGACGCCAAGCTGCTCGCCAAATTCCGCCTGCTGACCCCGGAAGGACCGCGCAGCCCGATTGATCCGAACAAGAGCAGCAGCAACCAGAAAGCCACCTACCAGTCGGTGAGCTTCGCCGGCCCGCTGCCGCAGAATGCCGAATTGACGGTCGAAATCCCGGCCGGTCTCAAGGACGACACCGGCCGTCCGCTGGCCAATGCCAGCAGTTTCCCGCTGAAGACGCGGACCGGCAACCTGCCGCCACTGGCCAAATTCCCCGGCGATTTCGGCATCCTCGAACTCAAGGAAGGCGGCCTCCTCCCGGTCACCCTGCGCAATGTCGAGCCGGCCCTGAAAACCGCCCGCCTCGCCCTGCCCGGCAGCCACCGTTTCAGCGAACAACGCCTGACCGAAGACGCCGACGTCATCGCCGCGATCAAGGCGCTGGCCGAATTCGAGCAGCAGAGCAAGGACGTGCGGCACACCATCGACGGCACGGATACGGCATACACCGATTACCTCTACGCCCGCGAAGTCTCCTTCCTCGCCAAACGTTCCGGCGTGACCCGCCAGGACCTGCCCAAACCCGGCGGCAGCAGCGAATTCGAGGTGGTCGGCATTCCGCTGACCAAGCCCGGCTACCACATCGTCGAAATCGAAAGCCAGTTGCTCGGCAACGCCCTGCTCGCCACACCCAGGCCGATGTACGTGCGCGCCGCGGCGCTGGTCACCAATATGGCGGTGCATCTGAAAACCGGCAAGGACAACGCCCTGGTCTGGGTCACCGCGCTCGATACCGGCAAGCCGGTAGCCAATGCCGACATCCGCATCTCCGGCTGTGACGGCAGTTCGCTGTGGCAGGGCAAGACCGACAGTCAGGGCCGTGCCCTGGTCGATCAGGCGCTGCGCTCGCCGGCCTGCAAGGGCAGCCGTTTCCTGTTTGCCAGCGCCCGCCTGAACGGCGACTACAGCTTCGTGCGCTCGGACTGGAACGAAGGCATCGAGAACTGGCGTTTCGGCGTCGAAACCTGGGGCGAAACCGGCGATTTCAAGATCCACAGCGTCCTCGACCGCAGCCTGTTCCGCCCCGGCCAGACGGTATCGCTGAAGCACATCGCGCGCAGCCGCAACAGCAGCGGTTTTACCCTGCCGGAAGCCGGCCTGCTGCCCAACAAGCTGGTCATCCGCCATGCCGAGAGCGGCACCGAATTCAGCCAGCCGATCAGTTGGGCGGCCAACGGCTCGGCCGTCAACAGCTGGAAAGTGCCGGAATCGGCCAAGCTCGGCACCTATCAGATTGCACTGACTGGCGGCAAGCGCGGCGAAATTGCCAGCGGCGAAATCCGCGTCGCCGATTTCCGCCTGCCGGTGTTCACCGGCAGCATCCAGGGCGTGCCCGGCCGCCAGGTGGCGCCGGCCAAAGTGCCGCTGGCGCTCGGCCTGTCCTTCCTCAACGGCGGCGCAGCAAAGAACGCCGAAGTCCAGGTTTCCGCCACGCTGCGTCCGCGCTGGCCGGAATACAAGAATTACGCGGGTTACAACTTCCACATCGATTTCGACGATGCAGCGATGGAAGCCTTCAAGGTCGAAGCCAACCGCGAAGAAGAAGCCCTGATTCTCGACAAGCAGGCCGTGACGCTCGACAAGGCGGGGGCCGGCAAGCTCGACGTGGTGCTGCCGGCCAAACCCAAGGGGCCGAGCGAGGTCTATGCCGAGATGACCTTCTCTGACCCGAACGGCGAAATCCAGACCATCCACGGTGGCGTCGAACTGTGGCCGGCCGGCCTGACGGTCGGCATCAAGGTCGCCGACTGGGCATCGGCCAACGGCAACAACCGCGTCGAAGTCGTCGTCCTCGACACCGCCGGCAAGCCACTGAGCGGCCAGGCGGTCAGCGTCAAGGCCAAACGGCGCATCGACTACAGCCACCGTAGGCGCATCGTCGGCGGCTTCTATGCCTACGAAAACACGTCCGAATACAAGGATCTCGGCGAAGTCTGCAGCGGCACCACCGATAGCCGCGGCCTGCTGCTCTGCGAGCCGAAATCCGGCGAATCCGGCTCGGTCTACCTGCTCGCCGAAGCGAAAGACAACCAGGGCAATGTCGCCCGTTCGAGCACCAGCTACTGGGTGACCGGCGCCGGCGACCTGTGGTTCACGGCCGGCAACCAGGATCGCATCGACGTCATCCCGGAAAAGAAAACCTACGCCCCCGGCGAAACCGCCCGCTTCCAGGTGCGCACGCCCTTCCGCGAAGCCAGCGCGCTGATCACCGTCGAGGCCGGCGGCATCATCGATACCTTCGTCCAGCCGCTGTCGCGCTTCAAGCCGACCATTGAAATCCCGGTCAAGGCCGAATGGGGCCCGAATGTCTTCGTTTCGGTGCTTGCCGTGCGCGGCCGCGTCGAGCCGCTCAAGTGGTATTCCTTCTTCGACTGGGGCTGGCGCGAACCGGCCAGCTGGTTCAAGGAATGGTGGAGCCCGGAGCAACCGACGGCCATGGTTGACCTGGCCAAACCGGCCTACCGCCTGGGCCTCGCCGAAATCGCCGTGGGCACTGACGGCTTCAAGCTCAAGGTAGATATCAGCACGGACAAGTCCGATTACCGGCCGCGCGAAGAAGCGACCGTGAAGATCAAGGTCACCACGCCGGACGGCAAGCCCGCCCCGGCCGGCACCGAAGTCGCCTTCGCTGCCGTCGACCAGGCCCTGCTCGAACTGCGCCCGAACGACAGCTGGAACCTGCTCGACGCCATGCTGCAAAAGCGCGGCTACGAGGTCGAAACGGCCACCGCGCAGGCGCTGATCATCGGCAAGCGTCACTTCGGCAAGAAAGCCCTGCCGCCCGGCGGTGGCGGTGGTCGCGGCCCGGCCCGCGAACTCTTCGACACCCTGCTCAAGTGGCAGCCGAACGTCGTCCTCGATGCCAACGGCAGCGCCACGCTCAAGGTCACGATGAACGACTCGCTGACCGAATTCAAGCTGGTCGGCGTCGCCACCGCCGGGGTCGGCCTGTTCGGCACGGGCAGCAGCTCGGTGAAGACCAAACAGGACCTGCAGATCATCTCCGGCCTGCCGCCGCTGGTGCGCGAGGGCGACAGCTTCAAGGCCATGCTCACGCTGCGCAACGGCACGGCCCGCCAGATGGTCGTCGCCGTCACCGCGAAAAACGGCGACAGCGCGCTCGAAGCGCAAAAAGTCACGCTGCCGCCGGAAGGCGCCGGCGAACTGGCCTGGAACATCAAGGCCGCCGAAGGCGTCAGCAGCCAGCAATGGGAATTCAGCGCCCGCGAGGAAGGTGGCAACGGCCAGGACACCCTGCGCATCACGCAACAGATCGCCCCCGCCGTGCCGGTCACCGTGCAGCAGGCGACTTTCAGTCGTATCGCCGGCCAGTACGAAGTGCCGGTCACACAACCGGCCGGCGCACTGCCCGGCAAGGGCGGCCTGGAAATCAGCCTGTCGCCCAAACTGGCCGCCGTACCGCCCGGCCTCAAGCGCTTCTTCGAGGAATATCCCTTCGGCTGCCTGGAGCAGAAGACCTCCATCGCCGTCGGCCTGCACGATGAAAAGCGCTGGCAAGCCATCGCCGACACCCTGCCCGGTTATCTCGACAACAACGGGCTGGCCAGCTACTTCCCGGGCAGCGGCGGCAGCGCGACGCTCACCGCCTACCTGCTCGACCTGGTCACGCTATCCGGCTTCAGCATCCCCGAAGACAGCCGCCAGCGCATGCTGCAGGGCCTGACTGCCTACGCCGAAGGGCGCATCAAGACGGGCGAATGGTCGCCGAGCGACTACCTGCTGCAACGCCGGCTCAACGTCCTCGAAGCCCTGGTCCGCCAGGGCGTCAAGCCGACCCGCGTCGCCGCGGCGCTCGACATCGACCCGCTGCGCCTGTCCACGGCCTCGCTGATCGACTGGTATCTCGTCCTCAAGGCCTTGCCCGAGGTGCCGCAGCGCGACGCCAAATTCGCCGCAACCCGCCAGGAACTGCGCAACCGCCTGAGCTACGCCGGCTCGCGCCTGGTGTTCACCAGCGAACGCGAGGACTACTGGTGGTGGATGATGCTCAACGGCGACGCCAACGCCTTCCGCCTCATCGAAGCCATGCTCGACGAAGCCGAATGGAAGGACGACCTGCCGCGCCTGATGCAGGGCGCCATGGAACGCCAGGTGCGCGGCCGCTGGCTGACGACCACGGCCAACGCCTGGGCGCGCGTCACGCTCGACCGCTTCGCGCAGAAATTCGAACGCGACCCGGTCGCCGGCACCACGCTCGCCACGCTCGGCAAGGCCCGCGCCGAACTCGACTGGAAGAAAGAGGCCAGCGCCCCGCTCAGCCTGCCCTGGCCCACCACGCCGACCAAGGACGACAAGCTGACGATCAGCCACGACGGCAGCGGCAAGCCCTGGGCCACCATCCAGCTGCTCGCCGCCATCCCCGACGGCCCGGCCCGCAACATGGGCTACCGGCTCAGCCGCAAGGTCACGCCGATCCAGGAAAAGACGCCCGGCAAGATCAGCCGCGGCGACCTCTGGCGCGTCACGCTGACCGTCGATGCCGAAAACGACATGACCTGGGTTGCCCTGACTGACCCGATCCCGGCCGGTGCCCGCATCATGGGCGACGGCGACGGCCGCGACTCGGCCATCGCCAGCCTCGGCGAAAACCGTGAAGGGCGCGGCATGTGGCCGACCTACGTCGAAAGAAGCTTCAGTGCCTTCCGCGCCTACTACGCCTGGCTGCCGAAGGGCCGCTTCACCATCGACTACACCGTCCGCCTCAACAACGCCGGCAACTTCGCCCTGCCCCCGACGCGGGTCGAAGCGATGTATGCGCCGGATGTATTTGGCGAGGCGCCGAATGGGCGGGTGGTGGTGGGGGAATGAAAGATGCGTGATCTTCGGATGCCGAATTACTTGGCACACAAAACAGTGGCCTCTCCTGTTGTTCGCAAGGAGTCGTTCTGGATGAAAAAGCTTGGCCTGTGCTTATCTGTGATTCTCGTTAGCGGATGCGCCACCACGTACAGCCAGGATGGCACTGAATTGATCGAGGCCTCCAAGATCGCGATTATCGACACAGGCTCATGCGAAAAGGAGCAGTGCCCGATCATCCAAGAAGTGGATGGCAAGTGGCGGGGAATTGGCCAGTTCAAGAACTACAAAATAATGCCCGGAATGCGAAAACTCAGGCTTATCTTCACGGCGCGAGGAGCCACCGCGCAACGCGCCTTTCTGGTCGAGTTTAATGCCGAGCCAGGACGAACTTACATCATGAGAGCGAACGCCAACTTCGGAGCCATGAATTGGAGCCCCGAAGTGCTTGATGCAAGTTCTTTGAAGGTCGTTAGCAAGCAAATTGGGTTTGCCTGGGCTTATTGATACGTAATGCCAGATCACGGCTTTCGAGCGGTTTCAAAAACGTGGAAACATGGTTTTCCCTACTCTGACAAAAATTTTTATGAAAAATATTATTGTCCATAAATATGAAATATAAATCTTGCATAGCGATGCTTGTTTTATTGCATACCACCTGTTGGGCGGAGGGGCCCTATCCGCATGCAGGACTCACGGAAGAGCCCCCGTACATTCTGAAGATACATGGATGTGACTTTAAAAATCTAACTGCCAAACATCGCTTTGTCCCCATTGAGCGGGAGTCCAGCTCTAGTGCTTTGATTGTTCCTCCTTCATATTATGAGAGCATCACGGAATCAGTTAGCCGCGAAATAAAGCGATCAAAAGACTCAAACGTAGAATTAAAAAAGGCTTGGAAAAAAACTGCCGAATTCGAAGAAGCCGGGAATATTCCGGCAATGGAGCATTGGAAAGGTAAGGCGCAATCGATTGAGCTTCAAATTACGAGAAATATCAATGCTAGACTCCTTCCTGAATATGCACAAAAAATTATTTCCAGGGAGAATCCGCCTACATATTTTGGCAGATTGCATACAGATCATTTCAAGACAAAGACACTACAGGAACTAATTGAAGCGACTGGAGACAATTGTGCAAATTAAATTAATCAATAGCAAAAGTGTTTGAAATAAAACCAAGCCAAAGCTGCCACAGCTGAAAAATACAGCAAGACCTATCGGTCTGAATCGAAATCCGACAAATCTCAGCGTAAAAAATAAAGCTCCGACCTTCTAGATTCATGGAGCAGGCTCCACGGAAAATTTGAATATTGGAAACATCGCTAATTGAAAACAAGGAAATAGGCATGGGTAAAAACTTGCTTCAATCTGAGACGCTGCGCTACCACCGTGCTTACAGTTTTACTGTAGATGCACTGCATACGCTTTCCTGCTCGCCCGGCGGCATGAGGGGCCGACTTCAAAAAATTGATCTGGAATTTTTTACTCTAAGCACGAATGAACTGCCAGAAATCGGAGAGCTACGAGAAAAATTCAAAATACTTCATGACCTAGCAACAAGCAAAGAGGTACGCTATTCCCATGAGAGCAGAATTTCCGCAACGTTGGATCAGTTGCATCACACCAAGCTGAAATCCATAGCCAAACTAATCTGGGATATCCACACAGAGTTTTCAGCGTTCATGCAAAGCGGCGACTCTTTATCCTGTTAATAAAAACAAAATAATGAAAGCTAAATTGATAATACTTATTTAGCTTGAAAGTATAATTTTCGACAAATTTTGTTTAATATTAGTTATCTACTGCTTAATAAAATAAATATTTAGCAAGCAATAGTGGGCGCAGAATCGGGGACAGACCACGATTTTCGACTGTTTTCAAAAAATGAAATCGTGGTCTGTCCCGCCCGCAGAACGATAAAGCTCTGAGCGAATTAAAAACAAAAAAGCCAAACGACTCAGCCCCAATTACTTTCAGCGAAATCCCGACCAGCCCGTCATATTTGGAAAGTGAAATGAAAAACTTCTGGCTTACCAGCCTTCTTTTCTTGGCGACCCTGCCGGCCCTGGCCGGCGGTGCCAGCACCGCCTCGCCAAACGGCAAGCGCCCCGCCGCTTATGAAGTGATCAAGTCCGAATTCGGCCTGTTCAACCAAAACCCAGCCGGTGCAGGCGAATTCGTGCCGACCCGGCAGGTGCCCCTGATCGCCAACCAGGCCTACGGCTGGATCGTCGCGCTGCGCACCGACAAGCCGACGCTGCGCTGGCGCGAGGAATTCGAACTTCCCACCCGGCCCGACAGTTGGGGACCACCGCCCCCCGAGGGTCGGCGCAGGATTTCTGCCAACGGCCGGGTCGCCATTTCCGAACGCCGGGTGTCTCCGGTCAACGGCATGATCTTCAATACCTGGGCCGTCGCCCCTGGCGATCCGGCGGGCCCTTATCGCATCCGGGTTTACGTCGAAGGACGCCTCGTCGACGCCTTCGAGTTCCAGGTACAAGCCCCTGCTGCTGAAGCGGCTCCTGAGCCTGCCGCCACGCCAGCCGCTCCGGCGCCATCCGAATCATGAGAAGGCTTGCCTGGCTGGCTCTTCTCGGCCTGCTCGCCGCGCCGGCCGGGGCCGAATCGACAGACTGCCTGGCCGACCTGGCCGGAACGCTGAGCCAGGAAGGCAAACAGACACCTGGCGAACTGCAGGTCCGGCAAGTGCAGGGCAACTGGCAATTCTCCCTGCCCCAGACTGATGACGCTGGCGCCGCACGGGAGCGCCTGTTCCGCTACCATTTCGACAGCCAGCCGGCGCTTGACGCCCAGATCATCGACGCCGAACAGCTTCCGCGGGTCGGCGCCGTCATGTTTTCGCCGTTTGCCGACAAGACTGCCGACTTGAAAGATCTGCGAGTCGACTGCGGTCTAAGCGCCGACGGAATTTTCCTGATCCGCGTCGATCTTTCGCAGGCCCAGCCACAACTGATCAGCAACATGCTGACCCTGAACGCGGCACTCCACGGGCAAAGCAAGAAGCCGCCGAAAAAGTTCGGCGACCGGGAAGTTGCCGAGGCACGCCGCCTGAAGTATTTCGCCGGAGAATATTTCGCGCTCGAAGGCGTGACCAGCGGCATCGTGAGCTTCCCGATGCGCAAGCGGGCCGATGCACCAGCCCAGCCAACAGCGCATAGGCCACGATAAAGCCATTACGAGAGCTGCCCTTCGCCGAACGACCAGCGAGAATCAACTTGCGATGGCAAGCCCGAGTGTTCACGAATCGGGACAGCACCTTGCATGAAATGCCAACGTCAAATAACCTCGCGGCATTTTCATCACACCACACTGCAAATCAATGAGACTGGTCAAACTCGTTTTCCTCGCCATCCTGACAACCGCCGCCGGCATCCTGATCTATGACCGGCTGCCCGCCACCTACCACAACGCCATCGACGACTGGTATGCCCGAATCGGCCAGCCGGCCTTTGTCATCTCGCCTGACAGTTTCACCACCGTGCCGCAGGCCGACGTCATCCGGGAGTACACGAACCGGGGCCACAAGCTGAAGTGCTACGGCAACCTGCAGCGCGAAGAACGCATCCACGACAACAATGACTATCTCTGCTCGGCGCATATCAATACGGCGTACGACGGCATCCCGGCCCGACTGGTCACCTTTTTCTTTGCCGGGGGCGAACTCACCGATGTCCGCGTCGAATTCCCGAGTACCTCGTATCAGAAACTCCTGAGCTACCTCTCGCGCAAGCTGGAAAATCGCCGCCGCCTCGACAAGCTGCCGCAATACGATTTCGGCACCGACAACATGGGTGGCAAGCTGCTCGTCTGGGCCGTGCCCGATGGCATCGTCGTCACCTCCGACTCGGAGGTCGCGGGCGATATCACGGTACTGATGTGGACCAGTCGAAAAGCGCTGAAAGATTGAGCTCACTCTTCGCACCATGGAACAGGCAGCCTTGATCGAGCAACTGCGCAAGAAGCGCTCGCGCCTGCTTAAAGCTTACGTGCTGCATGTCGGCTGGTTCTTCTCTACCTGCGCTTTTGCCGCAACTGAGCTTAGCCAAACCGGGCTGACAACATCCCTTTTGCTGACGCTTGTCACCGTGCCGCCTGTTCTGTTTTATTCGGTGTTGGTCCATAAAGCATGTCGGGCCATCGACCCAAGGGCCCGAACTGCCGGAATCGTGCCAATCATTGTTTTCACGATCTTCCTGACACCTTTCGAGTCCGGCTTGATCCTTCCGGCAAGAAATCTGTGGGTATCCCGAAAAATTCTCCTGGCGAGGAGCCAAGCATCTCCGTAGCATTGATCATTTGGCTAACTGCCTGCGCCAGCTGACGGTCAAAAACCGCGCCTTTTCTCGTTGTTTGCCCTCCTTGCATAGACAAAAAACATGAAATACGACGACGCTGAAACCTGTTTATTGAATTGCGAGAGCGAGCTTGCGGATAGCGAAGCTTCCGGCACACATATCGGCTTCTACCTGGCCTGGATCGTGAACAATGCAATGGCAGCCGATGACCTTGGCGCTCATGCCGAGTCGGTGAGACAGCGTGCATCCAGCGGGCGCAGCCTGCTGTTCGAGCAGTGTGATGGAAAGCTCATGTCGGACGACCTGAACGAGCGCGGCAATGCATTTACCCGGGATTACTACGATTCCGGATATTTCAACGACTACCAGGAAGCACTTGCCCTGGACGCAGAAGACCCCGAGGCAATTTTCGCGGTCGAGGATTCCTGGTCGAACTATGAAAAAGTGGCGCAACGTCTGGATGCGCGTTTCCGCGAATGGCAGACACTCTCGGCGCTGCCAAACAAGTTGGAACTGCTGCGGATCATCGAGGCGGAGTTTGCCCCCTGGCTCGATCAAATGGGCTTTATCAGGGATCCATATTCATTCTCGGATGAGCGCGCCCATTACATCAGGACCGGGCCTTGGGGAAGGCACAGCATTTCGCTGTGTGCGATCGATGATCGGCCAAGGATTTACGGCATGGCCGTTGAAGTCAGCAGCCGGCTGAATGTACTCGCGCAGGCTGTCCACGATGACTTGGCGATCGACAATCCGCGCCAATCGAGTGTCCTGCCATCCACGTTCTACGAACCCGAGCACAAGTGGCTGGGCAATTGGCCGGTTCCCCTGCAGCTCTTTCGCGGCGGACCAACGCTCGCAATTCCGATGACCGAGAGTCGGCAAATCCAACCGGTCATTGCAATGGTACGCAAACGGGCGGCCAGCCAGTTGCCGGACCTGCTCAAAACACTCGAAACACTGGAAGGCTACGACAAGCTGTATTGCACCGAGCCACTTAGCGCTTCGCCCTACTTTTGCGGCGCCCGCACTTATCTCAGTTGTGCCAGGATACTCAGCCCGGAACTGGCCGGCAACCCGCGCCTGCTGGCAATTTGCGACGAAATAGAGCAAGCACTGGATAGCTTGCCCGAACTGAAGTATCCAGGGATTCAGCTTGAGGTAAAACAGATGCGAGGACGCCTGCAACGGGTTCGCGCAAGAGCATCACGGCAATAAAGCACCGATAAACCGTATGACCACAGAATCTGCCTTGTTTGCCCTGGGTTTCTGGCACCAGTTCATCGAGGTTCTCCAGCCGTTCGTCATCATCGTACTCATACTTGCCTGGGGACTTTCGCAAGCCGTCAGCTTCGCGAAAAACAATTGGATTGCGGGCCTGCTGCGTCTTGTCTTCTTTGTGACGATTCCCTGGCTTGGCTACCAGCTACTGCCCGCCGAGAAACTATTCAACCAGTTCTGGGTTGATTCGGGCCGGCCGCTTCCCAACTACAAGAGGTCGTCGGTCAGTGCGGCAGGACGAACAGAGTTGAAACATCCGGAGCTTTATCGCCAAGGCCAAGGCGTCGCGTGGGTCAGCATTGTTCTCCTGTTTGCCGGGGGCTCATGGCTTGGTCTGGCAATTTTCAGCCGGTTTGAACACCAGTTCAAAGACCACGGAGTCAATGGCGATAGTGAAAAGGAGCCGGGCAAGGAGAATCACCTGGGTCCGGCAAGTCTCAAAATACCGACTGACAATGATGCACCGGGAAAGCGGCCGCGAATTGAGCTGGATTGAAGCCCTCTTGTGGTTTGCAAGCAAAAAGTCAAAAACTGAATCCGGCATCGATAAGGCTATCCCATGACCATCCGCCACCTGCATCGCCATGCCGCTTTTGCCGCCCTGCTCGTCCTGGCGCCATCGGCTTTCGCCGCGAACAACTGGGAAATCTGCGAACTGACCGTCAAGGTGAATCGTCTTCTCGAAAGGGAAAGGCTCCTTGAGGCGACAATCATCAAGGCCAGCAGCAAAACCCTGGCAGAATGCCCGGGACAGGGAAAAACCATTGTCTTCCGGCCGGAGACGGCGGATTACCAGAACGAACTGCCCCGCCGGTCCTGGCCGCAGCCGGGAAGCGTGATCAGGATGCGCTATCAGTATCTGGATGGATATTGCAAGGAAAGTGGTCCGTGCCGGATCGAGCACTATCCGGTTGGCCGACAAGGCGCGCCGAAGGTCAGCGCGCGTTAAGCCTGTTCGCTACGCAACAAGGATGAATCATTGATGTTTGGAATTCGTTGGCGCTGGATATTCATCGTTCTCATCCTCCTTGGCGCATGGAAATACTGGCCCATGCTGTCCAGTCATGGCCCCGCGGGCGAGCTTGCGGCCGGCGACCCGGTGCAAACCACCCCTCGGCAAAAGCGCATTTACCAGAAGGGCAATTTCGAATTCGAGGTACTGGCCGATTTCGATATCGAGGCACGCGTCCTCAGCAAGGCCAACTACAGCGACGACCGCGAAGCCAAACTGGCTCCCGTCGACCTCGCCCTGGGCTGGGGCGCAATGTCGGATTCGGCGGTCATCGACCAGCTGTCGTTCAGCCAGAGCGGGCGCTTCTATTTCTATCGCTGGGCCAACGAACCGCCGCTGCCGCCTTCCGAGATTGCCCGGCACAGCGCCAACATGCACCTGATCCCGGTCAATGCCGCAATCGAGAAACAGATCAAAAGCGTTCGCGCCGGCCAGGTGGTTCATATCACCGGGCAACTGGTCGAGGCGCGCTCGACCGAAGGCTGGCTCTGGCGCTCGTCGCTGACGCGCGACGACACCGGTGCCGGTGCTTGCGAAGTGATCAGGGTCGAGTCGATCAGCCTGCGCTGAGCCGGCAGCGCCGGGCTCCCGCCCGGCCCCCGTGGGCTTCTGTGCGCCAGCCCACGGAAACGGCATGGCGGGCCGGCTATGTTTTGCCCTCCCGGCCATCGGCGCCGGGCCAACGGCAAGATGGAGGAGCACGATGAACATTCACCTCGGCCTGGCACCACTGGTCTCACTGATCGCCGGGATTCTCATCCTGGCGGTTCCCCGCCTGCTCAACTACATCGTGGCCATCTACCTGATCGTGATCGGCCTGCTCGGGCTATTCGGCGCCAGCAATCTTCGCCTCTGAGCCCGCGGCAAGCACCACCCACTGGAGGACAAACTCATGAGCAGCATGATGAGAGCGGCAATATTCATTGAACCCGGCCGCATCGAACTGGCCGACAAACCGATACCCGATGTCGGTCCGAACGATGCCTTGATCCGGATCACCACGACGACCATTTGCGGCACCGACATTCATATCCTGAAGGGCGAGTATCCAGTCGCCAAGGGCCTGACCATCGGCCACGAGCCGGTCGGCACCATCGAAAAACTGGGCAGCGCCGTGCGCGGCTACACGGAAGGCCAGCGTGTCATCGCCGGGGCAATCTGCCCAACCTTCACCTCGTATGCCAGCCAGGACGGCTACCCGTCACAGGACGGCAGCTACCTGATCCACAGCGGCCAGTGCGGCGGCCACGGTTACAAGGCGACTGCCGGCTGGCGCTTCGGCAACCTGATCGATGGCACCCAGGCCGAATACGTCCTGGTGCCCGATGCCCAGGCCAACCTGGCGCCGGTCCCCGACGGCCTGAGCGACGAGCAGGTGTTGATGTGCCCGGACATCATGTCCACTGGTTTCAAGGGCGCCGAGAACGCCAATATCCGGATCGGCGACACCGTCGCCATTTTCGCCCAGGGCCCGATCGGCCTGTGCGCCACGGCCGGCGCACGGCTGATGGGGGCGACGACCATCATCGCGGTGGATGGCAACGACCATCGACTGGACATTGCCCGAACCATGGGCGCCGACGTCACGCTCAATTTCAGGAATTGCGACGTCGTCGATGAAATCATGAAACTCACCGGCGGGCGCGGCGTTGATGCGGCAATCGAGGCCCTCGGCACGCAGGGCACCTTCGAATCGGCGCTGCGCGTATTGAAGCCGGGTGGCACCTTGTCCAGCCTCGGCGTTTACTCCACCGACCTGAAAATTCCGCTGGCCGCCTTTGCCGCCGGTCTCGGCGACCACCAGATCAACACCGCCCTCTGCCCCGGTGGCAAGGAACGCATGCGCCGCCTGCTCAATGTCGTGCAGTCGGGCCGCGTCGATCTCGGCGTCCTGGTCACCCACCACTTCGGGCTCGACGACATCGTGGCTGCCTACGAGCTGTTCGCCAACCAGCGCGACGGTGTGCTGAAAATTGCCATCAAGCCTCAGCCGGCGTAATGGCTCCTAACGGCCGGGCGCCGTCACCCGGCCCGGCTTTTTGCTGGCACGCGGCAGGACGACGAGTTGCCGGCAATCGCTGGCGGCACAGGGCCGGTATCGATCAGCGGATTGACCATGCTCCCGCCCGGAGGCGAGCCATTCGCCGTTTAAAGCGGCAACTCGGCCTGCACGGCGGAGGCTTGCGTCTCAAGGGCGACGGCAGCCAGCAAGCCGCTGGCGCGCACTCCGAGAAGGCGAATCCTCTGCTCCAAAGGAACCCGCTTCAGACATTCGCCGGCGGCCTGGCGAATGGCCAGGCCATCGGCGGTGGGCATCGTCAGGGTCAGGTCACGCGTCACGGCCTGAAAGTCGGCATAGCGCAGCTTGATGCCGATGGTCCGGGCCACGTAGCCCTTGCGGGCAAGGTCATCGGCAACGCGCAGACAGATGCCGGTAAAGGCGTCCGACAGTTCGGCCCGATCCTGCCGGACATGCAGGTCACGCTGGAAGGTCGTTTCCCGGCTGATCGACTTCGGCTCGCGACTGGTCTTGATGGGGCCATCGTCGATCCCGTGGGCGACCCGATTCAGCCAGCTTCCCATGCTTCGTCCGAAATGCCGGATCAGCTGATCGAGCGGGGCGGCCGCCAGTTCGCCGACGGTCCGGATGCCGATCTGCGCCAGACGTTCATTGGCCTTGGGACCGATGCCATTGATTTTTTTGGCGGGAAGCGGCCAGATGCGGCTGGGCAGCTCATCGAGACTTAGCAGGGTGATGCCGTCCGGCTTGTCGAGATCGGAACAGATCTTGGCCAGCAACTTGTTGGGCGTGATGCCGATCGAGCAACTCAGGCCGGTCGCCTCGAACACCGCCTGCTTGATGCGGTGGGCCAGCGGCAGGCTGTCTTCGGGGATGTCCGTGAGATCGATGAAGATTTCGTCAATGCCCCGATCTTCGATGCAGGGCGCGACACTGGCAACGGCGGCCTTGAAGCGCCGGGAATAGTCCCGATAGGCATCGAAATTGGCCGGCAGCAGAATGGCCTCCGGCGCCAGCTGGGCCGCCTTCATCAGGCCCATGGCGGAGAACACACCAAGGGCGCGGGCTTCATAGGTCGAGGTGGTGACGACGCCCCGTCCCGCGTAATCACGCAGCCGGGCGAAGCGATGGCTGCCGTCCGCCTGGCGAACCGGTTGCTGCGTGCTGCGTCCCCCGACGACGACCGGTTGCCCACGCAGCTCGGGGTAATGCAGCAGTTCGACCGAGGCGAAGAAGGCATCCATGTCGAGATGGGCGATGCGCCGTGCCCCCTGGCACGGCACAGTCTCCGGCATGGCCGATTTTTCCATCGCCGATTCCCCGGTTACGGCAGGGGCTTCGCGATCAAGGCGAACGACGGGGAGAGGGGCAATGGCGGCATTCATGGCTGTACAAATATACAGCACATTGCTTTTTCTGGCAGCGCCGAATGCAAGCCAGGGTCAGGCAAGCCCCCGCAGCTTCTTCCCTAGCGCTGGCAGGGCTGGCCCGCGTACTCGAAACGGGAGAGCTCGTATTTCTGACCGTTCCAGCGCTGCACGGGGAAACAGAAGCCCGGCCCGCCGATTTGAATATCCGGCCAGCCGCCGACGCCAGCCCCGGGAAGGAACTCAAGAATGCCGGTGTTCCGCGAGATCAGTTGCCAGCGACCGTTCGCCTGCTTGCTGACCAGGCTATAGCCCTCACCGGTATTGCCAAAGCACGCGCTACCACTTTCGGTGATGATTGCTTCAGGCAAGCCATCACCATTGACATCGCGAACCTCGGCAATCCGGCCTTCGGCGCAGGCCACCCAGGCCTTGCCCTGGGGCTTGAAGCCGGCCGCCTTGAAGGCGGCCGCGCTGTCGGCCGGTGACAAAGTCTGGCTGGCGGCGAAAGTGCTGGTCATGGCCGTGAGCGACAGCAACAGGAGCAGCGTTGATCCGGCTCGCCTGGGCGACGAGTTTGCGGAGGGAGCCAGACGAAAACAGTTCTTGATGATCATGGATGAGGAGCCACCAGGGATTTCATGAGCAAAGCCGCGAGTCGTTTTCGGGTCGGTCCAACGCCAGGCGAGCGGAAAGTCCTTCAACCGGGCGGCATCCGATCAAGGCATAAAAAATTCATCCTGCATCGAGCCACCAAGCGCTGAAATATTACCGCGCCTCATCGACAATCTGCATCATCCTTTCCTCGATTTCGCCACCCAGCCGGGAAAGCTCGGGATTCGGACCAAGGAGATTCAGCATGCCCTGTGGCCGCAGCAGGCCGATTTTCGTTGCACCATCCTGGGTAAATACTGCGATGCGCCACGGCAGCAGCAGGCTCAGGCGCATGTCGAGGGCGAGCATTTTTTCGCTGAGCCGGTAATTGCCGATTTCGAATATCCGGCACTCGTCATCCGGTTCGGCTTCGGTACCGCGCAACATGGCGGCAAGGTCGTGGCTGTGCAGAACAACGAAGCCCAGGCGTTGAATGACCGGCTCCAGGTCAAAACACGCTTCGTAAAATGATTTGTCGCTTTCGACGATGTAGAACACGCACGCTCCCCGGCATCATGAATCGGCGCGACCGCCCAGGCGGCCGCCAAGTGCCGATTTTCGCCGATTCAGGGGCCGGCCGAAAGCCCGCCGGGCTCAGTAACGATCGCGCTCGTAGGGGCGGCGGTCCATCCGGTCGGGCACGCCATCCCGGTCACTGTCGCGTTCGCGCTGATGCTCACGGCCGCGATCGCGATCGTGATCGCGGTCACGATCCCCGCGATGCATGCCGGAATCGTGGCGGGGCGTGTCGTACACCACACAGCCGGACAACAGCATGCCCATGGCCAGAAATAACATCGCGGTCTTTTTCATCTCTATCTCCTCGCCAAACTCTCGATAATTTTCCCGTCGGGACTGGGCGGCGCCCGGCATCGCCGGAACAGAGCCCACTGTCTGCAGTGTAGCCCCTTCCCCGAATCGACAACAGAAAACTCCCCGGACAGCGGACCAGGCGCGCCGCCCGGGATTGCGTCATTCAAGCATTTTGAATAAATGCCGTTAAGACACTCCTCCCCCGCCAGAGCGCCACGATGAAACTCGACACCCGTCACCCCCTCGCTTCGGCAACGCCTCTCACCGCACCAAAGCCAGCCGCGCAGGAAGATGCCAGCAGCCGGGCACAGAAAGCGCAAAGCAAGCAACTGGCTGACATGCAGGAGGCCCTGACAAAATTGCGCGCCATGCCGTCACCCCGGGTTTCCTTGAAGCGGGCAGCGACGGAACGGGCGAACATGCTGAAACGCCGCCTGGACATGATGAAACAGATGCTGATCGGGGCCAGCCCCGAGATGGCGAAGAGAATCGCCGCCCAGATCAAGTCGATTGCCAAGGAGCTGGCGAGCATCGGCAAGACACTGGCGACGGGTGGCGGCAACACTGCGCCAACGCCGGGAAATTCATCAGTCACACCGGCCGTCGGCAACGCCGCGGGTGAAGCCCAGCCGCCAACCGACAGCGAGGCAGCCGCAGGAGCTGCGGCAAGCGAAGTGCAGGCTGTGGCAAGTGCGGACGCGGCAGAAAACACCAGCAACGACGGCCAGCATGAAGGCGGCGAAAGCCTCTCGGCCAGCCAGCGCGACGGCCTCGCCGCCTACGCTGCCCAGAGTGCGCAATCGTCCGGCGACAGCCAGGGAACAAAGGAAAACGACGACCAGGAAAAGGCCGCCGACAAGGCACTGAAAAAAGCGCTCAGCGAAGCGGCAAACGCCCTGCGCCAACTGATCGCCATGCTCAGGAACAAGATCGGCGCGGCGCACAAGGAGGTGCAGGAAGCGGCTGCGCATCTGCGGGAAATCGAACGAAATATCGCCGGGACCGACACGGCAAGCCCCGCACCCCCTGCCGCCGTGGCCGCCGTCGAGGTCACGGCCGGCGCGGCTGGCGGGATGGCCAGCGGCAGCATCAACCTTGCGGCTTGAGCCGATTCGGCGTCAGGGGTAGGACTGCGCCGATACTGGAAAGCGCCGAATTTAGGTACCATCTGCCCCTCTGAAAAACAGCCCGCTATCACCATGAAGTTTCAACTGCGCCCCCGGCGTTTGCTGGGCGCCCTGCTCGCCTTGCTGATCCTGCTTTTTCTGGCTTTCCAGGTGGCTGTTCATATCCTCAAGGGGCAGGTCGAAAAGGCACTCGGGCCGACCGGCGAAGTTCGCGAAATCCGGGTTGGCCTGGGCGGCGTCGAAATGCTCGGGCTGCGCTTGCCGGCGCCGCCGGGCAGCGGCAAGGCGGCCTGGCCGGCCGCCGACCTGTTGCGCGCCGAGCGGGTCGTCGTCGTCCCCTCGCTGGCCGACCTGTTCAGCGCCCATATTGTCGTGCGCAGCATCCGCATCGAAGGCGCCTATCTTTCGATGTTGCGGACGGCGGAACAGAAGCTGCGCGTTTTGCCCGGCCTGACCGACCGCCCGGCCACGGCCGAGCCAGAGCAAGACGGCCCGGCGATCAGCATCGGCCACCTTGAACTGGTCGACGGGGCGGTCGAGTATTTCGACGCCAGCGTCAGCCGCCCGCCCCTGAAAATCCGCCTCGAACAGATCCAGCTCACGCTCGACGACCTGCACCTGCCGGACTTGCTGGGCCACAGCCGGCTGCAGGTCAACGGCGTCCTCAAGGGGCCGCATCACGATGGTCAGCTGGTCATTTCCGGCCAGACGGAATTCGCGAGCAAGGAATCGGACATCCAGGCCCGCCTCGATGGTGTCGATCTGCTGGCCCTCAAACCCTATCTGATCCGGGCCGCGGATACCGGCGTCAAGCGCGGCCGCATGGACCTGGAAATCCATTCCGTCGTCCGCAACGGCCGCCTCGACGCCCCCGGCATGCTGACCCTGCACGATCTTGAACTGGCCAACAGCGGCTCCTTCATGGGCGTACCGCAAGGCGCCGCCGTGGCGCTGATGAAAAGCCGGGAAGGGGCGATCCAGGTCAAATTCACCCTCGAGGGTGACATCAACGACCCGCGTTTTTCCCTCAATGAACAGATGCTGATCCGCGTCGGGGCCGGCCTGGCCGAAACGCTGGGCATCAGTCTGGAAGGCCTGACCCGGGGCGTCGGCGGGGCCGGCGGCAACGTCGTGCGCGGCCTTGGCGAAACCTTCGGCAAACTGCTCGGCCGATAGTCAAAACCGGGGCCGGCGACGGCTGCCGACTGTCGTCTAGCCGACGTCGCAAACCCGACATTTTTCACTCCTCTTTGCCAAGATGCCGGCCTGGCCTGGGTGCAGGTTTCGGCATAACTATTGCTTAAGTCATAGATCGACAAAGGCATACGACAGAACCGCGGCGGCATTGCACGGTAACTGGCGACAGAGGAGACAAGGTCCATGGCAATTTACAAGGGTATCGAGATCGACGAATCGCTGGCCGGCATCATTCGCCACATGCAGGGCGTCGAGGATTACCGCGAGGGGCTGGGCAATCTGCAGGGCGCCTGGGACATCCTGAGCCTGCTCGGCCAGCTGACCGGCGCGGCGACCGAGATGTCCAACACGCGCGAGGCTTTCCAGCGCCTGACCGGCGACCTGCTCAACCATCTCGGCAAGGAAACCCGGCGCAAGGCCGTTTCCGACCTGCGCGCCAAGGCCCAGATCAGCATCGATATCCTGGTCCGCAACCTGTTCGAGCGCACGGCCGATATCGGCTTTCTGTCGGCCGACGACGATATCCGCGAATTCCTGCTCGGCGGCGGTAGCCGCGAGGTGCTGGAAAACCGCTTCCGTGAATATGTCGCCAAGTATTCGGTGTATTCCGACATCGTGCTGTTCGCGGCCGATGGCCGGATTCTCGCCCGCCTCGCCGAACACCCGGCAGAAACCAGTCGCCATCCGCTGCTCGACGAAGCGCGCTCGACGACCGCGAGTTATGTTGAATATTTCGGCCCGGCCGACTTTCTGCCGGCTGGCCAGCACCTGCTCTACGCTTATCGCGTCGACAGCAGCGACGGCGAATTTCTCGGCGTGCTGGCCCTGGCTTTCCGCCTCGACAACGAGATGGAAGGCGTCTTCGCCAAGCTGATCGGCGATGAGGATTTCTCGCTGCTCGCGACGCTCGACGCCAGCGGCCATGTCGTGGCGACCTCGTCGGCCATCCAGTTGCCGATCGGCACCCGGCTCGAACGCCGTCTGCTGCAGGCGCGCGGCGAAGTCGTGCACCTGGCCGGCCGGCAGTACCTGGCAGTCAGCTGCCCGGCGCACAGCTATCAGGGCTACCCCGGCCCGGGCTGGCTGGGCCTCGGCCTGGTGCCGCTGGAATTTGCCTTCGCACGCAACGACACCGCCCTGCTCGGCCATGTCGACAGCGCCTCGCTGGCCGCCGTCACCCGGCACCCCACCCTCTTTTCCGACGACTTGCGCCGCATTCCCGAGCAGGCCGAAGCCATCCAGGAAGATCTCAACCGTTCGGTATGGAACGGCTCGGTGCGTCAGGTCGAGAGCGGCGAAAGCAATGCCTCTTTCGCCAAGACCCTGCTCTGGGAAATCGCCGACACCGGCCGCAAGACCCAGGCCGTTTTCGAGCAGTCGATCGGCAACCTGCACGAAACGGTGGTCGCCGCCCTGCTGCAGAACGGCGTGTCGCGCGCCAGCTTCGCCATCGACGTGATGGACCGCAATCTCTACGAACGGGCCAACGACTGCCGCTGGTGGGCGCTCAATGCCACCTTCCGGCGCGTCCTTGCCGGTCCTGCGCCGACGGCCGACGAAGCCGCCCGCTGCAGCGAAATCCTGCGCACCATCAACGGCCTGTACACGGTGTACGACAACCTGATCCTGTTCGGCGCCCAGGGCCAGGTCATCGCCGTCTCCAACCCGGAAGCCGCGGCCCTGGTCGGCAGTCGCCTCAATGAAGAATGGGTCGGCCGCTGCCTGGCGCTCGGCTCCTCGCAGGGCTACGTTTTCTCGCAATTCGGCGCCACGCCACTCTACGCCAACCGTTCAACCTACATTTACGGCGCCGCCGTGCGCGCCCCGGATGGCAGCCGGGTGGTCGGCGGCATCGGCATCGTCTTTGACGGCCTGCCGCAAATCTCGGCCATGCTCAACGACGCACTGCCACACGACGTTTCGGGCCAACCGGCCAAGGACACCATGGCGCTGTTCGTGCAGCGCGACGGCAAGGTACTGGTCAGCACCGACGGCCGCTACCCGGCCGGCAGCATCTTCCCGCTGAGCGGCGTGCAAAGCCACCTTGAGCGCGGCGGCCGCAGTTCCGACATCATCACGCTCGATGGCAGCTATTACGCGCTGGGCGCCGCCATGTCGGCCGGCTACCGCGAATACAAGACGAGCGATGGCCAGGTCGATGACGTGCTGGCCCTGACCGTCCTGCCGCTCGGCCAGGCGACGGCCAGCGAGAAGAACGAGCGCAAGGCGCACTCCATTTCGGCCAGCGGTCGCAACCGTCGCGTCGGTAGCGGCAATGACGTGACCGAAATCGCCACCTTCTACGTCGGCAACCAGTGGCTGGGCCTTCCCGCGGCCGACGTTGTCGAGGCCATCGGCACTGAAGACCTGACCCCCGTGCTCGGCGGGCGCAACGACCTGGTGGCCGGCGTCAAGATGTACCGCGGCAACCTCATTTCGGTGCTCTACCTGCAACGCCTGCTCACGCCGGGCGCGCCGATTCCCGAGCAGACCCGGCAGATCGTCGTCATCCGGACCAATCAGAAAACCTGCATCGGCCTGCTGGTCGACGAACTCGGCGAAATTCCCGAGGTCGCGCGAGACGAAATCCAGCCGGTCAACCACGTCGCGATCAACGCCGACTCGCTGACCATCGGCGTGGTCAATGGCATGCGCCGCACCGGCGACCGTCACGGCATGCTCTCGATACTCGCCACCGACCGTTTCTGTCACCGTATCGGCTGCCATTGCCCGGCGGAAGCCGGCAATGCCCTGCCGGTACTGGCGGCATCCTGAAGGAGTCGTGCCAAGAAATAGTGCCGGCTAAGCGCCCGGCCCGCAATCCAGGCAATGCTCGACGACCGGTGTCGCGTCATGCAGTTGATGCAGAAGGTCGCGCAGCGCCGTGCGCACGCCTTCTTCAATGACCGGATGATAGAAAGGCATGTCGAGCATTTCGCTGACTGTCATCCGCTGCTGCGCCGCCCAAGCCAGCAGGTGGGCCAGATGCTCGGCGGCCGGGCCGAACATTTCGGCGCCGAGGAAGCGCTCGCTGTCCCGCTCGGCATAGACTTTCAGCAAGCCCTTGTTGCACAGCATGACCCGACTGCGCCCCTGGTCTTCGAACGAGACGACACCGACGGCATGGCGCCCGGCGAACTGCTGCTCAAGCTCTTCGTAGTTGAAACCCAGTACCGCCGCCTGCGGCTCGGTAAAGACGATGGCCAGTGGCACGCGGCGCAGGCCGGCGCGCAGATCGGGATAGCGCCCGGCATTGTCGCCGGCAATGCGCCCCTGATCGGCCGCTTCGTGGAGCAGCGGAATGTCGTTGCTGGCATCGCCGGCGATGAAAATCGGGCTGTTGCCGCACTGCAGGGTCTGCCGGTCGAACAGCGGCACGCCGCGTTTGTCGAGTTCCAGGCCGCTGTTGGCCAGCGCCAGGCCGGCCAGATCCGGGGTCCGGCCGGTGGCCGCCAGCACGTAGTCAAAAGTCTCGCTTTGCCAGCCGCAGTCGCGATGCCGGTAACGGACAAGGGCACCGGATGCGCTTTCGCTGACCGATTCGACCTCGGCTGCGGCATCGAGGTAGAACTCCTTGTTGAAAGTCAGGTTGGCGTAGTCGCGAATTGCCGGGTCGTGAATACCGGCAATGCCGCCGCCGATGCCGAATATCCTGACCTTGACCCCGAGGCGACTGAGCGCCTGGCCGAGTTCCAGGCCGAGCGGGCCGGCCCCGAACACGGCCACGGAGGCCGGCAGCTCAGTCAGTTCGAAGATACTTTCATTGCTCAGCAGCCGCGCGCTCAGGCCGCGCAACAGCGGTGGCAGAACAGGAATGGCGCCGGTGGCAATGACGATGCGCCGGGCGCGAATGAGTTGCCCATGCTCCGTGACCAGGGTATTGGCATCGGCAAAGCTGACTTTGGCCGTCAGCCGATCGCCGTGCGGCATGGCATCCACCGCCTCGAGAACGAAGCCGACAAAGCGGTCCCGCTCGCGCTGCACGCGCGCCATCACCGCCGCACCATCAATCGCCAGGGCATCGATGCGCAGCCCGAACTGCTCCGCTTGACGCGCCTCATGGGCAGCGTTGGCGGCCGCAATCAGCAATTTGCTGGGCATGCAGCCGACGCGGGCGCAGGTCGTCCCATAGTCGCCGCCTTCGATCAGCAGGATTGAGCTGGTATGGGCCCGGGCGCTGCGATAGGCGCCCATGCCGGCAGTGCCTGAGCCGATGATCGCGACATCGACCTGCAGCGGCGTCATGCCCGGCTCACTTGGCCAGCCACTTGCCGAGATCATCGGCACCACCGATGTGCTGGCCGTCGATATAGACCTGCGGCGTCGTGCCACGCCCGCTCACAGCCTGCAGCGAGCTGTAGCTGATGCCGTGGCTACCGAGTTCGATTTCTTCAAAGCGATAGTCCACTTCCTGCAACATCTTGCGGGCCCGGGCGCAATGCGGGCAACCGGGCTTGCTGAACAGGGTGATGCGCGGCGGCGGGCTGGCCAGCGGGTTGATGTAGCCGAGCATGGTATCGGCATCCGAGACCTTGAACGGGTCGCCCGGCCCTTCGGCCTCGATGAACATCTTGTCGATCAGGCCATTCTTGACCAGCATGGAATAGCGCCAGCTGCGCTTGCCCAGGCCGATCTCCGCCTTGTCGACCAGCATGCCCATGGCCTCGGTGAATTCACCGTTGCCATCGGGCAGAAAGTCGATACCGTCGGCCTGCTGCTCCTGCTTCCAGGTTTCCATGACGAAGGGGTCATTGACCGCCAGACAGATCACGCTGTCGATGCCATTCTCCTTGAACACACCGGCCAGCTCCTGGTAACGCGGCAGATGTGTACTCGAACAGGTTGGCGTGAAAGCGCCCGGCAAGGCAAAGAGGACGACCGTCTTGCCCTTGAACAGCGCGTCGCTGCTGATTTTCTGCCATTGACCATCGACCCGGATCGGGAATGTGACCGCGGGGACTGACTGAGCTTCGCGTGACTTGGGCATGGTTTCTGGCCTCGGCTTGGTTTGGGATGACTCGCTGCCCGAAAATACCCGGCGCCGCCGGCTGGCTCTGTTGGCTGGCGTACAGAGCGTAACCGGATGCCGCACGAATTTATTTCCCGGATGACCGGCAAAGGCCCGACAATGCGCAATTGTTCAAGGGCGTGCCAGATGGCGGGCCCGGTCGCCGAGGAGACTGGAAATGTTGCTGATCACTGCCTTAATCATTGTTGCCCTGATCGCTGCGGCACTCGCTTATGCCGCAACAAAGGCCGACACCTTCCGCGTCGAGCGCAGCATCGTCATCCAGGCCGAGATCGGGAAAATCACCCCGCTGGTCAATGACTTCCACCAATGGAGTGCCTGGACGCCCTACAACAAGGATCCCGACATGCTCAAAGCGTTCAGCGGCGCAGCCAGCGGCGTCGGCGCCATTTATGAATGGGAAGGCAATAGCCAGGTCGGCAAGGGCATGATCAGCATCAGCGAATCGCTGCCCGAAAAAATCACCCTCAAGCTCGACTTCATCCGACCCTTTGTCGCCCACAACACCGCCGAATTTTCCTTCGTCGCGCAGGGTGCGGCGACCCAGGTCAGTTGGGCCATGTCCGGCCCGCAACCCTATCTCGGCAAGGTCATGAGCCTGTTTTTCAACGTCGACAAAATGGTCGGCCAGGATTTCGAAAAAGGTCTGGCCCAACTCAAGGCCGTGGCAGAGTCCGCATGAAAAAACAATACTGGATCCTCCTGATCATCATTTTCCTGGTCGGCCTCGATTGGTACATCCGCGCCCCGGATGGCCGTTCGCGCCAGTTGACCGGCGTCATCCAGAGCCAGGGCAGCGCTGAACTGAAGAGCTACCCGTACCAGTTCCACGTCACGAAAATCGTCGGCGAGACGGCCTATCTGAGCACGCCGCGTAATGTCGAGGTACCAGCCTTCAAAATGCTGGCCGTGCTCTATCCGGCCATCAATACCAAGGATGCCAACAACCCGGCCTTCATTGCCGAGGAACAGCACCTCGGCCGGGTCCAGTCCGAAGCACGCACCATCGTGCTCGCCCAGCCCGGCATCAAGGAAGTGCAATGGGAACTCGACCGCGAATGGCTCGCCCAGCATGGCATCGACGTCCCTGCCAAATAAGCCGGCCCGAAAATATCAGCCGCTTTCCTTTGCGCCTCAGCGCCTTTGCGGTGGATGCTGAATTTTTGCCAGCCGCTCAGCGCAGCGCCGAGGCGTAGCCCTCTTCGGCCAGCACCTGGCGCACGGCCGCTCGCGTCAGCATGCGGTGGTAGTGGGCCAGGCAGTTTTCCGGCAAGGGGATGCCAGTACGCTCAGCCCAGAATTCGACGTAGAACAGCGCCGCATCGGCGATGCTGAACTGCTCCGCGACGTACTCCCGGCCGGCCAGTTCGCGATTGACGATGGCAAAACCCTGGTCGATGATCTGCCGGCCCTGCGCCTTGACCGTCTCGTGCTCGGCGGTGTTCGGCGAGAAGCGCTCGGTCGTGAAAATACGGGCAAAACCCTGGGTGTGCAGGGTATGCACAGCGTAGTTCATGAGCCCGAGGACGCGCACTTCGCCTTCGATGCTGGCCGGCAGCAGCTTGCGCTTCGGGTAAGTGCGGGCCAGCCACCAGGCGATGGCCGAGAATTCGGTGAGCGCGCTGCCGTCGTCGAGCACCAGGGCCGGCACACTGCCCTTGGGATTGATCGCCAGGTAGTCCTTCTTGTACTGGTCGCCGGCCAGCAGGTTGACGATATAGGCCTCGAAAACCAGGCCGCATTCCTCGAGCAGGATGTGGATGCCGGTCGAGCAGGAACCGGGCGTCATGTAGAACTTCTTGGTCATGCCGGCACCTCGCCAGCCGCCAGGCGGCTGGCGTAATCGAGCAGCGAATCCTCGATGGCTTCGTGGGCGTAGGCCGAAACCGCTTGGACGCCGATCGCCTGCAGTTTTTCCGTCGGCCCGTCGCCGATCTTGGCGACGAACACCGCCTGGCAATCCTTGATCGCCTCGAGAATGCCGGCCATGGCTGACTGGCTGGAAGAATTGCCCAGGCAGTAATGCGCCACCTCGCGGTTTTCCAGGAAGCGGCACTCGGCCGGCGTCACTTCGTAAATGCGGAAAGCCTTGGCATGCCCAAAGTGTTCGCTGATCGAGATGTTTTCCTTGCTGGCGACCGCCAGGCGCAGTGGAAACTCCGGCTTCATGCCGCAGCCAGCGCCGCGGCCAGCGGCTCGTAGCCACCATCGACGCTGAAAACCCGGGTAAAGCGGAAATCGCAGAACATCTGGGCGTAGGTGCGGCTGGCGTGGCCCTTGTAGCAATAGATGAGCACCGGCTGATCCTTGGCCAGCCGGCCAAACCAGGCGGCCAGCCGGCTTTCGCTGAGGTGCACGGCGTCGGCGAGATGACCGAGGCGATAGCTGTCGAGGTCGCGGACATCGAAAACACTGAGGTTTTCTGTGCTGGACAGCAAACTGACGGCTTCGGCCGGGGAAATGCAGCGGTAGGGTTGGGCAGTCATGGGCTTGGATGGAGTCATTGAATAAGGAGCCCGATGCAAGACGAATGCCAGCCGCCCCAGCCCGCCCGGAGAGGCGCCCGGCGGGCATTTGCCGAAAAAAGGCCAGGGCTGCTTGTCGGCTTTGCGACACGTCGACGGTCAGAGGCACTAAAATTCCGGGCAGCGCTTATCCATCCGGGAAATCCTCGTGCCAGAGTCATCAAGCAGCGAATTCGCCAGTCGGGTCAAACTCTTCCATGCCAGCCTGGTCTGGCCCCTGCAGCTCGAACCGCTCGCCGCCGACGGCAGCGACGGCCGGCACTGGGAAATATTCGAGGCACATCAGGAGAGCACCCCGTGGCGGCTCATCGATGACGAATTCACCGAGGACCCGAGCCAGTTCGAGGAGCGCCACTACCGCGAATTCGTTTCCTTCCTGCCCTATGTGCAACGCTTTCTCTACGGCGAGGGGCGCTCACGCCACGCCTTGCCGGACGATCCGCCCGGCGGCTCGCCGCTCCACGTGTTCCGGCGCAACGACCTCGTCCGCCTGCGCCTGACCCTGCGCAAGGGGCAGGTGCCCGTCGAACTGCACATCGTGCATCTCGATCTCTACTTCTTCCACGATCTGGATCTGGTCCAGCTCAATCTCGAAGTCCGCGCCAACGACCTGGCGCTCGATACGGCGCGCGACATCCTGTTCCGCTTCGGCCGGGCCTATCCGTCGGGCTGGGAAGAAGGCGGCGAAGGCCTGCACAACGCCTACCTGGCCGAGTGGATCAACCGCGATGGTGAGGTCGTGGCACGTTCGGATGCCGAGAACCGCGCCAAATACCTCGGCTACGTCTGCGAGCATCGCAGCCCCTGCGTTTCCGAACACTGGGCCAGCCTGCTGCGGCCGCTCGTCCTGGCGCATTCCGACGAACCCGGCGAGCTGCGTTACCGGCTCATTGAATACCAGCGCATGCCGGTCATGGCCTTTCTCGCCGTCGACCAGCCGCGCACGCTGCAACGCGAGGACTGGGTGCGCATCGGCCTGGCCACCATGCTGCATCCGGACGAAACCCTGCCGATCAACGAACCGATGGTCATCGAGTTCGAGAAACGCTTCTGCCAGGACCGATTCTGGACCGACAGCCCGAGCGGACCGAATACCCGCTTCATGTGCACCGGCAATGTGCTGACCGTGGTTGGCGACGCCAGCTTTCCCTTCTTCATGGACGGCGAGCGCGGCGTGCTGTCGCAGTTCCGCCACCAGTATTTCCTGGTTTTCCTGATCGCCCACCTGCACCGCGCCGCACTGCTGATTTTTTCCGAAGTCATGGTCGATGCCGTCAATGATCTCGACATCCGCAATGACGTTTCGGTGCGCCGCTTCAAGCGCCGCATCCGGGCCAATTTCGAGACTTTCCTGCGCTTCACGCACCGCTACTGGTTCCACGAACTGTCCGAACGGCCGCACGTCCAGGCCATCTACCGACTGTGCGCCGACCATCTGCGCAACGACAGCCGCTACGGCGAGGTGCGCGACGAAATCAAGGAAATGAGCCACTACCTCGACAGCGACTCGCAGCGCCGGCAATCGAACACCGTCGTCCGGCTGACCGTGATCACCATTCTCGGCCTGATCGCCACGGTGACCACCGGCTATTTCGGCATGAACATCATTCCCTTCGGCGAAGGTTCCATCCTCGAACGGGCGCTGCACGGCCTGGTCGCCACCCTGGCCTTCATCGGCCTGGTGCTCTTCGCCGTTGCCCGCTCGAAACGCCTGTCGGATTTCCTCGAAGCGCTATCCGACGAACGCCTGGGCTTTGGCGGAAAAGTGAGGGTGCTGTGGAAGGTGCTTGCCGGCAAGGAGCAGTAAGGCAGCGCTCGGCCGGCAACCGCCCGGTCAGTTGCCTTTTTCAGCCTCGGCATCGGTCGGCGCCAGAACGGAAACCAGCACCTTGTCGACCCGGTTGCCATCCATGTCCATGACTTCGAAGCGGCAATCCGCCGCGTCGAAATGATCGGTGGGCGACGGAATGCGACCGAGCACATGCATGATGAAGCCGCCCAGGGTGTGAAAGCTTTGCCGCTCCTCGCCCGGCAGTTCGCTGTCGATATCGAGCACGGACTTGAGGCGCTCGATATTGACGTCGCCATCGACCAGCCAGGAACCGTCCTCGCGCTGGACCATGTCGCGATCCTCCGGCGCTTCCGGCACCGACAGTTCGCCGACGATGGCGGCCAGGACATCGGTCAGCGTGACCAGGCCCTGAATATCGCCGTATTCGTCGACAATCAGCGCGAATTGCAGGCGGGCCCGCCGGAAACTTTCCAGCAACTGCGTGGTGGTCACGCTTTCCGGCACATAGAGCGGCGGATGCAGCACCGACTCGACATCCTGCGCCGTGACGCAATGGCCGGGTAGCGCCTTTTTCAGCAGGTCGCCGGTTTGCAGGACGCCGAGGATGTGGTCCAGACCATCCCGGCATACCACCAGCCGGGAATATTCGGTGTCCATGATGCGCTGCCGGACCGTCTCCTCATCCTCGTCGAGGTCGATGACGAACATCTCGCGACGCGGCGTCATGATCGCGGCAATGCGCTGCTCGTCGAGGCGCAGCACGTTGGAGACGATTTCCTGCTCGCTCTCGTGGAACACGCCGGCCTCGGCCCCCTGCTCCATCAGGACCTTGATTTCGTCGTTGGTCACCGGCTGCTCTTCCTTGGGACGCGCCCCGAGCAGACGCAGGATGGCCGAACACGAACCGGAAAGAATGACGACCAGCGGATGGCTGAGCCGGGCCAGCAGGATCATCGGCCGGGCGATCAGCGAGGCAATGCCTTCCGGCGCCAGCATGGCCAGGCGTTTCGGCACCAGTTCGCCAATGACCACCGAAAAATAAGTCAGACAGACCACCGTGATGGTCAAGGCCACGGGCTTGGCGTACGGCGCCAGCAGCGGAATGCCGGCCAGCCAGGCGGCCAGGGGATCGGCCATGGCGGCTTCGCCGATGGCGCCGCTGAGAATACCGACCACGGTAATGCCGACCTGGATGGTGGAAAAGAAACTGGCCGGTTCCTGATGCAGCGAGAGCGCCGCCCTGGCGCCCAGGCTGCCGTCATCGGCCAGGTTCTGCAGGCGCGACTTGCGCGAGGACACAACAGCAATCTCGGACATGGCGAACAAACCGTTCACCAGAATGAGGACAAAAATTAAGGCAAGATCCATGGGGGAAGCCACCCATCGCCCATCAGGCGCGCAGCTTCGGTATTGAGATGCCGGCGATTGTAGCAGTACGGACGACCGGACCGGGAGACCGCTCGCCTTCGGCCTGTTTTGTCACGGGCTACCGCCTACGCGGCCCGCCATCCGTAGGGTGCCGATAGGCGAAGCGCATTGCACCACCGGGTGCCAGCCACGCACCACGCCGTGGATAGCGCGGCATATCGATCCCGAAAACTGAAGGCCACGATTTCTGTCAGTCAGAAAACATATAAGCCGTGGTCTGATTTCGCTGGACTGACTTCATGTTCCAGGCGGTGAATGCCGAGTTTGCGGCTTTGCGGTCACAGATTGTGACCGCAAAGCCTGGCCGAGGCGGTCGCCACACCCCGCCCTAACAAACCTTGACGGAACAAGGTGTCGCCATGCTCTCTGCGGTACAGAGCAGTCCGCACGCCACTCGAAAACACAGAAAACCGTGGTCAGGACTGATTATCCAACTTTCGCGATTTTCCTAATGTTCTGTAGTGCGGAGTGTTGTTTCCCCGATGAGTACCTGGTGACCATCCACAAACTTGTAACGTTTTGCCCATTCACGTGGAACAACTTCGCTTCGCATCACCAAAGGGAAATGAGGTTGAAGCCTCTTTACACATTCAGCAGTCGTTTCGGAATCTCTAATGTCGCTGACTTTGATAAGGACCGCGTACTCCTTCAGTTCCTCCTCATGCCATTCTGTACCGTTGTAGTTCAAAAGAATCCGGACTTCCTCGCCACCGTCTAAGCAAGCACGTAGGTAGTCACCATAGTACTCACTGCAATGGGGAGAAAGCGTGACATTCAAAACCTCCTCTACGACCCGCCCGCACTCTTCGAGGGTGAGTCCGCTGCAACCGTAAACGTCATGCACGTTCATTGGCCTGCTCCATAACGAACAATGTGTGAAGGACCTTCCAGTGCCCCCGGTAAAATTATCGTGAAAAATGAACTCAACCGGACGCCCGAAAAACAGGGGACGGACCACGGCATAAGCCTCACCTCATAAAACCCTAGCCGTTCAAAATCCGCTTTTTATTGCAAGCAAGGCGCGTTGATCAGCCATTTCCTCCGCCCTTCTCACGCCCCCGCCTTCCACTCCTCAAGAAACTGCGCCACGAAGCTTTCCATGAAACGATGCCGCTCTTCGGCCAGCGCCCTTCCACTCGAGGTATTCATCCGATCCTTGAGCAGGAAGAGCTTTTCGTAAAAATGATTCAGGCTGGCCCCCTTGCCTGCCTTGTAAGCCTCTGCCGTGGCATGCAGCACGGGCGGCACGGCAGGATCGTGGACCAAGCGGCCGGCGTGGCCGCCGTAGGCGAAGCAGCGGGCGATGCCGATGGCGCCGATGGCATCGAGCCGGTCGGCGTCCTGCACACACTGGCCTTCCAGACTGGCCATCGGCGTGCTGACGCCGGCGCCCTTGAAGGAGATGCTGGCCACGATGTCGACCACCGGCCCGATCAGTTCCTCTGGCGCGCCCTCCTGGCGTAACAGCAGTTCTGCCTGACGCGGCCCGATGCTGTCGTCGCCGCCATGGAATTTCCAGTCGGCGATGTCATGCAGCAAGGCGCCGAGTTCGGCGATTTCGCGATTGGCCCCTTCCTGTTCGGCGATCCGGCGCGCCAGGCGCCATACCCGCTCAATGTGGAACCAGTCGTGCCCCGAACTCTCGGCGGCAAAGCGGGCCCGGATCTGCGCCGCGACGCGCTCGACCAGACTCAAGAACGGCGCTCCCCGAGTCGCCCGCTCACTTTTGCTCGCCCGGAGAAAACTTGGGAAGCAGTGCCTCGGCCGCCCGGATGCGCTCCAGGGTGCTGGCCGCGGGGTCGTTCATGACGGCCAGCAGGAAGCTTTGCGGGTCGCTGAAATTGCTGCCGACATTGAGGCCGGGGCGCGTGTTTTCGGCATTGCCCGGCGCCGGCGGTGATGCTGTGTCGGTTACTGCCGGCTCCTGAAGGCGCTCGAGCGCCAGCTCAAAATCAGCCGGCTGGATACTTTCCAGGCCAGCCAGGATCTGCGCCTGGCGGTCCATGTTCGGCGCCATGGCCAGGCCCGGCTCGTCGACAAACATCGCCCCCAGGCTGGGATCGATGAAGGCCGACCATTTGCCGGTCGCCAGATGCAGGGCCGGCGTCAGTTTGACCAGGGCCGGACCTTCTTCTGCCCCGGCCTCGATGGCCGGCCGGAACTGCCGACTGGCGGCCGGCAGTTCGGCCAGATAGTTGCGTTGCAGGCCGGCCAGGAAACGGCGTGCCTGCGCGACGGAAACCGGCTCGGCCAGCGAGAACCACAGCCGGAAGCCATGCCGCCCGGAGACGGAAAGGGCCGGCGCCGGCAATTCGAGATCGTCCTGCACGGCCTGAAAAAGCCGGGCCGCCGCCGGCCAGTCGCTGGCCTTGTTGAAGACGACCAGCATGGCCCGCACCGTACTCCCGGCACTGACCAGGTTGAGCGTCACACTCAGTTCGCCGGCCAGGCTCTGGCCGATGATTTCCGGCGTCAGGGGGCCATCGACCGCGTAAGCCGGCTCGCCGCCATTTTTGAGCTTCTGGCTGAGCCAATACTGGTCGGGCAAAAAATAGAGTCTTTGCAGTTCGCTAAACAAGTTGTGCATGGTTTTCCCGTAGAAGAGGAGTCGTCATTTTTTGCCGATCGAGGGCCGGGGCCGCCTGGGGCATGCCTTTTCCGTCGTCGCCGATGCACCGATCATAGCGCACATCCGACGTCCGGCTCTGCCGCCCGGGGCTTCACTGCGGCATCATCCGGTCACGCCGGGCGAGCGCCGGAAACAGGCGCAGCCAGGCCGCCGCGATCAACAGGGTGCCGACCCCGCCCATGACCACGGAATTGACCGGGCCGAACAGGGCGGCAGTGGCACCGGATTCGAATTCACCAAGCTGGTTCGAGGCGCCGATGAAGATCGAATTGACGGCCGACACCCGGCCGCGAATCTCGTCCGGCGTTTCGAGCTGCATCACGGTCATGCGGATGACCACGCTGATGTTGTCCACCGCCCCGGTGATGGCGAGCGCCAGCAGCGACAGGGCGAAATGCTCGGACAAGCCGAAAACCACCGTCGCCAAGCCAAACACCGCGACGGCACTGAGCAGCCAGTGGCCGACCCGGCGCTGGATCGGCCAGCGCAGCATGACCAGCGCCATGAGCAAGGCGCCGACGGCCGGCGCGGCGCGCAGCAGGCCGAGACCTTGCGGCCCGGTATGCAGGATGTCGCGGGCGTAGATCGGCAGCAGCGCAACGGCCCCGCCGAACAGTACGGCGAAGAGGTCGAGCGAGGTGGCGCCAAGCAGCAATTTGTTGCGCCAGACGAAGGCGACGCCGGCCAGCACGGATTGCAGGCTGACCGTTTCCTTCGACGGCGCATGGCGTTCATTGATCGCCAGCACCAGCCCGTAAGCCAGCCCAAAGAGCGCGACGCAACTGCCATAGACAGTCACCGGGGCGTGGGCATAAAGCAGGCCGCCGAGCGCCGGGCCGCAGATGACGGCGCCCTGCAGGCCCATCGAACTCAGGGTCACTGCCCGCTCGAGCAGTTCGAGCGGCACGAGCAGGGGAATCAGCGCCTGCTGCGCCGGCATCTGGAAGGCGCGGGCCATGCCGAGGACAACGGAAACGGCGAGAATCAGTTCGCGCGTGGCAAAGTCGCCGAGCAACGCCGCCACCAGCAGCAGCGAAACCGCCGCCTGCAACAGCATGCACATGGCAAACACCCGGCTGCGCCGCAGGCGGTCGACGACATGCCCGGCCGGCAGGGTCAGCAACAGTGCCGGCACGAACTGGAACAGGCCGACCAGGCCAAGATCCCAGGCGCTGCCGGTGATGTCATACATCTGCCAGGCAACGGCGACCATCAGCATCTGGTTGGCCAGCATGCCGGCCAGGCGGGCCGACCAGAAACGCAGGAACTGGCGCTGGGCGAAAAGTCGGGATAACGGGATTTTTTCCATGGCTTGAGCTTAACAAATCGCCCCCGCCCCCGCAGCAACGCCGGCCGTCCGGCTCGCCGGACATGACGCGGTAGAATACGGCTCACCGGGCCAATTGAGGATCGCCTCAGCCCTTGCCGCCAGCGTTCGCGATGGCCCCCAACCATATTCCAGGTCCGCCCCATGCCCCAGGTATTGACGCCTTACACCGACGCTGCCGCCAGCGCCGAAATCATCAGCAACACGCAAATCTGGCTGGAGCGCGCCGTCATCGGCCTCAATCTCTGCCCCTTCGCGAAAAGCGTTTTCGTCAAGAAGCAGGTGCGCTATGCGCTGACCGCGGCCAGCACGGCCGATGAACTGCTCGCCGAGCTGGAAAGCGAACTCAACCGGCTGCGCGATTCCCCGCCAGCCGAACTCGACACGACGCTGCTCATCCATCCGCTGGCCATGACCGATTTTCTCGACTATCACTTCTTCCTGGCCGAAGTCGATGCGCTGAACCGCAACCTCGGTTTCGACGGGGTTTTCCAGATCGCCAGCCTGCACCCGCAGTACGAATTCGCCGGCAGCGAGCCGGACGACATTGCCAATTTCACCAACCGTTCGCCCTACCCGACCCTGCACTTGCTGCGCGAAAGCAGCATCGATCGGGCGGTTGCCGCCTTTCCCGATGCCGCCAGCATCTTCGAGCGCAATATCGAAACCATGGAAGGCCTCGGCCACGAAGGCTGGAAGAAGCTCTGGCTGGCCTGATTGGCGAAGAAACCGGCGCAGATCGGCGTATCATCGGGCACATAGGCTGCCGAAAAGGCAGAGCAGCAGGGAGAAAAAAATGTGTACCTCATTTTTCGACCATTTCACCGGCCGGGGAATCCGCCGCGCTGTCGCCGGCCTGGCCGGCCTGATCGGCCTGCTGGCCTGGGGTGTCCAGGCCGCCGAAAGCTACACTTTCGCCGTCGTCCCCCAGTTCGAGCAGCGCAAGCTGTTTGCCATCTGGAAGCCGATCATCGACGAGCTCAACCGGAAAACCGGCCTCGAACTGAAGCTGGTCGCCACACTGACAGTGCCGGAATTCGAGCGCGAATTGTCGCGAGGCAGCTTTGATTTCGTCTACGCCAACCCCTACCACATCCTGCGCGAAGTCCCGCGCCAGGGTTATCTGCCGCTCGTGCGCGACACCGAGCCGCTGCGCGGCATCCTGGTCGTGCGCAAGGACAGCCCAATCAAGTCGCCGGCCGAACTCGACGGCAAGACGCTGGCCATCCCCTCGTTCAACGCCCTCGGCGCCAGCCTGCTGCTACGCGCCGACCTTGAACAGCTGTTCAAGGCCAGGGTCCTGCCGATCAATGCCAAGACCCACAGTTCGGTCTATCTGCATGTCGTCAACAACCTCGCCGTGGCCGGCGGCGGCGTCGAAAAGACGCTGCAGGAACAGGATCCTGCGGTGCGCGACCAGTTGCGCATCCTCTACACCACGCGCGACATGCCATCGCATCCCATGGCCGCCCATCCCCGGGTACCGCCTGCCGTCCGCGACCGGATCCAACGCGCCTTCCTTGAGCTGGGCGACAGCGAAGCCGGCCGCGCCCTGCTCGATGAAATACCCATACATCGCATCGTTCCGACCTCGATCAAGGACTTTCAGCCGATGAACAAATGGGGACTCGAGAGCTACTGGGTCGATTAGACAAAGATGATTTTCGGCCTGCGGCAAAAACTTCTCATCCCCCTGCTCGTCGTCAGCGCCCTGGTCGGCGGTTACATCTATGGCTTCTGGATACCGAGCTCGCTGCACCAGGCGGAAAAAGTCCAGCTCGACCTCATCGAACATCACCTGGACAGCGTCGTCGAGGGCCTGATCCCGCCCCTGCTCGGCAACGAACTGGGCAGCATTCACAGCAACCTGAGCGCCCTGCAGGAAAAGAACCGCGAGTGGGTCAGCGTCCGCCTGGTCAATGCCCATGGCCAGCAGATTTACCCCTTGCTGGGCAGTCCTCCGGACACCCCGACACCGCCGGCCGCCAGCAGCAAAACCATTGCCCGACCGGTCAGCTATCTGGAGATGCCGCTCGGCACGCTGGAAGTCAGCGTCGACATGGCGCCCTTCATCGCCGAGGAACAAGTACGACACCGCAGCCTGCTGCTGACCCAGATCGGCATCCTGCTGATCCTGACGCTGAGCATCGGTGTCCTGCTCGAAATCATGGTAATCCGGCCGGCCAGGCATCTGGCCAGGGCGGCGCAGGATCTGGCCAGACGGGAGTTCGACTCGCCCTTGCCGACGGCCGGCAGCGACGAAATCGGCGCCCTGGTCAGCAGCTTTGCCCAGATGCGCCAGGACCTGAAGGGCTACCGAGACGAACTGCTGCGTGAAATCGGCGAACGCGTCCAGGCAGAAGAGCGCCTCAAGGAGCAGCACGGCCACCTCGAAGAAATGGTCCAGCAACGCACCCGGGAACTCGAGCGGGCCAGGGATGCTGCAGAGGCGGCCAATATCGCGAAGAGCACTTTTCTGGCCAACATGAGTCACGAAATCCGGACGCCGCTCAATGCCATCACCGGCATGGCCCACCTGATCCGCCGCTCTGGCCTGACGCCGCAGCAGGAAGACCGGCTCGACAAGATTGATGCGGCCGGCCAGCACCTGCTGGAAATCATCAATGCCGTCCTCGATCTGTCGAAGATCGAGGCCGGTAAATTCACGCTTGAGGAAACCGAGGTCAGACTGGGCAGCATCGTCGCCAATGTCGTTTCGATCATTGCCGATCCGGCGCGCGCCAAGAACCTGAAACTGATCGTCGACACGCCGCCCCAGGCCTACACCCTGCTCGGCGATCCGACCCGGCTGCAGCAGGCCCTACTCAATTACGCCACGAATGCCGTCAAATTCACCGAGGCCGGCAGCATCACGCTGCGCATCAGTATCGAGAGCGAAGATCGCGAGCACGTCGTATTGCGTTTCGAGGTCAGGGATACCGGGATCGGCATCGCCCCGGAAACCCTGACCAAGCTGTTTTCAGTCTTCGAGCAGGCAGATAATTCGACAACCCGGAAATATGGCGGCACCGGCCTCGGGCTGGCCATCACCCGCAAGCTGGCCGAGAGCATGGGCGGCCAGAGCGGCCTGAGCAGCACGCCCGGTTTCGGCAGTACATTCTGGTTCACTGTCCGTCTGAAAAAGGATGCCGGGCTCCCCGACCCCGCACCCCAGGCCGCCAGCGACTCGGCCGAAGCCGCGCTGCGCCGCGATCACCACGGCCGGCGCATCCTGTTGGTCGAAGACGAGGAGATCAATCGCGAAGTCGCCCTGGAGCTGCTCACGGATGCCGGGCTGAATGTAGACATTGCCGAAGACGGCATCGTGGCGGTCGACCAGGCCAGCCGGAATCGCTACGACCTGATCCTCATGGACATGCAGATGCCGCGCATGGACGGCCTGGAAGCCACCCGGCGCATCCACCGCCTGCCCGGTCAGGCTGCACTGCCGATCCTGGCGATGACGGCCAATGCCTTTGCCGAGGACAAGGCACGCTGCTTCGATGCCGGGATGAATGATTTCATCAGCAAGCCGGTCGATCCGGAAACCCTGTTCGCAACCCTGCTCAAGTGGCTGCCGAACCCGGCCGCCAGCTGAAACCGGCCTGATTACCCGGCAAACGCCCAAGCCGCCCCTTTGCCGCGCTAAAATACGCGCCCCCGAAGCGCCCCCACGGATAGACACCATGCTGCGCCTGACCGAAATCAAGCTCCCGCTCAAGAAATACACCGATGACGACCTCAAGGTGGCGATCATCGAACGCCTGGCCATCGCGCCCGACCAGCTGCTCGGTTTCACCGTTTTCCGGCGCGGCCACGATGCGCGCAAGAAATCGAACATCATTTTCGTGTTCACGCTTGACGTCGAGCTCAGGGACGAAGCTGCCGTCGTCGAGCGCCTCAAGGCCGCCAACAACGCCGCCCACCTAGCACCGACGCCGGACACCACCTACAAGCTGGTGACCCGCGCCCCGGAAAATCTGACCCAGCGCCCGGTCATCGTCGGCACCGGCCCCTGCGGCCTGTTGGCCGGCCTGGTTCTGGCCCAGATGGGTTTCAAGCCGATCATCCTCGAACGCGGCAAGGCCGTGCGCGAGCGCACCAAGGACACCTGGGGCCTGTGGCGCGACAACAAGCTGAATCCGGAATCCAATGTCCAGTTCGGCGAAGGCGGCGCCGGTACTTTCTCCGACGGCAAGCTGTACAGCCAGATCAAGGACCCACAGTTCCACGGCCGCAAGGTGCTCGAAGAATTCATCAAGGCCGGCGCGCCGGAAGAGATCATCTACGTCAGCAAGCCGCACATCGGCACCTTCCGGCTGGTCAAGATGGTCGAGAACATGCGCGCAACGATCACCGGCCTGGGCGGCGAAATCCGCTTTGGCGCCAAGGTCGAGAAAATCGATATCGACAACGGCCAGGTCACCGGCGTCGAACTGGCCAGCGGCGAGAAAATCGCCAGCCGGCACGTCGTGCTGGCCATCGGCCACAGCGCCCGCGACACCTTCGAGATGCTGTACGCACAGGGCGTCCATATCGAGCCCAAGCCCTTCTCGATCGGTTTCCGCGTCGAGCATCCGCAGGCCCTGATCGACCGCGCCCGCTTCGGCCCGAATGCCGGCAACGAACTGCTCGGCGCCGCCGACTACAAGCTCGTCCATCACTGCGCCAACGGCCGTACCGCCTACAGTTTCTGCATGTGCCCGGGCGGTCAGGTGGTCGCCGCAACTTCAGAGGAAGGCCGGGTCGTCACCAACGGCATGAGCCAGTATTCGCGCGCCGAGCGCAACGCCAACGCGGCGCTGGTGGTGAACGTCAATCCCGAGGATTTTCCTGGCGATTACAAAACCAACCCGCTGGCCGGCATCGATTTCCAGCGCCAGTGGGAATCGGCCGCCTTTGTCGCCGGCGGCGGCACCTATGCCGCACCGGCCCAACGCGTCGGTGATTTCCTCGCCGGCCGACCATCGACCGGGCTCGGCGAAGTCGATCCCTCCTACCAGCCGGGCGTGCACATGACCGATCTTTCGAGCTGCGTGCCGCCCTACGTCATTGACGCGCTGCGCGAAGCGATTCCCGCCTTCGACAAGCAGATTCGCGGCTTTGCCATGGCCGATGCCATCCTGACCGGCGTCGAGACGCGCACCTCGTCACCGATCCGCATCACGCGCAATGCCGAATGCCAGAGTTTGAACACGCACGGCCTCTTTCCGGCCGGCGAAGGTGCGGGTTACGCCGGCGGCATCCTGTCGGCGGCCGTCGATGGCATCAAGGTTGCCGAACAGGTGGCGCTGAGCATGGTCGGCGCCGTTTAGAAAAACTCAGCGCGGGTGAATCAGCGGCGCCGCATCGGAGGCGTGCTTCTTGACCTGCTTGGCGGTTTTCTTTTCCTTCGGCGACAACACCGACTGTTTCTTCACTTCCTTGTTGCTCTTGGTCGTCTTGCCCATGATCGTACTCCTTGGGGATACCGGCAATTACCGGGTAAATTCAGTATAGGCCGATGCCCGGCAATTAACCGGCTGCCGAAAAATAAGGCCGGCAGCATTCGAAGCACTGCAAAAAATCCCGCTTGCATTGACGCCGCGATTCCCGTTATAAGCCCCGCTGTCCCTTCTCCCGACACCCCGTCCGTGGCATTTTCCCGACCGCTCCCTCGTCTGCTTGTTCTCGCCCTCCTGCTACCGCTACCGGCCCTGGCCCTGCCCGGCTTTGGCGAAGTCAAGGCGGGCTATGTGCCTTCCGAGGCAAGACTGCTGGCCCGCGACGGTCAGCTACTGCAAACGCTGCGCATCGACAAGTCGGTACGCCGCCAGCCGTGGACTGCTCTCAACGAGATTTCCCCGGCCCTGGTGCGGGCCGTGATCGTTTCCGAAGACAAGCGTTTTCTCGAACACGACGGCGTCGACTGGCAGGCGGCCGGCAAGGCGGCGTGGAGCAATTTCTGGGGCAAACGGACGCGCGGCGCCAGCACCCTGAGCATGCAACTGGCCGGTCTGATCGACGAAGACGGCCAGCGCCGCGGCCGGCGCAGTTTCTTCGAAAAGATTTCGCAAACCACGGTGGCCCTGCGCCTGGAAAATTTCTGGAGCAAGAAGCAGATCATCGAGGCCTACCTCAATCTGGTCAGTTTTCGCGGCGAGTTGCAGGGGGTCGGCGCGATGAGCCGGCAGCTTTTCGGCAAATGGCCGCACGGCCTCGATGAACGCGAAGCGGCGCTGGCCGCCGCCCTGCTCCGTTCGCCGAATGCCGCGCCAGGTCTGGTCAGCAAGCGGGCCTGCAATCTGCTCAAGGAAATGGACCGGGCCGGCGAATGTGAAGGCCTCGAAGGTTTTGCCGCGCAGGCCCTGAGCGGCGGCCTGCGCGCAGCCGATAATAATGGCGACGAACAAATTGCCCCGCACCTTGCCCGCAAACTGCTTGAACAACCCGGCCAGCAACTGCGCTCCAGTCTCGACGCCGAACTGCAGCGTTTTGCCGGCAGCGCGCTGCGCCGGCACCTCGCGGCCCTGAGCCGGCAGAATGCCGAAGACGGCGCCGTACTGGTCATCGACAACGCCAGCGGCGAAATCCTCGCCTGGGTCGGTTCGAGCGGCGACCTGTCAGGCGCCGCCGAAGTCGACGGCGTCACCGCGCTGCGTCAGGCCGGCTCGACCCTGAAACCCTTTCTCTACGCCCAGGCCTTTGAACGCCGCCAACTGACACCCGCCTCGCTGATCGAGGATGCGCCACTGACCCTCGATACCGGCAACGGCCTGTACGCGCCGCAGAATTACGAACCGCATTACCGCGGCTGGGTCTCGGCGCGCATGGCGCTGGCCGGTTCGCTCAACGTGCCGGCCGTCAAGACCCTGGTCCGCCTCGGCCCCGAGCTCTTCCAGCAACGTCTGAAACTGGCCGGCTTCGCCAGTCTCAAGCAAAGTGGCGACTGGTACGGCTACAGCCTGGCCCTCGGCTCGGCCGATATTTCTCTGCTCATGCTGGCCAATGCCTACCGGACCCTGGCCAATGAGGGAAAATGGTCGCCGCTTCGCGTCACGCCGGGTAGCGCACCAACACCGATACCCTGCCAGCGCGAAGGCTGTGCCGAGGTCTTCAGCGCCAAGGCGCATGCCGCCTTCACGCCGGCCAGCGCCTTCCTGGTCGGCGACATCCTGGCCGACCGCAGCGCCCGTGCCGCCACTTTCGGCCTCGAATCCTGGCTGGCGACACATTACTGGAGCGCCGCCAAGACCGGCACCAGCAAGGACATGCGCGACAACTGGTGCGCCGGCTTCTCACGCCGCTATACGGTGGCCGTCTGGGTCGGCAACGCGAGCGGCAGCCCGATGCACGATGTCTCCGGCGTTTCCGGCGCGGCACCGGTCTGGCGCGAGGTCATCGACTGGCTGCACCGGGGCGACGCCCAACATGGCCGGCCGCGCCTGAGCAGCCGGCCGCCCGCCGCCCCGGCC
>JBAQDI010000057.1:0-2141 GCA_049294655.1 Azonexus sp.
GCCGCCCCCTCCGCCGCCGCCCCCACCGCCGCCGCCGAGCGCGCCGCCCCTGCCGTTCGCCTATTTCGGGCAGTACATCGAAGGCGAGGCGCGACTGATCATCCTCAGTCGCGGCGACCGCCTGATCACGGTTTCCATCGGCGACACCATCGAACGGACCTACCGGGTCGAAAGCCTGAAGGGAGGCCAGCTGACCTTCCTCTATCTGCCGCTGCAAATTGAACAATCGCTCAATACAGGAATAGTCCAGTGAAGCCCACACATAAAAACAGCGTATTGACGCCCGGCCGCAGGATTCGGCCGGAAAGGTGGCTCCTCAAGCAGGTAGTTTGCTTGTCGGCGGCGCTTCTTCTTGCCGGTTGTGCCAGCGAAATGGGCCGCCGCGAAGGCATGTCGCTGATCATGGAAGGCCATTACGAAGAAGGCCTGGCCAAGCTGGAGCAGGCAACCAGGGAAGACCCGAAGAACACGCTGGTGCGCAAGGAATACCTGCGGCAACGCGAACAGGTGGTCAACCGGGTGCTCAATGCGGCCGGCAGCGAACTGGCCAACGAGCGCTACGAAGCCGCTGAAGCCCTGTATCGCCGCGCCCTGAATCTCGAACCCGCCAATCAGGCAGCCCGCGACGGCCTAGCCGAAGTCGGCACGGCCCGCCGCCATGCCAAATGGCTGGCCGATGCCCAGGCCATGCTCAAGAAAGGCGACAGTACCGGCGCCAAGGCGACGATCAACCTGATCCTTCTCGAACGACCGGGCGACGTCAAGGCCAACCAGCTGCGCTACCAACTGGAAGAACAGTCCCTCAAGGAAAACATTGCCGGACCGCGTCTCAACATCAAGGGGCGCCGGCCGGTCACCCTGCAGTTCCGCGACGCCAACCTGAAAATGGTGCTCGAAGCCCTGGCCCGGACAACCGGCGTCAACATCATGATCGACAAGGATGTGCGCAACGACATCAAGGTCTCGATTTTCGTCAAGGACACGGCCGTCGAGGAAACCCTCGACCTGATCCTCATGCAGAACCAGCTGGAAAAACGCATCCTCGGCGAGAACAGCGTCCTGATCTATCCGCTGACACCGGCCAAGAGCAAGGAATACCAGGAACTCAAGGTGCGCCGCTTCGCGCTGGTCAATGCCGATGCCAAACAAGTCCAGAGCATGATCAAGACCATCCTGAAAACCAAGGATATCTACGTCGACGAGCGCAGCAATGCGGTGGTGATTCGCGACACCGCCTCGGCCATCCGCCTGGCCGAAAAGCTTGTGTCATCGATGGATCAGCCAGATTCGGAAGTCATGCTGGAAGTCGAGCTGCTCGATGTCGATCGCAACCGCTCCCTGGATCTCGGCATCGACTGGCCGACCTCCGCCTCCGCCACCCTGTCCTGGCCGCTGTCCGGCGCCGCCGCAACGCTGCAGGCCTTCAAGAACATGACCAATGCCGATGTCGGCATGAGCGTCTCGAGCGCCACGGCGACGGCCAAGGCCAAGGCCGGCAACAGCGACACCCGGACCCTGGCGACGCCGCGCATCCGCGTGCGCAACAAGGAAAAGGCCAAGATCATGATCGGCGACCGGACGCCGGTCATCTCCAGTGCCGCGGTGCCGGGCAGCGCGGCCGCCGGCACTTCGAACGCCATTTTCAATACCAATATCCAGTATCTCGAAACCGGCATCAAACTCGAGGTCGAACCGACCATCTATCCGGATGGCAATGTCGCCATCCGGCTCAATCTCGAAGTCAGCAAACTCGGCGATCAGGTCACCACCAACAGCGGCACCGTTGCCTTCAAGACGACGACCAACAACGCCTCGACCGTGCTGCGCCTGAAGGATGGCGAGACGCAGGTGATGGGCGGCCTGATCCAGGCCTCGGACAGCATGAGTCAGAACAACAAGGTGCCGGGCCTCGGCGACATCCCCTTCCTCGGCCGCCTGTTCGGCATTCAAAGCGACCAGTGGGGCAATCGCGAACTGGTGCTGGCGATCACCCCGCACATCATCCGCAACAACCAGATCAGCGAAGCGGATCTGCTGGAACTGTGGTCGGGCACCGAAAGCAGCGTCAAATTCACCGCCCCCGATCTCAAGGTCGCCGCCTCGACCGGCGTGGTCAGCCAGGGCGCCGGCCCGGCCGCGGC
>JBAQDI010000058.1:0-7948 GCA_049294655.1 Azonexus sp.
AGTTCCGCAGCCCCCGCCAGCAGCGAGTAGCGCAGGGGAGTCGGCGCAGCCGACCGCGTAGCCTGGGGTCGCCTTCTTCTTTGGCTACTTTCTTCTTGGCGAAGCAAGAAGAAAGTACGCCCGCCCGTAAGGCGGAATCCCCACGCCAAACAAATTCAGCACCCACCGTAGCCGAGACTAAAGCGAGTGCCACGGATAACCCTATCTGAAACCCCATGACCCAAACCCGCAAAACCTACATCCGTCCCCTCGACATCAAGCACGGCCAGGTCGACATGGCCCACGGCTCCGGCGGCCGGGCCATGGCGCAGTTGATCGAGGAGCTGTTCGCCAAATACCTCGGCAACGAATACCTCGCCCAGGGCGACGATGGTGCCTTATTGCCGGCGCCCGGCGAAGGCAAACTGGTCATGGCGACCGACAGCCATGTCGTCTCGCCGCTGTTTTTCCCCGGTGGCGACATCGGCTGCCTGTCGGTGCACGGCACGATCAACGATGTCGCCGTGATGGGCGCCAAGCCGCTCTATCTGGCGGCCGGCTTCATTCTTGAAGAAGGCTTTCCGCTCGCCGATCTGGCGCGCATCGTGCAAAGCATGGCGGCGGCGAGCAAGGAGGCGGGTGTGCCGGTGGTGACCGGCGATACCAAGGTGGTCGAGCGCGGCAAGGGCGACGGGGTGTTCATCACGACCACCGGCGTCGGGATCGTTGCGCCGGGCATGGAACTTTCGGGAAGAAATGCGCGGCCGGGTGACGTGGTGCTGGTTTCCGGCACCCTCGGCGATCACGGCATGGCGATCATGGCCGAGCGCGAGAGCCTGGGTTTCGAGTCGCCGATTGTTTCCGACACGGCGGCGCTGCACGGCCTGATTGCCGCGATGCGGGAAAGCGGGGCCGACATCCACGTGCTGCGCGATCCGACACGTGGCGGGCTGGCCACAACGCTCAATGAAATCGCCGCCCAGTCCGGCGTGGGCATCATGTTGCAGGAAAAGGCGCTGCCGGTGCAGCCTGCCGTCCATGCGGCCTGTGAATTCCTCGGCCTCGACCCGCTTTACGTGGCCAATGAAGGCAAGCTCGTGGCGATCTGTGCGGCAGGCGATGCCGACACACTGTTAGCGGCCATGCGTGCCCACCCGCTGGGGGCGGCGGCGGCCATTGTCGGGCGGGTCCAGGCGGACGAACATCATTTTGTCCAGATGACCACCGGTTTTGGCGGCAAGCGGATCGTGGACTGGTTGTCCGGCGAACAGCTGCCGCGGATTTGCTAGGTGAGGCTCAGTGCAGGCGCAGCGCAATGACCAGCGAGCGGACCTCGCCCAGTTCGGAGAGCACCAGGGCGCGGGCATCGTCCATGTCGTCGGCGTTGCGGACGCGGAAAATGTCGCGGCTGCCGTCGAGGTAACGGACGGCGGCGGTGTATTCCGGGCGCGGTGCGCGATAGGTCCGAACTTTGGATGATTCGGCGCGTTTGCGTTGACCTTGCATGGTGATTCCCCTGTGTGAATACTGAGACGAAGCTCATGGTAGTCAAAGCTAACTGATTGAAAAATATGGCGAAGGTAATATGCGGATATGACTAGGCGCCCTGATTTCACCCCACAAGCGGCATGGTTACTGCGTTCATCCCCCTGGAATACTCACCAAAAAATCCTGACAGCATGCGAATTCTTTTCCTGACACACTCTTTTAACAGTCTGACGCAGCGTCTTTTCTGCGAATTGAGCCGTTGCGGCCACGAAATCAGCATCGAATTCGACATCGCCGATGCGGTTGCCGAAGAGGCTGTGGCCTTGTTCAAACCCGATCTGATCATTGCGCCCTTTCTCAAGCGGGCGATCCCGGCATCGATCTGGTCGCGCCATACCTGCCTGATCTTGCATCCCGGCATCGTCGGCGACCGCGGTCCGTCGGCGCTCGATTGGGCGATCCAGAAAGGCGAGTCGGAATGGGGCGTTACCGTGCTGCAGGCCGAAACGGAGATGGATGCCGGGCCGGTCTGGGCTTCCGCGGTCTTCCCGCTACGCCGGGCCCGCAAGGCGTCCGTCTACCGCCAGGAAACAACCGAGGCCGCCGTGCAGGCCGTGCTGACGGCGGTTGAGCGCTTCCAGGGGGGCAACTTCACACCGCAATGCGTTTCCGGTCGGGCGCACACCCTGATGCAGCAAGCCAATCGCGTCCTCGCCTGGGCGTCAGCGACGAGTAGCGAAATTCTCGCCCGGCTCAATGCGGCCGATGGTTTTCCCGGCGTCGCCGACGAACTTTTCGGCCAGCCCTGCCAGTTGTTCGACGCCTGGCCGGAAGCCACTCTCAAGGGCGCCCCGGGCGAACTGCTTGGCCGGCGCGAAACGGCCATTTGTCGTGCCACGGTGGACGGTGCCGTATGGCTCGGCCACGTCAAACGGCCGGGGGGCATCAAACTGCCGGCCACCCTGGCCTTCCCCGAAGCCGCCGCCTTGCCGGAATTGCCATTGCCCGGCTGGCACAAGTCGGCAACGCTCACCTGGCAGGACATCAGCTACGAAGCGGCGCAGTGGAACGGCAATGCGATCGGTTTCCTGTCCTTCGAGTTCTACAACGGCGCCATGAGCACGGCGCAATGCCGGCGTCTAACCGAGGCCTTCAACTGGGCGGCGGCGCAGCCCACCAAGGTCATCGTGCTGCGCGGTGGCAGCGATTTCTGGTCGAACGGCATCCATCTCAATACCATCGAGGCGGCCGACAGTCCGTCTGACGAATCCTGGGCCAACATCAATGCCATCGATGACCTGGCCGAGGCCATCCTGCGCTGTACCAGCCAACTGACAGTGGCCGCCGTCGGGGGCAATACCGGCGCCGGCGGCTGTTTCCTGGCGCGCGCCGCCGATTTCGTCTGGGTGCGCGACGGCGTCATGCTCAACCCGCATTACAAGAACATGGGCAACCTGTTCGGCTCGGAATTCTGGACCTACCTGTTGCCGCCGCGCGTCGGCGCGGACGGGGCACGGGCCATCATGCGCCACCGTTTGCCGATGCCGGCCGCCGAGGCCGTCCGGCTGGGTTTTTACGATGCCTGCCTGCCCGGCCCCGGGTTTGCCGTCGATGTTGCCCGGCGGGCCGCCGAACTGGCCGCAGCCCCGGATTTTGCCGCGCAACTGGCCGGCAAGCTGGCCAAACGCCAGGCTGACGAGGCGGCCAAGCCGCTGGCCGACTATCGCGCCGAAGAATTGCGGGAAATGCGCCGCAATTTCTATGGCTTTGATCCGTCCTACCACGTCGCGCGCTATCATTTCGTGACGCGCTCGGCCAACTCCTGGACGCCGCGTCACCTGGCCCGCCACCGCGATCTCGACTGGAAAATTCCCGAATGATGCCAACCAGCCTGCGCAAACTGCCTGCCGTCCTTGTCGTCGATGACGAGGTGCGTTCGCAGGAAGCCCTGCGCCGCACGCTGGAAGAAGATTTCGAGGTGTTTTGCGCGTCCGGGGCGGCCGAGGGCATGGATATCCTCGAGCGGGAAATGCCCAGCGCGGCGATTCGCATCGTGCTCTGCGACCAGCGCATGCCGGGGACGACCGGCGTCGCCTTTTTCAAGGAAGTCCGCCAGCGCTGGCCAGACGTCATCCGTATCATCCTGTCCGGCTATACCGACGCCGAGGACATCATCAGCGGCGTCAACGAGGCCGGCATCTGGCAATACCTGCTCAAGCCCTGGCAGCCCGAACAACTTCTGCTGACCTTGCAGCGCGCCGCCGAGCTGTGGCGTCTGCAACAGGAAAACCAGCGTCTGTCGCTCGATCTGCGTACCGCCGAACCGGTGCTCAGGAAGCGCGTCGACGCCAAGCAGGAAAAGCTCAAAAGCAGCTTCGGTCTGGGCAGTTTCATCCGCGCTCCGAACAGCCCGCTCAACGCGCTGTGCGATCTGATCGAGCGCGTTGCGCCCTACGACCTGTCGGTCATGGTGACCGGCGAGTCGGGCACCGGCAAGGAGATGGTGGCGCGCGCCATCCACTACGAAAGCCGGCGGGCCAGCCGGCCTTTCATCACCGAAAACTGCGGTGCCCTGCCCGATACCCTGCTCGAATCCGAACTTTTCGGCTACAAGCGCGGCGCCTTCACCGGCGCTGTCGACGACCGGGTCGGGCTGTTCCAGCAGGCCGACGGTGGCACCCTGTTCCTCGACGAGATCGGCGAAACCAGCCCGGCCTTCCAGGTCAAGTTGCTGCGCGTGCTGCAGGAAGGCGAATTCCGGCCGCTTGGCAGCAACCGGGTGGTGAGCTGCGATGTACGCATCATTGCCGCGACCAACCGCGATCTTGAAGACGACGTGCGGACCGGGCGTTTCCGCGAGGATCTCTATTACCGCCTGGCGACCATCCCGCTGCATGTGCCGGCCCTGCGCGAGCGGCCGATGGATTTGCCGCTGCTTGCCCGGCATTTGCTCAAGAGTAGCTGTCAATCCCTGGACAAGCCCATCGAGGGTTTGGCTGACGATCTGCTTGAATGCCTTGCCGCTTACCCGTGGCCGGGCAATGTGCGCGAATTGCAGAACGAAATCCTGCGTCTGGTGGCCCTGGCCGATGTGCCCGTGCTGAGTGCCGGCCTGCTGGCGCCGCGCATCCGGAAATTTCGTGAGGCGCGGGTTACTGTCGTCGGCCCGGAAATGCTGACCGTCGACAACCAGGGCGGCGGTCTGAAGGAACGCATGGAGCGCCTGGAAATGCACGTCGTGAGCGAAGCCATGGCGCGTCATCGCGGCAACAAGTCGCGCGCCGCCCGCGAACTCGGCCTGTCGCGCGTCGGCCTGCGCGCCAAGCTGAGTCGCTACGGTCTGGAGTCCGGGGAATGAAGGTGCTCTGGCTGCAAAGCGGCGGTTGCGGCGGTTGCACCCAGTCGCTGCTCTGTGCTGAGCCGCGGCCATTGTTCGACGAGTTGCGCGACGCCGGCATCGAATTCGTCTGGCACCCGGCGCTGTCGCAGGCCAGCGGCGAGGAGGCGCTGGCCGTGCTCGAAGCCTGTGCCAGCGGACAAACAGCGTTTGACGTGTTGTGCGTCGAAGGTGCCATGCTGCGCGGCCCGAACGGCAGCGGCAAATTCCACCTGATGGCCGGCAATGGGCGGCCGCTGACCGAATGGGTCGAGCGCCTGGCGAGCCATGCCCGCTACGTTTTCGCCATCGGCTCGTGCACGGCTTACGGCGGCTTTTCGGCGAGTACACCGGGCAATCCGCTCGAAGCCTGTGGTTTGCAGTTTGATGAGCAGACCGCGGGCGGCCTGCTCGGGGCGGATTTCCGCTCGGCCGGCGGCCTGCCGGTGGTCAATATCGCCGGTTGCCCGACGCATCCCGGCTGGGTCGTCGATAGCCTCGAAAAGCTGGCGCTGGAAGGCATGCAGGCCAGCGACTTGGACGAATTCGGGCGGCCGCTGTTCTACGCCGGCGAACTGGTGCATCACGGTTGCCCGCGCAACGAGTATTACGAATTCAAGGCCAGCGCCGAGAAGCCCTCCGATCTCGGTTGTCTCATGGAAAACCTTGGCTGCAAGGGCACCCAGGCCCATGCCGACTGCAACCTGCGCGCCTGGAATGGCAGCGGCTCCTGCCTGCGTGGTGGTTTTGCCTGCATTGCCTGTACCGAGCCGGGATTCGAATCGCCGGGTCACGCCTTCCAGGAAACGCCAAAGCTGGCTGGCATCCCGATCGGCCTGCCGACCGACATGCCGAAAGCCTGGTTCGTCGCGCTGGCGGCGCTGTCCAAGTCGGCGACGCCGAAGCGGGTGCGCGAAAATTCGCTGGCCGATCACACGGTGGTGCGCCCGGCCGTGCGCAAGGCGGGCAAATGAGCCGCATCGTCGTTGGTCCGTTCAACCGGGTTGAAGGCGATCTCGAAATCAGCCTCGATCTCGAGGCCGGGCGGATCTTGTCGGCACAGGTCAATTCGCCGCTGTTTCGCGGTTTCGAGCAGATTCTGGTCGGCCGGGCGCCGCTCGATGCGCTGGCCATCGTGCCGCGCATCTGCGGCATCTGCTCGGTGGCGCAATCGGCCGCCGCCGCCTCGGCGCTGGCCGACGCGATGGGTATCACGCCGCCGCCGAACGGCCAACTCGCTCGCCATTTGATCCAGGCCACCGAAAATCTGGCCGATCACCTGACGCATTTCTACCTCTTCTTCATGCCCGATTTTGCCCGCCCGGCCTATGCCGGCCGGCCTTGGCACGCCGCCGTAGCGCAGCGCTTCACGGCGATCAGCGGTGAAGCGGCGGCCGAGGTGCTGCCGGCCCGGGCCAGTTTTCTCAAACTCATGGGCTTTCTCGCCGGGCGCTGGCCGCATAGTCTGGCCATCCAGCCCGGCGGCAGCACGCGGGCGATTACGGCCGGCGAACGCATCCGGTTGCTGGCCCTGCTGCGCGAATTTCGCGGTTTCCTCGAGAAGCGCCTGTTCGGCGACAGCCTGGCGGCTGTGGCCAGTCTTGATTCAAAGGCGGCATTGCTCGCCTGGGCGGAAGGCCGAAGAGCCGATTTCCCGGCCTTCCTGACGGCGGCCCTCGATCTCGGCCTCGACAGGCTGGGTCGGGCCGGCGATATTTTCCTCTCGCACGGTGCCTACGACCTGTTCCCGGCCGGCCTCTGGCAGCAAGGCAACTCCTCCGTTTTCGACGTCAGCCGGATTGCCGAAGATAGCAGCCACGCCTGGCTGCTCGACAGTCCGCCGCGCCATCCGGCGAATGGTGAAACCATCGTCGCCGCCGACAAGGCGGGCGCCTACACCTGGTGCAAGGCACCGCGCTACGCCGGCCAGTCGGCCGAAGTCGGCGCCCTGGCCCGCCAGCTCATGGCCGGCCACCCGCTGCTGCTCGACCTCGTGGCACGCGATGGCGGCAGTGTCGTCGCCCGTGTCGTCGCCCGTCTGCTTGAATTGGCGCTGCTTGTCCCGCACATGGAAAGCTGGGTGCAAGCCATCCAGCCCGGCGAAGCCTTCTGCGCCCAAGGCCAATTGCCCGATGAAGGCAGCGGCGTCGGCCTCGTCGAAGCGGCGCGGGGCGGCCTTGGCCACTGGCTGAGCATCCGCCGTGGCCGCATCGAGCGCTACCAGATCATTGCGCCGACCACCTGGAATTTCTCGCCGCGCGACGCCACCAGCCAGCCCGGCCCCCTCGAGCAGGCTCTGGTCGGCCTGCCCGCCGGCGAAGGTGCGCCGCCGACCGTGCAGCACGTCGTGCGGTCGTTTGATCCGTGCATGGTGTGTACGGTTCACTAGGTATAAGTTGTTGATGTATATATTTAATAAAGCATCTAGAAATCACGTTGCGTACAGCTTGCGGCGGAATTTGCTGCTTTGTTGTTTTATCAGCGGCAGGTTCGCATTACAGACCTTCAGTGAGCTTTGTGATTGCAAAACCGGGGTGAATCCATATAATGCGCGCCCTCAGCACCTGTGCCCAGGTGGCGGAATTGGTAGACGCACTAGTTTCAGGTACTAGCGGGTAACTCCGTGGGGGTTCGAGTCCCTTCCTGGGCACCAGCGGTGGTGAGGGCATCCGTAACGTTTTATGCGTCCTTAGCTCAGTTGGTTAGAGCGCCACGTTGACATCGTGGAGGTCGATGGTTCGAATCCGTCAGGACGCACCAAATGATGCCCATGTAGCTCAGTGGTAGAGCACTCCCTTGGTAAGGGAGAGGTCGGTAGTTCGATTCTACTCATGGGCACCAATATTCAGAATAAATTCTTTTGTCATGTTTTTTAAAAATAATGAGTTATTTTTAGATTTGTTTTGACAGTTCTTGAATAAGTGTAGATAATACGCCCCCTTCGCTGCAGACGAATCGCAAGAGACGGCGCAGTGGGTAAGTAGTTCTTTAACAATTTGAACAATCGATAGGTGTGGGTGCCTTGATGCTAGTGACTTCGGTCACACAAAAGTATTAAAGGCAATCACACGGATGGAGAGATCCATCGAGGTAGAAGTTAAATTC
>JBAQDI010000059.1:0-24528 GCA_049294655.1 Azonexus sp.
CTGGGCAGAGCCGTTGCTCCATGACGCTTTTCGGGCCCCCATGAGAGGCGCTGAGCAACGCAGGCGGTCTGGGGGAAGTCGGCTTGCGTTGTCTGAGCCGCAGGCGAGTTTAGCAAGCCGCCCAGACTGCCGAGTAGCGCAAGGGACCCGCGCAGCGGGCGCCGACCCTGGGGTCGCCTTTTCTTTGGCTACTTTCTTTTGGCGAAGCAAAAGAAAGTACGCCCGCCCTCAAGGCGGAAAACAGCCCCCAAACAAGCAGAAACCCAATTTGCCGACCGAAAGAAATCCCCCCGCCACGGCGCAGAAGACAGCGCAGGCAAACTAGCCAGCAGCAGTCTTCGCCGCCTCAATCTCCCCCCGGCAGGGCGCCAATAACAAATGCACCAGATGCTCCGTATCCGCCGACCCCATATGCTCGGCAAACACTGCCAGCCGCGCATCCTGAGCCGCCACCAGACTGGTGATCAAGCTCCGCGCCGCCTCCCTGGGGGTCGGCCCGCCGGCTTGGTAGCCCGGCCAGTCGGTGTAATGCGCCAGCAACTCCGCACGGTGATCCTGATACAGCGCGGAATGACGGGTAAACTCCAGTTCAGCCTGCCGGGCAGCCAGTTCGGCATCGATTTCGGCATCGCTGCTTTGGTAATGCGCTTTCTCGGCCTCGGTCCAATGCGGCTTGTCGCCGTGTTTTTCGCGCAGGGTGGCAAAGGTGCTATCCAGCACGATTTGCGAATGGGTGCCGGCATCGCGAAAGACATGCACCAGATCCTTGCCGTGCCCTTCGGTGCCGACATAACGCATGCCGGCGGTGATGCGCCGGGGGTTGAAGCGGAATTGGCGGGCACAGGCGGCACGCAGGATTTCGAAGAGTTCATTCATCTTGGCTGGATTCACGGGCAGATCCTTTCATTCGACAATGACAGGTGCAATGGCATCGAGAGCGATGGCTGCCCGCCAGCATACGCTTCCCTTGAGCCGCGCAGTGGTCGGCCAGGAAAACACCGGCCAAAAAAAGCCCCCGGCGAAGGGGGCTTCGTTCAGCCAGAACCCAGTTATCAGTCGCTAGCTATTAGTCGGTAGCAAAAGCACAACGTCGACAATCTGCTACCGACCAAGTACTAACGACTCCCTACTACAGACGGGCAATCATCGCGTCGCCAAAAGCCGAGCAGGAAAGCTCTTCCGCCCCGACCATCCAGCGCGCAAAGTCGTAGGTCACCTGCTTGTCGCCGATCGCCGCTTCCATGGCCTTGATGACCAGGTTGGCCGCCTCTTTCCAGCCGAGATGGCGCAGCATCATTTCGGCCGAGAGGATCAGCGAGCCCGGATTGACCTTGTCCTGGCCGGCATATTTCGGCGCCGTGCCGTGCGTCGCTTCGAAGCAGGCGTACTGGTCGGAGATGTTGGCGCCCGGCGCGATGCCGATGCCGCCGACCTGGGCAGCCAGCGCGTCGGAGATATAGTCGCCGTTCAGGTTGGTGGTGGCAATCACGTCGTATTCAGCGGGGCGCAGCAGGATCTGCTGCAGGAAGGCGTCGGCGATCGAATCCTTGACGATGATCTCGCGCCCGGAATTGGGATTCTGGAACTTGCACCACGGGCCGCCATCGATCAGTTCGGCGCCGAATTCTTCCTGCGCCACCTGGTAGGCGACGTCACGGAACAGGCCTTCGGTGAATTTCATGATGTTGCCCTTGTGCACGATGGTCACCGACTTGCGGTCGTTGGTGACGGCGTACTGCAGCGCGGCGCGCACCAGCCGGGTCGTGCCTTCGACGGAAATCGGCTTGATGCCGATGCCGGAGCTCAGCGGAAAACGGATTTTCCGGACACCCATTTCCTCCTGCAGGAATTTGACGATTTTTCTGGCGCCTTCCGAGTCAGCCGCCCACTCGACGCCGGCGTAGATGTCCTCGGTGTTCTCGCGGAAGATGACCATATTGGTCAGTTCGGGATTTTTCAGCGGCGACGGCACGCCCTTGAAATAGCGCACCGGACGAACGCACTGGTAGAGGTCGAGTTCCTGGCGCAGGGCGACGTTCAGCGAGCGGATACCGCCGCCGACCGGCGTCGTCATCGGCCCCTTGATGGACACCGAGTATTCCTTGAGGGCCTCGAAGGTTTCCTTGGGAAACCACTCGTCCGGCCCGTAAATGCGGGTCGATTTCTCGCCGGCGAAAACTTCCATCCAGTGAATCTTCCTCGCCCCGCCGTAGGCCTTGGCCACCGCCGCGTCGATCACCTTGATCATGACCGGCGTGATGTCGATACCGATGCCGTCACCTTCGATGAAGGGAATGATCGGATTGTCGGGTGTCGCTTGCCCGGCAACGATTTTCTGACCACCTTGCGGAACCTTGATGTGGGATGTCATGGTCACTCCTTGGATTTTGTTGTCGGACGACTTCACCCGGGAAGACGGCGTGCCGGCGATTATGAAACAAAAAGGGGAGAAATGTCAGCCATTTCTCCCCTTGTTTCCAGCCAGGATCAAGGCCCCGCGGGGCCTGTGAACTTAGCCGCGAATTGCCTTCAGCGCAGCGTTCAGCGTCGGACTCGGACGCATCACGGCCTTGCACTTATCGGCATCCGCCTTGTAGTAACCGCCGATGTCCGCCGGCTTGCCTTGCACCGTCTTCATTTCAGCGACGATCTGGGCTTCGTTGGCGGTCAGGGTCTTGGCCAGCGTGGCAAAATGCGCCGCCAGTTCCTTGTCCTCGGTCTGGGCAGCCAGTTCCTGCGCCCAGTACATGGTCAGGTAAAACTGCGAACCGCGGTTGTCCAGCTCACCGGTCTTCGGCGACGGCGACTTGTTGTTGTCGAGCAGCTTGCCGGTGGCAGCGTCGAGCGTCTTGGCGAGCAGGACGGCGCGCTTGTTGCCTTCCTTGATGCCCAGTTCTTCGAGCGACACGGCCAGGGCCAGGAACTCGCCGAGCGAATCCCAGCGCAGGTGGTTTTCCTGCGTCAGTTGCTGAACATGCTTCGGAGCCGAACCGCCGGCACCGGTTTCGTACATGCCGCCACCGTTCATCAGCGGCACGATGGACAGCATCTTGGCCGAGGTGCCCAGTTCCATGATCGGGAACAGGTCGGTCAGGTAGTCGCGCAGGATGTTGCCGGTCACCGAGATGGTATCCAGGCCACGGGCGACGCGTTCCAGCGTGAAGCGCATGGCGCGGACCTGCGACATGATCTGGATGTCGAGGCCGCTGGTGTCGTGATCCTTGAGGTACTTCTGAACCTTCTTGATCAGTTCGTTTTCGTGCGGACGATAGCTGTCCAGCCAGAAAATGGCCGGCATGCCGGACTGGCGGGCGCGGGTCACGGCGAGCTTGACCCAGTCGCGAATCGGCGCGTCCTTGACCTGGCAGGCACGCCAGATGTCGCCGGCTTCAACGTTTTGCGTCAGCAGCACTTCGCCGGTGGCGATGTCGACGATGTTGGCGATACCGTCTTCAGTGATTTCGAAAGTCTTGTCGTGCGAGCCGTATTCCTCGGCCTGCTGGGCCATCAGGCCGACGTTCGGCACGGTGCCCATGGTCTGCGGATCGAAGTTGCCATGCCATTTGACGAAATTGATCATCTCCTGGTAGATGCGGGCAAAGGTCGATTCCGGCATGACGCACTTGCTGTCGTACTGCTTGCCGTCGGCGCCCCACATCTTGCCGCCCTGACGGATCATGGCCGGCATGGAGGCGTCGACGATGATGTCGTTCGGCGAGTGGAAGTTGGTGATGCCCTTGGCCGAATCGACCATGGCCAGACGCGGACGGTGTTCCTGACAGGCGTGCAGGTCGCGGATGATCTCGTCGCGCTTGGATTCCGGCAGGGACTTGATCTTCTCGTAAAGCGTGGCCATGCCGTTATTGACGTTGATGCCGAGTTCGTCGAACAACTTGCCGTGCTTTTCGAAGGCTTCCTTGTAGTAGATCTTGACGCAGTGGCCGAAGACGATGGGGTGCGAGACCTTCATCATCGTCGCCTTGACGTGCAGCGAGTACAGGATGCCGGACTGGCGGCAATCTTCGAGCGTTTGCTCGTAGAAATCGCAGAGCGCCTTCTTGCTCATGAACATCGAGTCGATGATCTCGCCTTCGAGCAGGGAGAGCTTCGGCTTCAACACCGTCGTCTTGCCACCCTTGGCAATCAGTTCCATGCGCACGTCGCGCGCCTTGTCGAGGGTCAGCGACTTTTCGCCGTGGTAGAAGTCACCATGTTCCATGTGGGAAACGTGGGTCTGCGACCATTGCTTCCATTCGCCCATGGAGTGCGGATGCTTCTTGGCAAAATTCTTCACGGCACCCGGCGCGCGGCGATCGGAGTTGCCTTCGCGCAGCACCGGATTGACGGCGGAACCCAGACACTTGGCGTAACGCGTCTTGAGCGCCTTTTCTTCGTCGCTGTTAGCCATTTCCGGATAATCGGGGATGGCGTAGCCCTTGGCCTGCAGTTCCTTGACGCAGGTGATCAGCTGAGCCACGGAGGCGCTGATGTTCGGCAGCTTGATGATGTTGGTTTCCGGCAGCAGGCACTTCTTGCCCAGCTCACCCAGGGTATTGGGAACCCGTTGTTCTTCGGTCAGGCACTCGGGAAACTCGGCGAGAACGCGGGCCGACACGGAAATGTCAGCCGTTTCGATCGCGATGCCAGCCGGCGCGGTAAAGGTACGCACGACCGGCAGAAATGCACAAGTCGCCAGCAGCGGCGCCTCGTCAGTGAGCGTGTAAATGATCTTGGACTTTCCTTCAGCCATGCTACCCCCTTGAATTAGGTTTGATTTACCGGAGCCAATCTATACGGCCCCCCTTTCGCCATGCTTACAGCGACAAAACGTCGAGTATCCTTGCCAGCCATATTTCAGTCAACGCCGAGCAGCAGAAAACCTTGATTTTCAGGCCTTTCCGGGACTGTTTTCCGGGCCGGCGGATGCTAGAATTTTTCCCGGACTCCGGAGTCACGAGCGATGAATATTTCAGTTGGCCGTCATGACGGCAGCGCCCAGCAGATCGCACTGGCGCTGATCGAGGGCTTCAACAAGCATTACACCCTGTTCCGGGCGACCAGCAAGGAAGCCAAGCTGCGTTTCGAGCAGGCCGACTGGCCGGGCGTGCATCTGGCCGTCAAGGAGCGCATCCGCTACTACGATGACCGCGTCGACGAGTGCGTCGGGCGCCTGCGCCACGCATTCGACGCCGGCCACCTCGACCAAGCGACCTGGCAGCAGATCAAGCTGCTCTACATCGGCCTGCTGCTCAACCACAAGCAACCCGAGCTGGCCGAGACCTTCTTCAACTCGGTGACGACCAAGATCCTCGACCGCAACTACTATCACAACGATTTCATCTTCGTCCGGCCAACCCTGTCCACCGAGAACATCGAAGCCGACGCCACCCCGACCTATCGCAGTTATTACGCCAAGGCCGACGGCCTGCGCGGCGCCATTCATGGCGTGGTCACGGATTTCGCCTGGCAGCGGCCGTTTGCCGACCTGGAACGTGACGTGGACCGGGTGTACCTGGCCATCCAGCGCACCCTGCAGGGCATGCCGAGCCGCGAGGTCAATTTCCAGATCCAGGTCCTGGCCTCGGCCTTTTACCGCAACAAGGCCGCCTACATCATCGGCAAGGCGGTCAATGGCGCCGTCGAATACCCCTTCGCGATTCCCGTGCTGCACGACGACAACGGCCAGCTCTACCTCGACACCGTATTGCTCGACGCCTGGCGCATCGGCCTGCTGTTCTCGCTGTCGCGCGCCTATTTCATGGTCGACATGGAAGTACCTTCCGGCTATGTCCAGTTCCTGCGCTCGATCCTGCCCAACAAGCCGCGCTCCGAGCTGTACATCATGCTCGGCCTGGGCAAGCAGGGCAAAACCATGTTCTTCCGCGATTTCATCTACCACCTGCACCACTCGGAAGACAAATTCATCATGGCCCCCGGCATCCGCGGCCTGGTCATGCTGGTCTTCACGCTGCCCTCCTATCCTTATGTCTTCAAGCTGATCAAGGATGTCTTCGGCAGCTCTAAGAACATGGACAGGGCGACCGTCAAGCAGAAGTTCATGCTCGTCAAGCAGGTCGACCGGGTCGGCCGGATGGCCGACACGCTGGAATTCTCCAACGTGCTGTTCCCGCTCGAACGCTTCGCGCCGGAAGTCCTCGACGAACTGCAGCAACTCGCCCCCAATTGCTATGAAATCGACGGCGAGCAGTTGATCATCAAGCACCTCTACATCGAGCGCCGCATGGAGCCGCTCAACATCCACCTTGAGCGCATGGAGCGCAGCCAGAACAGCGCGGGCCTCGAACACGCCATCCGCGAATACGGCAGCGCCATCCGCGAACTGGCCCAGGCCAACATCTTCCCCGGCGACATGCTGTGGAAGAATTTCGGCATCACGCGCTACGGCCGCGTCGTCTTCTACGATTACGACGAAATCGAATACATGACCGACTGCAATTTCCGGCGGATTCCACAGGCGCCGGACTACGAAACCGAGCTCTCGGGCGAAGTCTGGTATTCGGTCGGCAAGAATGACGTCTTCCCGGAAGAGTTCGCCACCTTCCTGCTCGCCTCGCCCACGGTGCGCAAGATTTTCCTCGAGTACCACCAGGACCTGCTGTCACCGGAATTCTGGCAGGAGACGCAAAGAAAGATCCGGGCCGGCCACGTTGAAGACTTTTTCCCTTACCCGCAGGAATTGCGCTTCGACCGGACCCGACCAGAAACCTGACCGCCCGCTCTGGCGCCCCCAATGGGTACCGGATACAACAAAACCGACAAGAATCCGCCCCGATGTCGGCTGTTTCACCAACACTTGACCATCGAAAAACACGCTCCCGGGCCGTCTGGCCGGTGATTCTGCAAGGTCTGGCGGGCTACGCAAGCAAAACTCCAGACATGCGTCATAAAAAGCCATCGTTTGGCTTGCTTAATGCTTGATCAGGCAGACAGAAGATCTGCGATCTTCGTTTCCAATGATCAAAGTCATGCAGCCGAGCAACTGATGCGAACCAACCAGCCTGTTACCAACCAAGAAGTTCAACTATCCGATGGCGTGACCATCGTTACCAAAACCGACCTGTCCGGCGTCATTACCTACGCCAACCAGGATTTCATCAAGATCAGCGGTTTCAGCGAAGTGGAACTGATCGGCCAGAACCACAATCTGGTTCGCCACCCCGACATGCCGGTCGAAGCCTTTGCCGACATGTGGATGACGCTGAAAAGTGGCAAACCCTGGAACGGCCTGGTCAAGAACCGTTGCAAGAACGGCGATTTCTACTGGGTTAACGCCCATGTTGCCCCCATCGACAACGACGGCAGCGTGGTCGGCTACACCTCGATGCGGACGCGCCCTTCCCGCCAGAAGGTCGAGGCCGCCAGCGCACTGTATCGTCAGATGCAGGAAGGCCAGGCCCGATTCCGGCTGCACGGCGGCAAACTGGTCAGCAAGAGCCTGCTGGTCCGGCTCAATCCCCTTCGCCTGATCGCCAGTCTCAGCGTACTCGGTCAGCTATGGCTATTGCTGGCCGTCTTCCTGCTCGGCTTCGCCCTGTCCAGCCTGGTTGCCTACAGCGGCCTGCTCAAGGTCCAAGTCAACGGACCGATCTACCAGCGGGTTGTCCAGGGCAAGGATCTGGTGGCCGACATCCTGCCGCCCCCCGAATACCTGATCGAATCCTATCTTGTCGTCCTGGAAATGGCCCGCGCCCAGCCCGCGGCCCTGCCGCCGCTGATCGAACGCAGCCATGCCTTGCGCAGTGAATTCGAGAGTCGCCACCAGTTCTGGCAAGGCGAACTGCCGGCAGGCCAGCTCAAGAGCCTGATCATCGAGGACGCCTACCGGCCCGGCCAGGCTTTTCTCGAGCTGCTCGAAAAAAGCTATATCCCGGCGCTCCAGGCCGGCAACCGGGCTGGCGCCGAAGCCATCCTGCCGCAACTGGCCGAACGCTACGCGCAACACCGCAGCGTCATCGACCAGGTCGTCAAGCTGGCCAACGAACGCAACGCCGAGGATGAAAAGAATGCGGCGGCGATCATTGGCAACAATTACCTGATGATGGCCGGGATCGGTCTCGCCATTGCCCTCTTTGTTTCCCTGCTCGGCTGGACGATCATCCGCAATCTCAACCGCCTGCTCGGTGGCGATCCGCGCTACGCCTGCGAAATCACCAACCATGTCGCCTCCGGCAACCTCGGCCTGCACATCGAAGTCGATCCGCTCGACAACACCAGCCTGCTGGCCTCGATCCGCCATCTGCGCCAGATGTTCCGGCAGATGGTGCGGGAAATCCAGCACAACGCCAGCCTGGTAACCAGCAACGCCCAGACCATGGCCGTCGCGGCCGACCAGTTGACCAGCACCTCGCGGCAGCAAAGCGAATCGACGGCGGCAATGTCCGAAGAAACCGGCGCGGTCACGCAAAGCATGAGTGAAATCGTCAGGCATGCCGACGAGGCGCGCAGCATCTCGGAGGCATCCGGCAAGACCTGCGAAACCGGCGCCGAAGTGATTCACAACGCCGTTTCCAGCATGGAAGAGATTGCCGCCACGGTCCGCCAGGCAACGCAATCGGTGCTCGTCCTCGGCACCCAGTCCGAACATATTTCCTCGGTGGTCCGGGTCATTCGCGAAATTGCCGACCAGACCAATCTGCTCGCCCTCAACGCCGCCATCGAAGCTGCCCGCGCCGGTGAACAGGGACGAGGCTTTGCCGTGGTCGCCGATGAAGTACGCAAACTGGCCGAGCGCACCGCCACGGCTACCGGCGAAATCGCCCGGATGATCGGCGATATCCAGAGTGGCATGCAAAAGACCGTCGCCCACATGGAGGCCGGCGTCACTCAGGTCGATGCCGGTGTCGAACTGGCCAACGAGGCAGGCGCAGCGATACAGCGCATCCGGAACAGTGCGGCTCAGGTCGTCGACGTGGTGGCCGGCATCTCGCGCGCCCTCGACGAGCAAAGCCGCGCCACCGGCAACATCGCCCAGCACGTCGACAAGATTGCCGGCATGTCCGGGGAAAACAACGACCTGGCGCTGCAATCATCGGGCGGCGCCCATCGCCTGCTCGATACGGCCATGGAAATGCAGAACACCGTCAGCCGATTTGCCGCCTGAGGATGTTCGACACGCCGGGTCGCCGCTCAGGCGTGCCCGGTGCTGCCGAACCCGCCTTCGCCGCGCTTGCTGGCGTCGAACTCGTCGACAATATTGAAGCCGACCTGCAAGACCGGCACGATGATCATCTGCGCGATGCGATCCAGCGGATTCAATGTGAACTCGGTCTGGCCGCGATTCCACACCGAAACCATGAGTTCCCCCTGGTAATCGCTGTCGATCAGCCCGGTCAGGTTGCCCAGCACGATGCCATGCTTGTGACCTAGGCCGGAGCGCGGCAGGATCATCGCTGCCAGGCCGGGATCGGCGAGGTGAATGGCCATGCCGGTCGGGACCAGCACGGTCTGGCCGGGCACCACGGTGATTGGCTCGGCAATGCAGGCGCGCAGGTCGAGGCCGGCCGAGCCGGGCGTCGCATAGTGCGGCGGGGTTTCGCGCAGGCGTTGGTCGAGAATTTTTACGTCAATCGTGTGCATCGTTACTTCCTGTCAAATGGGCAATGTGTTCGACAAGCTGGCGGGCCAGCACCGATTTCGGCGCCGGGGTCAGCGGATGGACGCCGGCCGCATCGAACAGCACGAGCCGGTTGTCGTCACCGCCGAAACCTTCCTGGATCAGGTTGCCGGCGATCAGCGGGATATTCTTCTTGAGGCGTTTGGCCTGCGCATATTCTTCAAGATTGCGGCTTTCGGCCGCGAAGCCAACGCAGAACGGACCATCCTTCAAGGCCGCGACTTCGGCCAGGATGTCCGGATTCTCGACCAGTTCGATCGGCGCAATGCCACCCGTATCCTTCTTGAGCTTGTGTTCGGCCGCATTGGCGACGCGATAGTCGGCGACTGCCGCCACGCCAATAAATATATCCGTCGACACCGCCCACTTCATCACGGCCGCGTGCATCTCGAGCGCACTTCTGACCTTGACGCACTCGACACCCGGCGGCACCGGCAGCGCAACCGGCCCGGAGACCAGCGTCACCTCGGCGCCAGCCTGGCGTGCGGCGCGGGCCAGGGCATAGCCCATGCGCCCGGACGACAGGTTGGTGATACCGCGCACCGGATCGATGGCTTCGAAAGTCGGCCCGGCCGTCAGCAAGACCTTTTTGCCGGCCAGCAGCTTGGGGGTGAAGAAGGCGATGACATCCTCGAGAATTTCTTCGGGCTCCAGCATGCGGCCAGCGCCAACTTCGCCACAGGCCTGCTCGCCACTGGCCGGACCGAGGATCGACACGCCATCAGCCGCCAGTTGCGCGACATTGCGCTGCGTCGCCGGGTTCTGCCACATCTGCAGGTTCATGGCCGGGGCCAGCAACAATGGACAAGTGCGGGCCAGGACCATGGTCGCCAGCAGATCGTCGGCCATCCCGTGGGCGATGCGCGCCATGAAATCGGCCGAAGCCGGCGCCACCAGGATGAGATCGGCCGAGCGCGACAAGTCGATATGCGCCATGGCGTTCGGCATGCGGCTATCCCACTGGTCGGTGAACACCGGCTTGCCGGACAGGGCCTGGAAGGTGGTCGGCGTAACGAAATGCGTCGCCCCCTCGGTCATCGCCACCTGCACCTCGGCCCCCTGCTTGCCGAGCAGGCGAACCAGTTCGGCTGCCTTGTAGGCGGCAATGCCCCCGGTTACGCCAAGAACTATGCGTTTTGCATTTAATTCCATCATCTTGCCATTAGAATGTGAGCTCGGCCATTTTATAGGAAATAACATGGCGATCACCGACTGGCCCGCCGGCGAACGGCCCCGCGAACGTTTGCTGGCGCATGGCCCGGCCCATCTCTCGGATGCCGAATTGCTGGCCATCTACCTGCGCGTCGGCGTGCGCGGCAAAAGCGCCGTCGATCTGGCGCGCGACCTGCTGCTGCGTTTCGACGGCCGTCTCAACCGGCTGGCCGAAGCTTCGCTCAAGGAGCTGGCCAGCGTTTCCGGCATCGGCCTGGCCAAGGCGGCCCAGCTCAAGGCCAGTTTCGAACTGAGCCGGCGCGCCCTGAGTCAGGAAATGAGCCGGCGCGACACCCTCGCCGCCCCTGCCGCCGTGCGCGACTGGCTGCGCCTGAAACTGGCCGGCCGGCAGCACGAGATATTCATGGCGCTCTGGCTAGACGCGCAGAATCGTCTACTAATAGCGGATGAACTCTTCGTCGGCACCCTGACCCAGACTTCCGTCTATCCACGTGAGGTCGTCAAGGCCGGCCTGGCCCACAATGCAGCCGCCGTCATCCTGGCCCACAACCACCCGTCCGGCGTCGCCGAGCCGTCGCGGGCCGACGAAATGCTCACCAACTCGCTGAAAGATGCCCTGGCCATGGTCGATATCAAGCTGCTCGACCATTTCATCGTGGCCGGCAACAGCCCGCCACTCTCCTTTGCCGAACGCGGTCTTTTATAGAAAAAGCAAAAAATGCTTGATAGTCGCGTTCAATATTCGTAAAATCGCGGGCTTTCTTCTAGCGAATTCTGGAGCACCAATCATGGCGCGAGTCTGCCAAGTAACGGGTAAAGCCCCGATGGTTGGGAACAAAGTTTCCCACGCCAACAATAGAACGAAGCGTCGCTTCCTGCCGAATCTGCAGTATCGCCGTTTCTGGGTCGAGAGCGAAAACCGCTTCATCCGCCTGCGCGTTTCCAACGCCGGTCTGCGTCTGATCGACAAGAATGGTATCGATACCGTTCTGGCCGATCTGCGTGCCCGCGGCGAAGTCTGATTAAGGAAGGATAAGTAAAATGGCTAAAGGCGGACGCGAAAAAATCAAGCTGGAATCTACAGCTGGTACCGGACACTTCTACACCACCTCCAAGAACAAGCGCACGACGCCTGGCAAACTGGAGTTCAACAAGTACGACCCGAAGGCTCGCAAGCACGTTGCTTACAAGGAAGTGAAGCTGAAGTAATTCAGCCTCCTCCAGCTTTCGACAAACCCGCCTTCCGGCGGGTTTTGTTTTTTCCGACCCCGCTTTTTCTCAAGCCCGGCGCTTGAGAAACAAAACGGCGTAAGCAAGGATGCCGGCAAAAACCAGCACCGACCAGTTGGCCATCGACAGGTCAAGGAAGACCCATTCCTTGCTGGTGCAGAAACCGGTGGCCAGGAAGAGCGGCGGATATTGCATGCCCAGCCAGTCCACCAGGCGTTCGATAAGGTTAGGGTTGCTGTAACTGCATTCGTTGGCCAGCTCCGGAAAAGCCTGCATCCAGGTCTGGTAGCCGGCAACACCGACACCGAACAGCCCCAGGCCGCCAATCAGGGCGCGCCAGACAAAATGCCCGGCCGGCCACAGGAAACCGCCGAGCGCCAGGACACCAACCGCCAGATAGAGCACCCGCTGGAAAATGCACAGCGGACAGGGGGCCAGGTGCAGCATGGCCTGCAATTCAAGACCAAAACCGACCAGGCCGAAACAGCCCAGCGACAAAGTGGCAAACCAGGCCCGCACGGGCACTTGCAAAAAAATCATGGTGACGCATCCGAATAATCAGTCAGGCTGGGATTCTAAGCCAAGGCAAGGCCCGCCTGACAACCACTCATCCGCAGCCCGGCGCCGCAGGGAAGTGGACCACCGGCCGGTGCGCCGTTAAGATTGCGGCATGAATACACGCATCCTTCTCGTCGAAGACGACGAACGCCTGGCCGAGCTCACCGCCGAATACCTGACCAAGAACGACCTGCAGGTCACCATCGAACCCCGCGGCGACACCGCCGAAGCCCGCATCCTGGCCGAACAGCCGGATCTGGTCATTCTCGACGTCATGCTGCCCGGCAAGGATGGTTTCGAAGTCTGCCGTGCCGTCCGCCAGCAATATCGTGGCGTGATCCTCATGCTCACGGCGCGCGACGAAGACTTCGACCAGATTCTCGGCCTCGAGATGGGCGCCGACGACTACATCGCCAAACCCGTCCAGCCACGCGTCCTGCTGGCCCGCATCAAGGCCCTGCTGCGCCGCCTGCCGGCCAGCAGCGACAACAGCGGTGGCGAAACGGAAAAAATGGTTTTCGGGCAGTTCCGGATCAGTCAGGCGACCCGCACCGCCTCGCTGGCCGGTGTCACCATCGACCTGACGACCGCCGAGTTCGACCTGCTCTGGCTGCTCGCCTCGCATGCCGGCAATGTGCTGTCGCGCGACGACCTGTTGCAGGAACTGCGCGGCATCGGCTTCGATGGCCTGGACCGCTCGATCGACGCGCGCATCTCGCGGCTGCGCAAGAAACTCAACGACGACCCGGAGAATCCGACCCGGATCAAGACCGTACGCGGCAAGGGCTACCTGTTCAGCAAGCATGACTGGAACTGACCCCCAGACCGCGGCAAAAGGCGAAAACGAAGGCAACCAGGGACTCGCCCGCTCGCTGTTCCGGGTTTCGCTGCCGCGCTGGCGGGGCAGCCGCTACAGCCTGTCGAAGCTGTTCTTCAATTTTTACCTGCTGGCCATGGGCTCCTTCGTGGCCATTGCCTTCACCGCCGACTTCATCATCTCGACGGCCCAGCGCGGCATCACCGATGACTACGCGCGGCGCTTCATGCGCGGCACGATCACGCTGATCGAGGATGAACTTTTCCGCCAGCCGCGCAGCACCTGGCAGAAGAAGATCAAGCAGCTCGACGAGAAGTTCTCCTACCGTCTGGATGTCGTCGAGCGCATTTCTTTGGACCGGCGCCTGACCCCCGGCCAGGTCATCAAGCTCGACGCCGGCGACATCGCCATCGACCACGACGGCGACATCATGTACCACCGCCTGGGCACCAGCAGCCAGGTACTGGTCGTCGGCCCACTCGCCTCCAGCCGCAATCCCGAACTGGCCGAACGCCTGCCGCTCGAACTGCGCCTGCGCCTGCTGACCTGGAGCCTGATCGGCGTCATTTTCGGCATCGCGCTGTGGTTCTGGGTCCGCCCGATCTGGCGCGATCTCGAATCGCTGCGCCAGACGGCCCGTCAGCTCGGCGACGGCAATTTCGACGCCCGTTCGCCACCAGCCATCAGCCAGCTCATCGCGCCGCTGTCCGACACCATGAACAGCATGGCCGAACGCGTCCAGCAACTGCTCGCCACGCACCGCGAACTGTCGAGCGGCATTTCCCACGAATTGCGCACACCGATCGCCCGCATGCGCTTCGCCCTGGAAATGCTCACCGAGACCGACGAGCGCAAGGAGTGCGAGCGGCTGTGGAGCATGATGGATGCCGATCTCGACGAACTCGACCATCTCATCGACACCAGCCTGACCTACGCCCGCCTCGAGCGCGAAGCGGCCGAACCGCATTACACCAGCGTGCTCTTTGCCGACTGGCTGGCCGACGAAGTCGATGCCGTGCGCCTGCTCGGCCGCCAGCTCAAAATCAGCATCGACACCGCCAGCCTGCCGGCCGATCTGCATATCGACCTCGACCGCAAGGCCATGCCCTACGCCATGCGCAACCTGCTGCGCAACGCCTTCAAGTACGCCAGCCGGGAAATCGTCGTCAGTGCCGAACTCGTCGGCGAGCGCATCCAGATCCATGTCGACGACGACGGCATCGGCATCCCCCCCGAGGAACGCGAACACATCTTCTCCGCCTTCACCCGCCTGGATCGCTCGCGCGACCGGGCGACCGGTGGCTACGGCCTGGGTCTGGCCATTGCCCGGCGCGTTCTCGAACTGCATGGCGGCACGGCAACCGCCGACGCTGCACCGCTCGGCGGCGCCCGCTTCACGCTGGCCTGGAAGGCGCATCAGTAGTCATTAGTCGTTAGTTATTAGTCGGTAGCTGTTAGCTAAAAACTACCGACTAACAACTAATAACTAACAACTAACTGTTACAAATCGTCATGGAAGATCAAGCCGCGTTACGTCGTAACCACGCTCGTCCTACAGACGCCTGGCCGCCTGCTCCATACAATGCGGGCCATGGATCAACCACAAGAAGAGGAAAAATCCCAAATGCTCGAGACGAATATCAAGCAATTCATAGAAGCCGCCCGCCGGCATTTTTTTGAGCTCATGCCAGCCCCAGCGGTAGAAGCCGACATCCCGGCACGGACCATCCACTAATGTCCATCGGCCACCATCTGCCGGTCAGCGAAACATTGGGCGTCTTTGTCGGCGTCGCGGGTTTCGACTGGCTGACCGAGGGTCAGGCCGAACCACTCAAGGCACTCACCGCCTCGATCATCGCCGGCATCATTCTGGCGGCTGCCCGCCTCCTGTGGGCCAACCGGCATAAAGGCTGAACCTTCTTACCCCCTCTCGAATCCCCCATTCGAGAAAACTCCCTGTTACCCCGCCCTCGAGGCGGGGTTTTTTTTGCCCATCCGAAACAGCGCCATTACCCAAATGTCAAGTGCACCAAGCGACCGGACGAGACAAGTACAGCAACAGCCACGGCAGGCGTCGGCATCGGGCGACACTGCCCAGCGCGAATAAATGACAATAGAATTTACGTGCAGCATCAATCCCAGCCTCATCGCCCCGCTCACCCAACCAGGCAACTCCCGGCCACTCCGTGCTCCAGCAGGCATCAGCAATGGCACACACCCGCCCAACAAAGACCAACGTCGTATTTCGCCGACAGCGCAAAACCCTGTTAAATCAACGGACTTATTAAGATTTACAAAAAACCTGTCTCCATATGGCGACAACTACCCTCCTTAACTAAAGAATTATTTGCATTGAACTGTCGCATTCGAATCAAGCACTGTTGTTTATGTGGTATTTTTTCCCACTGGCATGCTTCCTGCCTATTCGATCCGGGCGAATCTACTTTTCGCATCGAGGCTGAAAAGCCAATTTACAAATGAATAGGAGAAGCTTAGTGAAACCTGAAGGTAAAGACATGACCTCTACAGCAGGCAGCAAGATGCGCAAGATTGTTCGCGCCATTGCCCTGATCGCCCCCGTCATCGCGGGATCTCTGCTGGCCGGCAACGCCGCTGCCATCCCGAGTTGCGGCGCCTGCGTCGCACCGCCGCCGTCGGGTGGTCACCCGGCCACGGGGACGACTCCTTGTGCCATGTGCCACACGGTAACGGTCACGCCAACTCCGGTCGTGACACCGACCCCGGTCGTCACGCCGCCGCCGGTTGTGACGCCGACCCCGATCGTCAAGCCGACCCCGGTCGTCACCCCGACCCCGATCGTCAAGCCGACACCGGTGGTCACCCCGACCCCGATCGTCAAGCCGACTCCGGTCGTCACCCCGACCCCGATCGTCAAGCCGACTCCGATCGTCAAGCCGACTCCGGTCGTCAAACCGCCGCGTCATGACGAGCACAAGAAGGACAAGCACGAATCCAAGGACAGGCATGACTCCGAGGACAAGCATGATTCGAAGAAGTCCAAGGGCGACAAGCACGACGACTAAATCGGCAGAAATCATCTAACCGATGATTGGGCGGCTTTCTGTAACCAGCGATTGAGTTACAGCGAGCCGCCTTTCTTGCTGTTCGACGAAAGACCCGAAAAATTGATCTTCCCGTGATGACTGACTGCACTACCGCTAGACAGGCCTGCCTGACACTGAAGCACCCGCAACCGACAACTGGTTTCATCCACTCATGCAAAAAAAGCTCGCCCGAAAAACCGTAGCCATTGCCGCCAGCGCACTTGCTGCAGTCGTCATACTAGGGTTTCTCGTCAAGGATCATCTGCCCGGAGCCCAATCGCCGACCTATCTGACAGCGACGGTGGTCCGCAAGGACCTGATCAGCTCCGTAATGACCACCGGCAGTCTGCAGGCACAGCAACAGGTGGATGTCGGCGCCCGGGTATCCGGGCAATTGAAGTCATTGAAGGTCAAGCTCGGCGACCATGTCGCCAAGGGGCAATTGCTGGCCGAAATTGATCCGGTGCTGGCCCAGAACGAATTGCTTTCGGCCCGGGCCAGCCTGGAAAGCCTCGAGGCACAGCGACGCGCCATCGCTGCCAGCCAGTGGCAAGCCAGCCTGATCCTGACCCGCCAGCAGGAAATGTTGAACCACGAGGCGACTTCCCGCCAGGAACTCGAATCGGCCAAAGCCCAGCTCCAGTCATTGAACGCCAATTACGCTTCGCTCGGCGCCCAGATCAATCAGGCAAAAATCCTGGTCCATTCGGCCATGACCAATCTCGAGTTCACCAAGATCACTGCGCCGATGGACGGCGACGTGGTCGCCATCGTCACTCAGGAAGGCCAGACCGTCGTTGCGGCGCAACAGGCGCCGGTCATCCTGAAACTGGCCAATCTCGACATCATGACCGTCAAGGCGCAGATTTCCGAAGCCGACGTGATCCGTATCGAGCCCGGCCAGAGCGCTTATTTCACCATTCTCGGCGATGCGGCCGAGCGGCATTTCGGCACGGTCGGCAAGGTCGAACCGGCCCCCCAGGAATTCTCGAAAGACAACGCCAAAAGCATGGGGCCCATTTTCTACAACGCCCTGTTCGACGTCCCCAACCCCAATCATCGCCTGCGTATCGCGATGACCGCCCAGGTCACCGTCGTCCTCGTCGAGGCCAAGAACGTGCTGTGCATTCCGCTCTCGGCGCTCGGCCGCCCCGGGCCCGATGGCCAATATCCGGTGCGCGTCCGCGACAAGGATGGTCAGATCAGCACGGCCCAGGTCAAGCCCGGCATCAACGACCGCGTCTGGATCCAGGTGGAGGGGCTGAACGAGGGCGACGAAGTCATCATCGAGGACGGCACCGGTAACGCTGCGGGCAATTCCTAGGTCGGCAGCAATGCTCAAACCCATCCTGCAACTCAAGGACATCAGCAAGTCCTTCACGGTCGGCGAGCAACAGGTCGTCGTCCTGCGCGACATCAACCTGACCATCCATGCGGCGACCATGGTGGCGATTGTCGGCGCCTCCGGTTCGGGAAAATCAACGCTGATGAACATTCTCGGCTGCCTGGACCGGCCGACTTCCGGTCGCTACATCGCCGGCGGTCGCGATACCGAAAGCCTGAGCAGCGACGAAATGGCCAAGCTGCGCGGCAAGTATTTCGGTTTCGTCTTCCAGCGCTACCACCTGCTGCCCAACCTGTCGGCGCTGGAGAATGTCGAGATCCCGGCGATCTATGCCGGCACGCCCAGCGAAGAACGCCTGGCCAACGCCACCCGGCTGCTCGAAAGACTCGGCCTGGGTGACCGCCTCGACCACCGCCCGAGCCAGCTCTCCGGCGGCCAGCAGCAGCGCGTCGGCATCGCCCGGGCGATGCTCAACGGCGGCCGCGTCATTCTGGCCGACGAGCCGACCGGCGCGCTGGACAGCGAGACCGGCCAGGAAATGCTGCAAATCCTGCTCGACCTGCACGCCCAGGGCAATACGGTCATCCTCGTCACGCACGACATGAAAGTTGCGGCCTACGCCGAACGCATCATCGAAATCCACGATGGCCGTATCGTCGGCGACCACCCCAATATCCGCGACCCGGCGCTCGGCTCGCTGGCCAAACGCGTTTCCGGCAAGCGCCGCGGCAAACCGGTCAGTCCCTTCTGGTCCCACCTCAAACGCCTCGGCGAGGCCATCCGAATGGCCCGCCTGGCGCTCGTTTCGCAACGTCTGCGCACGGCCCTGACCATGCTCGGCATCATTATCGGCATCGCTTCCGTGGTCTCGATCGAAGCCATCGGCGAAGGCGGCCAGCGCCATATCCGGGAAACCATCGGCCCGCTCGTTTCCAACCGCGTCGAGCTGCGCCGCGGCAGCGGCTGGGGCGACCCGGCCGAGGGCATCCACACCCTGTTGCCCGGCGATATCGCCTCGATCAAGGAACAACCCTATGTGCACAGCGTGACGCCGATGACCATGGCCAGTTTTCCCGTGCGCTTTGCCAACGCCAGCACGACCGGCATGGTGACCGGCGTCGGCGAGAGCTTCTTCGCCGTGCGCGGCGTCAGGCTGTCCGAAGGCCGGGCCTTCCGCGAAGATGAAATCGAGCGCCAGTCACAGGTCGTGGTGATCGACCAGGAAGCCCGCCGCGAGCTGTTCCGCAACGGTGAAAATCCGATCGGCCAGGCCATCATCATCGGCATCGTGCCGTGTACGGTGATCGGCGTCACCAGTCCGCAAAGCAAGGACCTCTTTTCCGCTTCCGGCCCCAACATCCTGATGCCTTACAGCACGGCCGGCATCCGCCTGTTCGGTTTCCAGCATTTCGACAGCATCACGGTACGCATCCGCGAAGGCCAGGACAGCCACCTGGCCGAAAAAAACCTCTCGACGCTGTTGTCCTACCGGCACGGCGCCCAGGATTTTTTCACCAACAACATGGACACCCTGGCCAAGGCCTACGAGCAGACAACACGCTCGATTTCGCTGATGCTCTCGCTGGTCGCCTCGATCGCCCTGATGGTCGGCGGTATCGGCGTGATGAATATCATGCTCGTCTCGGTCAGCGAACGGACCCGCGAAATCGGCATCCGCATGGCCGTCGGCGCCCGCCGCTCCGACATCCTCAAGCAGTTCCTCGTCGAAGCCATCGTCATCTGCCTGATCGGCGGCATCCTCGGCACCCTGCTCTCCTTCCTGGCCGGCTATGTCTTTTCGCTGTTCGTCACGGTCACCAAGTGGAAAATGGTCCTGACCTGGCAGTCGATCGCCATTGCCTTCTTCTGTTCGAGCCTGATCGGCATCACCTTCGGTTTCCTGCCGGCCCGCAAGGCTTCCCTCCTGCACCCCCATGACGCCTTATCGCGCGACTGAATGACCTACCCGATGAAAAGATTCCTTCTGGCCAGCTTGCTGTTGCTCTCAGGCTGCAGCAGCCTGAGCCGCCCGGCGCCGGACCCCGAACTGCAAGTCCCGGCGCGCTGGGCAACGGTAACGACCGGAGCACTCCAGGCCCCCGAAACCTGGTGGACCAACTTCGCCGATCCGCAACTGAACGCCCTGATCGAGCAGGCCCTGAGCCGCAACAACGATTTCGCCACGGCCGCCCTGCGCGTCCGCCGGGCCCAGTTGCAGGCCGCCCAGGTCGACACCAATCGCACCCCCAATCTCGCTGTCGGGGCCAGCGCGTCGAAAACCCACACCTTCGACCCGGCCGCCACCTTCAAGGCCAGCGGCGTAAATGCCGGGCTCAGCTTTGAACTGGATCTCTGGGGCAAACTGGCCAGCCAGCGGGCCGCCGCCCGCCTCGAAGCGGAAGCCAGCGAGGCCGATTGCCGGGCCTTTGCCATCTCGCTGCTCGGCACGACCAGTCAGCTCTACTGGCAGCTGGCTTACCTCAATCAATTGCTGGCCCTGAGCGCTGCCGACATCGATTACGCCCAGCGCACGCTGACCCTGACCCGGGCCCGCCATACGGCCGGCGCCGTTTCCGGCCTGAATACCGTGCAGGCCGAACTCAACCTGTCGACCCAGGAAGCCGCGCGCACCCAGTTGGTCCAGCAGCGGGTCGAGACGCAGCATGCGCTGGCCCTGCTGCTCAACCAGCCGCCCGAAACAGCGGTGATCGAGCCAACCGGCTTCAACACAGCGCCACTGCCCGAGGTCGCCGCCGGCCTGCCGGCCGAGATGCTGGCCAACCGGCCCGACCTGCACTCGGCCGAACGGCGCCTGCGCGCCAGCCTGGCCAATGTCGATTACACGCGCGCCTATTTCTACCCGACCTTTTCGCTGACCGGCAACCTCGGCACGAGCAGCAACACGCTGCTCAACCTGCTGCAGAATCCGGCGGCAACGCTGGGCGTCGGCCTGAGCCTGCCCTTCGTCCAGTGGAACACGACGCAACTGGCCATCCGCGTCTCCGAAAACCAGTACGAGGAAGCCGTCATCAATTATCGCCAGCGCCTGTACAGCGCCCTGGCCGAAGTCGAAGGCAGCCTGTCGGGACGCAGCCAGCTGCTGGCCGCGGCGGAAAAGCTCGAACTGGCGATGGACCAGGCCCGGCGCGCCGAACGTATCGCCGAATCGCGCTACCAGGCCGGCATGACCGACGTCCAGCTGTGGCTTGATGCGCAGGCCCGGCTGCGCAGTGTCGAACGCTCGGTGCTGCTCAACCGCTACAACCAGTTGAACACCCAGGCCACGCTCTACCGGGCGCTTGGTCTGGGCGCCGGATCAGAGCTCGTCCGCTGCCGCTGAACGGCGGCAGAGCGGGTCAGTCCGCCGATTTCTCGTGCACGATGCGCAGGTCGCGCTGCGGGAAGGGAATCTCGATGCCATGGACGCGGAAAATCTTCCAGATGGCCAGATTGATGTCGGACACGACATTGCCCTTGCCGCTTTCCGGATCAACGATCCAGAAGCCCAGTTCGAGATTGATGCTGCTGTCGGCAAACTGGGTCAGGAAAACGGTGGGCGCCGGCTCGGCCAGGACACGCGGCTGGGCGGCCGCCGCTTCGGCCATCAGGCGCATGGCCAGTTCAAGGTCGCTGTCGTAGGCGACACCGACGCTGGTCGTCAGGCGCAGGCGACTGTCGGAAAAGGTCTGGTTCTGGACGACGCTGCCGATAAAGGTTTCGTTGGGCACGATGAACTCGGTGCCGCTGCCGTGTTTGAGCACGGTATAGCGCGTCGTGATCTGCGTCACCTGCCCGCCTTCGTTACCAACCTGGACGATGTTGCCGAGGCGGATCGAACGGTCGAGCAGGATGATGAAGCCGGAAACATAGTTGCTGGCGATTTTCTGCAGGCCAAACCCGAGGCCGACGCCGAGTGCGCCGGTAAACACCGAAAGCGCCGTCATGTCGATACCGACCAGTGACAGGCTGGCGATGATGGCGACCACCGTGAGCAGCGCCTTGGCCACCCGCACGCCGACCATGCGCAGGCTGGAGTCGAGCGTCTCGACCTTGTGCAGGCGGGCCTCGATCAGGCCGGCCACCCAGAGGGCGAGGACCACGGTGAAGAACACCGTGACGACGCCGTGCAGGATCATCCACAGATTGACACTCTGCTTGCCGATGGAGAAATCGACCTGTTCCAGCGCCTCGATGACATAGGGCGCCAGATCGGTGATATAGAGCGCCAGACAGCTCCAGACGACCGTTGCGATGATGCGTTCCCAGGTGGTCAGCCACTGGGCACGCGGGAAGGCCTGGCGCAGCACGAAAATGACGCTGCGCACGATGGCCAGGGATCCGAGCAGGGGCAGCGCCAGCTTTAGCAGATTGACGTGGATGAAGGGTTTCAGCAGCAGGCGACTGAAGCCGATCAGGACCATGCCGCTGAGCGGGAAGACCAGCCGCGAACCGGCATCACCGAGGCGGCCGGCCCCTTCGGCATGGCGCCCCCGCCACCAGTGGGCAACCAGATAGGCGACAGCGAGGCAGCCGATCAGCGCCACCACCTGCCAGATGAAATCGGGGTCGCTAAGGTCGGCCCAAATATCGTTGAACAGTTGCAGCGCCGGATTTTTCTGCGTCATGCCTGCTTGTCCAGAACCGCCGCGAAGAAACCATCGGTATGCTGCTGATGCGGCAACAGGCGCAGCAGGTCACCGTCCAGCGCAATCCCGTGTTTGGCCAGCACGGCAGAAGCCGGCGTCAGCTTGAATTCGGGATGGCGGGCCAGGAAGGATTCGATGATCACATCGTTCTCGGCGGCAAGCAGGCTGCAGGTGGCGTAAACGACGCGACCCCCCGGGCGCACCAGCTTGGCCGCGGCATCGAGAATGGATGCCTGCTTGGCGGTCAGTTCGGCGACCGAAGCCTCGCTCTGCCGCCATTTCAGGTCGGGATTGCGACGCAGCGTGCCGAGACCGGAACACGGCGCATCGACCAGCACGCGGTCGGCCTTGCCGGCCAGGCGCTTGAGCTTCTGGTCGCGTTCATGCTCGATGCGGGCCGGATGCACGTTGGACAGCCCGGAACGCGCCAGGCGCGGCTTCAGGTTGGCCAGGCGCTTGTCGGAGACATCGTAGGCGTACAGGCGGCCGGTATTCTTCATCAGCGCGCCGAGCAGCAGGGTCTTGCCGCCGGCCCCGGCACAGAGGTCGATGACCAGTTCGCCACGCCGCGGTTCGAGCAGGTAGCCGAGCAACTGGCTGCCCTCGTCCTGGACTTCGATGGCGCCTTCGAGAAACAGCGGATGCTGGGCGAGAGCCGGCTTTTCGCGCAGGCGCACGGCAATGGGCGACAAGCTGCCGGCTTCGGCACCGATGCCGTCGGCGGCAAAACGGGCGAGGACGGCTTCGCGGTCGGTTTTCAGCGTATTGACGCGCAGGTCGAGCGGCGCCGGCAGGTTCAGGGCGTGCGCCAGCTTCAGGGTTTCCTCGGCCCCAAACTGGCTTTCCAGTGACTGGTACAGCCAGTCCGGCAGGTCGCAGCGCACGGCCGGCGGAAAATCGGCTTCCGGCATGGCCTTGGCGGCGGCCAGCCATTCCTCCTCGCTGCTTTTGAGCACCGGCTCGAGTTCGCGCTTGTTCCAGCCGCGCGTGATGGCCAGCGCCACCAGCAGCAGGTGGCGGTCGGAAAGCTGCCCGGCGCAACGCGCTTCCAGGCTGCGGCCGCGGCGCAGCACGGCGAATACCGTTTCGGCGACAAAGGCGCGGTCGGCATGGCCAAGCTGGCGATTTTCACGGAAATAGCGCGAGACGACCGCATCGGCCGGGTATTCGAAGCGCAGCAACTGGCCGAGAACGGCCTCGGCATGGGCAAACAGAGCGAGAGTGAAGCGAGCTTTCATGATTTTCCTAAATTGCGTGTTCTGCCGAGCTGCCCGAAGATTGGCAACTCACGGCTGCGCCGGCCGGGCCAGCGAGCCGATTTCGGTGGCGACCTGGAGAAAACTGTCGCCCTTTTTATCGGTATAACGAATTTTAACCGGCAAGCGGTGCAGATCGAGCGCAATCCAGATTTCCGTCGTCGTATCGGCCCGGGCGCGCAGATGCAGGGTGTGAAAAGTCCCGGCCGGCGTCACGACATCTTCCTCGCCGAGCGCTTCCAGGGCATAGCGTTCCAGCTTGCGCACCGTCGCCAGGACAATGCTGCTGCCGGCCGCCGGCGTTTCCAGATAGGCCAGTTGATAGGTCAGGGAGAGCAGATCCTGCATGCCGGCAACCACCGGTTGGCGACTGTCGTTGCGAACCAGATGGACCCTCCCGCTGGCCCAGTCGAAATCGACGCCGTCGCGGTTGTCCTCGCCGTTTTTCCAGCTGCGGTAGCTGTCCGGCTGCAAACCGCCGGCGACCAGGGTTCCCCGGCTTTCCGCCTTGACGCGCACCGGTTTGAACAGGGCCACCAGGCCACTGGTCTCGGTCACGTTGAGCAGACGGTAGTGGCCGTCGGCCGTAAATTCCCAGCTATGCTCGGCGCGCCCGACCGGGATACCGAGGGATTCCTGGTAGATCGAGAAACGAATTGCACCACTGGCCGGCAGCAAGGGTTTGCGCGGCGGCGCGACTAATATTTCTTCCACAGCCGCGCGCCCCGTGACAGCCGGTGGAGCACTCTCAGGCAGCGGCTCCACCGCCGGCCCGGCGGCCGCGACCGGCTGAGCGGCCGGCGC
>JBAQDI010000060.1:0-8831 GCA_049294655.1 Azonexus sp.
TTGAACAAGGCCTTCAATCAAAATCGCTGGTGCCCAGGAAGGGACTCGAACCCCCACGGAGTTACCCGCTAGTACCTGAAACTAGTGCGTCTACCAATTCCGCCACCTGGGCACAGGTGCGAAGAGCAAAGATTATAGAGGAAAAATAATAAATGTCAAGAAAGAAAATTTCGAAAATCCGCCGTGCCGACCCGTTCTTCGAGCGTGAATCGGAGCGTTATGAGTTTCCGCTGCCTTCCCGCGAATATGTCATGCAGATCATGGCTGACGAAGGGCGCCCGCTTGGCGTGGTTGAACTGGCTCAGTTGCTCGATATCACGACGACCGAACAGGATATGTTCCAGCGCCGCCTCGGGGCCATGGAGCGCGAAGGCCAAGTGATGCGCAACCGCAAGGGGGCCTACATGCTGCCCGAGCGGGCCAGCCTGACTCCCGGGCGCATTCAGGGTCATCAGGATGGTTACGGTTTCCTGATTCCCGATGACGGCAGTGCCGACATCTTTCTCGATCAGCACCAGATGGGCAAGGTCCTGCATGGTGACCGGGCGCTGGTCCGGGTCATGGGCATCGACCGGCGTGGCCGGCCGGAAGGCAGCATTGTCGAGGTGACCGAGCGTGTCAATACCCGGGTCGTCGGTCGGGTGTTCATCGAGCATGGCGTCGTTTTCGTGGTGCCGGAAAACAAGCGCATCGCCCAGGATATCCTGGTGCCACCCGAGAAAAAGCCGAAATTCAAGCCGGAATCCGGGCAGGTCGTGATGGTCGAAATCATCGAGCAGCCCAGCAAGTTCTCACAGCCGATCGGGCGCATTATCGAAATGCTTGGCAATTACGCCGATCCCGGCATGGAAATCGAGATTGCCCTGCGCAAGCATGATCTGCCGTTTGAATTCTCGAAGGCCGCCCTCGAGGAAAACAAGGCCTTGCCGGACAAGGTCAAGAAAGCCGATCTGGATGGTCGTGAGGATCTGCGCAAGCTGCCCCTGGTGACCATCGACGGCGAAACGGCACGCGATTTCGACGATGCCGTGTTCTGCGAGAAGAAGGGGCGTGGCTGGCGCCTGGTGGTGGCGATTGCCGATGTCTCGCATTACGTCAAGCCGGGCATGGCACTCGACAAGGAAGCCATGGAACGCGGCAACTCGGTGTATTTCCCGCGCCGGGTGATCCCGATGCTGCCGGAAAAGCTGTCCAACGGCATCTGCTCGCTGAACCCGGATGTCGAACGCATGGCCATGGTCTGTGACGTCGAAGTCAGTGCCAGCGGCAAGCTCGGCAAGTACCGCTTTTACCCGGCGGTCTTCCGCTCGCATGCCCGGCTGACCTACAACCTTGTCTGGTCCTGGCTGTCGGGCGAAGCCAAGCCGGCAAGCGACGTGCACAAGGACTTGCAACCGCAGATCAAGGAGCTTTACAAGCTGTTCCAGGTGCTGCACAAGGCGCGCGAGCAGCGCGGAGCGATCGATTTCGAGACCACCGAAACGCAGATGCTGTTCAACGAGCAGGGCAAGATCGAGAACATCGTGCCGGTCGTGCGCAACGACGCGCACCGCATCATCGAGGAATGCATGCTCGCCGCCAATGTCTGCGCCTCGGCCTTCCTAGCCGAACACAAGCAGACCTGTCTGTATCGCATCCACGAAGCGCCCTCGGAAGAAAAGCTCAAGAATCTGCGTACCTTCATCGGCGAGTTCGGCCTTGCCTTGGGTGGTGGCGACGAGCCGCGCGCCAAGGATTACGCCGTGCTGCTCGAAAAGGTCAAACTGCGCCCGGATTTCCAGTTGCTGCAGACGGTGATGCTGCGTTCACTGCGTCAGGCCATGTACAGCCCGGACAATGTCGGCCACTTCGGCCTGGCCTACGAGCATTACACGCACTTCACCTCGCCCATCCGGCGCTATCCCGACCTGCTGGTGCATCGCGCCATCAAGGCCGTACTGGCTGGCCAAAAATACACGCCGGTCGCCAGTTGGGAAGATATCGGCCTGCAGTGTTCGGGTACCGAGCGGCGGGCTGATGAGGCAACGCGCGATGTCGAGAACTGGCTGAAGTGCTTCTTCATGAAGGAGCGCATCGGCGAGGAGTTCGAGGGCACCATTTCGGCGGTCACCGCCTTTGGCATCTTCGTTGCCCTCGATACCATTTACATCGAAGGCCTGGTGCACGTTTCCGAGCTGGGTGAGGACTATTTCCAGTTCGACAACATCAAGCACCAGATGCTTGGTGAGCGGACCGGTCAGCGCTTCCGTCTCGGCGACCGGGCGCGGGTCAAGCTGGTGCGGGCCGATCTGGAGAGCAACAAGATCGATTTCGTGCTGGTGCGCGAAGGCAAGAGTCGGCCAATCAAGCCGGCGGTGGCCGGTAAAACCCTGCAGGCCAGAAGCAAGGCGCAGGCCGTGAAGTCAGCCTTGTTGCCGCCGCTCAAGGGGTCGGTCGACAAGCCGGCGACCAAGCCAAGGAAGGAAGAAGCCAAGGCGGCGCCAAAGGCGACAGCCAAAGTGGCCGTCAGGGGCGCAGCCAAGAAGTCTGCTAAACCAGCGGCCAAGCCGGCGGCGAAAGCCACCGCCAAGTCTGCTGCCAAGCGTCCGGCCAAAGCCGTCGCCAAACCGGCGGCGAAGAAGGCTGCCGCCAAACGCTGAGCTTGCCTTACCCCTCGGGCTGCTGTGCTGCCGCAAGCAGTTCGGCAGCCCTGAGGGTGATGCGGGCCGCTCCTTCCTCGTCGATGCCGGGCAGGTGGCCAGCCAGCCATTCCAGCGAGGCGCTGGGGATGATGTGTTTGGCTTCGACGATATCCGAGGGTAGCGCCGGATCGTCGGGGCCGCCCGCCGATAGATGGCGGGCCGTGTCGATGCACAGTCGCGACAGGTTGGCACGCGTGTTGTCGATGCCGCGGATCAGTTGCGGCAGTAGTGCCGGCAGGTGCCAGATGGTGGCGCATTTGAGCGTCAGATCCTTGAAGCGGAAACCGCAGATGTCCATCTGTGCCTGGATGGAACGGTGGGCGCGGCCGCTGTGTAATTCTTCAAGAGCCGCCAGTGGCAGTTCCGGGGCAAACGACCAGAGCAGCAATTCGCCCATTTCGGAGAGCAGGGCGGCCATGGCAATTTCGTCCGGCGAAAGGTCGGCGCGCGCCGTGCCCCAGCGCAGGGCCAGTCGGCTGGCGATATGGCAGCGCGCTTCGCACTCGGCCAGGCCGATGTTGGCCTCGTCGGTCTCCGGGCTGTGGCGCATCAGTTCGTGAAAGGTGTCCGTCCCGAGCTGCATGACGGCGGCCAGTGGCGTGGTTGTTTCGTGGCCGAGGCGCTGGCTGCGATGGCTTTCCGCCTCGCGCAGCAGGCGCAGGCACAGGAAGGGGTCCGCGCCGGCAATATCGGCCAGGTCGCGGGCCGATAGCTGGTCGCCCAGCGTGCTTTCGAGTTCGAGCAACTGGGCCTTCGAGCGCGGCATGCAGGGAAGCTCATGATTGCTGAGAAAGGCTGCCCATTGATCGACGCCCCAGTGTCGCTGATGTTCATTCAGCACGCTTGCCTCTTTCTTTGTTGCGTAAAGCTCATGACTGATTATCGGCTAATCCGGGCGCAACTGAAGGGCCGTCGGTAATTATGCATTTTGTCGTAGAATGAGCGGATAAATTACGTTGGATGGGGAATCATGTTCAATGGGCAGGGATGTGTGGCCGGCGTATCTGCGCCAGCCGTACCGGATAGCTTGATGGCAGTGGAATTCCTGACCGGCAACCCGACGATCGATGCCGAGCACCAGGAGCTCTATGCCATCCTGAAGATGGCCCGTTCCATCTGTGTCGACATGCTTGCCCTGCGCAATTGTGCGGGCTGTGATGTGGCGCGCCGGGATCATTGTGAGAGCCATCTCCTCAAACTGCTGGGTGATCTCCTGTTCTCGATTGTCGAACACTTCAAGGTCGAAGAGTCGATGATGCGCGAATCGCTGCTGATCATGGTCGATCATCTGCAATGCGAATTGCACATGGAGGACCATGCCGCCATCTCCTCGAAGATCGAGCGCATCATTGCCGCGCTGGATACCCTGCCAACCGTCGATCTGCTGCGCGAGGTCGAGAAGGTGCTTGCGTCCTGGGTCATGAATCACATCGCCACGCACGACATGACGCTGGTCAACTGGATCGAACGCGAGGATTCGGCGCTGCGTTCGGGTTTTTGAAGCGAGATCACGGTAGCAGGCTGCGGGCGCGGTAAAATCGCGCCTTGATTTTTTCGAAAGCAGCCATGTCCTCCCGTATGATTTACGGCTTCCATGCCGTGACCGCCAAGCTTCGCCATGACCCGGAAGCCGTCAAGGAAATCGTCATCGATGCCGGCCGCCACGACGGCCGCGCCCGCGATCTGCTGGCGCATGCCGAGTTGCAGGGCGTCAAGGTCATCGCGGCCGATGGCAAGCGGCTCGACGGCATGGCGCCGGGGGCCAAACATCAGGGCGTGCTTGCCCTGATCGAAGGCGAGCGCAAACTGGCGCATCTCGACGATGTTCTCGATACCCTGGAAGAGCCGGCTTTCCTGCTGGTGCTTGATGGCATTACCGATCCGCGCAATCTCGGCGCCTGCCTGCGCGTCGCCGATGCGGCCGGTGTTCATGCCGTGATCGCCCCCAAGGACCGGGCTGTCGGCCTCACCGATGTGGCGGCCAAGACGGCCTGCGGTGCCGCCGAGACGGTGCCTTACGTGATGGTCACCAATCTGGCGCGTACCCTGCGCGAATTGCAGGAACGCGAAATCTGGGTGGTCGGCACGGCCGGCGAGGCGGATAGCGACCTTTATGCGGCCGAGTGGCCGAAAGCCACGGCCTGGGTGCTCGGGGCCGAAGGCGAGGGCATGCGCCGCCTGACCCGCGAAAACTGCGATCAACTGGTGCGTATCCCGATGCACGGCACGGTCGATAGTCTGAACGTCTCCGTCGCAGCTGGCGTCTGCCTGTTCGAGGCGCGCCGGCGTCTGGGCTGAGTTCAGGCCGGCTGCCGGTACTTGCGCCACATGCTGGCGCTGAATACCAGCAAGCCCAGCCAGATCAGGCCGAAGCTGACCAGCCGGGCGGTTTGCAGCGGCTCACCGAAGAGCCAGATAGCGGTGGCGAACTGCAGGCTCGGGTTGATGTACATCAGCATGCCGACAGTGGCCAGATCGAGACGCTGGGTGGCGGCGGCAAAGGCCATGAGTGGCAAGGCCGTCAGGATGCCGGCGGCGATCAGCAGCAAAGTGGTCGAGGTCCAGTCCAGCGTGAATACCTGGTGACCGGATTGCGCCTGCCAGAGCGCGTAAATACCGCAAATCGGCAGCATCGCCAGGGTTTCCAGCCACAGACCGGAAATCGCGTCGACCGGCACCTGTTTGCGGACCAATCCGTAGCAGCCGAAGGTGCCGGCGAGCAGCAGGGAGATCCAGGGCAGGCTGCCAAGCGTCAGAACTTCGTTGCCGATGGCGGCCAGCGCCAAGCCCACGGAAATCCACTCCAGCCGGTTCAGGCGTTCCTTGAGCACGATGAGGCCGAGCAGCACATTGACCAGCGGCGTCAGGAAATAACCGAGGCTCGATGCGACCACCTGCTGGTGGGCAACGGCCCACAGGAAAATCAGCCAGTTGCTGCCGACCAGCAGTGCAGCGAGGGCCAGTTGGGCCAACTGCCCGGGTTGGCGGAAAACGGCAAGAACCTTGTTCCAGCGCCGGTTCAGGGTGAGCAGGATGGCCACAAACAGGCAGGCCCAGACGGCGCGGTTGCTCAGGATGTCCATCGGCGGAACCTGCGCCAGCTGGCGGAAAAAGAGCGGGAAGAAGCCCCAGATGACGTAGGCGAGCAGCCCGAAACCGATTCCGCTCAATTGCTGCTGGCGGCTCATTGACTTGCTTGGCTCAGGGCTGGTCGCGCAGGATGTGCAGCGCCGGGGAGGCATAATCGCGGCGGTAGAGCACGATCAGGATGCCAACGGCGAGCACGCCGAGGAGCACCGGATTGAGTAGCCAGCCGGAACCGGCCAGACCGAAGTAATAGGCCCGGATGCCGCGGTTGAAATCATCGCCGGCCAGGTTGTTGGCGCCGGCCAGGCGGTGCGCGTAGGTGTCGATGCCGGGATCGCCCGGTTTGCCGTACGGTGCCGCACCGACCAGGATGCAGAGCAGGTTGAACTGGCGCAAGGACCAGGTGAATTTGAAATAGGCGAAGACGAAAGAAGCGAGCACCAGCATCAGCTTGAGTTCGAGCAATTCGCTGTTGCCGGCACTGCCGAAGGGCAGTTCGCTGGTAAAGCTGAGCAGTTTGTCCGAGGCGCCGAGCGCGGCAACCAGGCCGGCAATGATGTAGATCGTGGTGTTGGCGTAGAAGGAAACACTGGTTACCAGGTTGCCGATCAGCGTCGAATCGGCGACGCGAACTTCGCGCTCCAGCAGGCGCCGCGCCCATTCCAGGCGATAGGCCTGACTGGTCCGCACCAGACCGCCTTCGCCGCGCCGGCTATGCTCAGAAAACCAGCCGTAGCCGGCCCAGCAGGCGAAGAAAACGGCCAGTGAAATCCAGTCGAGGAGCGCGAGATGGGGAAGTGCGTGCATGCCCCGAGTTTGCCACAAGCCGGGGGCGTCGTGGGGCTGCGCCGCGCTGGCACAGCCCGCTCGGGTATCCGGCGCTAGACCCGGAAACGTTCGACGTTGGCCCGCATGTTGTTGGCCAGATTGCGGATCTTGCCGGCTTCAGCGGCCGAGACGCCGACGCTGCTGCTACTTTCTTCGGAAGCCTGGGCGACACGTTCGACTTTCTGGGCGATGTCGTAACTGGCCGTGCCCTGTTCGCGCATGGCTTCGTTGATATCGGCGAAGACGCGTTGCACATCGCCATTGGCGGCCCGGATGGCAGCAATCGCTTCACCGGCCTTGCTGGCCAGCTCCGAGCCATTTTCGAGGCGGCCGATGGTATTTTCCATGGCATCCACGGCGCTGTGCGAACTCTCCTGGATCGCGTTGATCATGCCGGCGATTTCGCCGGTGGCCTTGCTTGTCCGCTCGGCCAGCTTGCGCACCTCGTCGGCGACGACGGCGAAGCCGCGGCCCTGTTCCCCGGCCCGGGCCGCCTCGATGGCGGCATTCAGGGCAAGCAGGTTGGTCTGGTCGGCGACCTCCTTGATGACTTGAACAACCGAGGAAATGCGGTCGGAGTGTTCGCCCAGTTCGGTGATTGTCGAGCCGACGCCGCGCACCTGGACCGCAATATCGGCCATGGCCGAGACGGCGTTGCCGATCACCGTGCCGCCGGTTTCGGAATATTCGCCGGCGGTGTTGGCGATCAGCAGCGCTTCGCGGGTGTGATCGGAAACCGAGGTGATGCTGACTGACATTTCCTCGACCGAGGCCGCCATCGAGGAGGCGGATTCGCTGCTCGCCGTCGAGGCATGCGCCGCCTGGTCGGAGGCCTGGGCCAGCGCAACTGTGGCGTCGTCGATCTCGATGATGCCCTGTCGCAACTCGCCCAGGCTTTGCTGCAGTGTCTTCAGCAAATCGTTGAAAGCGTTGGCGGTGATACCGACTTCATCATTCGAGCGGATCGCGATGCGCCCCGTGAAATCGTTGTCACGCGAGGCACGCATGATCAGGGTCTGCATTTCGCCGAGGGGCAGGGTGATCGAACGGATGGTACTGAAGGCGATGGCCAGGCCGCTAAGCAGACCGATCAGCAGCGTGACCAGGGAAATCCAGACAAAACGGCTGTTTTGCGCCGTCGAGTTTTCATAACTGGTCTTGACAGCCTTTTCCTGGGCTTCCGCCATGCCGCGCAGCAGGGGATTCATCTTGCCTTCGAACTCGCCGTTGGCCTTGAGAAATTTCGCGGCCATGGCGGCCGAGTAATCTCCGGTGCGCATGGCGGCCATGGTTGGCAGTAAAACCTCGCTGGCGTACTTGTTGTACAGGGGTTCGAATTCCTGAAGAATTCTCAGTTCTTCGCTTCCCGGCAGGAGGTGGGATTTGAGCGCGACGAAGGTTTCATCCATCCATTTGACGTTCTTGTCGATGACGTCGAGATGGTTGGTGATCGGGTGGTCATGCAGCTTGGCGTAATCGAAAGCCGGGTTGTGCTGCATGGCGCGGAAAACCTGGCCGCTGTTTTCGACGGCCAGTCGGCGAATGCGGGCCAGTTCGCGCATCGGTACGGCTTCATGCTTGAAAATTGATTCAATTTCCGCCTCGGCGCTACGGGCGATATAGATGCTGGTGCCGCCTGTGATGATAAGTGCTGCTGCGAGAAACCCCACCAGGCCTATCAGGCGCCCGCGAATGCTCATGTTGCTCATGATGATCCACCTCTTGTTTTGGCTATTATTGTCTGTGCTGATCAGACTTTACACCTTTGGCGGAGTGGAATATATCCGCCGACGCTGCTCCTAAATCATTGTATGACAAGGGTCTTCGCTTTTTTAGGGGGTTTTAGCGAAGCCGGGCTTTTAATGCCCGAACATCGAAAATGACGCTGTCAATTATTTCGCCGCGGGCGTTTTCCAGACTCAACTGGTGGCGGCCGGGTTGGGGCAGCCAGAATGTCCTGGCCGTCGCCTTGCCAAGTGTTTTGCCATCGATGCGCCAGACCCAGCCGGCGCTTGTTGGCGCCGACAGGCGCAGCGGAACGCGCTGGCGGCTGGGCGGAATGTCCGGGTCGAGGGCGATGACGCTGCCGTTCGCCGGATAGGCAATGCCGGCCAGCGCCTTGCTCGCCGCGGTGCGGATGACCGCCTGTTCGGTGCCGGCGATGAACCACTCGTGGCGGGCGGGTTCGCGGGCCGGCTCGAAGCGGATGGTGCTGCGTACCAGGCCGGCCGGGGC
>JBAQDI010000061.1:0-13863 GCA_049294655.1 Azonexus sp.
GAGCGGCAACGCCGCAATGCGCCCCGCCAACCCCTTGCCCTTCGGGTTTGCCGTGGCGGGTGGTCGCCGGCGTTGCTCAGCTCGGGAATGGAATAACCATTCCCAGCGCCTCGCGCCTTGGCGCCCCTCCCGCCACGGCAACCGCCGTCCCGCAGGTTACTGTGAACACGCCCTAGCAGGGGAGTCGTTAGCAAAACGTCCCGATTTCCCGCTCCTTTAGTGACGGAAGTGACGCGCCGACCGGATCGAGCACCAGCCGGATCATCGGCTGGCGAGTTGGGGGCAACCCCCACCCCCAAGGCTGGGGACACACCGGTTTACCCCCCAGGCCCGGCGCCTAGTCAACAACACCAAGCACCTGATAATCAACGAATAATTAACCAGCCCCCCGTTCGGCATGGCGCGACTGACAGCCCGGCATGATCAATGCGTAGGGCAAGGCTCAGGAAGCGCCTTTTAATTTTTCACGCCCGAAGGGGATATTCCATGAACTCCTTTAAACGCAAGACCATCGCCCTGGCGATTTCTGCCGCCCTGATTGGCCAACCGGCCCATGCGGTACTGGAAAGAACCGGGCCAACCGACAACGCCAACGGCTTTCCGCGCTGGTACCAGGACACCAGCGGCCTGAGCATCGAGCTTTGCCTGCCCCTGACCCAGGCCGAGCTGGAAGGCGGCCATTGCCTGCTGCTCCCGGGAGACCCGCCGGTGGTCCCCGAAGTCTTTCCCGGTCAGTTTTTCGATGAACACTTCTGGTGGGCGGCCGGCGCCAATATGACCCCGGCGACCGGCGGCACCGCAATCCTCGTTCTGGCGCTTGAAGCAGCCTTCTCGGCCGGTGTCACCCCGGGCGGCCAGATCGTCTTCACGCGCGTTCGGGTCAAACTGCTGCCCGTACCGGTCAGCGGCACCTACCGTTTCATCCACCCGTATGGTGAGGAATCGATTGAAGCGACCGCCGGGGAGCGTATTTTCTTCACTGACGACGTCGGTATCGGGGCGCCCGGCGACTTCAGCGGCGCCATGCAGGGCCGCGTCGGTCCCTTCCTGCTGCCTTCGGCCAGTCCCGGTGCGGCCGAAATTCCGCCGATCGCCGGCCCGGTTCCCGGCAAGCTGTACATCGCCGACCCGGGCCGTCTCGGCCCGGTCACCGGCAGTCCGCTACCCGACTTTCTGGCCAGCGACGGGCTGCTGCACAATCACAACGTCTTCCGCATCGAAGGTCCGCTCGGCTCCAACCTTGGCGGGCCCGGCGTCGACTTCATCGAGACCACCGACTTCAGCCTGATGGGACGGATTTTCACCGGCCAGATGCCGAGCCTGGTAGTCGCCGAACGGGCCAGCTACGAGCGCAGCGCAACCGAGCAGAAAGTCGATGTCTATGCCACGGCCTTCTCCACCGCCGCCAGTCGCCTGCCGGCGAGCCCGCGCCCGGCCGGCGTCGCACCGCTCACCTCGTTCTACGATGCGCCCTGCGGCAGCAATTTCGACGCGGCCGGCAACTTCATCGCCTATACGCCACCGAGCGGCGCCCTGGAAACCCTGATGGCGGCGCAAAACAACTCGCGCTGGGGACAAATCCGTCCGGCCCAGAACGCCGTGCTGCCCGACTCGGTTTGCCTGAAGGACAATTCGGCGATCGACATCAACGGCCAGCCGGTGCCCGCCTACCATCAGTTGCCGGTCAATGACGAAGTCAAGGTCAGCGCGGCCCATTACGACCCCGGCCAGCAGACGCTGACGGTCAGCGCGGCCTCGAGCGACCTGCTGCTGCTCCCCACCCTGACCCTGAGCGAGTTCAACCTGCCCCTTGCCGCTGGCACGGTGGTGGTGCCCAACGTCACGGCGCCGCCGGCCAAGGTCCGGGTGCTTTCGAGCGCCCGCGGCCTGGGCGAATACGGGGTGACCAGTGGCAGCAACGGCAGCCCGTCCGGCGCCAATGTCGTGGTCGCCAGCAACGATGCGACGACCACCAACGAAGACAGTCCGGCAAGCATCCCGGTGATTGACGGCGATACGCTCAATGGCGTCCAGATCGACCCGCTGGCAACGCCGCCCAGCCTGACGATCATCGTCAATGGCTCGAAAGGCACGGCGGTGGCCAACAATGCCAACGGCACAATGACCTACACGCCGAATGCCAACGCCAACGGCAGCGACAGCTTTACTTATACCGCCACCGTCGGCGGCGTGACCTCGAACATCGCTACCGTCGCCGTGAATATCACACCCATCAACGATGCACCGGTCGCCAATCCCGACACGGCCGGCGGCGCGATCAATACCCCGCTGACCATCAATGTGCTGGCCAACGATATTGACGTCGATGGCGATCCCCTGGGCATCGTCCCCGGCAGCCTCAGCGCCCCGGTCGGTCCGGTTGGCAGCATCGCCTCGGCAACGGCCAATGCCAATGGCTCGGTGACCTTCAACGGCAACACCACGGGCACCTATCGCTTCAACTATCGGGCCAGCGACGGCATCATCGCCACGCCGCTGACCCAGGTCACGGTCACCCTGAGTTCGCCGGAAACCCTGAGCGCCGCCCCGGTCGAGTACGTGACCAGCAAGAACCGCTGGAAGGTCGGTGGCACGACCAGCATCGCCACGGCCCACAGCATCAGCCTGAAGCTCAGCGGTCTGGTCGGCGGCCAGCCCTGCAACGCAAATGGCCGATTGATCGGGACCACGACCTCGGTCGGCAATACTTTCAGCTTCGACATCCTCAACGCCACCGGCCCTCTTGACCCGCGCACCACCAACTGCACCGCAATTCGGGTCGAATCGGCCCTCGGCGGGGTTTCCAACAACGCGACGATCCGCTTGAAGTAAGCCGGAAAAGGGCAGATCAGCTCACCTGATCTGCCCTGCGAAAAGGCGCCAGCCCATCGTGATGTTCAAGGTTTTTTCGGGGAGCCGCCGGCTCCCCCCTGGCCTGACCGCTCTCGCCAGGAGAACGGCAGTCGCCGCGTTTCGAATCAATAGCTGCGGTCGATTGCCTGCTGCAACTCGGCAAAGCTGAAGGGCTTGCACAGCATCTGGTTGATGCCCTGGCGGTGGGCATTTTCCACCACCCTGTCGCTCAGATGACCGGAAATCATCACGCAATTCGCCTGCTCCGGGCCGGAGCCGACGATCTCGTGGTAGGCCCGCAGGCCATCGACGCCGGGCAGCGCATAGTCGAGGATCACCAGATCGGGCGCAAAGGACTTGGCCATCTGGATGGCGGCTTCGGCATCGGCAGCAATGCGGACATCCGGCGTCCGCCGGCCGAGAAAGGTTTTCAGGTTATCGGCCAGGATTTCTTCGTCTTCGACAATCAGGATTCTTGAGGGACACAACATTGCAAACTCCTTCCTGCATGACGGCAGTTTCGATGGCCAGTGTCAGCCTGTTCAACACGCAAAATCGAAACCCCGTTCAGATTCGCTACCCGGCGCTTCCGGCATTGCCCATCCACTCATAACAAACGCTTGGCGCCGGCCGAATATTCCGGCCAACAAAAATATTTACTGCCCCGACCTGAATCTTCGATGCAGCCGATCGCCACTTGCTCGGGGTCGATCATCCGGCTTTCGGCGACGGCCGGTAGCTGTCGTCCACCCCCAACACTTTTACGGGTGATCAACAGATGTCAGGAGAACACTATCCGCCGGGAATGACCAAGTCCGTACGGTGGGACTCGTTGCCGACCAAGACCCGACCCGCCGCGCCGGGGGAAATCCCCAACAATGGTGGGGATAATGCCGCGCAACAGGGCGAAGCGCTGCCGCCGGCCGACCGCCAATCGCCTTGAAAGCCTTCACCGGCAGCGATCTGGCGAGATACAGCCGGCCGGCCATCGCCTGGCATGTTTGCTGCGATAGAGGCAGGTGACTGCCATTGTCCGCCCTGCAAGGAGTTGCCAAATGAAACGAAGCACCTGGATCAACGCCGCCCTGATTGTCGAGATTGCCACCCTCGCTGCCTTGCCCCTGGCGCACGGCCACGACATGACGGAGCACCAGCACGCCGGGCACGCCGCCCCCCATGATCATTCGGCACACCCGGCACAAGCCGCCAGCCAGCTTCCGGAAAGCGTTTCGGTCGACCTCTCCAACCAGCCACTCAATGATCAGGATGGGCGCAGCTGGCGCCTGAAGAATGAACTGATCGGCGATCACATTGCCGTGGTGACTTTCGTCTACACCAGTTGCACGACCGTCTGCCCGGTCGTCACGGGCGTCATGGCCGACTTGCAGAAAAAGCTCGGCGAGCGGCTCGACAAGGACGTCCGGCTGGTTTCCCTGAGCGTCGATCCGGCCCGCGACACGCCCAGCCGGCTCAAGAGCTATGCCGCGCAGTTCGATGCCCGGCCCGGCTGGTTCTGGCTGACCGGCAGCCCGGCCAGCGTCACCGAGGCACTGACCGGCTTCGGCGCCTATACCGCCAATTTCGAAAACCACCCGGTCATCGTGATGATTGGCGATGGCCGAACCGGCCAGTGGTCACGCCATTACGGCCTGGCCAACCCGGACAAATTGCTGGCGCAAGTGGACCGCTACCTGGCGGCCCGTCAGAGCGCCAGCTACATCAAGGCCGTCGGCCTGGCCAAGCCGCGCGACGGCGGCGGTTGATTGCGCGCGGAGGCGCTCAGCGCAGGGACTGCCACTGTTTTTCCAGACGCTTGACCGACATCGGCACCGGCGTCTTGAGTTCCTGCGCGAACAAGCTGATGCGTAACTCCTCGAGCAGCCAGCGGAACTGCTCGATCTGCGGATCGAACGTGCCCTGCTTGGCGAGCTGGATGGCCCGGCGTTCGTAGTTGGTCCATAGCGGCGCGTAATCGGCCATCAGCTGGGTATCACGCGCCGGATTGGATTTCAGCTTGTCGAGGCGGACCTGGATGCCTTTGAGATAGCGCGGGTAATGGGAAAGGCGCTCGAAGGGCGTCTCAAGCACAAAGTTCTTGCCCATCAGCCGCTTCAATTGCGCCTCGATATCCTGCGTTGCCGCAGCGTGCGCCTTGAAGGCTGGCAGTTTCTTGACGACCGCCTGCCATTCGGTGAGTACCGTACCGACCAAGCGACAGACTTCCTGCATGACCAGACCGAGCCGCGCCTTGCTGTCGCCGCAGCGGCTCTTGAAGGCATTCGGCGTCGTCGGCAGCGGCTCGGTCAGGCAGGCGCGCTCGAAGGTCAGGGCGACGATCTGGTTCTTCAGGTCGTCACTGCTACCCAGCGCCATGTATTGCATGGCCATCTGGGTCAGGCCGGGCACATTCTTGTCGAAGTATTTCACCTGCTCCTTGAACTGCAGCATGAACAGACGCAGCAGACCGACGCGATGCGCTTCGGCGGCTTCCTCGGGCGAATCGAAAACCTTGAGACTGACCGTTTCGCCGTCGTCGCTGAGCCCCGGATAGCCGAGCACGGTCTGCCCGGCGACCGGTACTTCCATGAGTTCCGGCAATTCACCGAAAGTCCAGTCGGTGAGCTTGGTGAACTCGGACGGCGTCTCGTGCAGTTCGGCGAATTCCTGCTTGGCTTCGCGCCCCCAGTCGGCGCGCAATTGCACCAGGCTGCGGTTCATGTCGAGCTGACGACCGTGTTCGTCGATCAGCCTGTAGTTCATCGAGAAATGCGCGGGCAGCGCATCGGGCCGGAAGGCGTCCGGCGTTACCGCCCAGCCGCGGGCGTTCAGCCCACGCGCTTCAAGGATGTAGTCGATCAGTGGCGCGATCAGGCCCTGGGCCATTTTGCGGTCGTTGCCGGCCGTCGCCGCGATGAATTCCTCGACGAACTCGGGTACTGGCACGAGCTTGGCGCGGATGCGTTGCGGCAACGTCTTGATCAACTGCACCAGCTTTTCCTTGAGCAGACCGGGCACCAGCCATTCCATGCGACCGGCCGGAATCTGGTTCAACTGGGCGAGCGGCAGGGTCAGCGTTACGCCGTCGCGCGGCGAACCGGGCTCGAAGTGGTAATTGAGCGCGTACTCGACACCACCCAGCTTGAGATGGTGCGGAAAGGCCTCGGTCGTCACGCCCGCCGCCGAGTGGCGCATCAGGTCGTCTTTCGACAGGTAAAGCAGCTTCGGGTTGTCGCGCTCGGCATCCTTGCGCCAATGGTCGAAGGTGGCGCCGTTATGGATGCCTTCGGGAATCAGCGAGTCGTAGAAGGCGAAGATCAGTTCGTCGTCAACCAGCACGTCCTGGCGGCGCTGCTTGTGTTCGAGATGCTCGATGTCGCGGATCTGCTTCTGGTTGTGCTGGTAGAAGGGCCAGCGCTTGGCGAAGGCTTCGTCGATTTCCTCGCCGACCAGGCCCTGGCGGATGAAGATTTCGCGCGCCTCGGCCGGCGCCAGCGGCCCGTAATGGATACGTCGCTTGGGATTGATGACGATGCCGTAGAGCGTCGTGCGCTCCCAGCCGGCAACCTGCATCGAACGCTTTTCCCAGTGCGCGTCGAAATACTGGCGCTTGATGAGGTGAGCGCCCACTTTCTCGATCCAGCCATCCTCGATGCGGGCCACACAGCGCCCGAAGAGGCGTGTCGTCTCGGTGATCTCGGCCGCCATGATCCATTTGCCGGCCTTCTTTTGCAGCGGTGACGACGGGTGGATCAGGTAACGGATGCCGCGTGCGCCGAGGTAATAGCCGGATTCGTCGGCCTTGCAGCCGATGTTCCCGAGCAGGCCGGAGAGCAGCGCCTGGTGGATGGCCTCGTAAGTGCCGGGAATCTCGCTTTCCTTCCAGCCGCCGTCCTTGGCCGCCAGCTCACCGATCATCGAATGCAGCTGGCTGTGCACCTCGCGCCATTCGCGCAGGCGTAAATACGAAAGAAAGTGACTGTGGCAGGTGTCGACCAGTGATTTGTTCGATTTCTTGTGCTCGACGGCGTTCTGGAACCAGTTCCACAACTTCCACCAACTGAGGAATTCCGATTTCTCATCGGCAAACAGCTTGTGCTTCTCGTCCGCCGCCTGTTGACGCTCCTGCGGCCGTTCGCGCGGGTCCTGCGTGGCCAGGCCGGCGGCGATGACCATGACTTCCTTCAGACAACCGAGATCGCGCGCCGCGACCAGCATGCGGCCGATGCGCGGATCGAGCGGTAGCCGGGCCAGCGCATCGCCGACCTTCGTTAAACGATTTTCCTCGTCGAGCCCGCCGAGTTCCTGCAACAGCGCGTAACCGTCGGCAATCGCCTTGGCTGGCGGCGGTTCGAGGAAGGGGAAACTCTCGACATCGGTCAGCTTCAGCGACTTCATGCGCAGGATGACGCCGGCCAGCGAGGAACGCAGGATTTCCGGATCGGTGAACGGCGGCCGGGCGTTGAAATCCAACTCGTCGTACAAACGGATGCAGACGCCCGCGGCTACCCGACCGCAGCGCCCGGCGCGCTGCCGGGCCGCCGCCTGCGAAATCTTCTCGATCTGCAGCTGCTCGACCTTGTTGCGGTAGGAATAGCGCTTGACGCGCGCCAGGCCGGTGTCGATGACGTAACGGATGCCCGGCACGGTGAGCGAGGTTTCGGCGACATTGGTCGCCAGCACAATGCGCCGCTGGCTGCCGGAAGGCTTGAAAATGCGGTCCTGCTCGCCGGCCGACAGGCGCGAGAAGAGTGGCAGGATTTCCGGCGCATGCGCCGTCGACAGGCCAGGCCGCGCCAGCGCGTGCTTGCGCAGGGCCTCGGCCGCCTCGCGGATTTCGCGCTCGCCGGGCAGGAAGACCAGGATGTCGCCGGAACCCAGGCGCGACAGCTCGTCGGCGGCATCGACGATGGCATCGTAGAGATCGCGCTCGTCGTCCTTTTTTTCGATATCAGAAACCGGCCGATAACGCACATCGACCGGGTAAAGCCGGCCCGACACCTCGATCACGGGAGCGCCGCTGAAATGCTGCGAGAAACGCTCGGCATCGATGGTCGCCGAGGTGATGATGACCTTGAGGTCCGGCCGTTTGGGCAGCAACTGCTTGAGGTAGCCGAGCAGGAAGTCGATGTTCAGGCTGCGCTCGTGCGCCTCGTCGATGATGATCGTGTCGTAGGCACTTAGATACGGATCAGACTGCGACTCGGCGAGCAGGATACCGTCGGTCATCAGCTTGACCCAGCTGTCGGCGGTCGACTTGTCCTGGAAGCGGATTTTCACGCCGACGCCGGTCCCGACCTGCGTCTTCAGTTCCTGCGCCAGCCGTGTCGCCACCGAGCGCGCCGCCAGCCGACGCGGCTGCGTGTGGCCGATCAGCCCGGCGCCGCCGCGGCCGAGTTCGAGACAGATTTTCGGCAACTGCGTGGTTTTGCCCGAACCGGTTTCACCGCAGACGATGACCACCTGGTATTTCTTGATCAGCGCCGCGATTTCCTCGCGCCGCTCATTGACCGGCAGATCGGCCTGGAATTCCGGTTTGGGCAGGCTGGCCCGGCGCTTTTCCAGCCCGGCCCGCGACTTCTCGAGCAGGGCCGCGAAATCGGCCTGCAGCTTGTCGCGTTTCTCGCCGCTCGAACGCAGCATGTTGCGCTGCATGCCGCGCAGGCGGCCGTAATCGGCGCTCAGGCAAAGCAGACGCTCGTTGTTCTCCGGCCGGGGTCGTTTCTGTTCGTTGTTCTGTGCCATCTTCCAGATCGCGCCGCATTTGGGCGCCATCCTTTTCCTGCAAAAGTTAAGCGGCGAATTTTGCAGCAAATCGCGGGCTTAAGCCACGAACTATCGGCCGAACGGGAGCGGATACCGGCCAAAGCTCTCCGGTTATACTTCCGGCATCAATCAACAGTCATTATTACTTACCTGCGCCATGGCAATTTTTCGCTGCAACAAATGCACCCTGCTTCAGGAATCCCCCGAGGGCCAACTCGGCGAAACCATTTCCTGCCCAAAATGCGGCCATCCGGGGCCGGTCTATGGCACGCTGTTTTTCATCGGCAAGTTGCTTGACCGCTATTTCGAAGGACAACGCGAAATAGCCCGCCTCAAGACGCCCGACACGCCGGCCCAGCCGCCAGCCACGACAGTCGACGAAATTGATCTGTCGAATACCGACCTGCTGGCCTCCGAAGTCCAGCACGGCCCGATCTACGACTGGTTCAGTCGCAAGCAGATCAAGGTCCAGGCCAATCTGCGCGGCGTCGATACCAGCGGCTTTTTCGATGAGGTGGCATTGGCGATCGGCGGCAATCTGCCGGTCCTCAAGGAGGTGCTGGAGCGTATCCGCTGGGCGCAACAGAAGGAATATTCGAGCACGACCATCCACCTCGACAAAAAGACGCCCGAGGATGCGGCAGCGATCAGCAGTTTCTGCCAGCAACTCTATGACTTTTCCTTTGTCGCCAAGTGCTTCCACAACCGGCAGGAAAACAATGTCCGGCTGATTCTGCAGACCGCGCCGACCATCCGCGACTTTTTCAATGGTGAGTGGCTCGAATGGTACGCCCTGATGCAAAGCCTGAATTACGCCAAGGAACGCGGCAAGCGCTTTTCCTGCGCGCGCAACCTGAGCATCGCGCTACAGAATGGTGACAGCCACGAACTCGACGTTTTCCTGCTGATCGACGGCAACCTTCCCGTCTGCATCGAATGCAAGACCGGTGAATTCCGCCAGAACATCGACAAATACCTCGGGCTGCGAAAGCGGCTCGGGCTGACCGGCAAGCAGTTCTTCATGTGCGTCACCGGCCTCAGCGACGAGCATGCCAAGGGCTTGAGCGCCATGTACGACCTGACTTTCGTCAACGAGCGCGAACTGGCAACTCAACTGTCGCGCCTGTTCTGAGCACTCACTGCGACACAAGCGCTTACATTCGGATACGAAGGACTCACGTTCCGCCTTGGCGAAACCCGTTAGCATGACCGGGGCTTAGGATCGAGCGGCAATTGCTCCACTCGCCCGCTGCCGAAGGGAAGGAAGCATGTACTACGGAGAACGTTTCAACGCCTGGACCCACCTGATCGGCGCCCTGCTCGCCGCGACCGGCGCGATCTGGCTGGTCGTCCTGGCGGCGGCCAGCGGCGATGCCTGGAAGGTGGTCAGCGCCTCGATCTACGGCACGACACTGGTCGTGCTGTACAGCATTTCCACCGTCTATCACAGCGTGCGCGGCCGGGTGAAAAACATCCTGCGCAAACTCGACCACCTATCGATTTACCTGCTGATCGCCGGCAGTTACACCCCCTTCTGTCTGATCAGCCTGCGCGGTCCGTGGGGCTGGTCGCTGTTCGGGGTCATCTGGACACTGGCCGTGGTCGGCATGCTGCAGGAAATCAAGCCGCGTTCGGAAGCCCGCATCATGTCGCTGGTCATCTACGCCGTCATGGGCTGGATCGTCATCGTCGCCATCAAACCACTGCTCGCCAACCTCGGGCTGGCCGGTTTCATCTGGCTGGCGGCCGGTGGCGTCTTCTACACCGTGGGCATCATCTTCTTCGCCTTCGACGAGCGTTTTCGCCACTGGCACGGCATCTGGCACCTGTTCGTGATCGCCGGCAGCCTGATGCACTTCATCGCCATCCTGTTCTACGTCATTTGACCTCAGCAAACATGCGCCCCTGCCTTCCTGCACTCCTGCTAGTCTGCACCATGACCTCGACCCAGGCCGCCCCGACACTGGCCGACGTCGCCTACGGCCCGGCCCCGGAACAGCGTTTTGACCTGCATGCGCCAGACCAGGCCAGGGCGGCACCGCTCATCCTGATGGTGCATGGCGGTGGCTGGGCTTTCGGCGACAAGGACATGGCCCGCGTCGTCGAGCACAAGACCGGGCGCTGGCTGCCGCGCGGCATCGCCTTCATCAGTGTCAATTACCGCATGCAGCCGGTCGCCCCGCCGCTCGAGCAGACGCGGGACGTGGCGCGCGCCCTGGCCGAAGTGCAGAAAAATGCCGACAAATACGCCATCGACCGCAACAACATCGTGCTCATGGGCCATTCGGCCGGCGCTCACCTGATCGCCCTGCTCGCCGCCCGGCCGGAACTGCTGGCCGAGGCAGGCGCCGCTCGCCCGCGGGGCTTCGTCCTGCTCGACAGCGGCGCCCTGGATGTTCCGGCAATCATGAACGCCCGGCATTTCCGGCTTTACGACCGGGCCTTCGGCAGCGACCCGGCCGAGTGGACGGCCGCTTCGCCCTTCCAGCAGCTTCGGCAAGCGAGCGCCCCCATCCTCGCCGTCTGCTCGAGCCGCCGCGCCGACGCCTGCCCGCAGGCGGAATCCTTTGTCGACAAGGCGCGCAGCCTAGGCACGAATGCAAAACTGCTGCGGCTCGACAAGACGCACGGCGAAATCAACGCCCAACTCGGCGAAGACCCCGAATATACGGCGGCCGTCGAAGGCTTTATCGGCGAATTGTCGGTGCGCTTTGCCGAGCGACTGCGTTAGGCGAGTTTTTCCCTGAGCACGGGCACGACCTGGGCCAACCAGGTGTCGATGCGCTCGTCGGTAAACATGCCCTGCGTCCGCTGGTCGATGATCAGGCCGAGGAAACGGCCATCGACGAGGGCGGCCGACTGTTCAAAGGTATAGCCCGCGTTCGGCCAGTCGCCGATGACTTCGGCGCCCCAGCTCCTGAATTTCTCGACCAGTGGCAACAGCGAACTGCAGAAGCGGTCGGCATAGCGCTCCTGGGCGCCGAGGGCGAAGAAGGCGATGCGCTTGCCGGAAAAATCCGGAGCGGCCGGCATTTTCGCGAAAAATTCGGCCCAGTTCGGCTCGAAGCAGCCGGAGACCCCGTTGCCGGGAATCTCGCCGACGCCGTAGCTCGGCGTACCGAGAATCAGCGCGTCGTATTCGAGCATGGCGGCCGGCTCGATACGATTGACGTTGAGCGGCTTGTCGCAAATTTCGTCGCCCAGCTTTTTCTGCATCTTTTTGGCAATCAGCCGGGTCGTCCCGGTTTCCGTGCCGAAAAACATCCCTATCTTGTTCATGTTTGTTGTCCTCTCTGTTGAATACTGAAATCCGGCACCCTTGGCACGTCTGTTGCACACTTCCTGAAAACCCGGCCGGCCCTGTCGACTTTGCGACAGGCCAAGCCCACCCAAGACATCACACGGAGTCCGTCATGAGCGCCACCACCACCGACTGCAAGGGCCTGAGCGTTGCTCCCGGCGACAAGATCCGCATTCTCGACATCACCCCCGACCCCGACCTCGATGAAGACGACCTCGACATGTTCATGAACATGATCGGCTCGAGTTGCGAGGTCGAACGCATCGACCCGGACGGCACCGCCTGGGTCGTCGTCTGGTGGAACACCAGCGAAGGCAGCCTGATCACCCAGGCCGGCCTGGCGCCGGAACAGATCGAAAAAGTCACGGTCTGAAAGGCGGTCGGCGCGGCTTTTTGCGATCCTTGCCTGCGTTCTGACATGCCGGGGTTCCGAAGTATTTGAATGCGCTCCCGGACTCCCTTGCAGAGATGATGCCAGCCGACAAAACCCCGGCAAGCCGCTGATTCAATGTCAAATTCGAGCCATGCACAAATTGACCATCGAGAAAAACAGCTGATCGTGTCGGATACCTCACAAGAAGTCGTGCGGGCTTACCACGCCCGCACCAAGCATCGCTTCGAAGCCTATGCCGAAGGCCCAGGCCAGCTCGACTGGGATGCCCAACCGGCGCCTTTTCGCCATTACGTCGGCGCCCCGCTTCTTGAACTGCCGCTGAGCGCCGGGCAATTCGAACGCCCCTACGCCGCCCTCGGCGAAATGCCCGCCTTCCCGGCCAGGCCCGACCTGAACAGCCTCGGCGCCCTGCTTGAGCTGTCCTTCGGTCTCTCCGCCTGGAAAACCTGGGGCCCGAGCCGCTGGGCGCTGCGCTGCAATCCTTCATCGGGCAACCTGCACCCGGTCGAGGCCTATGTCCTGAGCCATGACCTGCCGGGCGTCGGCAGCGGCCTGCAGCATTACGATCCGGAAAATCACTTTCTTGAAGGGCGCGCCCTGTTGGCGCCCGACAATGCCGCCCCCTGGCTGGCCATCGGCCTGAGCAGCGTGATGTGGCGCGAAGCCTGGAAATACGGCGAACGCGCCTTTCGCTATTGCCAGCTCGACATCGGTCACGCCGTCGGCGCCCTGGCCTACGCCGCCGCGCTGCTTGGCTGGGAAGTCGTGCCGCTTGGTGCCACGGCGGAAGCGCTGAAGCATTGCCTCGGGCTGGATCGGCCGGACGATTTTCCGCCCTCGCGCTACGCTTTCACGGAAACGGAAGAGCCGGAAATCCTGCTCGCCGTCCGCGCGCCCGGTTTGGGCACGCCGCCGTCGGCCGAAGCTCTGGCCGCCTGGCTTGATACCGCCGACTGGCAAGGCAAACCGACCCGCATCGACCCGTCACCGGGCTACCGCTGGCCGGCCATCGATCAGGTCGCCGCGGCCAGCCGCGAGGCGTTCAGCGCGCCTGCGGCCATCGATTTCGCACCGTTGCCACCACTTGTCCCGCATCCGACGACGTCCGGCGCCGCCCAGATCATCCGCCAGCGCCGCAGTGGCCAGCGTTTCGATCCGCACTATGCGCTGTTGAAACCCGCCTTCTACCGCATGCTCGACGCCGTTCTGCCCCGCCCGCAACTGCCTTGGCTGGCGCAGACAACTCCGCCACGCATCCACCTGCTGCTCTTCGTCCTACGCGTCGACGGTTTGCCCAGCGGCCTCTACCTGCTGCCGCGCACGCCTGCCGCCGTCATCGAATTGCCCACCGCCCTGCAGCCGACTGACGCGCGCTTCGCCGCCCGCCGTCCGGTCGCCGAATTCGACCCCGAATGCCCGCCGCACCTCGGCCTGATCCAGCTCGCCGAAATGGGCCTGCAGGAAATGCAGCGCCTGGCCCGCTCGCTGTCCTGCCACCAGGACATCGCCTCGACCAGCGCCTTCTCGCTCGGCATGCTCGGCGAATTCGAGG
>JBAQDI010000062.1:0-5340 GCA_049294655.1 Azonexus sp.
CCCTGCGACTCCGCCTGCAACAGGCCAGCCCGAAAGCGGGCGGCCGTCCGGCGTTGTCGGCGAACGGCGCCGCGCAGCGCCCGTTTGGCCTTTCTCGGCGATTCGTCCGGCCCCTGGGCGCCGCTTGCCAGCAGGCCGTCGAGCTGTTGCAGCAGGCGCTGCCGGTAACCACCGGCCCCGGCCCGAACCACCTGTTGCGCCGCTTCGGCAAAGGCGGCGGCCAGCTTGTCATGGACGACGTCGGCGGCGTGTTCGTTGCCGCAGACGACCAGCACCTTTTCGCCGCGCATCACGCGATCGGCGACGATACCGGCGATGGTGTAAGTCTTGCCGGTGCCCGGCGCGCCGTGGATGACGCTCAGCGTCTGGCTGGCGGCATTGGTCAGCGCCTTTTCCTGGGCGGCGCTGAGCCGGCTGGGCAGGGATTCCGGCACCGGCGCAGGCCCCCCGGCCAAGCGCACGGCACCGCCCAGCATCTGCTGCAGACAGGGCGAAAAGTCGGCGCCAGCGGCGATTGCATCGAGTTCGAAAGCCGTCGTCGCGGCCGTCCGGCTGCGCTCGCTGAGCCAGAGCACGGCAGTATCGGCCAGGCGGACGGCATTGCCGCGCAGCACGGGAAAAGCCTCGACCGAAACGAAAGGCGGCAATCGCGGCAAACCGGCCAGACGCTCCTCGACCTCGAGGAGGCGGGAATCGGCCGGATCGAAGCCGGCCAGCCAGTCGCGCGGCAGGCCGAGGGCGGCCAGGGCCACCGGATTCAGGCGCAGGGTTTCCCTATCCGGAAAGGCATGGAAGACACCGTCGCGCTCCTCGAGGCGGGCTTCGGCGAGGAAGAGCGGTGCCCGGATCCGGCCCTTCTCACCTTCGCTTGCCGGGGCACAGACGATGCGCGCCCCGAACAGCAGTTGCCGCTCCTGGCGCTGGATCTGGATCAGGCCGGCGAGACGGCGACCGACGGCAGCGGGCAGAACGATCTCATCCGGCAGGCCGTCCGGCGTGTTGGCCAGCGGCGCCAGCCAGTGCTCCTTTTCGCCGGTCGCCAGGAAGTCCTCGAGTTCGCGCTCGCCGCCGTCGCCCAGCAGACAGTCGCGAAAATAGCGGATCAGCCCGGCAATGCCGTCGGCGCCGGTTTCCAGACTCACCGGCTCAGACCGGGCTGGCGGCGGCCGGCAGGCGCTGGACCAGCGCCGCCGCCTCGACGGTCAGTTGATCAAGGGTAGCGATACTGCGCGACATTTCGGGCAGCGCGGTGCGCCGGAAGCCGGCGATATCGTCGAGCGCCGCCCGGATATCGACAAAGGCCTGGCGCAAGACCTCGACATCGAGCTGGGCCGAGGCCGCCTGGCGATGGATGGTGGCACCCTGTTCGCGCAGCTTGCGCGCGCTGTCGGCAATGATTTTCTCGGTGCTGCGATTGACCGCCTCGATCTTGTCGAGCACGATGCGCTGGTTGGCCAGGGCCAGGGCCAGCGTGACCGCAACGCTGAGCGCATTGACCGTGACAGTCAGGGCGCGATTGACGCCGCGGATCAGTTCCTCGTTGTTGCGCACGATCAGCGCGCTGGTCAGCACGCCCTGCTGCGAAACCAGGAGTTGCTGTTGGAGATCCTGGATGCGCTGGCGCAGGGAAAACAGCAATTCGTCGCGGACAAAGGCGGCAAGCGGCGCATCGGCCGGAATTTCCTCGGCCAGGCGCTGGCTCAGGCGGCCATCGATGGCCTGCGCATAGGCCAGCGATTCGCCCAGCTCGCCAACCAGGGCCTGCAGTTCGTCCTGATCGGCGCGCAGCGTGATGTTGTCGCGTTTCAGCTCTTCGCGCCCCTTTTCCAGCGACTTGACGATTGCCGACAGGGTCGAGGAAGCCGATTCGTAACGCGAGAAATAACGTTTCACCGGCGTCCCGATAAAGGGCAGATGGCCGGCCAGACGGGCCAGCCAGCCGGGCGCGAAATCGACACCGGCCGGATCGAGCGCCTCGACCTGCATTTTCAGGTCGACCAGCGTATCGGCAACGCCGGCGCCCTGGCCGGCCCGCTCCGACAACTGGCGCAGCGGCTGCTTGAGCATGTCGCTCTGGCGGGCCGCCTTGAATTGCAGTTTTTCGCCGAAAGTGCGCAAGGCCTCCTGGACTTCGTTGCGCGCCTGGCCGTCGGCTTCAGTCAGGCGGAGCAGTTGGTCGGCGACCAGCCCCGCCTCATCTGTCGCGCTGTCACCCAGGCGCTCGAGCAACGCCGGCGAAAAAAGCTGACGGCTGACCGGCAACGCGTATGTCGTATCCATGGAATCCGCTCTCGTGACTTATGCCAAAAGGCTGATTTTAGCTTGAGTCACGGGAGAGCGCTTGAATCCCGGTCATTGCACAAATGGCAAATCCGGAAACTGGTCAAAGCAGTTCAGTCGGCCGACCGGGCCAACCACCTGGAACAAAAAGGGCGCAGCTGGCAAGTTTCCCTTGCTCACTGCGCCCTGACGGATCAGCCGGCTGGGATTAGTCGACTCTCAGCCTGGCACTATCGAGCAGCTTCAGGATCAGGTTCGCATCGTCGCCGGCGCTGACGCCATAGCTTGAATACAGATTCACACCCGATAGCGTGATGCGCTGATCCTCGGCATCCGCCCGGTAATTGCCGCCGGCAAAATCGCCATCGGAACTGACACGAATGACCGTGCTCGAACCACTCGTCGTGATATCCAGATAGTTGGCGAGATTGCCGATCCCGATCGCGTGGTCCTCGCCCTGCAGCAGATCGCGCAGATCAAGCCCTTCACCGACCGTGTTCGGCGAAAAATCGGACACGGTATCGGTGGCCGGCGTGCCGGCGCTTCCCCGATCGGCATATTTCCAGACAAACAGGTCGGCCCCGGCAGCCCCCGACAAATAGTCGTTGCCCTCGCCGCCCGACAACAGGTCGTTACCGGCTTCCCCGTCGAGATAGTCGTTGCCGCTCCCACCGAGCAGCCAATCGACGCCATCGCCAGCGTAAAGATTGTCGTTGCCGCCATTCCCGACCAGGACGTCGTTGCCATACCTTGCCACCAGGGTCTCGCCATCCGAGTCCCCGACGATGATGTCGTCCCCACCGCTGGCGCTGAGGTAAGTACTGTTCCGGGTAAGGACATCGACCGCGGCGCCATCGCTTTGCTGGCCATCCGCAGCCGTATACGAGAAGGCGCCCGCCCCGTTGCTGACGGCATCAAGGACAATTCCTGAAGCATGCGATATCGCCGCGTTGACCGCACTGATCGAAAGCTCGTTCCCGGAGGCTGCGGAGTCGTTCCAAAGCAGCCAGGTATCTTCCACGGCAACCGAATTGCCCGAGGCATTGCCGCTGGCCACCAGCACATGGTCATCGCGCGCGATCGGCGCCCGGCCAACGGTGGCGAAGTCGATGACGAACTGCGCCGAGGCGGCATCACCATCATGGTCGATCATCGTGTAAGCGAAACTTTCCTCGGTTACCGTCGTTCCGATCGCAGTGGAAAACTTGTAGGCGCCGCTGTCCATATCGACGATGAAGGTACCGCCGGCGGCCTGCACGGTCAGCTCATGGGTCGCACCGTCGAAACTGTAAGCCGTGCTGCCCGAGCCACTTCTGGTCAGGCTGCCAACACCATCGAAACTGAAGATATTGCTGCCATAGCTGATGGCGCCGAGATAACCACCGTCTGCACCAAAGCCGCCACTCGCCACGAGCGAACCGCTGACCGTGCTCTGGACCAGCGAAGTCAGCGTCGCACTCAGGGTACTCAGGTCAGTGACCGAAATCGCATCACGATCCTGGTTGTTGATCCCGTCGTAGGCAACCGGGCTCATGGTTCCTACGGTAACGCCCGTCCCCAGGCCAACCGCAAAGGCATTGATATCGTTGGCCACGAGGAAACTGGTCCACAAGCTCTGCTCGGCCGACTGAATTCCGTCGTCGCTGCCGCCAGAGGTATTGAGGAGCAGGTTTGCGTTTCCGTCGCCGGTATTCGGCGCCCCGTCCGAAAGGAAATACAGCACATTCTGGACATTCGACCCGCTCAACTTGCCGGCACTGGAGAATGCGGACATTGCGGCAGCCAGTGCCGCGTCGTAATTCGTCGTCCCGGCATTGTCCGAAACGCTATCAAGGAAGGCCTCAGCCTGCGCCACCGACATCCAGTTCCCGCTGCTGGCAGTGGTCCCGAAGGTCGATATATTGACCATGACGTCACCAATACTGCCGTACTGCTCGAGGACTTCCCGCATGGCAGCCACCGTGGCCTGCAATCGATCCAGACCGTCCATGCCACTGCCGCTCCCCATTGATCCGGAAAGATCGAGAACGAACATCAAATTGCTATTGACCGTTGTCGTACCAACCACGATGGTCGAAAGCGCATCCGCCCGGGGTGAGTCATCCTCGATATTGACCGTGATCGCGGCGGGATTGCTCGTTGTCCAGGTGCCATCTGTCGCATTGACGCCGAAATTCACTGCCAGAATGTTTTCGCCGTTGCCAAGCGCCTGATCGACAGCCCCGAGCAGAGTCACCTTGTAATGACCGGCATTGTCGATGCTGACATCGATGACCGGCACCGTCCCTGAGGGCCCGGCATAACCGACCAGATGCGCCGTACCATCACCCGACCAGGTCACCGCCACACCCTGCGAAGTCAGCGCGGCAACCGGAGCGCTCAACGTCAGCTGCACGGCATTGCCGTCAGCATCGGCCACCGGCACCGTACCGGTAGCCACCAGCAAGTCTGTGCTATCCGGCGTACCGCTGAGGTCAGCCAGCCCGCCGGCCAATCCTTCCTCTGAAACATTGACGGCCATGGCAGAACCAACGGCAGGTGCGGTGTCGTTGAGATTCGTTTCGTTCAGCGACACCCTTGCCAAGTTGTAATTTCCTGCCGCATCAAGCGCCACCACCGAGTAGTTCCAGAGATTGGCGGATGTTTCGTAATCATTGGCCCGCGAGAGTACGCCCGCTGAGGTCAGGGAAATCTGCCCCTGCGCATCGATGGCAAAAAAGCCGTCTTCGGAAGTCGTATGAAAACTGTGGTCAGCCCACTTGAACTGATAAGCCGTCACCCCCTCGCCATCGGTGGCCAGCACGCTCGCCACAACGGCTCCCGGCGCCCGGTTTTCGGCATAGCTGAAGGATTGGTCAGCAATGATCGGCGCCGTGAAGTCGAGTTCGAGCCCATAGGTATTGCTCGGTGCGCTGGCGTTGCCGGCCTTGTCGACCGAGACTGCCGTGAAGGCGTGCAGGCCTTCGCCCAGGCCGGTGCCCGGCGTGAAACGCCAGGTCCCCTGGCTGTCCACCTGCGTGCTGCCGAGCAGGTTGCTGCCGTCGTAGATCCGGATCGTCG
>JBAQDI010000063.1:0-50241 GCA_049294655.1 Azonexus sp.
GTCAAACCCGCCACGCCGGCGGGGCCGGCTAAGCCTGCAGCACCGGCTGCCCCGGCCAAACCGGCCCGGCCTGCCCAGCCAGCCGGTCTCAACTGATTTTCCGGCGACTGCGTGGCTGATCGCCTGCTGCTCTGCGCCACCACCCGCCTTGCCCAGATCCGGCGTGGCGAGCGGCCGGCCGGCCAACGCGTCTGGCGGACCACGCCGGCCCTGACCGTTGGCCAGTGGCTGGCCGGGCTGGCCGACGAGGCGCTGCTCTGCGGCATCGCCGAGCTGCCGGCGGCGCTCGATCCCTTTGCCGAACGCCTGCTCTGGGAGCGGGTCATTGCCGACGGGCTGGATACGGCCAGTGCGCCGCTCTTCGATATCCAGGGCATGGCCGCCTCGGCCGCCGAGGCGCAGGCCCTGTCCCGGATCTGGAGCATCAACCCGGCGGCCGGTCAGGCCTCTGACGAAGCGCGCCTGTTCGCCGGCTGGCAGGCGGAATTTCTCAAACGCTGCCAGGCCGGCGGCTGGCTCGACCTGGCCGGTATCCAGTTGCAGGTGGTGGCGCTCATCGAGGCTGGCCATTTCGCCTTGCCGGCGGCCGTCGGTTTTGCCGGCTTCGACCGCCTGACGCCGCTCGAACTGCGTCTGCAGGCGGCACTGACGGCGCGCGGCGTGGTCCTCGAGGAAACGCCGGCCGGCCCCGGCGAAGCGCGCCGTCAGCAGCTCTTTGCCCTGCCCGACAGCGCTGCCGAGTGTGCCGCCGTGGCTGCCTGGGCCAAGGCCCGGCTGGCCGAACAACCGGCGGCCCGGCTGGCGATCGTCGCCCCCGACCTGGCCGGGGTGCGCGACCGGCTGGAATTCCGTCTCGACGATGCCCTGCATCCGGCGCTGATCAGGCCGGCGACCGCCGAATTGCCGCGCTGCTTCAATTTTTCGCTCGGTCGCGCCCTGGCCGATCTGCCGCTGATTCGCGTCGCCCTCGAACTGCTGGCCCTGGGCAGCGTGCGGGTCAAGGTCGAGCAGGGCCGTCTGTCGGCGCTGTTGCTGGCCGGCGGCTGGTCGGCCGCCGAGGCCGAGGCCGATGGCCGGGCCCGGCTCGATGCCGCCCTGCGCCGCGATCTGCCGTATTTCACCACGCTGCCGGCCCTGATCCGCCTGGCCGGGCGGCTGGCCGAAAGCGAGCCGGCGCTGTGTCCGCAGAGCGTTGCGGCCCTCGCCGCCTTCGTCGAGGTGGCCGGCAATGCCGGCCGGCGGCAACGCCCCGGGCAGTGGGCCGGCCTTTTTCGCGACTGTCTGCAGGCGGCCGGCTGGCCGGGTGACCGCCAACTCTCCAGTCACGAATTCCAGGCCTGGCGGGCCTTTGGCGAAGTGCTCGACAGCTTCGGCCGATTCGATGGACTGCTCGGCGCCCTGACCCTCAGCGAAGCCGTGCGCCGCCTGAGCCAGCTCTGCCGGCAGCGCATCTTCCAGCCGGAAACGCGCGGCCAGCCGGCCATCCAGGTGCTCGGCGTGCTCGAAAGTGCCGGCCTGCAATTCGATGCCCTGTGGGTCATGGGCATGAACGACGATCTCTGGCCGCCGGCGCCGCGCCCCAATCCGCTGTTGCCGGCCGAGGCCCTGCGCGCCGCCGGTGCGGCGCATGCCAGCGCCGAGGTCGAACTGGATTTTGCCCGCCGCGTGCAGGCCCGCCTGCTCGCCTCGGCGCCCGACATCAGCTTTTCCTATGCCCAGGCTGACGGCAACCGCCTGTTGCGGCCGAGCCCGCTGATCGGCGGTTTGTCACTCGCCGGCCAGGCCCCGCTGGCCAGCCCCGGCCTGGCACAGCAACTGGCCGGGCAGGCCGCGACGGCCTGCGAGCAACTGGCCGACGCCCTGGCGCCGCCGGTTGCGGCCGGCGAAAAAGTGGCTGGCGGCAGCTGGTTGCTGCGCGCCCAGGCGATCTGCCCGGCCTGGGCCTATTACCAGTTCCGACTGGGCGGCGAGGCCATGGAGGCGCCGGTCGAAGGTCTCGATCCGGCTGCCCGCGGCACGCTGGTGCACGAGGCGCTGGAAGCCTTCTGGCGGGCCGTCGGCAATTCCCGGGCGCTGGCCGAACTGGGCGAAGCAGGGCGCTTTTCGGCCATTGCCACGGCCGTCAGCCAGGCCTTGCAGAAATTCGAGCTGGCCCGCCGGCTGACGCTGCCGGAGCGCTTCCGCGTGCTCGAAGCGGCGCGCCTGGCCCGCCTGCTCGACGTCTGGCTGGCGGTCGAAAGCCGGCGCGGCCTGGCTTTCGAGGTCATTGCCTGCGAAGCGCCGGCCGAAGTCGATATCGAGGGCATCAAGGTCAAGATGGTCGTCGACCGTATCGACCGTCTGGCCGATGGCCGGCAACTGATCATCGACTACAAGACCGGCGCCGCCATCGATATCAAGAACTGGGCGGCGGCCCGCATCACCGAACCGCAATTGCCGATCTACGCCGCCCTGGTCAATGACGAGGTGGCGGCCGTCGTCTTCGCCAAGGTATTGCTCGACAAGCCGGCCTTTACCGGCGTGGCCGAGGAAAAGGACATCCTGCCCGGCGTCCAGGGTGTCGGCGAGGAAAAACAGAAAATTTTCGACCCGGCCCAGTTTCCCGACTGGATCGCCGTCGTCACCCACTGGCGCGAGCGCCTGCATGCCGTGGCCAGCGAGGTCGGGGCCGGCCGGGCCGGCGTCATGTTCGCCGACGAAAAGGCGCTGCAATACTGCGAAGTCCTGCCCCTGCTTCGCCTGCCGGAGCGTCGGCGCCTGCTCGCCGAGGCCATGGCCGGCGACGTCCGGCCACCCGTTGCAGCGCCTGCCGTGGCGCCTGTCGCCACTTGGCGACAGCTCGATTTGCTGTAAATACAGTAACTTGACGGGGGAGGGCTCTTTCCTGTCGCCGGACCACGACAGAATTAGCCTTCGGTGCGCGCCGGGATATAAAAATCAGCGTTAAATCAGTGTCTTGTATTCTGGCATGAGGCTTGCGATGTCTTCAGGGTAAAAATACAGGACTACTACCATGATGAATTCGCTACCCCTGATCAATACCGGTCCTTCCACCGCTCAACTCGCCCTGTTCCTGGCTGTCACCTTTCTCGCCGGACTCATCCTGCTGCGCTCGCGCCTGGCCGCGGGCAAGGGCAATAACGCCAATGTGTACGCCAACGACCTGAGCATGTCGGCCTTCTCGCAGCTCGATCATCCGTCCCTGCGCCATGAAGAAGACGTCAATCCATTGACCGAGGCCGAGATCTACGTGATCTACGGGCGCCAGAACGATGCGCAGCGGGTCCTCGACCTGGCCATGCGTGAAGGCCGTATCACCCCGGCCGAAGTCGTCTGCTTCTGGTCCCTGCATAAACGCGGCTGATCCCGCTGACCGGAGAGTGCCAAAGTGCCATGAAACCGGCGTAGGAGCGGCTTTAGCCGCGAATGGTAATCGGCTCGGGGCTCTTTCGCGGCTGAAGCCGCTCCTACGGGGCCGTCCTCGTAGTTCGCGTAGGGTGCAATAAGCCGCAGGCGCATTGCACCATGTACCAAGCCAGAGTGGTGACCAAGTGGTGCAATGCGCTTCGCTTTTTGCACCCTACGCCGGGCAGTGGCGTGCGCGGTAGTTCGCGCTGCACCGACTGCCAGTTGGCGCCCAGGTATTGGGCCGACCAGACCCGGTAGAGCTCGATAAAAGGTAATTTTCCGGCGGTTTCCCGACCGACCAAATTTTTTGTAACTGTAAAATAGTCGCGACTTTTTTACAGTCGGCTATAAAATAGTCGGCATGAAGCGTTATCTGGATGATCTCGTTGCGGCTGATCTTCAGCGCAAGATGGTGTTGCTGACCGGGCCCCGGCAGGTTGGCAAGACGACGCTGTGCCGGCAGTTGATGACCGGTTTTCCGCAGGCGCAGTATCTGAATTGGGATGTCGCGCCGGATCGCGCCATCTTGCTGCGCCAAAGCTGGAATCCGAAGGTTGACCTGCTGGCGATGGACGAGATCCACAAGATGCCGGACTGGAAAAGCTGGCTCAAGGGGGTGGTCGATGGCCGTCCGCCGGCACAGGCGCTGCTAGTCACCGGCAGTGCGCGCATGGAAACCTGGCGGCAGAGCGGCGATTCACTGGCCGGGCGTTATCTGGCCTGGCGCCTGCATCCGGTATCGGTGCGCGAATGGTGCGAGCAGCAAGGCGCCACGCCGGAGGCGGCACTGGCCCGGCTGATGGAACGTGGCGGCTTTCCCGAACCCTGTCTGGCCGAACGCCCGGAGGATGCCGACCGTTGGCGTCGGCAGTATTTCACCGACCTGATCCGCGAGGACGTGCTGGAGTTTTCCCGCCTGCACGAAATCAACACCATGCGCCTGTTCGTCGAGTTATTGCGCGAGCGCGTCGGCTCACCGCTCTCGCTGGCCTCCATTGCGCGCGACCTGGCAGTGTCGCCGGTGACGCTGAAGCGTTATCTCGACATCCTGCAGGCGCTGTACATCGTGTTCACCGTGCAGCCCTGGCATCACAACATTGGGCGGGCCATCCTGCAGACGCCCAAGGTCTATTTCTTCGATACCGGCCTGGTGCGCGGCGACGAGGGCGTGCGTTTCGAGAATGCCGTCGCCGCCATGCTGTTGAAGCATGTTCATTTTCGCCAGGATGCACTGGGCAAGGCGGCCGGCCTGCATTACATCCGGACCAAGGACGGCGCCGAGGTCGATTTCGTGCTGAGCGAAGGCAATCAACTGACCCACCTGATCGAATGCAAGCTGGCCGATGCAACGCTGGCACGCTCGCTGGTCAATTTCGCCGGCAAATTTCCGCAGGCCGAAGCCGTGCAACTGGTGCGCGACCTGCGCCAGGAAGAATATCGGCCGCCCGTACACCTGAGCGACGCGGCGCAGTGGCTGCGCCGGCTGGATGCCTGAGATGACTGCAGCACAAGGCACGGTCGATCGCCTGCAAGAGGACGAAGCCGCCCGCCGCCGGGCGCTCGATCTCGCTTCCTTCATCGTCGAGGCGCCGGCCGGGGCCGGCAAGACGGAGCTGCTGACCCAGCGCTACCTGCGCCTGCTCGCCGTTGTCGACAACCCGGAAGAAGTGCTCGCCCTGACCTTTACCAACAAGGCGGCGACCGAGATGCGCGACCGCATTCTCGGCAGCCTTGAAGTGGCGGCGGCCGGCGTCATGCCCGAAGCGCCGCACAAGCAGCTGACCTTTGGCCTGGCGCGCCAGGTGCTGGCGCATGACCAGAAAATGGCCTGGAGCCTGCTCGGCCATCCCGGCCGCCTGCGCATCACGACGCTCGATGCGCTGTGCGCCAGCCTGGCCCGCCAGATGCCCTATCTCAGCCGTTTCGGCGCGCAGCCCGGCGTTGCCGACGATGCCGAGGCGCACTACGCGACGGCCGCCAAGCGGACCCTGGAAATGCTCGAAGGCGAGGGCGCCGAGGCCGATACCGTGGCGCAGGCGCTGGCCTTCATGGACAACCATGCCGGTCGCCTGGAAAGCTTGCTGGTCGCCATGCTCGGCCGGCGCGACCAGTGGCTGCAGCACGCGACGCGCATCGAGAACGGCGCCCTGCAGGCCGAAGTCGAGGCCGGCTTCGCAGCCCTGGTCGAACGCGAACTGGCGCAGGTTGCGGCCTTGCTTGACGAGCCCTGGCAGCAGCGCCTGCTGCCGCTGGCCCGCTACGCGGCAGCCAGTGGGCCGGAAACTCTGGAACCCCTGCTTGACTGGGAGCCGACCTTGAGCGCCGAGATCGCCGACCTGCCGGCCTGGCAGGCGCTCGGCAATTTGTTGCTGACGGCCAGCGGAACCCTGCGCAAGGCGGTCAGCAAGAACATCGGCTTTCCGGCGGAGAGCAAGGAGCAGAAAGTCGTGAAGGGCGAAATGCAGGCCCTTCTTGGCGATCTCACCGGCCTGCCGGCGATCGCGGAAAAACTCGGCCTGCTCGCCAGCCTGCCGCAGCCGGAACTTAGTGACGGCGAGTGGGCCACCGTCGAATGTTTTTCGCGCCTGCTGCGCCTGGCCGCCGGTCAGCTCTGGCTGGCCTTCCAGGAAGCCGGCGAGGTCGATTTCATCGAAATCGCAGCGCGCGCCGGCCTGGCGCTCGGCGAGGACGAAGCGCCGACCGACCTGGCGCAGGCCCTCGATTACCGCATTCGCCACCTGCTGGTCGATGAATTCCAGGACACCAGCCCGAGCCAGGTTGGCCTGATCGAAAAGCTGACGCGCGGCTGGATGCCGGACGACGGCCGCACGCTGTTCGTGGTCGGCGATCCGATGCAATCCATCTACCGCTTCCGCAAGGCCGATGTCGGGCTGTTCCTGCGCGTCCGCGAGCGCGGCATCGGCGACATCCGTCTCGAACACCTGCAGTTGTTCCGCAACAACCGCTCCTTCCCGGGCATCGTCGATTGGGTGAATGGCGCCTTCCCGTGCATCTTCCCGGCCGAGGACAGCCCGGAAGCCGGCGCCGTGCGCTATGCCGAATCGGCGGCGACCCGGCCGGCCCATGCCGACAGCGGTGTCGTCGTGCATCCGGTGATCGGTCGGGCCGACAGCGACCCGGTGGCCGACGAGGCGCGCTGCGTGCTTGAGCTGATCCTTGCCGCCCGGCGCAGCTACCCGGCCGAGCGCATCGCCGTGCTGGTCCGGGCCCGTCGCCACCTTGATGCGCTGGTCGCCGAAATCCGCCGCAGTGCGCCCGAGCTGCGTTTCCAGGCGGTCGATATCGAAGGCCTGGACGGCCGCCAGCACATCCAGGATCTGCTCATCCTGTTTCGCGCCCTGCAGCATCGTGCCGACCGCGTGTACTGGCTGGCCCTGCTGCGCGCCCCGTATTGCGGCCTGACCCTGGCCGATCTGCATGTGCTGGCCGCCGATGACCGGAAACAGACGATCTGGCAGTTGATGCAGGACGAAGATCGCCTGGCCCGGCTGTCGGCCGATGGCCGGCAGCGCCTGCTGCATCTGCGCGAGGTGCTCGTCGAGGCCTTCGCCAATCGCGGCCGGCAACACCCGCGGCGCTGGCTCGAAGGCATCTGGCTGATGCTCGGCGGGCCGCGCACGCTGGCGGCCCCGGAAGCGCTGCACGACGTCGAGGCCTTCTTCACCTTGCTCGACCAGCTGGTCGCCGCCCGCAACCTGAGTGCCGAAACGCTGTCGGCACAGGCCGCCGAACTCTACGCACCGGCCGACCCGCAGGGCGACGCGGTGCAGATGATGACCATCCACAAGTCGAAGGGCCTCGAGTTCGAGACAGTCATCCTGCCCGGCCTGCACCGCGAAACCGGCACGAACGAAAGCAGCCTGCTGCTCTGGGACGAAGTGGCCGGCCCGGATGGCCGCGCCCACCTGCTGGTCGCGCCGATGCGCCAGAAAGGCGGCGGGCAGGGCGAGGCGAGCGCCTACGATTATCTGAAAAAGCTCGAAAGCGAACGGGCCGCCCATGAAGATGAGCGCCTGCTCTACGTTGCCGCGACGCGCGCCATTCGCCGCCTGCACTTGGTCGGCGTTGCCGTCGCTGATGCCGGGCAGGACGACGGCCTCAAGCCGCCAGCCGCCGGCAGCCTGCTGAAGCTGCTCTGGCCCGGTGTGGCGCAAGCCCCGTTTGCCGCCGCGCAGGCCGCCACGCAGGCCAAGGTCGGGCCGGCCCCGGCCTTCGATCCGACGACTTTCGCGCCGCCCCTGGTGCGCCTGGCCAAAGTCGGCCTGCCGCCCGCCCTGCAGCTCGCGAGCGGCGCCCTGCGGCCGGCCGACAATCCACTCGATGCCGATGCGCCGGCCTCGACCTTGTTGCTCGAAGCCTCGGTCGGCACGCTGGTGCATCGCTGCCTCGAGCTGATCGCCAGCCAGGGCCTGGCCGCCTGGCCGGTCGACCGTCTGGCCGGGTTGGTGCCGGCCTGGGTGCGTTGGTTGCAGGCCCAGGGGCATGCGCCGGAAGCGGCGGCGAGTGGCGCCGCGGAAGCGCTCGCCGCGCTGCAATTGACCTTGATCACCAAAGACGGGCGCTGGGTACTGGCCGGCCACGCCGACGCCGCGGCCGAACAGGCCTGGAGCAGCCAGGATGGCGAAGCGGTGCTCAATCACGTGATCGACCGCATCTTCATCGCCGACGGCTGCCGCTGGATCATCGACTACAAGACCGTGCGCCTCACCGCGGAGGACGCCGTCGATGCCGTCCTGGCCCGCCGGGCCGAGGCTTTCCGGCCGCAACTCGAACGCTATGCCGGGCTGTTCGCCGGTCAGGCGCTGGCGCTGCGCATGGCGATCTATTTCCCGCTGCAGGGCCGCCTGCTCGAGCTGGCGGCGCGGCCGCAATAATCTGCCAGGACATGGCAGCGGCATTGTTATACTTTCGTAATAGTCTTTCGTCCGCCGGAGTCGATGTGCTTTTGTTGTTGCGCCGCTTGCTCGTATTTCTGCTGAGCTCCGCTATTTTGTCGGGGGGCGTGCGGGCGGCCGGCGACAAGCCTCTGCGCATTGCCGTGCTGGAAAATTCGCCGCCGATGGCCTACCGGGATGCCAGCGGCGAATTGACCGGCTTCAGTATCGGCATCATCCGGGCGCTGTGCGCGGAAATGCGCGCGAGTTGCGAGTATCACGTGACAACGCTCGATGAGGTGGTCGATTCAGTGGCGACCGGCTTCTACGACATCGGTGCGGTCAGCCTGCTCGATACGCCGGAGCGGCGGGCCAAGGTGTTGTTTGCCAAACCTTACTTCCGCTCGCTTTCGCTATGGTTCGCCCGGCCTGGCGTATCCCCCGGCCAATCAGGGACGCGCGTCGCCGTGGTGCATGGCTCGGCTCAGGAGCGCTACGTTCGGGCTCGTGGCTGGGAAAGCGTCGGCGTGCGGACCAACGGCGAGCTGGCCGAACCGCTGCGGGCCGGCTTGGCGCAGGCGGCGATCATTCCGATGAGCAGCGCGATCAATCTCATGAAAAAGCCCGAGTTTCGCGAGCTGGGGCTAAGCAGCAGCGTCATGCCGGATCCCGAACTGGGGGGCGATGCTTCCTTCGCCATCGCCCCGGCCCGGCCGGAGCTCAAGCAACAAATCGATGCCGCCCTCGAGCGCATCAAGCGCAATGGGACGTATGATCGCGTCAACTCCCTGTTCCTGCCTTTCCGGATCAACTGATGCGTCTTGCCGTGTTCATCCTGCTCCTTGGCTGTTTGTGCCGCACGGCGATTGCCGAGGTGGCCGAACTGCGCATTGCGCTCTGGGTGGCCGATGCCCGGGAAGTCGGCCGGTCGGCCGCCAGCCCGCCGCCGACCGTCGGGCTGGGCGCCTTCAACGAGGAACTGGCGCGCGAGATCTGCCGGCGCATCAATGCCCGCTGCCTGACCGAAAACGTGCTGTTTGCCGATATCTTGCCGGGCCTTGAGGCCAGCCGCTTCGATCTCGGTTTCGGCAATTTCCTGCGCACGCCGGAGCGCGAAAAACGCGTTGCCTTCAGCGATGCGATCTGGAGTTCGTCGTCCCGGCTACTCGGGCGCAGCGACAACAGTCGTCAACTGGAAGCCCGTTTCGGGCCGGAGATCCGCCTCGATAATTTGCGCGATCTGCGCGTCGGCGGCGTATTGGGAACGCAGCAATATGCCTATCTCGAGCGTATTGCCGGCGAGCGCGGACTGAGCTTGAGCGGTTTCCGGACGATGGGCGAAGCGCTCAATCGGCTGGCTGACGGCCAGGTCGACATTTGCCTGTTGCCCATGCTCAGCGCCTACGAATTGCTGCGTCGCGACGTGCCGGGCGCCTTCGAGTTCATTGGGCCGCCGCTCGTCGACAACGGGCTGGGCGGCACGGTCCATGTTGCCTTGGCGAAAGGGCGCGAGCCGCTGCGCCGGGCCGTCAATTCGGCAATTGCCGCAGTGCGGGCGGATGGCACCTACCATCGCCTGCAACGCCGGCATTTTCCGTTCAGTCTGGAATGAGGGCGCAAGGGTGAATCTGGACATCTTTCCCGGCATGCGCGGCATCAGTGCCGGTCGCGTGTTTTCCATACTGGCCGCGCTGTTCGTGCTGACCTTCGGCGTCGTTGTCGTGCTGGTCGTGCTCGATCAGCAGCGGGTGATCGAGGCAACCCGGCACCTGCAGCAGCAGACAGTGCCGGAAATCATCCGTTACCAGCGTCTGGCGCGCAATCTGGAACAACTGCGCCAGGAAGGCGAGCGGGTGTTCACCGCCCCGACGCCGCAGGCCCGCCAGCAGGCGATGTTTGTCGTCATGCTGGTGGCCAGTCACCCGAGCGTCCTCGAACACCCCCAGTCGGCCGCCCTGGCCCGCGAGACCGAACGTTTCCTGAGCGATGTCATGCGTCAATCGACGAGCAACAGCGCAGCCTTTGCCACCTACCGCGACGAATGGCTGCGCTTTTCGGCCCGCCTCAGCGTGCAGGCGGACGATGTTTCCATCCAGGGCATCAACCTGGCCAACGACGATCTGAGCGAAGTCGGCGGGGCCATGGCCCTGGCTCGCGACAAGCTGCTTGCGGCGCTCTGCCTGGTCGGGCTGTTTCTGCTGCTCTTCCTGGTCATGCTGCGCCGTCACCTGATCCATCCGCTGCAGCGCATCGACCGGGCCTTGTCCAGTCTCAGCGTCGATCGGCCTTCGCCGGCTTTCGAGGCATCGGCGATGCGCGAAATCCATGCCGTCGAGGAAGCCATCGGCGAACTGCATGCTTCGCTGGTCCAGAACGAAAAAGCCCGTTTCGCGCTGGAAGAGCTGGCCAACAACGACGGCCTGACCGGCCTGACCAACCGCCGCCATTTCCTGGCGCTGGCCAATGCCGAAGTCCAGCGTGGCCAGCGTTACGAACGGCCGCTGACGGTCGGCATGGCCGATCTCGACTTTTTCAAGAATCTCAATGACACCTACGGCCATGCCGCCGGCGACAGCGTGCTGTGCTGCCTGGCCGGCCTGATGCGCGAGACTTTCCGGCAGTCCGACATGATCTGCCGCTATGGCGGCGAGGAATTCGCCTTCCTGTTCCCCGAAACCACGCTGGCCGAGGCACAGGTCCTGGCCGAACGCCTGCGTAGCCGCTGCGATGCTTACGAGATTGTCCTGGCGGATGGGCGCAAGGTCAGTATCACCATGAGCATCGGCCTATCCGATGCCAGTCGCTGCTCGCTGGAAATGGCCCTCAACCGGGCCGACGACGCCCTCTACGAAGCCAAGCACCAAGGTCGCAACCGCGTCGTGCTGGCCCAGACCAGCGAACAACTGCGGCTCGCCGACGATCTCTGAGAGCCTGTTGGGCATGCCTTGCGGTTGTTGGGTTGGTGCAATGCGCCGTCACTCGCACAAACGCTTCGGCGCCTCGTAGGAGCGGCTTCAGCCGCGAATGCCGATCTGCTTTTTCGCGGCTGAAGCCGCTCCTACGGGAGGGGTCATGATTCGGAAAATTGTTGCCCAAGGGGGCAATAAGCACCGTTTTGCCGCCATGGCCCAAACGACTTCTCGCAGACGATCTCTAAACCGGCCAGAGCAGGCAGGCCCAGATCGTTGCCGCGTTGAGCAGGCTGAGTAGCACCGCCGCGCTGCCCATGTCCTTGGCGCGCTTGGCGAGTTCGTGCTTTTCCGGTGAGGCCTTGTCGACGACGGCCTCCAGCCCGGAATTGAGGATTTCGACGATCAGGACGAGGATGATGCTGCCGACCATCAGCGCCCGCTCGACGCCGCTGTGGGCAAGATAAAAGGCGAGCGGGATGGCGATCACGGCGAGCAGCAGTTCTTCGCGGAAAGCCGCCTCGTTCTGCCAGGCGGCAGCCAGACCGTCGCGCGAGTAACCCAGGGCATTCCACAGACGGACCAGGCCTTTCTTGCCTTTCAGGTCGGCGGCCGATTCCAGTTGCTTTTCCAGACTCAAGCTTTTCTCTCCAGCAGCGGTTTGAGGAAGCGGCTAGTGTGACTGGTTTTGTGTTTGGCGACCATCTCCGGCGTGCCGGTGACCAGGATGCGGCCGCCGCCGTCGCCGCCCTCGGGGCCGAGATCGACCAGCCAGTCGGCCGTTTTGATCACGTCGAGGTTGTGCTCGATGACGACGATGGTGTTGCCGTTGTCAGCCAGGCGCTGCAGCACCTTGAGGAGCATTTCAATGTCCTGGAAATGCAGGCCGGTGGTCGGTTCATCGAGGATGTACAGGGTGCGGCCGGTGTCGCGCTTGGAGAGTTCGAGGGCCAGCTTGACGCGCTGCGCCTCGCCGCCCGACAGCGTCGTCGCGCTCTGGCCGAGCGTGATGTAGCTCAAGCCGACATCGACCAGGGTTTGCAGCTTGCGCGCGATGTTGGGCACCGGGTCGAAGAATTCGCGGGCCTGCTCGACGGTCATGCCGAGGATGTCGTAGATGTTCTTGCCCTTGTACTGCACTTCCAGGGTTTCGCGGTTGTAGCGCTTGCCGTGGCAGACGTCGCAGGGCACGTAGATGTCGGGCAGAAAGTGCATCTCGACCTTGATCATGCCGTCGCCCTGGCAGGCCTCGCAGCGCCCGCCTTTGACGTTGAAACTGAAGCGCCCCGGCCCGTAGCCGCGCACCCGCGATTCCGGTACCTGCGAGAACAGTTCGCGGATCGGCGTCAGCAGGCCGGTGTAGGTGGCCGGGTTGGAGCGCGGCGTGCGGCCGATCGGCGCCTGGTCGACGTTGATCACCTTGTCGAACAGCTCCAGGCCGATGATTTCCTTGTGCGGCGCCGGTTCCGCCGTCGCGCCGTAGAGGTGTTTTGCGGCCGCGGCATAGAGCGTGTCGTTGATCAGCGTCGACTTGCCCGAGCCGGAAACGCCGGTGATGCAGGTGAGCAGGCCGACCGGCAGTTCCAGCGTGACATCCTTGAGATTGTTGCCGTAGGCGCCGACGACCAGCAATTGCTTGTCCGGATTGGCCGGCCGGCGCTTTTTCGGCACGGCGATGGCCTTCTGGCCGGAAAGATAGGCGCCGGTCATCGAGGCCGGATTGGCGGTGACCTCGGCCGGCGTCCCTTCGGCGACGATATATCCGCCATGCACGCCGGCGCCGGGGCCGATGTCGATGACGTAATCGGCCGAGCGGATGGCATCCTCGTCATGCTCGACGACGATCACCGTGTTGCCCATGTCGCGCAGGTTTCTGAGCGTTTGCAGCAGGCGGTCGTTGTCGCGCTGGTGCAGGCCGATCGAAGGTTCGTCGAGCACATACATGACGCCGGTCAGGCCCGAGCCGATCTGCGAAGCCAGCCGGATGCGCTGCGCCTCGCCGCCCGACAGCGTTTCGGCCGAGCGTTCGAGGCACAGGTAATCGAGCCCGACATTGATCAGGAAGGACAGCCGGGCGGTGATTTCCTTCAATATCTTGTCGGCGACCTGCGCCTTCTGGCCGGTCAGTTCCAGGCAATTGAAGTAATTGCGCGCCTCGCCCAGCGGCAGGCGGCTGATCTCATGCAGGGTCTTGGCGCCGACCCGCACATGGCGCGCCTCGACGCGCAGGCGGGTGCCGTTGCAGTGCGGGCAGGAGACATTGCTGACGTATTTCGAGAGTTCTTCGCGCACCGCCTGCGAATCGCTGCCGCGATAGCGCCGCTCCAGGTTCGGGATGATGCCCTCGAAGCTGTGGCTGCGGTCGAAGCGCGTGCCCTTGTCGTTCTGGTAGCGGAAATTGATCTCCGTCTTGCCCGAGCCGTAGAGCACCAGCTGGCGGATTTCTTCCGGCAATTGCTCGAAGGGCGTATCGACCGAGAAGCCGTAATGCTCGGCCAGCGATTCGATGATCTGGAAATAGAACTGGTTCTTCTTGTCCCAGCCGCGCACCGCGCCATTGGCCAGCGACGCGGCCGGGTTGGTGACGACGCGCTTGGGGTCGAAAAACTGGATGACGCCGAGGCCATCGCACTTCGGGCAGGCGCCCATCGGGTTGTTGAAGGAAAAGAGGCGCGGTTCCAGCTCCTGCAAGGCAAACGAGCAGACCGGGCAGGCGAACTTGGCGGAGAACATGTGTTCCTTGCCGGAATCCATCTCCAGCGCGATGGCCCGGCCCTCGGCATGGCGCAGCGCCGTCTCGAAGGATTCGGCCAGGCGCTGGCGCATGTCGTCGCGCACCTTGAGGCGGTCGACGACGACATCGACGGTGTGCTTCTGCGTCTTGGCCAGCTTGGGCACATCGTCGATCTCGTACACCGTGCCATCGACGCGCACCCGGGCAAAACCCTGGGCGCGCAATTCGGCGAACAGGTCCATCTGCTCGCCCTTGCGGTTGGCGACGACGGGCGCCAGGACCATCAGCCTGGTTTCGGCCGGCAGGGCGAGCACGCTATCGACCATCTGCGACACCGTCTGCGCTTCGAGCGGCAGGTTGTGGTCCGGGCAGTAGGGCGTGCCGGCGCGGGCGAAGAGCAGGCGCAGGTAATCGTGGATTTCGGTGACCGTGCCGACCGTCGAACGCGGATTGTGCGAAGTCGCCTTCTGCTCGATGGAAATCGCCGGCGACAGGCCCTCGATCAGATCGACATCCGGCTTTTCCATCAATTGCAGGAACTGCCGGGCATAGGCCGACAGCGATTCGACGTAACGCCGCTGACCTTCCGCATACAGCGTGTCGAAGGCCAGTGAAGACTTGCCCGAGCCGGAAAGCCCGGTGATCACGATCAGTTGGTCGCGCGGCAGGTCGAGATTGATGTTCTTGAGATTGTGCGTGCGCGCGCCACGAATGCGGATGGTTTCCATCGCTTGTTCTGCTTTGGTTGGGGGAAGGGGAAACTATACGCAAAACCCGGCGGGCTTGCACGAAAGACTGTATGAAAAAACAGTTTCCCGCCGGGCGCCATGGCGCGGCGGATGAAGCGGAATGATACCGGCGGCGCGAGCCTCAGCCGCCGGTTGCGGCCTGGGGCGATGGCCCGGTCAGGCGTGCTTGAGCGCGTTGGCGGCGGTGAACATCTCCCACTCTTCCGGGTCGAGCTCAAGATCCATCGGGTCGCCCTCGACCGTTACCTGAGCGAGAAAGTAGCCTTCGGCATCGGCAAACTCATTGACGGCAAGAACCGTGACGGGGGGAAAGCCGTTGCCTGATTTCCAGACACCTGTTGCGGGTTTTTCCATGGCGGTACTCCTTGGGAGGGAAAGGGAAAGTTTCGATACGCGCTTGTCCTGATGCTGATTGTCTTGCCGCAAGAGTGCCCTTTGCATGCGAAGCCAATACAGTGGATCAGATGGGACTGGCGTTTCGAAGTTCCCCAGTTTTTCCCGGTGGGTGGAAATTGTCCTCGCAGCTCAGTCTGCATGCAGTTCATCAACGCCGACGGCCAGCGCTTTGGCTACGGCTTTCAGCGTTTTCATCGCGCCAACCCGTTTGCGCGTTTCGATCTGGCACAGGTAGGCCTTACTGATTCCCGCCTGTTCGGCGAGAGCTTCCTGGGTCAGGCCCCGCTGATCGCGCCAGGCTTTGACGGGATGTTCGCCATCCAGGATGGCATGGGCGACAGCGGCCGGGATGCGGAAACCATCGTCGGTGGCGCGCACCGCGTCGAACAATGCCGTGTCTGCTGCAACTGAAATGGCTTTTCCAATTTCCGGGTGTTCGATCATGATCATGCAGGCCGGCGTTGGGCAAGCCGGGCACGTGCCCGGGCAATCGATTCGTCGAAGTCGATTGCTCCCATTTCGCCACGGTCGTACGCGTCGCCCCGGCGCTCCGCTTCCTCGACCCAGCTTGCGAGTATTTCGTCGTTTTCATTAAGGCTGAGCAACAGACGTTCTGCCAAGCGGGCACGTTCGGCGGGTGTCAGTTGCAGGGCGGCGGCTTCAATATCTTCAAGGGAAGAATTGATCATGTTGCAGACCTCCAGTCATGCATTGGGCAATGCTAACCCAAGCAGGTTGCCAAAGTAGTCGACAGGATTCCGGGGGCGTCAAATGGGGAGTGATCAAGCATTTCGCTCACTCTGCGCCATTTTATTGGCGCTTCCGATGGGCATTCCAGACGGCTGCTCACTGACAAGTCCTCGGCCGGAGCAGCCAGTCGCCACAAGATGAAAAATGGCCGGTCAGTAATCAGATCCAGCCATTCGGAATTGGAGGGGCTGAATGACTGCTTTTCACAGGTTAAAAGTCCGTGAAGCAGACCTTTGGTCGCGGCTCCCAATGTCACCACCGCATCGCCAAATGAGTAATGGCGAAAATAAAACTATTAAGGTAGAACAATATTTGCCCGCAACTGCATAAATATATCGGCTACACAATTACCAGAATACTGCTTGTCCGTTCTGAAATCTTTCTTTCCAGCTTTTCGCTTTAAAACAATATTTTCACCCTCAGGAAGAAAGTAGTCGTTCCCCTTCCAGTCTCGCAACAGATATCCATCTTTATTAATTATCCAATCAGGAAGCCCCGCACGAGCTTTTGACAGGGCAGCCAAGAAGTCGCTTACATTTTTATACCGCTTGTCAAATGTAGATGTTGCCAACTTTAGGATTTTCCGGATAGTGTTGGGAACAAAAACCGGTAAGGAATCCCAGTCAATAAGCCTTCCTGAGCGAATTCTGGACTCAATGCAAGAATCGATATATATAGACTGCTCAAATCTATCTTTAAGTGTCGCCAGTATTGCTTTTTCCTTTTCGGTCATGTGGTCAGTAAGGACATTGCTAATTTTCCCTCCAAACAATAGAAAGCCGATTATTCCTACCTGATATATGTCAGATGAAAAATCAAAAAATGCAGCTTCTCCAAATGCTTCGAGAGGCCGATAAAGGATGCTGTGTTTTGAAGCGGGTGCTTTGAGAGTCTTTTGATCAATCCTTCGCACTGACCCAAAGTCAGCAATAACCACCACGTCATCATGAACCAGAAGGTTTTCCGGCTTTAGATCCCGATGAACAAGTAGATTTGGTTTTGCGTGTAATGCAGCTACCCCTGACAATAGTTGGCACAGCAACTTATGGGCGAGCGGGATAGGAAGGTAATAGTTACTCAAATAATTAGACAGATCCCCATCGCTAGCTGCAGGCATCAAAAAGTATGAGCTGTCAGAGTCAAGCCTTCTTGCATCATAAACTTTCAATACGTTTTCGTGATTGATTTGCGAAATGATCGACGGCTCCTGATCAACGTCATTTGGCGCGTGAAAATATATTTTTATGGCGACGTCTTTTTTTAGAACTGCGTGCCGACCAATCAATACGTAACCATTTGCACCTGTATCATTAAATATCGCAAGCTCAAACTCGGGAAACATGGCAAGTACGTTAATCGCGTCCTGAGGAAGATCCGGCAACTTTGAAGGCATCGATTAAACCAATCCTTCAAAAGCCAGATCGTACGCTTTGCCAAGATCAACGGTATCTGGTTTGGCCACCTTGGCAGTAGCCTCTTTTCGATCCGTTGCTTTGATAGTGGCAGCATGCACAAAAACAATTGGAGCAGGAGAACAGCAAAGCATAATTCCTTCAATCAGAAAAGTACCTGCGCCACCAGCCCCTTGGCCGGCTGTCGCCCTTCTATTGATAACTACTTGATCGATAGAGTGATCGGCGCAGAATGCTTTGAATGCAAGGACAAACGCCTCCACGTCATCTTGTGTAGGATTTTTTGGCAGCTCCAATTTATTGAATTTTGGAGCAACGAGAGAGTGAGATTCTCTGCTACCAGTTACAGTGCAAATCCGTGCAGTGTTAGCTTTTAGAAACATGCCAGCGACAACCATTTCACTCTCCAATAACAATTTAGGCCTAATAAAAAACTGAAAATAATTTAAACAAAAACGTAGCATTGAACGCCTCCTACAACGGATTTCACCCGGTGTGCGAACAGATATCTCAACTACCGCCTCATCATTCATCATTCAGCGATCGCTGCCACTCGGCAAGACATTGTCCCCAACGTCTGCTCTTCGCGCGGGTTAAATAGGATCCAAATTGTTTGAGTAGCGCACGTGAAAATTAGTCAGACTGCCTCGGCGTTCTCGCTCCGCTTTAAGCTCAGATACATTAGGGTTTCCAACGGCCCCAGTTCCGCATCCGCCTCTTTAAAGAACTGTTCATCGAGCAGCTTGTATGGCGTATCGAGCACGATCTTTTTGTCAAAGTCATGTTCGGTGTCGATCTCCGACCCGAGAATCAACTGAGCATTGGCTGGCAGCTTTGCGGAGATGAACTTGATCACCTTGGGCAAGTTGATGTCGTCCTGGCCTTGCTGATTAGGAGAGTCGATCACGAGCGGAACCATAAACGATCCCGTCTTTCCACAGCAGACATCCCATAGGGCCGCGTAGTAGGCAAGGATTGAGCGCGGGCCACCGCTTCCTGAGTCGTCGGGACGGCTGGTCAAGTTAAGGCGAGTCTTTCCTGTATCCGGTAGATTTAGATCGAAAAGTGCTGTCGCATAGGCTTGTCGATATTGCTTCAAGATGGTGCCAGAGTGTTGTTTATCGGTTAGCTTGTCCATCTCTGAATTGAGATGCTCGACTGTTTCGGAATGAACGGTAATCTCCACATCCAATATCGAGCGCTCTTCTTCGAAGGCTTGGAAGGCTTGCTCCGCTCCAAGGCTTTCGACGACCTGCCGAAATTGAAGGTCTCCGCGACGTGTGTCGAGCAAATGTGAAATGCGGTGATACTGGCCTTCAAGGGCTTCAATTTCTGCGACCGTTTGTTGAAGCTTGGCAGCAACCTCTCGTCCATCCTTTTCAAGCCGTGCGGTGATCTCACGCAGCGAACGCGCATCGTCCGCGTAGGTGAGCAGGTCCATGAACGATTCCGAGTGCTCGGCGTTACAGACCGGACAAACTAGGGCTTCCCGTTGTTCGGTGCGCAGGTATTGGGTATCACCCTCGTAAGCGCGAATCGCCTCGTTCGCCAAGTTTATTTGCAGGTAGATGCTGGATAGGAGGTCGCGCTCGGAGACCGACTGAGCCCGAAGCTTTTCCTGGCCCTTGTTGAGTTCGGTTATTTCGAGTGTAAGTTGCTCAATCTCGCGCTTGAAGTTCTCCGGATCGATTTTTGGACCCGAGAGCGGCAGCTTTTTGCCAAAGCGCTCCCGAGCCTTGTCGAGGAAGCCGCGTTCCTTCTTCAAGTCGTCCAGCACGCGTTGCTCGGCATCTCTCTTGGCTTTTGCCTCGTAGTATTCCGGAGGCTTTATGCCCGAGAAGTATTCGAGAATTGAGCCCATCGGCTTGCTGAATTGCTGCAGTCCGGTGAAGGTATTCCAACTGGCTTGCCAGCTGCCATCCTGGTTGATGTAGAAGGGTAGAAAAAAGCACTTTGGATCAGCAGGAACGCTTTGCCCCTTCTTGTCCAAGAGAACGAGATTGAAACCTGTCGCAGATGCGAAGGCAGAGCTCCATTCAGAATAATCCGAAGTTGCGACAACAAGGGTGCCGCTTTCAAATAAGGCTCGAATGCCGGAGCTGTGAAGTGCCTGAAATCTGCGGCCGTCGACTCGGAAGGCGACCAGGGAGACGGTGTGCTCATCCCACTGGGTTAGTTTTCCTTGCGGTTTGGCTCCCAAGGTCAAGAACATGGTTTTGACCAAGCTTGACTTCCCGGTGTGGTTCCGGCCCCAGATCAGGTTCTTGTTCTCGTGGAAGTCCACTCGCCGGGCTCGCCGGTCGCGCCGGGAGAGCATCCAAATACTTTCGAATAGAAAGCTTCTCATATGATTTCGTCCGAAGGCTTCTGACTAATTTTCTTAGGTTGGGGCCACGCATTTTTTTAGAGCCCGAAGAAGGAAGTGCGCGGTGAAGTCCGCAGAGCGGACCGAGGAATGAGCGTCAGCCAGGTCTGTTTTGGCTTGGGCGAGGAACTCTTGGAGCGAGGTCCCGGGAGCGTGGGCATCAAGCCATGCGTCAAGATCTATTACGAGCGGGGCGGCTATTGGATCCTCTCCACCCATCACTTGGAGACGGAAGATTTTCGATGCTGCGACCCGCACTGCAGGTTTCTCCATAAACCCGATGCCGCCTTCCGATTCGAGCTTGTCGAGCCAATTTTCCAGCAAAGCGAGCACGTCGGGGACATCCTCCAAATTGCTCAGAGCAGAGGCGAACTCAGCCTTGGTGTAGCCGCGCTCTTTTTTGAGCTCATCAAAGCTCGCGCAAGAGTCGGTCTTCGCCCCCAAGGGGCCAATTTTCGCCAGCAATGCCTCGACCAAGGCTTGGGCTTGTCCTGCGTGTCTTGGGCTGCGGTCATTGAGGAACAGGACAACAGTCCCGATCAACTGCTTGGTTGGCTGATCCGGATGCATGGGAACCTTTTCCACATGGATAAGGGCCGGGTTGGCTGGTAGCGTTCCGGCTTTATGGAGGGTTTCAAGCCCCAGGGTTAGTGCATCCAAATGCGAGGCTTCAAGATTCGAAAGGTCGCAGGGCAAGGATGTTGCGGCATTGCGGCCGCCATCCAGAGGCAGATCGCAGCCATTGTTCGAAATGAATCTCCCAGAACATTTAAGTTCCTTGAAAGCCAAGGCCGAGGAATAAAGCTTCCCGACCGGGCTATCTTTGATGTCCGGAGGAGGGTTCTTCGAGACTCTCCTTTTTTTCCCTGGTTCAACCAGATTGGTGAGCTCGCTCCAGCTCCATTCCTTACGATCCTTTTTCTTGACCTGATAGATCCGAATGGTAGAGGGAGCGGTCGGCGAATCGAGCTCGGCGACATCTTGGATCGATTCAAAAAGAAAGAGGAAGTCGCTGGCTCCGGATTTTTCGAGATCGAACATCCGTTCGATAGCCCAAGCCCGTTGAAAGTCTACGCCCTTCTGGTTGTGTCCGCCGCCGGTCTCTGCGAGATCTTTGCTTGTGGCGATACGGAAAACCTCTTCGATCTGGCTGTCGTCCATTTATCGGCCAAGAACAGTGAAAGCCGGAATTATCCACCTAAATGACATTTATAGAGTGGCGGCACTCTTCTCGGTGTGTCGCAAGTTATCAAATCTTAAATGTTGGGCTCCGAAAGAACTGCATTAAGGTTTGTTCCGGTCAGCAACCGGGCACATTGCTGACGTAGCTCGAACGTGCCCCAACGACAGCAATGGCCGAGTTGTGTGAATTGATTATCCGGCGGGTTTCGAAGTGCAACAGACGCCTCCGCGACGCCTTTGTCGAAACTGCGAGCGGCAGCAGTGGGCCGAACTAGCGCCTTGGTCGCGCTTATTCCGCTTCCAGCAGTTTCGAGAATCACGTTATCAACGAAATCCGGATTCATTGGCAAAGTTGCCAGCATTTCCGGCTGTAGCATAGCGGCCTCCCCGTTCTTTTTGTTGCCATGCCGATAACCCCCGATAACCCAGCCCGCACAGAATTCCTCGCCGGTGTCCGTGCCGAACTACCACTGCTGCTCGGCGTCGTTCCCTTCGGCCTGATTTTCGGCGTGCTTGGTCTGGCGGCGGGGTTGCCGGCCTGGGCGGTGGTTTTGAGTTCGTCGCTGGTCTTTGGCGGTTCGTCGCAGGTGGTGCTGGCGCAGTTGTGGGGGGCGGCGACGCCGGGGCCGGTGATTGTTGCGACGGTGGGCGTCGTCAATCTGCGCCATGCGCTGTACAGCGCGGCGGTGGCGGAATATCTGCGGGCTTTGCCGTGGCGCTGGAAATTGCTGCTCGCCTATTTGCTGACCGACGAGGCTTTTGCCGCCGCCATTGGCCGTCTGCGCGACGGGCCGGCGACGGCGCAGCGCCACTGGTTCCTGTTTGGCACCGGTTTCACCCTGTGGGCCGGCTGGCAGCTGGCGACGCTGGGCGGGGTGGTGCTCGGGGCGGCGATTCCGGCCGGCTGGTCGCTCGATTTTTCGATTGCCCTGACGTTCATCGCCCTGCTGGTGCTTGGCGTACATCGGCGCAGCGAGGCCGGCGCGGCGCTGGTGGCGGCCGTGGTGGTCTTGCTGGCGCAGGGTTTGCCGCACAAGAGCGGCTTGTTGCTGGCGGCTGGTGCCGGCGTCGCGGCGGGCCTGCTGTTCCGGCGTTGCGGGCGGGGGGCGGCATGAGCACGGGTTATTTGCTGCTGGTTATGGCGGCCTGCGGGCTGCTTACCTTTTTGATCCGCCTTTCCTTCATTGCCGGTGGGCGCTGGCTGGCGGCCGGGCCGGGCTTTTCGGCGGCCTTGCGCTATGTGCCGCCGGCCGTGCTGGGCGCCCTGATCGCCCCGGAGATTTTTCCGGCGGGCTTGGCGAGTGATCCCGGGGCCGCTTCGCCGCGCCTGTGGGCGGCGCTCGTTGCGCTGGCGGTGGCCTGGCGGACGCGCAATGTGCTGGCGACCATCGTCGCCGGAATGCTGGCTTTGTGGGGCCTGCAGGGCTGGTTGGCATAACGGGGCGGCGGCGGGCAAACCTGCTAATATTCCTGCTCCGCTGCAATGCAACAATCACAAAATATAATGACTACCCCAACCGACAAAATGAGCCCCGAGGAACGCCGCGCCGGCGCCTCGCTGGCTTCCATCTTCGCCTTGCGCATGCTGGGCCTGTTCCTCATCCTGCCGGTCTTTTCGGTCTATGCGAAAACGCTGCCCGGCGGCGACAACCTGGCGCTGGTCGGTTTTGCGCTGGGCGCTTACGGCCTGACCCAGGCGGTCTTCCAGATTCCCTACGGCATTGCTTCCGATATATTCGGGCGCAAGCAGGTCATTGTCGTTGGCTTGCTGATTTTTGCACTGGGCAGCTTCGTTGCCGCCTGGGCGCCGGACATGACCTGGATCATCGTCGGGCGTGTGCTGCAGGGCATGGGCGCCATTTCGGCGGCGGTCACTGCGCTGGCGGCCGATCTGACGCGCGAGGAACACCGGACCAAGGTGATGGCGATGATCGGCTCGTCGATCGGCCTGGTTTTTGCGCTGTCGCTGGTCGCCGCGCCGCTGCTTTACGGCTGGATCGGCATGGGCGGCATTTTCGGCCTGACCGGCGGGCTGGCGCTCGGCGCCATCGTTTTGCTGCTCAAGGCCGTGCCGCCGGCGCCGCCACCGCACGGGCACGAGAAATTGCCGCTGCGCCGGGTGGTTTTTGATCCCGACCTGCTGCGTCTGAATCTCGGTATTTTCGTGCTGCACATGGTGCAGATGGCCATGTTCGTCGTGCTGCCGCATGCCCTGGTCAATTTCGGCGGGCTGGCCCCGTCGGCGCACTGGCAGGTCTATCTGCCGGCCGTGCTGGTGTCCTTCATCATCATGGTGCCGGCGATCATCGCGGCCGAGCGCAAGGACAAGATGCGGCCGATTTTCCTCTCGGCCATTGCCTTGCTGGTTGTCGTGCAACTCGGCTTGCTGGTGCTCGGTGAGAATTTGTGGGGCCTGGCGGCCAGCCTGCTGCTCTTTTTCGTGGCCTTCAATATCCTCGAGGCAACCCTGCCTTCGCTGGTGTCGCGGACCGCGCCGCCCTCGGCCAAGGGCGCCGCACTGGGGGTGTACAACACGACCCAGGCGCTGGGCTTATTTACGGGTGGTGCGCTGGGGGGTTATATCGCCCAGCATTTCGGCGATAATGCCGTTTTTGCTGCCAGCGCCGGGTTGATTCTGGTCTGGCTGGTCGTGGCGAATTCGATGAATTTCCCGCAGCGGCGCACGACGCCGGCTGCGGCTCAAACTGTATAAGGGGTGGAATATGGCTTCGGTAAATAAATGGATCGGTATCGGCAATCTGGGGCGCGATCCGGAGATGCGTTACACCGCCAGCGGCGAGGCAATCTGCAATTTCAGCATCGCCTGTACCGACACCTGGAAGGACAAGCAGACCGGCGAAAAGAAGGAAATGACCGAATGGGTCCGTATTTCCTTCTTCGGCAAGCTGGCCGAGATCGCCGGCCAGTACCTGAAAAAGGGCTCGCAGGTTTATATCGAAGGCAGCCTGCGCACGCGCAAGTGGACCGACAAGGACGGCCAGGAACGTTACACGACGGAAATCCGTGGCGATGAAATGAAGATGCTCGGCGCCCGTCAGGGCCAGGGCGCCCCGGCTTCTTCCGGCGCTGGCGGTGGTGGCTACGACAACGAGCCGACCGATTACGCGCCGGCCCCGGCCCGCAACAAGCCGAAGCCGTCGTTCGACGATTTGGGCGACGATATCCCGTTCTGAGCGTTGTGGTCCTGCGCCGCACGCTGTGCGGCGCACTGAAATTCCTGCCCAGAGGCTGAATCATGTCGAATGCCGTCACTTTCAAGATTCTCGAAGACATTGCCAAGGATTTATCGAGCAACGAGATCAATTTTCCGACCTTTCTCGATATCACCTTCCAGGTGCGGACCGCCCTGAAGGATCCGAATCTGAATGTCGATCAACTGGCCAAGCTGGTCGGGGCCGAGCCGCTGATGAGCGCCAAGATCATCCGCATGTCGAACTCGGTGGCGATGAATCCGTCCGGGCGCGAGATTGCCGACGTCAAGAGCGCCATCGTCCGGGTCGGCATGGAGGCGGTGCGCACCGTGTCCTTCGCCGTGGCCATGGAGCAGTTGCTGAAGTCGAAGCAGATGCAGCCTTTCGAGGGCATTTCGCAGCGCCTGTGGGAGCACACCTCGCACGTCGCCGCGCTGTGCCGCGTACTGGCTCGCAAGATTGCCAAGATCAACGGTGACGAGGCGATGTTTGCCGGCCTGGTGCACGATATCGGGGTTTTCTACCTGATGTCGCGCGCCGCCAATTTCCCCGAGCTGGTCAATGACAAGCCGGAACTGCACGCGCTGCTCGTCGGCTGGCACGACAACATCGGCCATGCGCTGCTCTCGGCGCTCAATTTGCCGGAATCGGTACTGGTTGCCGTGCAGGAGCACGAGACGGATCGCGAGATTGACAATCTGAAGTCGCTGTCCGATGTGCTGTATGTCGCCAACAAGATTGCCAATCGGGCATCGAGCTGGCGCGATCCGGAACTGGACGGCGAAGTCGACACCTCCATGCTCGAATCGATTTTCGACGCCGAAACGCTGGCCGAGATCGTCGAGGAGTCGCAGGAAGAGGTCCAGTCGCTGAAGGCCGCCCTGGGCGGTTGATGACGGAATGTTTCGGGACTCGCGCCTGGATAATCGGGTGCCTGGAGCGGTTCGCAAGCCGCCGGCGATTCAGGGGTAACTATGAGCAGTCACGATCAGGCCGGCGATGTTTCCGGCAAGCGCCTCGCCGTTCTTGCACTGGCCGCCCTCGGGGTGGTCTACGGCGATATCGGCACCAGCCCGCTGTACGCGGTCAAGGAAGTCTTTGCCGGCAATCACCCGATCCCGGTGACCGAGGCCAATATTTTCGGCAGCCTGTCGCTGTTTTTCTGGGCGCTGATCATCATCGTCTCGATCAAGTACGTGATCTTCATCATGCGCGCCGACAATCGTGGCGAGGGCGGCATCATGGCGATGATCGCCCTGGCGCTGCACGATGCCCAGGGCAAGCCGGCCCAGATGAAGCTGATCATGATCGTCGGCATCCTGGGGGCGGCGATGTTCTACGGCGATGGCATGGTGACGCCGGCGATGTCCGTGCTCTCGGCCGTCGAGGGGCTGGAGGTGGCGACGCCGGCCTTCAAGCCCTTCGTCATTCCAATTACGATGTGCGTGCTGTTCGGCCTGTTTTTCGTGCAGCGCAGCGGCACCGCCGTGGTCGGGGCCTTTTTCGGGCCGATCATGGTGCTCTGGTTCAGCACCCTGGCCTTGCTTGGCTTGTACAACATCGTCGAGCATCCGGCCATTCTGGCCGCCCTGAACCCGCTCTACGGCCTGGAATTCCTGCTCGACAACAAGGCTCTGGCGCTCGTCGCCATGGGTAATGTCGTGCTGGCCGTGACCGGTGCCGAGGCGCTCTATGCCGACATGGGGCATTTCGGCCGCAAGCCGATTCAGCGCGCCTGGTTTGCCTTCGTGCTGCCGGCCCTGGTCCTCAATTATTTTGGTCAGGGCGCCCTGATCCTGGTCGATCCGGAAGCGGCGAAAAATCCCTTCTTCCATCTGGCGCCGGACTGGGCGCTCTATCCGCTCGTCGGACTGGCCACGGTGGCGACGGTCATTGCCTCGCAGGCGGTCATTTCCGGCGCTTTCTCGGTGACCCGCCAGGCCATGCAGCTCGGCTTCATGCCGCGCATGGAAGTGCAGCACACCTCGGAGCGGGAAGCCGGCCAGATCTACCTGCCGGCCGTGAACTGGGGCCTGATGATCGCCGTGATGATCCTGGTCATCGGCTTCAAGTCCTCGAACAATCTGGCGGCGGCCTACGGCATCGCGGTGACCGGCGACATGGTGATCACTTCCATTCTGGCCACAGTGGTTGTCGCCCGTTCGTGGAAATGGGGCTGGGGCCGCGCCATCGCGCTGTTCTCCTGCTTTCTCGCCGTCGAGCTGGTGTTCCTCGCCGCCAATATCCTGAAGATTCCTGATGGCGGCTGGTTCCCGCTGGTTGCCGGGATGGGCGTCTTCGTCCTGATGACGACCTGGAAACGCGGTCGCCAGCTGCTGTCCGACCGCCTCAAGGGCGAACGTCTGGAACTGTCGATGTTCATCGACTCCCTGTCGACCTCAATGCCGACCCGGGTCTATGGCACCTCGGTATTCCTCAACGCCGATCCGAAGGGCGTGCCGCACGCGCTGCTCCACAACCTGATGCACAACAAGGTGCTGCATGAGCGCGTCGTGCTGGTTTCGGTAATGTTCTACGACGTGCCCTTCGTGCCGGATATCGACCGCGTTGAGGTCAAGCAGCTCAAGGAAAACTTCTGGAGCGTCATCGTCCAGTACGGCTTCAAGGACGAACCGGACATTCCCGCCGCCATGCTGCTCTGCGCCGAGGCCGGCCTGGAATTCAGCGCCCTCGAGACCTCCTACTTCATCGGCCGCGAAACCCTGATTCCCCGCCTCAATTCCGACATGGCCTTCTGGCGGGAAAAACTGTTCGTCGCCATGTTCCGCAACGCCGGCTCAGCGACGGCCTTCTTCAAGATCCCGAGCAATCGGGTAGTGGAACTCGGGACGCAAGTGGTTCTTTAGTTATTAGTCGGGAGTTGTTAGTCGTTAGCTAAAGACTAGCGACTAATAACTAGCAACTAGAGTTTGCGTATCTTTTCCAGCAGCGCCGTCGTCGATTTCTGGTGGATGAACGGGATCGAATGCACCGTGCCGCCCCAGGCGCGGACTTCGTTGCAGCCGACGATCTTGTCGACCGGCCAGTCGCCGCCCTTGACGAGGATTTCCGGGCGGCATTCGAGGATGCGCTGCAGCGGGGTGTCTTCGTCGAACCAGGTGACCAGGGCTACACAGCCGAGTGAGGCCATGACTGCCAGGCGGTCTTCCAGTGCATTGACCGGGCGGTCGTCGCCCTTGCCCAGGCGCTTCACCGAGGCATCGCTGTTCAGGGCGACGACCATGCTGATGCCGAGGGCCGCTGCCTGCGCCAGGTAGGTGACGTGGCCGCGATGCAGGATGTCGAAACAGCCGTTGGTGAACACCAGGGGGCGTGCGATTTGCGCGGCGCGGGCGGCCAGTTGTTCGGGCGGGCAGATTTTCGCTTCGAAAGCGGGGGCGGCGTAGGTCATGGCTGGCTTCGGTAGGGGAAACAGGGGCGTATTCTAGTGTGCCAGGCGCCTCGCGTCAGTATTAGGGGTTCATCCCGCCCAGGCCTGTTTCCCGGGGGCGCTCCGCCCGCCATTCAGCCAGGCTATTGATTGCAGCATCCAGGCTGCCCAGGAGCCGGATCCCCTCGATTGGCGCCAGGCGGGCGATGCCGCCACCACCCACCCACAATCCCACGCCGGGCGCCAGGACCTGGCGCAGTTGCACCAGCAGGCCCGGAATCTGGCGTTGCGGGAAGGCCGCGGAGAAGGACAGGGCGACGATATCAGCCTGATGGGCGACGGCAGCGCGGCTGATTTCGAGCAGCGGCATCTGCGTGCCGAGCGGAATGCATTCGGCGCCTTCCAGGGCAAACAGGCCTTCGACCATCAACAGACCGAGCACGTGTTGTTCATCGGGCACGCTGGTCAGCACGATACGCGGACTGCGAATGCCGCCGGGTAGCGTGGCGATGGCCTGACGGAGCAGGCGCTTGGTCAGTTCGGTGAACAGGTGTTCCTCGAAGACTTCGAAGCTGCCGTCCTCCCAGGCTTCGCCGACGCGTTCGGTGAGTGGCGCCACGGTGTCCTGGACAAAACGCTGAAAGCCCTGGCGCGCCAGGCGTTGCTGCATGGCCTGCTGGTAGCCGGGCGCATCGTGTTGTTTGATCAGGGCCAGCAATTCACCGAGGTCTTCGGCGCTTTCCGTTCGGACCAGCGGACGCTCGGCCGAGCGTCGCGGGGCCAGCTGGCTCAGTTCTTCGGGCGAAGCGGCGATCAGCTTGCCCGGCCGATGTCCTTGATCCATCAGGCGTTTGATCAGGCGCAGGCGCTCAAGCTGGGGGGCCGGGTAGAGCCGTTCGCCATTGGCGTCACGCTCCGGCAGCGGAAAGCCGTAACGGCGTTCCCACATGCGCAGAACATCCTTGGAGAGCCCGGTGTCGCGTTCGACAGCCGCGATGTTGAAATGCAGGGTATTCATATTTGTCCTGAACAAATGTTAGACAAACCGTTGACAGACCGACTTTTGCTGGCTATCTTACGAACAAATTCCTAGTTTGTCTAGGACAAAACAGCAAAGGAGCTCGACATGGTTTCCCGGATCAAGTGTTTGCTCGGCATCGCCGGGCTGCTTTCCCTCGGTGTGGCGTCACCCGCCCTGGCTGGAGAATGCCCGGCCCTGCTCAGCCATAGCTTTACCAGTCTGCTCGACGGCAAACCGATGCCGCTCTGCCAGTACCAGGGCAAGGTCATCCTGGTCGTCAATACAGCGAGCTATTGCGGCTTTACTTCGCAGTACGACGGTCTGGAAAAACTCTATGCGCGGCTCAAGGACAAGGGCCTGGTTGTGCTCGGCTTCCCGTCGAACGACTTCGGCGAGCAGGAACCGGGCAGCAGCAAGGAGATCGCTGATTTCTGCCGCCTGACCTATGGCGTGCAGTTCCCGATGGTCGGCAAGAGCGTGGTCAAGGGCAAGCAGGCCAACCCCTTTTATCTGCAACTGGCCGAGATCACCGGCAGCACGCCGCGCTGGAATTTCCACAAGTACCTGATCAATCGCGATGCCACGCAAGTGCTTGCCTTCGGCAGCATGACCCGGCCGGACGACAAGGCCTTGCTCGCCCGCATCGACGCCTTCCTCAAATAAGCCTTGTCCGGAGTTGAAACCATGAGTCAAAAAAAGCGCATCGCCGTCGTCGGCGCCGGCATTTCGGGGCTGGCCAGTGCCTGGTTGCTGAGCCGCGAGTACGACGTGACCCTGTTCGAAGCGGGCAGCTATCTCGGCGGCCACAGCAATACGGTCGACGTCACGCTGGAGGGCAAAACGCATCCGGTCGATACCGGCTTCTTGGTCTTCAACGAGAAGACCTATCCCAACCTGATCGCGATGTTCGAGCAACTGGGCGTGGCCAGCGTCGAGACCGAGATGTCCTTCGCCGTGAGTCTCGAAAATCCGGATCTCGAATGGGCCGGCAGCAGCCTGGCCACCGTTTTCGCCCAGAAGCGCAATCTGCTGCGCCCGAGTTTCTGGTCCATGCTCGCCGATATCCTGCGCTTCAATCGCGAAAGCACGGCCTGGCTGGCGACACATCCGGAGCAGCCGCTCAGTCTGCAGGATTTCCTGCGGGCCGGCTGCTATTCGCCCGCCTTTGCCGACTGGTACCTGCTGCCGATGGCCGCCGCGATCTGGTCCTGCCCGACCGGCCAGATGCGCGACATGCCGCTCGCCACCTTCATCCGTTTCTGCCAGAACCACGGCCTGCTGCAGGTCTTTGACCGGCCAATGTGGCGTACCGTGCAGGGCGGGGCGCGGGAGTACGTGCGCAAGATCGCCGAGCGCCTCAGCGACATCCGCCTGGCTTGCCCGGTCAGCACCGTGACGCGCGAAGGCGATCGCCTGCACGTCACGCATGCGCACGGCAGCGAACTGTTCGACCAGGTCGTCATGGCCTGCCACAGCGACCAGTCGCTGGCCATTCTCGGGGGGGCGGCGAGTCACGCTCAGCGTACCGTGCTCTCTGCCATCCGCTACCAGCCCAATCGCGCCGTGCTGCATACCGATCCGGCCCTGCTGCCGCGCGATGAAAAGCTGTGGTCGGCGTGGAATTACTTTGCCGGGCAGGGCGATCCGGGTGAGCAGCCGGTCGGCGTTTCCTACCTGATCAACAAGCTGCAGCCCTTGCCCTTCAAGACGCCGGTCGTCGTCACCCTGAACCCGGCGCGCGAGCCGGACCCGGCCAAGGTGCTGGCCGAATTCGACTACGCGCATCCGATCTTCGACGGCCCGGCCATCGCGGCGCAACAGAAGCTGGCCGCAGTACAAGGAGAGAACGGCATCTGGCTGGCCGGCGCCTGGGGCAGCTACGGCTTTCACGAAGACGGCCTGAAATCGGCACTGCGCGTGGTCAACGGCATGGGCATCAAGGCGCCCTGGCAGGACGACGTTGCCGCACTGCTGCGCGAAACCGAAAGCGCCTGAGGTGATGATCCTTGAAACCTCAGTTGACCGCTTGTCGATCTCAGGCCAGCCGCATGAACACTGACCTTTGTGCCTTCGAAGTGATGCACCCAAAGGGTGACAGCGCTACGTGGCCGCTGGCACGTCTGGTCGGGCGCCCGGCTTTGTCGCTCCTCCTTGCAGGCACGAGCCTGCCGCGTCGTCGCTTCGCGCCGGCCATCCCGCCCAAACGCACCAACAGCCACGTCCAACCGAGGTTTCAAGGATCATGAACTTCGCGCCGCAACTCTTCCTCGGCCATGTCATGCACCGGCGCCTGCGCCCGGCGGTCAATGCCTTCGTTTATCCGGTGTTCTACGTGGCGCTGCCGCTGCGCAATCTGGCGGCCGGGAATTGCGGCATTTTCTCGGTCGACCGCTGGAATGTGCTGAGTTTTCGCCAGCGCGATCATGGCGCCCGCGATGGCAGCCCGCTCCTGCCGTGGATCGAGAATCTGCTGAGCGACAACGGTCTGCCGGCCGATGGCGAGATCGTGCTGCAGACCTTCCCGCGCGTCTGCGGCATGGTCTTCAACCCGGTCAGCTTCTGGTATTGCCATGATCGCAGCGGTGCCTTGATCGCCGTGCTGGCCGAGGTCAACAACACCTTCGGCGGGCGTCACCCCTACCTGCTGCACGCGGCCGGCGAGCCGCTGGTCGATGGCGCGGAAATGCGCGCCGCCAAGTGTTTCCATGTCTCGCCCTTCAACGAGATCGAGGGCGGCTACCGCTTCCGTTTCCACCTTGAGCGGCCGGTGCCGTTGGCCCGCATCGACTACGACGACGCCGAGGGCGAGCTGCTGCTCACCTCGATTTCCGGCAAGGCGCGGGCGTGGACCGCGGGCAGCCTGCTCGGCGCCTTCCTGCGCATGCCTTTCCTCACGGCCGGCGTGATTTTCCGCATCCACTGGCAAGCCCTGAAGCTCTGGGCGAAGGGGGTGCCGTTTCGCGGCGCCCGTGTTTCCCAACCTCTTCCGGAATCAAGCAAATGAACAATACCCTGACCCTGCGCGGCAGCAGCCATGCCAACCGTGATACCCGGCTGGTTTTCCAGCTGCTCGAAAAATTGCACGGCGGCCTGCTCGAAATCCGCCTGCCCGACGGTTCCGGCACCCTGTTCGGCGACGGCGAGCACGGCGTGACAATGCAGGTGCATGACGAATCGACCTTCGCCATGGTCCTGGCCCGCGGTGACATCGGCCTGGCCGAAGCCTATCTCGACGGCTACTGGGATTCGCCCGATGTCACCGGCCTGCTGGCGCTGCTCGCGAAGAACCGCGCGGTGCTGCAAAAGGCCGTTTATGGCTCCTGGCGCAACCTGCTCGCGGCGCGCGTCCGCCACTGGCTGAACCGCAACAGCAAGGCCGGCAGCAAGCGCAACATCATGGCCCACTACGATCTGGGCAACGACTTCTACCGGCTCTGGCTCGACCCGAGCATGAGCTATTCGGCGGCGATCTATCGCGAGGTCGATGACGGCTCGCTGGAAATGGCCCAGCACGCCAAGTACCGGCGCATCCTCAATCACCTGAAAGCGGGGGCCGGGCAGCGTGTGCTTGAAATCGGCTGCGGCTGGGGCGGTTTTGCCGAGCTGGCGGTCGAATCCGGCCTGCAGGTGACCGGCCTGACGCTGTCGCCGGCCCAGCTGGCCTGGGCGCAACAGCGCGTGCCGCAGGCCGATTTGCGCCTGCAGGATTATCGCGACAACCGCGAGCAGTTCGATCATGTGGTTTCCATCGAAATGTTCGAGGCAGTCGGCGAGCGCTTCTGGCCGGGCTATTTCAAGACCGTGGCCGGCGCGCTCAAGCCGGGTGGCAAGGCGATGATCCAGAGCATCACCATCCGCGACGATCTGTTCGCCAGCTACCGGCGCGGCACGGATTTCATCCAGCAATACGTCTTCCCCGGCGGCATGCTGCCCTCGCGCCAGGCCTTCCGTGCTGCAGCAGCGAAACAGGGGCTGCGCGTGCAGGGCGAATACGCCTTCGGCCTCGATTACGCCCTGACGCTGGCCGAATGGCGGCTGGCCTTTGAAGTGAACTGGCCGGAAATCCAGAAGCTCGGCTTCGACGAAAATTTCCGCCGTTTGTGGCGCATGTATCTCTGTTACTGCGAGGCCGGCTTCCTGGCCGGCAATGTCGATGTCGTCCAGTTTGAACTCGCGCATGCTTAGGCGGGGCGCGCCCGGTGCGCCGGTGGACGACGCTCGGTCGGTGGTAAAGGGCCAAAGCCCGCCCGCCTCGATGCGTCGCCGGGAATTGCTGCTCGGCCTGGCCGGTGCGCCGTTTACTGCCTGGGCGACGACGGATCCGACCGTCGGCCTGCAGCGCTGGGGCAGCGGCGAATTCCGCCGCTTCGGCTTCCTGGTCTATGCAGCCAGCCTGTGGGCCGGCGACGACCCGCTGCGTCCGCCGCTGGCGCTGCAACTGACCTACAAGCGCAACATCGCCGGCGCGGCGATTGCCGAAGCCAGCGTCAAGGAAATCCGCCAACTCGGCCTGGCCGACGAAGCGACGCTGGTCCGTTGGGGCACGCTGATGGTAGGGCTGTTTCCGGATGTCCGGCCGGGCGATGCGATCATCGGCGAATACCGTGCTGGCAGCGCGATTTTTCACTTCAACGGACGTCTGCTCGGCCGCATCGAGGAGGCTGCCTTCGCCCGCGCCTTCTTCGCCATCTGGCTCGATGCCCGCACCAGCGCGCCGGATCTGCGGGCGGCCTTGCTGCAGCGGGGCAACGACCGTGGCTGAGTTCGCATGCCAACACCTGGTCGGGCGCCGATGAACACGGTCCGCATCCTCGCCTACGGCGCGCTCGGTCTGCCGCTGGCCTTCGCGGCCTTGCCGATCTATGTGCATGTGCCGCGCTTTTATGCCGAGGTGACGGGCATGTCGCTGGCGCTGCTCGGCCTGATCCTGCTCGGGGCGCGCCTGCTCGATGCCGGGATCGATCCGTGCCTGGGCTGGCTGGCCGATCGCGTGCCGCGCCGGCGCATGCTGGCGCTGGCCTTGCTGCCGTTCGGGCTGGGCTTTGTCGCCTTGCTCAATCCGCCCGCCGAGGGCGCCGCGGCCTGGTTGCTTGGGGCCCTGGCGCTGACCTATCTCGGCTTTTCGGCAGCGACCGTCGCCTACCAGGTCTGGGGCGCCGACGTCGGCAGCGATTCCGGCCTGCGCACGCGCTTGACCGCAGCGCGCGAGGGTTTCGGGCTGCTTGGCGTGGTGCTGGCCGCCGCCTTGCCGTCCGTGCTGGCTGCCGGCATGAACGAGGGTATCGCCCGCCTGAGCTGGCTGCTGCCGCCGCTTCTGCTGCTGGCGGCGGCGGTCAGTTTCTACGGTGTGCCGGCCGGGCCGGCTGCGCCGATGTCGCGCGAGCCATTGCTGACCAGCCTGCGCCGGGTCTTTGCCGATCAGGCCTTTCGCCGTCTGTTGCTGGTGTTTGTCGCCAACGGCATTGCTGCCGCGCTCCCGGCGACGCTTTTCCTTTTCTTCGTCGCCGATGTGCTGCAGGCCGAAGCGGCGAGCGGCCCGCTGCTCGCCCTGTATTTCATCGCCGGGGCGGCTTCCTTGCCGCTCTGGGTGCGGCTGGCAGCGCGGTATGGCCGGGTTGCCGCCTGGCTGCTGGCGATCGTCCTGTCGATTGCCGCCTTTGCCGGAGCCAGCTTGCTCGGTCCCGGCGATCTGTGGTCTTTCGCGGCGATCTGCCTGGCCTCAGGACTGGCGCTCGGCGCCGATCTCGCCTTGCCGGTGGCGATTGCCGCCGACCTCGGCGAACGCCAGGGCCAGGCCGGCGCCTGTTTCGGGGTGTGGAACCTGGTCGCAAAACTCAACCTGGCGCTCGCCGCCGGGCTTTCCCTGCCGCTGATCGGTGCCCTCGGCTATGTGCCGGGTGGCGGCACCGGCCTGGCGGCCCTTGTTTTTGCTTACGCCCTGTTGCCGCTTGCCTTCAAGTTGCTGGCCGGCGGGCTGCTCTGGCGCTGGCGCCTTTCCCTGGAGCTTCAATCATGAAACTGCTCGCTGCCGTTGCCCTTTCCCTTGGCCTGAGCGCCTGTGCCTCGACCGGTGTCGAACAATACCGCGCCGAACAGCCGGCCCTCGACCTGAAGACTTATCTGAACGGCACGCTCGACGCCTGGGGCATGTTCCAGGGGCGTTCGGGCGAGGTCAAGAAGCGCTTCCAGGTGGTCATCGATGCCAAGTGGAGCGGCGATACCGGCGTTCTCGACGAACAGTTCAAATGGTCGGATGGCACGACCTCGCGCCGCGTCTGGACGCTGGTGAAACAGGCCGACGGGACTTTCCGCGGCACGGCCGACGATGTTGTTGGCGAAGCGATCGGCGAAGTCGCCGGCAATGCGCTGCGCTGGCGCTACGTGCTGGCCCTGCCGGTCGATGGCAAGGTGGTCAACGTCGATTTCGACGACTGGATGTTCCTGCTGGACGACAAGGTGATGATGAACCGCTCTTACATGTCGAAATGGGGCTTCAACCTGGGCGAGGTCACGCTGACCTTCGTCAAGCGGCCGTAAACGCCATGAACCCGAAAATCACTGACTGGCAGGGCAAGCGCGTCTGGCTGGTCGGCGCTTCGAGCGGCATCGGCGCGGCCGTGGCCCGCGAACTGGCCGGGCGTGGCGCGCGCCTGGCGCTCTCGGCACGAGGTCGGGAAAAATTGCAGGCCCTTGGTCTGAGCGATGCCTTGCTGCTGCCCTGCGATGCAACCGATGCGGCCAGTCTGCTGGCGGCTCGCCAGGCGTTGATTGCCGCCTGGGGCGGCGTCGATCTGGTCGTCTATCTGGCCGGCGACTACGTGCCGATGCGTGCCGACAGCTTTGATCTGACCGTCGCCGAGCGGGTCGTCGAGGTCAACTTCAGCGGTGCGATGCGCCTGGCAGCAACCGTTCTGGCCGATCTCCAGCCGGGCGGCGGCATTGCCTTCGTGGCCAGCGTCGCCGGTTATCGCGGCCTGCCCAAGGCACTCTGCTACGGGCCGGGCAAGGCGGCGCTGATCCATTTTGCCGAAGTGCTGCATCTCGATCTGCTGCCCAGGGGGATCGGCGTCTGGCTGATCAATCCCGGTTTCGTCGCGACGCCGCTCACCGCCAGGAACGATTTCAGCATGCCGGCCCTGCAAACGCCGGAACAGGCGGCGTGCGCCACGGTCGACGGGTTCAAAACGGGCAATTTCGAAATCCACTATCCAAAACGTTTTACCCGCCTGATGAAGTTTTTCGCCAGCCTGCCCTACGCCTGGTATTTTCCACTGATGCGCCGCCTGACCGGAGGCTGAGATGCACCTCGATGCACTGATCCAGTTCTACAACGATTTTTCGCCAGCGAGTGTGGCGCGTTTTCCCGAGTTCTACAGTGACGATGCCTGGTTCAAGGACCCGTTCAACGAGGTGCGCGGCATTGCTGCGATCCAGCACATCTTCACGCACATGTTTACGCAGGTTGCCGAGCCGCGTTTCGTCGTTACGGAAAAAGTCGTCGATGCGAACGGCGCCATGCTGGTCTGGGAGTTCCACTTTCGGGTCAGCTTGCTGGGCCGGGGAAAAGCGCAGCTCATGCGCGGTGTCTCGCACCTCAAGTTCGCTGCCGACGGCAAGGTCTGCCACCACCGTGATTACTGGGATACGGCCGAGGAGCTGTACAGCAAGCTGCCGGTCATCGGGCTGGTGATGCGCGGCCTGCGCCGGGCCTTGGCGGCCTGAGCGGTGCAGCTTGCGCTGGGGGCTTTGAGGCCCAAATGAAGCGGGCCGCTGTGCAGCGGCCCGATGGTTCTCTGGTTCAGCGCGCTTCGACCGGCGCCGAGGCGGCCGGCGGTGGTGCCTTGCGGGTGCCGATGGCATGGCTGTCAATGCGGCGGATGTCGTCGTCCGGCAGGACTTCGAGCAGATTGACGACCTTGCGCACGCCGTCCGTGGTGCGGGCGACGGCAATCGCCACCTTGGACTCGCGTTCGCTGACGATGCCCATCAGGTAGGTCTGGCCGCGTTCGGTGACGACCTTGATGTGGTTGGCCGAAATCTGGTTCGAATCGACCAGGCGGGCCTTGACCTTGGAATCGATGAAGGAGTCGTTGCTGCGCGCCCCGAGCGAGGTGGTCGGCGCGACGATCAGTTCGTTATGCACCTGACGCACGCCTTCAACCTGGGAAGCCGCGCTGCCGATGGCCTGCTTGGCATCTTCGCTGAAGACCTCGCCGGTGATCAGCAGGATGCGGTTGTAGGACGTGAAGTTGGCGTGCGTGCCATCCTTGTATTGCGCCGGAATCTTGGCCGCGGCCTTCCATTCCGTGGTTTCGTCGTCGGTCTGGACGCCGGTCGAGCGGCGGTCATTGACGCTCAGCACGGTGGCGGCAGCGCCGCCGGCGATGAGGGCGGGAACACAGCCCTGCAGCATGGGCAGGGTGGTGACGAGCAGGGCGGCAGCGAGGGTCAGTTTCATTTTTTGCATCATTCAACTCCCAAAAGTAGTGCGTCGATACCATCGCACAGGCAATGGATGACGAGCAGGTGGGTTTCCTGGATTCGTGCCGTCCGGTCGGCCGGCACGCAAAGGTGAATATCGTCGTCGCGCAGCATTTCGCCGATCAGGCCGCCACCCTTGCCGGTCAATGCAACGACGTGCATGTCGGCATCGTGGGCGGCCTTGATGGCTTCGATGACGTTGGCGGAATTGCCGGAGGTCGAAATGGCCAGCAGGACGTCGCCGGCGTGGCCGAGGCCGCGTACCTGCTTGGAGAAGATCTGGTCGAAGGAGTAGTCGTTGCCGACGGCGGTGATGATCGAGCTGTCGGTGGTCAGCGCGATGGCGGCCAGTTCCTGGCGCTCGGCCTCGAAGCGGCCGATCAGTTCGGCGGCGAAATGCTGCGAATCGCCGGCCGAGCCGCCGTTGCCGCAGGCCAGGATCTTGCCGCCGCTGATCAGGCTGTTGAACAGGGTTTCGATGGCGGCGGCAATCGGGGCGGCCATGATCTCGATGGCGTCGAGCTTGGTATGGGCGCTGTCTTCGAAATGCTTGGCGACGCGGGCAATCAGATCCATGTTTCTTGGCGTGTAGAGGAAAGGTCGTCGCATTCTACCTCACAGCTCAATGAAGACTTCGAACGCCACTCGTTGCCACGGATTTTCATTGTCGCTTATTGACGACACGCGCGCGCTGAGCGGCTCGCCGGCATCCATCGCGCCGGCGATAACGCGGTTCTCACGGCGCGGCACATAGCCGAGCTGGTGGCCCTGCCATTCGACGCGGATGGCCTGGCGGTCGTGGCGGTTGTCCGGTTCGCGGATCAGATCGAGGCGGTCGCCGACCCTGATCCGGCTCCAGCAGGCGTCGAGCGCGTAATACTGGCTGCCGGCCAGCGGCGAGCGCTGGATCAACAGGCGGATGCTGTCGGCGCTGGCCGTCGCCAGCCAGCCGAGCAGGCTAAGCGTCAGCAGAAAACGCATTGCGGATCCATTCCAGTTGCTTGCCGTCGAGCAGCACGCAGTCGAAGCGGCAGTCGCAATCGGCCCGGCCGGCCAGGTAATGGCGGGCGGCGAGGATGATCCGGCGTTGCTTGGCGCTGGTGATGCTGGCCGCGGCGCCGCCGAAATCGGCGCGGCAGCGCAGGCGGACTTCGACAAAGACCAGCGTCCTGGCATCGCGGCAGATCAGGTCGATTTCCCCGCCGCGGACCCGGAAATTGCGTTCGAGCAGGCGCAGGCCGTGCGCTTCCAGGTAACGCGCCGCCAGCGTTTCGGCTTCGTGGCCGCGCCGGGTGGTGGTATCGTTGGTCTTTGCCTGCATGCCGGAAATAATGACAGAAGAATACGCCGCATTGTATGTCGTCCCGACGCCGCTCGGAAACCTCGCCGACCTGACGCGCCGCGCCGAGGAAATCCTGCGCACGGTGCCCTGGGTGGCCGCCGAAGATACCCGGCACAGCGGGCCGCTGCTCAAGCAGCTCGGTTCGCAGGCGCGCACCCTGCCGGCCCACCAGCACAACGAGCATGAAGCCGCCGAGCGGATCGTCGCCAAATTGCGCGCCGGCGAGGCTGTGGCGCTGATTTCCGATGCCGGCACGCCGGGCATCTCCGATCCCGGCGCCCGCGTCGTTGCCGCCGTGCGTGCCGCCGGCTGCAAAGTGGTGCCGCTGCCCGGCCCGTGCGCCGCGACCACGGCACTGTCGGCTTCCGGCCTGCTCGACGAGCATTTCCTGTTCTACGGCTTCCTGCCGGCCAAGGGCGGCCAACGCCGGCAGGCGCTGGAAGATCTGCGGGCCCATCCCTATGCCCTGGTTTTCTACGAAGCGCCGCACCGTGTGCTGGAAACCGTCGCCGATCTGGCCGCCGTGCTCGGCGAGCGGACCCTGGTCATCGGTCGCGAACTGACCAAGATGTTCGAATCCATTCATTCCTGCCCGCTCGGCGAGGCGCTGGACTGGCTGAAAGGCGATGCCAACCGTCAGCGCGGCGAATTCGTGCTGATGGTTTCCGGCGCCCCGGTCGGCGGCGATGATGGCGAGGGTGAGCGGGTCTTGAAATTGCTGCTGGCCGAAGGCCTGCCGGTCAAGCAGGCGGCCAAACTGGCCTCGGCGATCACCGGGGCGGCGAAGAACGCGCTGTATGAACGGGCGCTGGCGCTGAAGGACTGAGCACCGCTACCGGTCTGCACTGTTTTTGAGAGGAAAAGCCATGTTTTCCCGCTTGTCCTGCAGCCTTTTAGTCGTCTTGTCGCTGGTTTGTGGCGGTGCCCTGGGCATTGAGCCGATGATCGTCGCAACCGTGACCCAGATTGGCGAGGCCTTCGTGATCGATGCGACGATCGCGGCGCCCGTCTCCCTGGCCGGGGCCTGGGAGGTGCTGACTGATTTTGATCACATGGCGGCCTTCGTCGGCAACCTCAAAGGCAGCCGGGTAGTGCGTCGCGAGGAGAATACGCTGTGGGTGCATCAGGATGGAGTGATCGAGTACGGGCCGTTCTCGCTGTCTTTCAAGTCCGAGCGTGAAATCCGCCTCGAACCGAAGAAGCGGATTCTCGTGAAAAGCCTTTCCGGCAGCATGAAGCGCATGGAAAGCGAAGCGCAGCTCAAGGCCGTGGCCGATGGCGTAGAGATTCGCTACCACGCGGAGGCGGTGCCCAACTCAGAGCTGGCCCGGATGTTCGGTGCGACCATCGTGCGCCACGAAATCGAGGAGCAGTTTCGCGAAATTACCACCGAAATGTTGCGCCGTTACCCGCGCCCGAACTAGGCACCGGCCTACAGCCGTGCCGCCCTGCTAAAATCGCCAAAAGCCATACTGAGAACCCGCATGCAAATCACCATTACCCGCCCCGACGACTGGCATCTCCACCTGCGTGACGGCGAAGCTCTGACTTCCGTTCTCGCCCATACCGCCGCCCAGTTCGGCCGGGCCATCGTCATGCCCAACCTGAAACCGCCGGTCACTACCGTCGAGCAGGCCGCCGCCTACCGCGACCGGATCGTCGCGGCACTGCCGGCCGGCGCCTCGTTCGAGCCCCTGATGACGCTGTACCTGACCGACAATACGCCGGCCAGCGAAATCGCCAGGGCGGCCGCCGCTGGCTTCGTCAAGGCAGTCAAGCTCTATCCGGCCGGCGCGACGACCAATTCCGATGCCGGTTTGACCGATATTGCCAAGGCTTATGACACGCTGGCCGAAATGGAGCGCCTCGGTGTGCCGCTGCTCGTGCATGGCGAAGTCACCGATCCGGCGATCGACCTCTTCGATCGCGAAAAGGTTTTCATCGATACGGTGCTGCTGCCGCTGACGCAGCGTTTTCCGCAGCTCAAGGTGGTCATGGAGCACATCACGACGCGCGATGCGGCGGAGTTTGTCGCCAGCTCGCCGGCCAATGTCGCCGCCACCATCACCGCCCATCATCTGCTCTATAACCGCAATGCCATCTTCCAGGGCGGCGTGCGGCCGCACTGGTACTGCCTGCCGGTCCTGAAGCGCGAAACGCATCGGCAGGCGCTGCTCGCCGCGGCCGTTTCCGGCAATCCGAAATTCTTCCTCGGCACCGATTCGGCGCCGCACGCCAAGGGCGCCAAGGAAGCGGCCTGCGGCTGTGCCGGCTGCTATACGGCCTATGCCGCCATCGAACTGTATGCCGAAGCCTTCGAGCAGGCCGGCGCACTCGACAAGCTCGAAGCCTTCGCCAGCTTCAACGGTCCCGACTGGTACGGCCTGCCGCGCAACAGCGGCAGCATCACGCTGGTCAAGGAAAACTGGACGGTGCCGGCCGATTACCCGTATCTGGCCAGCGACCGCATCGTGCCGCTGCGGGCCGGCGAAACCCTGTCCTGGAAAATGCTCTGAGGAAAACCATCATGCGTCTGCGTAACTTCATCCTGCCGCTGCTGGCGGCACCGCTGCTCACCGCCTGCGTCAATGATGCTGCGACGTATGAAATCGACAATACCCGCGAGCATGCGCTGATGCTGATTCGCGAGCAGCCCTATTTCTGGGACAACAAGGTCGAACTCTTCCTGGTCGTCTCGCGCATGCCATCCTGTCTGCGCCGGCACAGCATCGGCGCGGTCTCGCCCAATACCAAGGTCGAGATCTACCAGGTGCCGTCCGGTGCCTTCATCGTCAAGGCCGGCAAGCGCATGTTCGCCACCGAAACGCAGACCTGCGAGAGCTTTGCCAAGATGACGGATGTGCCGGCCGAAGGCATGGGCACGCTGATGGGCGTCTTCCAGGTCAAGAATGACACCCTGGTTTTCGCCAAGGAAGACAGCGCCGCCCCGAAAGCGGAGTGAAGCCGCTGACGCCTTACGCTTCGCCGCTTTTTGCGCCGCTGCGGCGCTGGCTGGAACAACTGCCGCCGCGCCCGGATACGCAGGGCGTCGCCGAGCTGGCCCGGCGTTTTCCCATCCACACCGAAAATGGCCGGTCGGTACGCTTCGTGCCGCCGCAGGCCGATGGTCTGGCCTACGAATGCCGGATCTGGGAAAGCGGCGAAGTCGAAACCCGGCCCGACAACTGGCATGACTTCTTCAACGCCCTGGTCTGGTTCCGCTTCCCGAAAACCAAGATTGCCGTCAGCGCCCGCCATGTCCGCGCCATGACGCCGGCCGGTGCGGCGCGCGGCGCAGTGCGCGATGCGCTGACCCACTTCGACGAGTGTGGCATCGTCGTCCTTTCCTCCCGTCCGGAACTGCTCGATCTGCTGCGCCAGTTTGCCTGGAAAGAACTCTTTGTCGAGCAGCGCGCGGCGGTGCTGCGCGACATGCGATTCATCGTTTTCGGCCATGCTACCTACGAGCAATTGCTCCAGCCCTATCGCGGCCTGACGGCCAAGGCGGTGCTTTACGAAGTCAGTGAGGACTGGCTGCGCTGGCCCGAAGAAGAACAACTGACCGAGCTCGACGCCCGGCTGGCCGCCGATCTGGCGAGCGGCCGCTATGCCCGGCCGGGCGATTTCCAGCCCCTGCCGCTGCTCGGCATTCCGGGGCTGGTGGCCGACAACGAGAATCCGGCTTATTACGACGACACTTGGCAATTCCGGACGGGCCGTAAAAATGGGCCAGTATTGCGGGGAAGCAGCGGGAGCTGAGGGTTTTCGCGGTAAATAGGACTATTATTCGCTGCGCCGAACCCACTGGATTGCCCGAAAAAGCCGTGCCTGTCGCCCGAAAGTCCCTGACCGAGTTTCACCAAACGCTTTGGCTGACCCTGGGCGTGCTGGCGGTCTTTGTTGTTGTTTTCCTGATTTACGTGCGTGCCGAAAAACAGATTGACGCAGCCAACGAGCAGCGCCACCTGTCGCTGCAACTGGCCAGCGAGTTGCGCCAGTCGTCGGACGATCTGACGCGCATGGTGCGCACCTATATCGTGACTGGCAATGCCCTCTACAAGCAGCATTACCGCGAAATCCTCGATATTCGTGACGGCCTGAAGCCGCGCCCGCTCGATTACCAGAACGTTTACTGGGATCTGGTGTTGCCTGACGATCAGCGCCCACGGCCGGCCGGGCCGGCGCTTCCGCTCCTCGAACTGATGCGCCAGGCCAGCTTCAGCGCGGCCGAATTTGCCAAGCTGGCCGAGGCCAAAGCCAATTCGGATGCCCTGACCCGCACCGAGTTTGCGGCAATGCAATTGATCGAGTCGGCGGGGGTACCCGAAGTCAGTCGGGAAAAGGCCAGAGTCATGTTGCACGATGCTGCTTACCATGAGGCCAAGGCCAGCATCATGCGGCCGATCGGCGAGTTCATCGAAATGAGCGAGCAGCGAACCCTGGGGCTGGTGCGCTCGGCCGAAGCGCATGCCACCCTGCTGCGCTGGCTGTTCATCTTCTGGTGCGGTGTGCTGGTCTTCATGCTGTGGCGCATCTATCGCGTGCTGCAGGCGACGCTGGGCGGCTCGGTCGATGAGCTTTACGGCTACATCGCCCGTCTGGGCAAGGGAGATTTTTCTGTGCGTGACCCGATTCCCCAGGCCCGGCAAAACAGTGTGCTGGGCTGGCTGGCGGAAATGCAGGGCCGGCTTTTTGAGGCGGATGCCAGTCGGCGGCATAGCGAAAGCCAATTGGCCGAGAGCGAGTCCCGCCTGCGGGCAATCATCGCGGCGGAGCCGGAGTGCATCAAGATTGTCGATGCGGCCGGTCGTCTGCAACAGATGAACCCGGCCGGTCTGGCAATGATCGAGGCCGACGGCCTGGCGCAGGTCGTCGGGCAGCCCGTCGAAGAACTGATCGCGCCCGAGTATCGCGCCGACTTTGCCCGCATGCATGCTCAGGTCATCGGCGGCACGGCGCAGGTTCTGGAATTTGAAGTGCTCGGCCTGAAAGGCGGCCGCCGCTGGCTGGAAACGCATGCCGTGCCGATGCGCTTTTCCGGCGAGGTGGTGCATCTGGCGGTGACCCGCGACATCTCGCAACGCAAACGCAGCGAGGCCGAACTGGAACGCTATCGGCAGCACCTCGAGGAACTGGTGGCCGAGCGGACCAGCGATCTTTCCTCGGCCAAGCAGGCCGCCGAAGCCGCCAGCGTGGCAAAAAGCGCTTTCCTGGCCAACATGAGCCATGAAATCCGCACGCCGCTCAATGCGATTACCGGCATGGCCCATCTGATCCGGCGTTCCGGCGTGAGCGAGCAGCAGGCCGGACGGCTCGACAAGATCGAGATGGCCGGCCAGCATCTGCTGGAAATCATCAATGCGGTGCTCGATCTTTCCAAGATCGAGGCCGGCAAGTTCACGCTCGAGGAAACCGATGTCAGTGTCGGCGCCATCATGGCCAATGTCGCCTCCATGCTTTTCGACCGGGCACAGGCCAAGAAACTGAAACTGGATGTCGAGAGCGAAGTGCTGTCGCCGCATCTGCTGGGTGATCCGACCCGGGTGCAGCAAGCCTTGCTCAACTACGCCAGCAATGCGGTCAAATTCACCGAGAGCGGCAGGGTCGTCCTGCGCTCGCGCCTCAAGGAAGATGCCGGCGACAGTGTGCTGGTGCGTTTCGAGGTCGAGGACAGCGGCATCGGCCTGGCGCCCGAGGAAGTCGGCCGGCTGTTCAGCAGCTTCGAGCAGGCCGACAACTCGATCACCCGCCGCTATGGCGGCACCGGTCTCGGCCTGGCGATTACCCGGAAACTGGCCCAGTTGATGGGCGGCGATGCCGGCGTCGTCAGCGCGCCGGGGCAGGGCAGCACCTTCTGGTTTACGGTCCGGCTGAGGAAAAGCAACGCGCTGTTGGCGGTCAGAAGCCTGCCGTCCGCTGATTCGGCCGAGGGCATCTTGCGTCGGGATTTCCCCGGGGCGCGTTTGCTGCTGGTCGAGGATGAGGCGATCAACCGCGAAGTGGCGCTCGAGTTGTTGCAGGATATCTGGCCGAATGTCGACGTCGCCGCGAATGGTCTGGAAGCCGTTGAGCTGGCCGGCCGGAAAGCCTATTCGCTGATCCTGATGGACATGCAGATGCCGCTGATGGATGGCCTTGAGGCAACGCAGTGCATCCGGGCGCAATCCGGCGGGGCGGACGTGCCGATCATTGCGATGACGGCCAACGCTTTTTCGGAAGACCGGGCGCGCTGTTTTGCGGCGGGGATGAATGACTTCATTGCCAAGCCGGTGGCGCCGGAGGTTCTCTTTGCCACCATCCTCAAGTGCTTGCAGGAAGCTGCCTGATCGTTCCAGGATGGCGAAAGCCGCCGCCGGAAAAGTTCAGAATGCGTCGCCAATCGCCCGCCTGGCGGGCGGCTTCGGGACCGGCTGGATTTCCTGGTTCAGGAACCCCGGGGCCGGCCGAACGACGCCTCAGTAGCGGCGACGGCGCGGCGGGGCGGAGGTGCCGGTGCGCGTTTCGATGTGACGGAAGGTGATGCGGCCCTTGGACAGATCGTAGGGCGACAGTTCGAGCGTGACCTTGTCACCGACCAGGATGCGGATGTGGTTCTTCTTCATCTTGCCCGAGGTGTAGGCGATCAGTTCATGACCATTCTCGAGCGTAACGCGAAAGCGGGTATCGGGCAGCACGTCATGGACGACGCCTTGCATTTCCAGTAGTTCTTCTTTTGCCAAGGATATTTCCCCTGTAAGTGAGTGACGGTTAAGCGGCGGTCAGCACGGCTGCCGTCGATAGTGCTTCTGGCCGGTGCCGGGGAACTTCCCAGGCGCGGCCGGATTCGGTGATGGCGCTGACGGTGATGACCGGCGGCGGTGAATTGACGCTGCCGAAAATGGTGGCGTAGGAGACATCGGCCGCGTCACGGCCGGTGCCGATGCGCACGAAGCCCATCGGAATGGCGGTACCGGACGGATCGAAGATGTACCAGCGATAGTCGAGGAAAACTTCGACATAGGCGTGGAAGTCGGTCGGGCCGAGCGCCGGGTCGGCGCCGTAGTCGATGCCGGTGGTAAAGCGGGCCGGAATGCTCAGGGCGCGACAGATGGCGATCATCAGATGCGCGAAATCGCGGCAGACGCCGACGCGGTCGGTCAGCGTATCGAGCGCCGAGGTGTTCGAGTTGCTGGTGTTCGAGCGGAAGGCAACCTGTTTGCGCACCCATTCCTGGATCGCTTCGACGCGGCGGTAGCCCTTGGGCAGGTGACCGAATTCGTTCATCGCCAGCACGCCGAGACGGTCGGACTGGCAGTAGCGGCTGGGGTAGATGTAGGTCAGTGCCGAGAGCGGCAGCTTGGCGATCGGCGTTTCGCCGATGCCGTCGGGCGGGGCGATGTGCTGGTCGATATCGACGGTTGCCTGGTACTTGACGTGCAGCGGCCCGGCGTTACCGGTCAGGCGCAGATAACGGGCGTGGGTGACCGGGTGGGTCTGGATGGTCGTCAGGACGGGCTGGCTGATGTCCAGTTGCTCGCTGACGACCAGTTGGCTGGCGGTCTGCGCGGCGTGGACGTTGAAGACAAAATCGGTGCCCGGATAAAGGAGTTCGTAATGGAGATCAATTCCGAACTGGATGCGAACCATGTATTTCCCAAAATGTGGCGGCCTGCTGTCCGGGCGAACCCCGGGCATGGTCAGGTGACCAATGAAACGGCGCTATGCAGCGGGGAAATGTTCAGTTCAGTGTGCCGGCGGGTCGCAAAAGCGAAGGCGCAGCAGGGGGACGGGCATTTACGCGGGGCAGAACGAAAATAGCGAAGCTTTGCAGCTTGACACGGAACGCATCTTACGCGTACCGCCCCGGTGCAGCAAGGTAAATCGCCCCGGTGTCGGGCCGCGTCGGGCAGCAAAACACCGGGGTTCGGGCTGTTTCAGGCCGCCTGGTGGAGCTCTTCGGGAATCGCCGAAGAGCCGAGGCGATTGATGCCGCTGAGCAGCGCCTTCAGCGAGGCCGTGACGATATTGTTGTCGAGGCCGACGCCGTAGTAGTCGCCGCCGCTCTGGCCGGCGATTTCCATGAAGGCGCAGGCCTGGGCGTTGCCGTCATCGCCGATCGGCACCATCGAGCGCTCTTCGTAACTGCGCACCTGGATGGCGATGCCGGCTTGCTGCAAGGCATGCACCGCCGCGTTGATCGGCCCGTTGCCTTCGCCGGTCAGCAGGTGCGGCGTGCCGGCGATTTCGACATTGAGGCGGATGCCCTGGGCGCTGCCGTGTTCGAAGAGATGGTGGCCGAGGTAGCGGACCGGCGACGCCGTGTCGAGGTAGCTCCGGGCAAAAATCTGCCAGATGTCGTCAGCGCTCACTTCGCCGCCGTGCGCGTCGGTGTGTTGCTGGACGATGCCGGAGAACTCGACCTGCAGGCGGCGTGGCATGACCACGCCGTGTTCGGCTTCCATGAGGTAGGCAATGCCGCCCTTGCCCGACTGGCTGTTGACGCGGATCACCGAGTCGTAGGACCGGCCGACGTCGGCCGGGTCGATCGGGAGATAGGGCACTGACCATTCCTCTTCTGCCTTTTGGGCTGAGAAACCCTTCTTGATGGCGTCCTGGTGGGAGCCGGAGAAGGCCGTAAACACGAGATCCCCGACGTACGGGTGGCGTGGATGGATGGGCAGTTGGGTGCAGTGTTCGACGGTGCGGGCGACGGCATTGATGTCCGAAAAATCGAGGCCGGGATGCACGCCCTGGGTGTACATGTTGAGGGCGAGGGTGACGAGGTCGACATTGCCGGTGCGTTCGCCGTTGCCGAAGAGGCAGCCCTCGACGCGGTCGGCGCCGGCCATCAGGCCGAGCTCGGCAGCGGCGACGGCGGTGCCGCGGTCGTTGTGCGGGTGGAGGCTGATGATGATGCTGTCGCGGCGCGCGAGGTTGCGGTGCATCCACTCAATCTGGTCGGCGTAGATGTTCGGCGTCGCGATTTCGACCGTGGTCGGCAGATTGAGGATGACCTTGCGCTCCGGCGTCGCGCCCCAGGCTGCGGTCACCGCGTCGCAGACTTCCTTGGCGAAATCGAGCTCGGTGGCGGTAAAGAGTTCCGGGCTGTACTGGAGGGTGATCCTGGTTTCCGGCATCTGCTCGGCGAGTTCGCGGATGAGCTTGACGGCATCGACCGCCATGCCGAGCACTTCCGCCTTGCTCAGGCCGAAGACGTTGTCGCGGAAGGTTTTGCAGGTGGCGTTATAGACGTGCACGATGGCCTGTTTGGCGCCCCGAAGCGATTCGAAAGTGCGCCGGATGAGGTGTTCGCGGGCCTGGGTGAGGACTTCGATGGTCACATCGTCGGGGATGTGCTTTTCCTCAATGAGCCGGCGCACGAAGCCGAATTCGGTTTCCGAGGCCGACGGAAAGGCGATCTCGATTTCCTTGAAGCCGATCTGGCAGAGGGTCTTGAACATCTGCATCTTCTTGTCGGCGTTCATCGGCTCGAACAAGGCCTGGTTGCCGTCGCGCAAGTCGGTGCTCATCCAGATCGGCGGCGTCGCGATGACGCGGCTCGGCCACTGGCGGTCGACGAGCGGGATCGGGGCAAAGGCGGTGTATTTGCGGGCGGGGTTCGGCAACATGATGGCGGCTCCTGAAGCGGCAAGCATTGATTTGATGGACGTCATGTTACGGAAAAAGGCGCAGCAGGTGCTTGCGTTGTTTGCCTTGTTTGGCGTGAAATTGGCAATTTAATTGCGTTAAATGTGTGCTTTTTGAATTAATATTTTCATCTATCGAAGTAACTGGAAATATCATGCAACTCGACCGCTACGACCGCCAGATTCTCACCCTGCTCCAGGCCGATGGCCGCATCAGCAATCAGGACCTGGCCGACCGCATCGGCCTGTCGCCGTCGCCCTGTCTGCGCCGGGTGCGCACGCTGGAGGAAGCTGGCCTGATCACCGGTTACCGCGCCCTGCTCGACGCCAAGAAGCTCGGCCTGTCGCTGATGGCGCTGATCGGCATCTCGATGGACCAGCACACGCCGGAACGCTTCGCCAACCTGGAAGCGACGATTTCGGAAATCCCGGAAGTGCTGGAGTGCCTGCTCATTACCGGCCAGCAGTCCGATTACCAGCTCAAGGTGGTGATTCGCGACATGGATGCCTATCAGGATCTGCTGCTCAACAAGATCACGCGCATCCAGGGCGTGACGGGCGTGCACTCCAGTTTCGTGCTGCGCAAGGTGGTCGATCGCACGGCCTTGCCGCTGCCCGCCGATTGATTAGGTGTTACTCTGGGGCCATGCCGGTTCGCCGGCCTGTCCCAGCGACTGCCTCTTCGGCCTGCATCTCTCTTCCCCAAGCGTTGTGCCCGTTCGATCAGAACACTTTCTGATTCGTCACCCCGCTGCATTTCCGGAAGAAGACCCATGGCCGATTACCAGGTCAGGTTTCAGACCATTACCGTCGGCAGTACGGATTACCTGATCCGTTCCCTGCTCGATAACCAGCAATTTTCCGATCCGCTCGGCGAAGCCGAAAAACTCGGTATTTCCTCGGCCGGCTGGTCCCTGTTCGGCCAGGTCTGGCCCTCGGCACGGGTGCTGGCGAAAATGATGGACGGTTTCAATCTGGCCGGCAAGCGCGTTCTCGAAATCGGCGCCGGCCTCGGTCTGGCCAGCCTGGTCGTGCATAAACGCCTGGGCGACATGACGGCCAGCGACCGCCATCCCCTGAGCCGGAGTTTTCTCGAGGAAAACCTGCTGCTCAACCATCTCGGGCCGATGGCCTACCAGCAGGGCAACTGGGATGAGGAAAACCCGGCGCTCGGCAAATTCGACCTGATCATCGGCAGCGATGTGCTCTACGAAAGAGACCAGCCCGCCGTACTCGCCGCCTTCATCGACCGGCATTCGGCCGACGGGGTCGAGGTGCTGATCGTCGATCCCAATCGCGGCAACCGCCCGGCCTTCCGGCGCGCCATGGCCGGCCTGGGCTATCTCTACAACGAAACTAGTGCCGATTGCACCTTTGCCGATGGCGAAGACTACAAGGGCCATTTCCTGCATTTCCATCGCGGCGCCAAACTGGTGGCCTGAAAGCACGGCCGGGATGCGTATAATCCGCGACTGGAAAGTCGGCCAGGCAATCGCTGGGCGTCGGGGGCAACTTCGATGCCGGGAGGAAAGTCCGGGCTCCATAGGGCAGGATGCCAGTTAACGACTGGGTGCTATAAGTCGCAAGACCCAAGGCAACGGAAAGTGCAACAGAAAATAAACCGCCGATGGCTCCGCAAGGAGATCAGGTAAGGGCGAAACGGCGAGGTAAGAGCTCACCGCGCTGGCGGTAACGTTCAGCGGCATGGCAAACCCCATCCGGAGCAAGACCAAATAGGGAAGCATTAGGCGTGGCCCGCGCTGCTTCCGGGTAGGTTGCTTGAGCCTGTCGGTAACGGCAGGCCTAGAGGAATGATTGCCGAACCCCGCAAGGGGGGAACAGAACCCGGCTTATCGGCCGGCTTTCCAACCTGTTTCTGTCGCGCAGTGCGTCGGGCCGCAGGGTGCAATAAGCCGCAGGCGCATTGCACCGCAATGCTTGTACCCCGGGCCCCTTCGGTTATCGCGCCCGACTCTCTACAATGCCGCATGATCTCCACCCCGCATCCCATCATTCACTGGCCTGAAGCCGGTGCTGAACAAGCCGCCCGCTGGCGCTCCGAAGCCGCATTGCCGGCGCCATCGGCCATTGAAATCGCCAACGACCGTACTTCGGCCGATGCCGCCTACCGCCTCATGGAAGCTGGTACGGCGCTGCTCTGGCGCGGCGACTGGGTCAATGCCCGGCATCTGATGGAAGCCCTGAGCAAACGGGCCGACCGCCGCTTCGGCGCAGGCCGCGGCAAGCCCGCCAAAACAGCGGCCGAAGCGTTCGCCCAGCATCGCCAGACGCAGGGCGAGCGGGCTGCCTTGCTGGCCCGCCTGCTCGTGCCGGTGGCCGGCGATTTCAGCGTGCCGCTGCGCCGCGC
>JBAQDI010000064.1:0-21080 GCA_049294655.1 Azonexus sp.
GTGCCTGGCTGGCCGGCACCAGCAGCGGCCTGCAAACGCTAGCCGAACTGGCGGTTGGTGCCAGCGCCGGCCGCCTGCAGATCGCCGGGGCCGACGGCCGTCTGCTCGGCCCGCTGCGCATCACCTCGCTGCGCTGGAACAGCCCGGACCTGCAACTGCAACTCGACGAGCTGCGCGCCGACTGGTCGCCCGGCGCCCTGCTGCACGGCCACCTGCACATCGCCGAGCTGCAGGCCGAGCGCCTGCTCATCGAGGTCAGTGGCAGCCACACCGCCACGCCGCCCCCCGCCGACCTGGCCCTGCCACTGACGCTGGACATCGACAACATCGCGCTGTCCCGCCTCGAATACGGCAATGTCTTTATGGCCAGCCAACTAGGCGGCCAATTGCACAGCGACGGCAGCCAGCACCGCCTCGACGCTTTCCGTGCCACGCTGGGCAGCGTCGGCATCACCGGCCAGGCGACACTCGGCGCCAGCGCGCCCCTGGCGCTGGCGGCCAGCGCCGAAATCAGCGGCCAGCTCGAGGATCAGCCGTTGGCGGTCAGCCTGCAGGCGGCCGGCCCGCTCGAAAAAGTCGCCCTCGAAATCACCGCCCGGCAGGGCCTGCAGGGCGAAGGCAAGCTCATCCTGACGCCCTTCGCCCAGGCATCTTTCGCCAATGCCCGGCTACGTCTCGACGATGTTGACCCGGCCCGCTGGCAGGCCGGCGCACCGAGTGCCCGCCTGCAGTTGCGCGCCGACCTCGCACCGAGCGGTGACGGCGTAGCCGGCGATTTTTCGCTCAGCAACGGCCTGCCCGGCCCGCTCGACCAGGGCCGCCTGCCGCTTGTCAGTGTCGCCGGCCAGCTCGACTGGCCGGGCGCAACAGCCCGCCTCGACAAGCTCAGGGCCAGGCTGCCGGGCGGCGGCGAACTGAGCGGCCAGGGCCGCTGGCAGGCCGGGGCGCTGCAGTTGGAACTGGGCGCCAGTCGGCTCGATGCCGCACAGATCGTGTCCCGGCTTCGCCCGACCCGGCTGGCCGGCCCGCTCTCGGCAATCCTCAGCAGCCAGCGCCAGGAGCTCAAGCTCGACCTGCAGGACAGCACTTTCCGCCTGCAGGCCGAGGCCGCCCAGAGCGCCGGCCGCCTGAGCCTACCCCGCCTCGAACTGACGGCCGGCCCGGCCCGCCTGAGCGCCAAGGGCGAACTGGCGCTCGACAAGAACATGGCCTTCAGTGCCGCCGGCGAACTCAGCCATTTCGACCCGAGCCGCTTTGCCCGCCTGGCTGCCGCCGAGATCAACGCGAGCTTTACGGCGACCGGAAAACTGGCGCCACAGCCGCTGATCGACGGGAATTTCGCACTCAAGGACTCGCGCTGGGCCGGCCAGCCGCTGAGCGGTCAGGGCCGGCTCAAGGTGGACTGGCCGAACATCCCGCTGGCCGACATCCAGTTGCAGGCCGGCGCCAACCGGCTGACCGCCAAAGGGGCCTTCGGGCGCCCCGGCGACAGCCTGGCGGTTGACCTCGAGGCCCCGCAACTCGCCCCCTACGGCCTGGAAGGCGGCATCAACGGCCATCTCGAAGTAGGCGGCGACAGTCGGCAGGCACAGTTGAGCGCCCGCCTGCAGGCCACCCGTCTCGGTCTGCCCGGCCAGCTGCGCCTGAACGGCATGAATCTGACGCTCGAAGCCGGCGGCACGGCAAATTCGCCGCTGCGCCTCGACCTTGACATCGCCACGCTGGAAACCCCGGAACAGCCCGGCCTGCTGCGCCAGATACGCCTGCATGGGGCCGGCACGAACCAGACGCACCGCCTCACGGCGAGCGCCGACCTGGCCGGCCGCAATCATCTGAGCCTGGTTGCCGAGGGCGGCCTGTTCGATGAAAAGGCCGACCCGCTATGGCGCGGCCAGCTCGTGCAAGGCGAAATGCAGGCCGCCGACCAGGCGCGCAATTTCAAACTGACGGCCCCGGCCACCCTGCAAGTGGCCCGCCACGCCTGGCGCCTCGGCCCGGCCCAACTGGCTGGCCAGCCGCTCGACTGGCAGGCGACGCTGCAGGCCGAAGCCGACCAGCACCGCTTGCGCAGCAGCCTGCGGGCCAGCGGCAGCCGGCTCGGGCAAATCGAAGGCAGCCTCGAGGCCGGCCTGCGCGACGCCTGGTCGCTCGACCGCGCCACCCCCTGGCAAGGCACATTGAGCACGGAAATCGCCGATCTCGGCTGGCTGGCCGAACTGCTCGGCGAGCAATGGCAAAGCGCCGGCCATTTCAGCGGCAATCTCAAGCTCGCCGGCACCCCGGACAAGCCGCTGGCCAGCGGCCGCCTGCGCGGCGAAAAACTGGCCTTGCGCCTGCCCGAGCAGGGCCTCCATCTGGCCAATGGCGAACTCGACATCGAACTGACCGGCCGCCGGCTGCGCGTCGTCAAACTGGCTTTCGACAGCCTGCTGCAGCCACTACCCCGCCCCCTGCGCCTGGTCATCAAGGAGGAAGCGGCCAAGCTGGCCGAGCGGCCGGGCCGCCTCGAAATTTCCGGCGAAATGCCGATCGACCGCCAACTGAGCACCGATCAGGCCTTCCTCGATGTGCACCTCGAACGCCTCGGCGCCTGGCAATTGCCCGACCAGTGGGTGGCCGTGTCCGGCGACGGCCGCCTGACCTGGCGCGACAACACCCTGGGCGCCAGCGGCAAGCTGGCCGTCGATGCCGGCTACTGGCAACTGGCCAAGGGCGGCACGCCGCAGCTTTCCGACGATGTCGTGATCCGCCGCCCGGCCGGCGAAAAGCCCGCCGCCAGCCTGCGCCCCAAACTCGACATCGACATCACCAGCGAACTCGGCCGCAATTTCCTGTTCACCGGGGCCGGCCTGTCAGCCCGGCTGGCCGGCGATATCCGCTTGCGCGCCAGCGGCCGCGACCTGCCCCGGGCGAGCGGCCGCATCCGCGCCGTCGATGGGCGATTCGACGCCTACGGCCAGCAACTGGCCATCGAACGCGGCATCCTGACTTTCCAGGGCCTGCTCGACAATCCGGCCCTCGACGTGCGTGCCGTGCGTCCGGGCCTCGCCGTCGAACCCGGCGTGCAGATCAGCGGCACGGCCAGGAAGCCGATCATCAAGCTGATTTCCGACCCGGAACTGCCGGATGCCGAAAAACTCGCCTGGCTGGTCCTCGGCCACGGCCCGGAGCAGATGGGCGCCGGCGATGCCAGCCTGCTCTTCTCGGCGGCCGGCGGCCTGCTCGGCAACGATTCGGGCGGCCTCGTCCAGCAACTCAAAAAACGCTTCGGTTTCGACGAACTCGGCGTGCGCACCGGCCAGATCGGCGACCTCGGCGGCCGCCAGCCGGGCAGCCGCATCGCCGGCGGCACGTACAACAGCATCGATAGCACCGGCCAGCAGATCTTCAGCGTCGGCAAACGGCTGTCGTCGAAGGCCATGCTGTCCTACGAACAAGCCCTCGGCAAGGCCGAAAGCATCGTCAAACTGACCGTCAGCCTCAGCCAGCGCGTCTCGGTCGTCGGCCGCGCCGGCAGCGACAACGCCATCGACCTGTTCTACACCTTCACGTTCGGGCGCGACGAAAGACGGCCACAGAAATAAGGCTCATGAACAGGCCGGGGGCACCCACGCCCCGGCTACTGAGCCGCTGGCACAACCCGCGACACGACGTTGCCGCTTGCTTCTTCTTTAATCGAGGCGCCCCATTTCTTCATTGCGCTGTCGGCGCGCGCCTCAAGTAGATAAGTTGCGCCGGGTGCGGCATTGAATGACAGGATTACCGGATCGGTGCTGTAGTACATGGTCCCGGCAGCGGCGGAAACAAAGTGTATTTTCAGGACGTGAGGGCCAGGCAAAAATTCGTGGCTATCAAGATTGCCAATGCCGCGAAATTTTCCGTCGATATTGTTGATTACGGCCGGAGAGTCTGGGCTTTTCTTCAACAGCGCAATTTCACCGCGCGGCTTGCCAGGCCCATCGTAGGTTTTTACTGACGAGCATCCGATGATACAAAACATGCTCAGCGCTACCAGGAAAATGCGGGGGAAGGACATGGCACCTCACTTGTTCGTTGAGAAAGACGTCTCGGCCTGCCGTAGCGCAAACCGGCGCTGCGCGGCTTTATCGCGCAGCGCCCACAAGCGACTGATGGCAATATCCAAGGTCACTAATTTCAAAATTTTGGAGTGATGCCATCTGGCCACCACCCAAGTTTCAACATGAGGCTGGAAAGCCCCTTTGTGACGAAATAGCTCATCCACGCCACGACCAGGAACAGTGTTGTAGCAATGCCGCCTTGCGCACAGCCAGCGCCACGGCATTGCATCTGGCCAATGAACTCACCAATAGCTATCGCGATAAACGCAGCGATGCCGAAACAGGGGAGCAGCAGCGCAAGACACAGCAGCAATGTTCTTCGCTTCGCCGCAGGGGGCGATCCCGTGAATGCTGGGCCGAAGACGGAAAGGAAGCCTCGAACGACCGAAACAATCGTATACGCCCCAAGCGCGAACAACACGAAAACATAGCCAGGAGTGCTGACCACTGAGGGAGGAAACAGGATTTCAATTCCGACAACAAGCAAAAACAGCACTGCGATTAGAGCCAGCGTCGGGTACGTTGTCGCCCAGACCAGAACTCGATGCTGAGTTTTCGGCTCATCTGTCATGGATGCTCCGACGTTTGAAATCAGGGGGGCGCCAGCTTTCTGGCGACCCCCTGGATTGAATTGTTGGAAGTCACTTCGTTACTCGCTCAACTACTAATGTACAGCCGGGAGTTATGCCAACCTCGCTTAGGGCGCGCGGGTCATCTAATGGTTTGCCGGGTGGGAACCCCGCCAGCATACGAAGGTTCTTGATTGTTGCACCAGTTGTCTTGTTTTTGAGTACCCAACTGTCGCCATAGTGGTAAGCACGGACTGCTGGAGACAGCTCGAAATACACAGTGTTAGTTAAATCAGCTAAGGCTTCAAAAGCCGCGATCGGGTAAGAGAAGATGGCGTCTGGCCTGTTTAAAAAGTCGGTAGCATCTACCGTGAATGTTGTCGCTTCATCAATTTCCTTTGCCAATTGATCGGCGATCTTCTGAAACCCTTCCTTTGTTGGATCAGAGTGTTCTTTTACAACCTCCAATACTTTTGCCTTGAGTAGTTCTTGATTTGCCGTAACTTGAGCAGTGTGTTTTTCAGACTGCTCTTTTCTTCTAAGAAAGCTATCGTCAGATCGGTAATCGCTCGGAGCATATAACTTTTCATTGTGCTGACTAACCAACCAACCGAAGAGCGCGAGAACCGCCACAGGAAACAAAACAAGAAACCAAACGAGTGGCAATCTTTCACCTGCGTCTAGGTGAGAATTAAAGCCAAGAGTTAGGGCGGCAAAACCATAGATAAGAACGATGAATAACGCAATGATCCCGAGGGGGTTTCTAGCCAACCCTTTGGCTGTGCTGCCAAAAGCAGATAGATCAGACACGAGCTTCTCCAATGTTGGGTGTGACTTCTAACGTGCAGCTTGAGCCGACGCTGGAGCGCGCAGCGCGGAGGGAATCCAAAAGCGTAGCTTTTGGCCGGTCGGCTCGAAGCGTTTGTTAGGCAATGTTGGGTTACGCATTAGTGCGCCCTTTTTCACTTGAGTGAGCGGAATACTGTTTGAGCGCGACTAGTACGCCAGCACAGCCCAGCACCAGAAAAAGCACAAAATCTCCCGATGGACCAAATTGATTGAAGAAAATGTTGTGAAGCCATGCCCACCGACCGGTTGCAGGAGCCGATGGGGGGGAAAGATATGAAGAGGCAGCGAGAACGAGAAATAGGGCAGAAAGACCCAGCCACAGATTTCCTTTTTCCTTGGATGACATGAGAGGGGGCTTGTAGTCTTCGGTTTGACCGGGCCAGATTTTCATATGCGCCTAACGTAAAGTCGATGGCAAATTCGCCATGTATTCTGGCTCGCGCTTCAGCCGAAGAAAGCCGCTGAGAGCAGTTTTTGAGGAGGGTGACCAAATTATTCTCAAGGATGGATGGCGGTGAAACAAGGCGCCAGCTAAAGGCCTTGCCAGCGCGAATTGCTTCGTTTTCTTCATTTATCTACTACCACTCCATGGGTTTAACGCGGCGCCGCGGGCCAATAGCGCGTCAGCATATCCAACGCCTAACGCCATGTCGAGTGGATCAATGGCAAACACCACCCCGTTCTCGAAGCGAGAGCAAACAGCCATTAACCCTCGTCTTCGTGCTTGCCTTCGCTGGTGCGCCCCAATTTCAGCAGCCCGACGCCGACCCCGAGGGCCAGAAGCGACAGGGGCAAGAGGATTGGAGAGTGTGCGGGGGAGATTCCCTGACAACTCGTCATTACACATGCGAAGCTGCAAGGAGACAAAGGGGTCGAATTTGTGCGAGGAAATCATTCCGTTGATCATTGGATAAGAATGCCCTGTTTGGGATGATGCTAGCCTCCCCGCGACAACCCGTAGGAGCGCCTTTAGCCGCGAAAACGCCTTGAGCAGATCGTCATTCACGGCAAAAGCCGCTCCTCGCGTGCTTCTCGAAGCATTGACAATAGCTTCGCCGGGCACGACCCGACTGGTGAGAAATAAATCAGCGTTTCCCTAAGCAACCTGCTGCAACTCGTTGGAGTACGAGTTGAACAGATAGACCCGGGCAAAGGGCCCTTGCTCCAGGCGGCCGGCGTTTTCAATCGCCCAGTAGAGGCGACTCCAGGCGCTCTGCCCGCGCAGGCGCACATCTTCGAAAGCAATGAGCAGCACGGTACCCGGCGCATAGGATTTCGCCACCTTCGAGCGACCACGTTCGCAAATTGAGGCGGCCAGCTTGCTGATCGAGACATCAGTATCTTCAGGCTCGCCGATCGCCGGTGTCTCGTCCGCCTTGCGCTCCGGCTCGCCCGGCCCGCTCCCCTGGCGCAGCAACAGGCTGGCGCGCAGGGCTTCCGGCCGGCCATAGCCGGCAAAGGTGACCTGCACCTCGAAGCTTTTGTCGAGAAAGCCGGATAGCCAGATTTTCCCGTCGGCCCGCCCGGAGTCCTCGTGCGCCTCGACCAGCACGTGCAGTCCCGGCTGCTTGAAGGACAAGGCCAGGCGGCTCAACGGGTAGAGTTCCTCGAGCAGGCGTTTGGCATCGCGCTGACGCTCGCGGAACTGTTCGGGCGGCAGCGCTTCGATTCGGGCATCAACCCGTTGGGCAAACTCGTAGGCGGCGAGTCGTTTCATGCCGGACTCTCAGTGCGGCTTCAGCCCGAACGCCGCGCGCACCTTGCCGATCAGGTCGTCGACGTAGGTAAACACCACGGGAATGACCAGCAGGCTCAAAAAGGTCGAGGTGATCAGGCCGCCGATGACGACGATGGCCATCGGGGCCCGGAAGCTCGGGTCAGTGCCGATGCCGAGGGCGATCGGCATCATGCCGGCACCCATCGCGATGGTGGTCATGATGATCGGCCGGGCCCGCTTGCTGCACGCGTCGAGCAAGGCATGCCAGCGGTCGGCACCGGGCTGGCCGTCGATGCCGCGGCGGGCCAGGATGACGTAGTCGATGAGCAGGATGGAGTTCTTGGTGGCGATGCCCATGAGCATGATCAGGCCGATCATCGAGGGCATAGAGAGCGCCGTGTGCGAGATGAACAAGGCCAGGAAGGCGCCGGGTACGGAGAGGATGAGGGCCGCCAGGATGGTCACCGGTTGCACGAAATCCTTGAACAGCAGGACCAGCACGATGTAGATGCAGAGCACGCCGGTGCCCATGGCCAGCGCGAAACTCGAGAACAGTTCGCCCATGGTTTCGGCGTCGCCGACCGTCGTCTGGATGATGCCGGGCGGCAGCTTGGCCAGGCTGGGCAGGGCCAGCGCCTGCCTTTCGACTTCGCCGAGCGCCTGGCCATTCAGCGCGATTTCGAAATTGATATTGCGCAGGCGGTCGTAGCGGTCGATTTCGGCCGGGCCGCCGACCAGGCTCAGACTGGCGACATTGGCCAGCATCACCGGGCCATGTTTGCCGGGCACGCTGAGGTGTTCGAGCAGGCCGAGATCCTGGCGCGCCGCGGGCGGCAGCTTGACGATGATGGGTACCTGGCGCTGCGCCAGGTTGAGCTTGGCCAGGCCCTGGTCGTAGTCGCCGGCCGTGGCAATGCGCAGCACGTCGGCAATTGCCGCCGAGGTCACGCCAAGATCGGCCATGCGGGCAAAATCGGGGCGCACCACGAGTTCCGGGCGGACCAGGCTGGCCGTCGAGGTGACATTGCCGATGCCGGGCAGGGTGCGCAATTCGCGCTCGACCTGGCGGGCGTGTTCGGAAAGCAGGGCACCGTTTTCGCTGGCCAGCACCAGCACGTATTTGTCGTTGGAAGCGCCGAGGCCGATCTTGACCTGGACGCCGGGCAAGTCGCCGAGCGCCTCGCTGAGCTGGTGTTCGACTTCCTGCTTCCTGATCCCGCCGCGCTCCTTGCGCGGCGTCAGGTTGATGGTCAGCGTCGCCTTGCGCACCTCGGCCGCGCCGCGCGGCGCAAAGGGGTCGCTGCCGGCCGCGCCGCCACCGATGGCGGTGTAGACCAGCCGGACATGCGGATTCTGCCCGACGATGCGGCGCGCCCGTTCGGCGACGCCCAGGGTTTCATTGAAGGTGCTGCCGGGCGGCAACGACAGGTAGACCTGGGTCTGCGAGAGATCGTCGGGCGGCATGAAGCCCTTCTCGAGCAGCGGCACCAGGGCGAAGGAACCGACGAAGAAGACCAGCGTCGCCAGCATGGTGAGCAGGCGGTGCTTCAGGCACCAGGCGGCCCAGCCGCCGTAGATGTCGAGCCAGCGCGGCGTACCGTGATCGCGGCGGGGCGGCTGCAGGATGTAGGCGGCCATCATCGGCGTCAGCAGGCGGGCGACGACCAGCGAGAAGAACACGGCAATCGCCGCCGTCCAGCCGAATTGCACGAAGAACTTGCCGGCTACACCGCTCATGAAGGCGGTCGGCAAAAAGACGGCAATCAGCGTGAAGGTGGTGGCGATGACCGCCAGGCCGATTTCGTCGGCCGCTTCCATGGCCGCCTGGAACGGCGTCTTGCCCATGCGCAGGTGGCGCATGATGTTCTCGATTTCGACGATGGCGTCATCCACCAAGATGCCGACCACCAGCGACATCGAGAGCAGGGTCACGACATTGAGCGTGAAGCCCATCAGGTGCATCACGGCAAAGGCCGGGATGATCGACAGCGGCAGCGCCGTGGCCGAGACGAAGGTGGCCCGCCAGTCGCGCAGAAATAGCCAGACGACGATGACGGCGAGAATGGCGCCCTCGATGAGCAGGGCCATCGAACCTTCGTAGTTTTCCTGCACCGGATCGACGAAATTGAAGGCTTCGGTGATCGTGATGTCGGGATGCTCGCTGCGCAGCTTGTCGAGTGCGATGTTGACGCTGGCCGCTAGTTCGACCTCGCCGGCCCCGCGGCTGCGGGTGATTTCGAAGCCGACCACGGACTTGCCGTTGAGCAGCGCGGCACTGCGCGTCTCGCCCACCGTATCGCTGACCGTTGCCACCTGGTCGAGGCGCAGATGCCGGCCATCGCTGAGCACGATATCCATGGCCCCCAGTTCGGCTGCCGTCTGCACGGTGGCCAGGGTGCGCACCGATTGCTCGACGCCGCCGACATCGGACCGGCCGCCCGAGGCTTCCTGCTGGATCTGGCGCAATTGCCGGGAAATATCGGAGGCCGTCGCATTGAGCGCCAGCAGGCGGGCCGGATCGAGTTCGACGCGGACTTCGCGCGTCACGCCGCCGACCCGTGCCACGGCGCCGACGCCGCGCACACTGAGGATGCTCTTGGTGATGGTGTTATCGACGAACCACGACAGCGCCTCGTCATCCATCCGGTTCGAGGCCACGGTGTAGGTCAGGATCGGCACGCCGGCCAGATTGACCCGGGCGACCACCGGATCCTTGAGATCGCCGGGCAGGTCGGAGCGGATGCGCGACACGGCATCGCGCACCTCGTCGATGGCTTCCTGGGTCGATTTTTCCAGGCGGAATTCGACGGTGACGATGGCCACGCCATCCTGCACCTTGGTGTAGATGTGCTTGATGCCCTGCACGGTGGCAACCGAATTCTCGATCTTGCGCGCCACCTCGGTTTCCATCTGGGCCGGTGCCGCGCCGGGCAGCGACGCGGTGACGGTGACCATGGGCAGGTCGATGTCCATGAACTGCTGGATTTTCATGGCGCGGAAGGACATCACGCCGAACAGCGTGAGCATGATGAAGAGCAGGATGGCCGGAATCGGGTTGCGGATCGACCAGGCGGAGACGTTCATTGCGCTTTTCCGCCTGCCGCGACCACCTTGACCAGATCGCCGTCAGCCAGGAAGCCGGCGCCGCTCTCGACGACCGCCACCCCGGCGGCCAGCCCGGAAACGATCTCGATGCGTTCGCCCTGCTGGCGGCCGAGTACCACCTTGGTCTGGGCGACACGCTCGCCGCCTTCGAGCCGGAAGACGTAGGCAAAACCTTCGCGGCGGACCACCGCCGATTGCGGCAGGGTCAGCGCCGGGGTCCGTCCGAGTTCGAATTCGCCGCGCGCGAACATGCCGGCCCGCACTGCGCTGCCGACCGGCAGATCGACATAGATCAGGCCGTTGCGCGTCTGCGGATCGACGCTGGGCGCCACGGCGCGCACCTTGCCCTTGACCGTTTCGCCATTCGGATTGACCAGGCTCGCCGGCCCCCCGACCTTGACCGCGGCCAGATCGGCCGACGGCACTTCGGCCCGCCATTCGAGGCGGCCGCCGCGAATCAGCCGGAACAGTTCCTGGCCGGGCTGGGTCAGCGAACCGACACTCGCCGAACGGGCCGAGATCACACCGTCATCCGGCGCCAGCACGCTGGTCTTGCTCAGGCGCAGCGCCGCCGCCTGCTGGCGGGCCCGGGCCGCTTCCAGACGGGCCTGCGTCGTCTGTTCGGCAGTCCGGTACTGGTTGTTGAGTTGCGTGCTGTAGAAGCCCCTGGCCTTGAGTTCGGCCGCCCGTTCGCTGTTACCTTTGGCTTCGCTGGCGCTGGCTTCGAGCTCGGCCACCGCCGCCTTGGCCTCGGCCAGTTCGCTAGCCACGGTGTCGCTGGCGATGCGCGCCAGCACCTGGCCCTTCTTGACCCGGTCGCCAACCTGGGCGCTCACTTCGGTAATCCGGTAATTGGCGATTTCCGGCCCGATCACCGCTTCCTGCCAGGCCACGACATTGCCGTTGGCGACCAGCACCTGCGGCCACTCCGCGCTCGCCGGCAGGATCATGGCCACCGTCAGGGCCGGCTTGGCAGGCGCGGCTTCCCTGGCTGGCTCGGGCGCCGACGCTCCGGAACCCCGCAGAAACAAGGCAGCCGCCCCAATGGCCAGCAGCAGCACGGCAATACGCGTTTTTCGCCCGGCCAGCGGGCCCGAAGTAAGGAAACTCATCCGACTACCTGTATCAAGCACGACAATTGGCGAATGATACCTTGCTGCTCGCCGATGTCATTGCCGGCGCGGGTATTCGGTGCAGGATCGCAAACAGCTTCTTACGGATGACCGCCCAGCCCTTCCCTCGCTTCGCCGGCGCTTTCGTAAATGCGCGGCACGATCTGCCGCTTTTCCAGCGCCTCGCCAAGTTTCACGCGCAGGAAGGTACTCGCCGTGTAGCGCGTGACGTCGTGGTAATGGCGATCCATGATGCCCTTGACGACATCGATGTAGTCGTCGACCAGTTCCGGCAGGATGGAAAAGCGGTCGTAATTGACGATGGCCTTGACCTTGTGGCCGATCGGCGCCAGCCGGCTTTCGACAGCTTCGCGAATGCGCGCGATATCGGCCGCGCTACGCACTGTCAGGCCGGCGAAATCGACGAAGAACAGGTTTTGCCCGGCATCGTAGCTCAGGCGCTCGGCGAGCGGCCGCTCCAGCATGTCCGGCCGGATGTTCATCGGCGCCTCGGCAAAGATGCGTGCGTCCATCAGTTTCGGCGTGCCGGGCATCAGCGGCACAAAGCTCATCCGGTCAAGAATGTCGCGCTGCAGATCGACGCCCGGGGCAATCTCGCTCAGCACCAGCCCCTCGGCCGTCAGCTCGAAGACGCAGCGTTCGGTGATGTAGAGCACCGGCTTGCCGACCTTGACTGCCTGCGCGCCGCTGAAGGTGCGATGTTCGACTTCCTTGACAAACTTGATCGACTGGCCGTCCTCGAGGATCTGCAACTGGCCGGCCCCAACCGCGATTTCCAGGTTGCCGGCCGTGAAGGTGCCGACGAAAACCACTTTCTTGGCCTTCTGCGAAATGTTGATGAAGCCGCCCGCCCCGGCCAGGCGCGGGCCGAATTTCGAGACATTGAGATTGCCCGCCTGGTCGGCCTGGGCCAGGCCGAGGAAGGCGATGTCGAGACCGCCGCCATCGTAGAAGTCGAACTGGCTGGGCTGGTCGATGATCGCCTGGGCATTGGTCGCCGCCCCGAAACTCAGGCCGCCGGCCGGCACGCCGCCGATCACGCCGGGTTCGGCGGTCAGGGTCAGCAGGTCGATGACCTGTTCCTCGGCGGCGACATTGGCGACGCCTTCCGGCATGCCGATGCCGAGATTGACCACGGCATTGGCGGTCAGCTCGAGCGCCGCGCGGCGGGCGATGATCTTGCGCTCGCTCATCGGCATCGCCGCGATGGCCGACATCGGCACCTTGAGCTCGCCGGCAAAGGCCGCGCTATACGGCTCGATGAAGGTCTGCATGTGGTATTCCGGCTTTTCGGCGACCACCACGCAATCGACCAAGATGCCGGGAATCTTCACCTGACGCGGATTCAGCGTGCCGCGCTCGGCAATGCGCTCGACCTGGGCAATGACGATGCCGCCCGAGTTGTGCGCCGCCATGGCGATGGCCTGCGCTTCCAGGGTCAGCGCTTCCTTCTCCATGCTGATGTTGCCGTCCGGATCGGCCGTCGTGCCGCGAATGATCCCGACGTGGATCGGGAAAGCCTTGTAGAACAGGTATTCCTCGCCATCGATTTCCATGATGCGGACGAGCTCGGCCGTCGTCTTCTCGTTAAGCTTGCCGCCGCCGAAGCGCGGATCGACGAAAGTGCCCAGCCCGACGCTGGTGATCGTGCCGGGCTTGCCGGCCGCGATGTCGCGGAACAAATGGGTGATGACGCCCTGCGGCAGGTTGTAGGCCTCGATGCGATTGGCCACGGCCAGCTGCTGCAGCTTCGGCACCAGCCCCCAGTGGCCGCCGATCACCCGCGCCACCAGCCCGTCGTGGCCGAGATGATTGAGACCGCGTTCCTTGCCGTCACCCTGCCCGGCCGCATAGACCAGGGTCAGGTTGCGCGGGCTGCCGAGACCATGCGGATCGCTCTCGGCCGCCTCGAGAAAACGCTGCTCGAGCGCCACGGCAATATTTTCGGCAAAACCGATACCGACAAAACCGCCGGTGGCGACAGTATCGCCGTCCTTGATCAGGCGGACGGCATCACGCGCCGAAACCACCTTGCCGGTATCGGAGGCGCGCAGGGAACTGACAATTGGATGGCTGGCCGACGACATGCGGAATTCCTCTGAAAACCATGACAGAAGGAAATGGTCAGACAAGTCACCGGAAAAAGCCAGTGTGGTTTACCCCGGTAGTACGGAGTACCAATAAAAAACGCCTGACATGATCAGGCGTTTCAATTCATTGGTGGAGAGGATGAGGATCGAACTCACGACCTCCTGATTGCGAACCAGGCGCTCTCCCAACTGAGCTACCCCCCCACGGTGACGCGATTCTATCTCAGTCCGTTGCGCTTATCCAAGCGAATGGCTATTTGGCCAGGGGCCTGACTACCACTTGTACCCCAGCTCGATTGCCGCCCAGCCGTTCGTGTCATTACCAAATTTAGGCAACACCGCAACATCGGCAAACAATCCGGATTTTTCACCTATTCTGACTTTAGGCAAGGGAAAACAGTAAACACGCCGCTCGGAGGAATCGTATGTCACCCCTTTATACGAGCAGACCAGTCCCAGCATGGGCGTCACAATGCCGTAGCGAAAATCCTCGTGGGAAATATTGGTGAATACGGCATAACTTCGCTTGTAATATGAATCCACATAGGTGCTGACGCCAGTGTCAAACTGGAAAAGACCATGATGCAGCTCTTTTGACACCCCCAGATTGTCCATCCCGCCTTCATGGACTCTGGCTCCGGGTTTGAAGTGTTTCAGATAGCCGTAAAAATACAAAGACCCATACTCTTCTGCCTGAGCAGAAGACAATAGAGTGGCGCTTAACAAGGTGGCGATGCCGCAAGCAATATGCCCAAATTTGCGAATCAACATGTTTGTGGTCTTTTCCCGAAGATCATCCTGTTTCCCAAGCAATTTACCACAAGCAGGCACGCTCCCTGCCATCACCGCCCCTTGCCAGGTGCGAGTCTTACACATCGAACTAGGCTATGATTTATTGCAAGTGTGCCTCTTGGGTGTGCCACGTCTTACAACATGGTTTGTCAACCTGTTGAATTTGCGGAACTCGTGAGTTGTGACGGGATCGCCCGCCTCCAGCAGGATGCAGAAAAGGCCGGAAATCCGGCCTTTTCCATTTTCCGACGGCTTCTGACAACCTTTTAAAGCAAGCTACCAGCATGAATGAGCAGACAATTCGCGACGACAAATTCATCCGGGAGCTCCTCGGCAAACTGCCAGGCCCATCGAGAAGCAGCTTTTCGGATGAGCAGCTGATTGCCTTGAAGGCCGGACTGGGTGGCCGAGCCTGGGGCCACCACGCCGTCGACCTCCGGTGGACCTTGCGCTTCTGGCGCTGGCATTACTATTTTGTCGTCCTGGCCGGCCGTAACCGCCGCGAACTCTCCAGGCGGGAAGCCGCCATCGCCAGGATGGCCCTGGCCATCACCATCAGCGTATTCCTCATCGTCTCGACAGTGCTGGGACTGTTGATCCTCTACCTGCTCAAGTCCGCACTCGGCATCGACCTGTTCCCGGGTTTCTCGCTGGGCATCTGGGGCTGGTTCAAGGACGCCTATTTGAACTGAAGTGGCGCGCTCAGGTGCGCTGCATGAAAGCCCCGGAAGCTTCCGGGGCAATCGCCCATCAGGCCTGCCCGGCTCCGGCGACGGCGCGCCGCAGGCGATCGGCAACGGCCGCCCAGGCCGGAGTTTCCGGCAGGGCTTCGACAGCGATCAGGTCGACAGCGGCGTGGTCCATCTCGCGCAGGGCGGCATACAGGCCGTGCGCGTAGCCGACCGGGTCGGCCGGCAACAGTTGCCAGACGTGCGGCATGCCGGCCTGTGGCGGCTGGCTGTGGGCGATGACCGCGCAGCGCTCGCCCTTGTGGCGCTGGGCGTTGATGAAATCGAGCAGGCGTTCGCCGGCGACCAGGCGCATCGGCGTTTGCGGCGCGTAGTGCGCGGCCAGCGAACCGGAAACGCGCGGGGCGCCGCTTGCCGTCTCGATCTGCGGCAGACGACCGAGCACGGCTTCAAGATGGGCCGGCGCGATGTGGCCGGGGCGCAGCACCACGGGCTCGCCGCGCGAGCAGTCGACAATGGTCGACTCGATGCCGACCGTGCACGGCCCGCCATCGAGGATCAGTGAAACACGGTCGCCCAGCTCTTCCTGCACATGCGCCGCCGTGGTCGGGCTGATTCGCCCGAAACGATTGGCCGAGGGCGCGGCAATGCCGGCATGTTCACCGCTGGCTGCAGCAAAGCGACGCAGCAGTTCGAGCGCCACCGGATGGCCGGGGACGCGCAGACCGACGGTGTCCTGGCCGCCGGTCACGGCATCCGGCACCCAGGCCTGCTTTTTCAGGATCAGGGTCAGCGGGCCGGGCCAGAAGGTTTCCATGAGTTCCCAGGCAACCGCAGGAACCTGCTCCGCCCAGTGATCAACCGCATCGTGTCCGGAAATATGGACGATCAGCGGATGATCGGCCGGCCGCCCCTTGGCGGCGAAAATCTTGGCGACCGCCGCCGGATTGGCGGCGTCGGCGCCCAGACCATAGACCGTCTCGGTCGGCAAGGCGACCAGTTCGCCGGCGCGCAGCAGCGCGACGGCGCGGTCATAGTCCGGGCTCAGCGGTAACAAGGGCTCAGACCAGATCCGGCAGGGTCTTGGCCAGGACCTTTTCGGTCTGGTTGACGCGGAACTGGGTCAGCTTGTCGGCGACACCAGCGTCGCCCAGGGCGAGGATGGAGACGGCGAACAGCGCAGCATTGGTGGCACCGGCTTCGCCGACGGCGAAGGTGGCGACCGGAATGCCGCCCGGCATCTGCACCATGGAGAGCAGCGAGTCGAGGCCCATCAGATGCTTCGAGGGCATCGGCACGCCAAGCACCGGAATCTGCGTCTTGGCGGCGAGCACGCCGGCCAGGTGGGCAGCACCGCCGGCGGCGCCGATCAGCACCTTGATGCCGCGGCTGGCGGCGGTGGCTGCGTAGTCGAGCGCCTGATCCGGCGTGCGGTGGGCCGACAGCACCTTGGCTTCGTAGGGAATGCCCAGGTTCTTCAGGGTTTCGGCGGCAGCCTTCATGATCGGCCAGTCGCTGTCCGAGCCCATGACGATACCAACCAGGACTTCTTTGCTCATGCTTTTTCCTTCAAATAGAACGATATACGGGAAAATCGCGGGACCAAGGCCCGCACCGGCAGGCCTTGGTCAACAATCCGGGAAATTAGTTTCCGGCCGCCTTGCGCTCGGCCGCCTCGATGGTATTGGCGAGCAGCATGGTGATGGTCATCGGGCCGACGCCACCCGGCACCGGCGTGATCTGGCCGGCCGTTTCGAGACAGCTGGCAAAATCGACGTCGCCGCACAGCTTGCCGTCCGGCAGGCGGTTGATGCCGACGTCGATGACCACGGCGCCCGGCTTGATCATGTCGCCGGTCACGAATTTCGGCTTGCCGACCGCGGCAACGACGATATCGGCACGGCTGGTGTGGAATTTCAGGTCGCGGGTGCGCGAATTGCAGACGGTGACGGTCGCCCCGGCATTGATCAGGAGCAGCGCCATGGGCTTGCCGACGATGTTGGAGCGGCCGATGACCACGGCTTCCTTGCCGTTCAGGTCGACATTGCCCTTCTCGAACATTTTCATGACGCCGTAGGGCGTGCACGGAATGAAACGCGGATTGCCCTGGGCCAGCGCGCCGACGTTCTCGGCGTGAAAGCCGTCGACGTCCTTGTCGGCAGCGATGGCTTCGAGCACTTTTTCTTCGTCGAAATGTTTGGGCAGCGGCAGTTGCACGAGGATGCCGTGAATATCCGGGTTGGCATTCAGTTCGGCGATTTTGTCGAGCACCGTTGCCTGATCGACCGTGGCCTCGTAGGTGATTTTCTCGGAATGCATGCCGATGGCCAGGCAGCCATTGACCTTGTTGCGCACGTAAACTTCGGAAGCCGGATCGGCACCGACCAGGATGACCACCAGGCCGGGCTTGTGCCCCTTGGCCGTGAGCGCTTCGACGCGCCCCTTGAATCCCTGGCGCAGTTCCTCAGCCAGGGCCTTGCCGTCGATAATTTGTGCTGTCATCGTCGCCTCCGCCAGAAATGAAAAGGGGAAAGGCGGGCGCCTTTCCCTTTGAATTGGCGGCGATTTTACCAGAATTAGCGCGCTGTTTTCGGAGCTGCCGCAGCCTACGGCTTATCGGCCGACAGGGCCGGACTCCGGGATTCATACGCCGGCGCCGCAATGGCTGCCGAAACACGGTTGAAACGCAGCGCCTCGCCGGATACCGGATGGTAATAGGCTTCGACAATACTGCCGTCCCGATGGACTGCGTAGAACTCGTAACAGTTGCCGCGCGACACCTTGAACTTGACCTGCGCGTAGCCCTTGGCACCGAAGACTTCCCTGGCTTTCGCCTCGGACATCCACTCGCTGCGCGGGGCATCGGTGCACACGAGTTTTTCCGCCGGCGAACTGGCGTTTGCCATGCCCGAAGCGGCAAGCCCGATCACTGACAACAAGAACCATTGCGGCAAGCCTGGCTTCATTTTGCGCACTCCTTTGGGAATCCGGGATTCCGGAACCCGGACGATAAGCCTGTGAACTTAAGGCAGGCTTATCGCGAACTCAGTAACAGTTCTTTTTTGAGCAAGGAGTTCGCTTTTAGACTTATCAGAGCAATGCCGCTTGCGCCACGCCGACCGCCGCCCGCCCGGCCTCGAATGCCCGGCGATTCAGCTCGACCAGCTTCTCGCCCTTGCGCTGGAAGCGCTTGAGCACGCAGGCCAGCAGATCGTCGGCCGAAAACGGCAGATGATCGGCAATGGCGCCGAGCATCACGGTGTTGCCGAGACGGATGTCGCCCAGCTCGAGGGCAATGGTCGTCGCGTCGAAGGCGACGACCTTGTTGCCGCCCTTTTTGACCTCGGTAATCGGATCTTCCGGGTAATCGAACAGCCCCAGTTCGACGACCGGCGGCACCAGGCGCGCCGTGTTCATCAAGGTAATGCCACCCGGTTTGAGCATGTGCTGCCAGCGCATCGCTTCGGCCGACTCGAAACCGAGCAGCACATCGGCCGTGCCCGGCGTGATCTGCGGCGAGAGGACGCGGGCGCCGAAACGCAGGTGCGAGGACACGACGCCGCCGCGCTGCGCCATGCCGGCGACTTCGGTCTTCTTGGCATCGTGACCGAGGGCGATGGCCGCTTCGGCAAGGATTTCGGTGGCGGTCATGACGCCCTGGCCGCCAATGCCGACGACGAGAATATTGGTAATTTCAGACATGGATTTAAAACCTTTCACCGCAAAGACGCGAAGGCGCAGAGCTCACGCCAAGGAAAAGCCATCCTTGGCGATCCCCTGGCGCCTTCGCACCTCGGCGGTGGACGTTGATTTTCATTTAACGAGGGTAATGGGCGACTCGACCACGTAATGCTCGATCGCCTTCGGCCCGCAGGGCTGCACGCACAGGCCGCAACCGGTACACACCGAGCTCTCGATGCGCACCCAGGCGAGATCGACGACGCGGCCGTTCGGCTTGGTTTCCTGACCGCGCCGGGTAACGTGGATGGCCGGACAGCCAACGTCGATACAGCTGCCGCAGCCCGTGCACTTGTCCTCGACCACGGCGAAGGGTTTGAGCTTGTGGTAATCCTTGACCAGCACGCAAGGCTGGTCGGTGATGATGACCGAGACTTCCGGCACCTTCACTTCTTCGCGGATGGTCTTGAAGAGCACCGGCAATTCGTAGGGATTGACCTTGTGCACACGCTCCGGCTTGACGCCGAGCGACTCGACGAGCTTGACGAAATCGACGCGCGGCGCTTCCTCGCCATGGATGCCGTAACCGTTGCCCGGATTGTTCTGGCCACCGGTCATGCCGACGGCGCGGTTGTCGAGCAGCAGCACGGTGACATTGCCCTTGTTGTAGACAATGTCGAGCAGGCCCTGCATGCCCATGTGCAGGAAGGTCGAGTCGCCGATCACGGCAAGAATCCGCTTGTTCTCGTCGGCAGCGCCACGCCCCTTGTCGAGACCGAGCGCGACGCCCATCGAGGCGCCCATCGAGACGCAGGTATCGAGCGCATTCCACGGATGTCCCGCGCCCAGCGTGTAGCAGCCGATGTCGCCGGCAATGGTCAGATTGCGCACCTGCGACAGCGTGTAATAGACGCCGAGGTGCGGGCAGGCGACGCACATCGTCGGCGGCCGCGGAAAGACCGGCAGCGGCGCGACGACCTGGGCGGCCGGCACTTCTTCGCCCAGCAATCGGGCAATCGCCGGTTTCAGCACATTCGGCGACAGCTCGCCCTGACGCGGCAGGATCTCCTTGCCGAGCACCGCCAGGCCAATCGCCTTGAGTTCGGTTTCGACCAGCGGCTCGACTTCCTCGACGACGACGACCTGATCGACCAAGGCCGCCAGTTCGCGGCATTTCTCGAAGGGCACCGGGCAGGAAAAGCCGAGCTTCAAGACCGGCGCATCCGGGAAGGCTTCCTTGACATGCATGTAGGCCGGGCCCGAGGTGATGAAGCCGACGCGCCGGTCGCTGCCCTGCTCGATGAAATTGAGCGGCGAGGACTCGGCCACTTGGCGCAGCTTGCCGTCGCGCTCGAACATCAGCGGAATGCGCTTGCCGGCATTGCCCGGCACCATGACGAAACGCGCCGCTTCCTTCTGGAAGCCGGCACCTTCGTGCACCACACGCTCGCCGACGGTGACCAGCGCCTTGACATGGTTGATGCGCGTCGTCATGCGCAGGATGACCGGCACCTGGAACTGTTCGGAAAGCTCGAAAGCCGCCTTGGTCATCGCATAGGCTTCCTGCGAATCGGCCGGCTCAAACAGCGGAAGGTGGGCAAAGCGCCCCCAGTAGCGGGAATCCTGCTCGTTCTGCGAGGACGACAGACCGACGTCGTCGGCAATGGCGATCACCAGCCCGCCGATCACACCGGTCAGGGTCAGGGTCATCAGCGCATCGGAGGCGACATTCATGCCGACATGCTTCATGCAGCAGAAGGAACGCGAGCCGGCATAGGCGGCACCGATGGCGACTTCCAGCGAGACCTTCTCATTGACCGACCACTCGGCGTAGAGATCGGGATAGGTCGAAATGACCTCGAGCATCTCGGTCGCCGGCGTGCCCGGATAGGCCGCCGCCACCTTGACGCCGGACTCCCAGACGGCACGCGCCACGGCTTCGTTGCCGGACAAGAATAACCGGCTGGCCGCCGGCGCAGGCATCACTGCTGCCATGAGGGGTGCTCCTGTAAATAATGCAAAAGCCGACCATTATAAAAGAATGCGGGGGAGCGGACTTGATGCATCTCAAGCAGTTCTTTTGTGTTGAGTTGTTTCATTTTGCAGGGTTGGCGCTTTGGTGAGGGTTATTGCTGCTTTGGTTAGGGTTATCGCTTATTTGACGGCTGTTTTCCGCCTTGCGGGCGGGCGTACTTTTTCTTGCTTCGCCAAGAAAAAGTAGCCAAAAAGAAGGCGACCCCAGGGTCGGCGCCCCCTTCGGGGGTCCCTTGCGCTACTCGAAACCGGCGGGGGCTGCGGAACTCGGCCCTGCGGGCCTCAGACAGTCCTCGCCCTTTATCCGCCGCTTTCTGCGTTGCTCAGCGCCTCTCATGGGGACCC
>JBAQDI010000065.1:0-167411 GCA_049294655.1 Azonexus sp.
CGGGCGTGACCAGCTTCACGGTGACCGTCCCGACGATCGACGACAGCGTGGTGGACTCGGCCGCGACCGAAACCCTGCCGCTGACGGTGGGTGGCGTGAGCGGTGCCGGTGGCATCATTGACAACGAAATTACCGATGGCAACGAAACGGTGTCGACGCTTGAAGATACGTCGATCATCAACGGAAATCTGTTTGCCGACACGGCGACTGGCGTGGGAACACCTTCGGTTACGAGTTTTGTCGTGCAGGGCGACGCCACGGTTTACAGCCAGGGCGATGTGGCCACTATTGCCGGCCGTGGAACTCTGACTATTGAAGCCAACGGAACCTTCACCTTCGTTCCGGCGAAGGACTACAGCGGTCCCGTTCCTGCCGTGACCTACACCGTGAGCAACGGTGTGACCACGGACACCTCGATGTTGAATATTTCGGTGACACCGGTAGCCGACACGCCCGCAGTCACCCTGGATATCGGCAATCCGCAGGTCAGTATCGCCACAGGAGTGATCAATAATGCAAATGTAACGACACTCGGTGCCGGCTATGCCGTATCCGCAGTGAATGCGGATGGCAGTACCGGTGCAGTGTCCATCCGTTCGACCGGAAGCCCGACTGGTTTCGGGGTTGCCGGGGCAGCTTCCGGTGATGACATGGAGATCGGCTTCGACTCGACCCGTGGAGCCTCTGAACGCCTTGTCGTGGTTTTCGATCAACCGACTTCCAATGCGGTCATTCAGCTTGCCTGGCTGGCGGCCGCCGAAACGGCGGTTATTACCCTTTACGGTCTTGATGGTGTGACGGTGATCGGTACGCGGACCATTGCCGGGGGGACCGATGGCATTGACACGCCATTTACCGTCGCCGGCAATAACGGCGAGCCGATTGGACGGATCGTCTTTTCGGCGCCTGGTGCCGGTGATGATTATCTGGTTCATGCGGTCAGTTTCGAGTCGGTCAGTTCGGTGACTTATCCGCTGACCATCACCGCTACGCCGACCGATCTGGATCATTCCGAGTCGATTCTGGCGAGCAATGTCATCGTTACGGTTCCGGCCGGTGTCACCTTGTCGCATGGCACGGATAACGGCGATGGAACCTGGACCTTGCCATCGGCCAGCAACGGTAGCTATAACGTTGCGGTTGATCCCGTGACGCACGAACTGGTGATCACCGGGCTGACGATGACTGCCGCAAATGGCAACGTCCTGAGCTCCATTCCGGTTACCGTCACGGCCACCGCGATTGATGGCGCATCGACGGCGGACGGTTTCGCCTCAAGCGTTGCGGCACCACCCCAGCTCCTGGTCCCCAATACGGATCCCAATGGCGGCAACACGAACACGGGTGGTGATGGCAACGACGTGCTGCTCGGCGACGTCGGCGGGACGCTGACCACCAACGTGGCCGCCGCCAACTACAACATCGCGCTGGTCATCGATACCTCGGGCAGTATGGCATGGGGTCTGGATGGCTCGCAGGGTGTTACTTACGCCAATTCCCGGATGGCGCTGATCAAGGCAGCATTGATCTCCCTGGTGGGCGACCTGGCACAGCATCAGGGTACGGTGAATGTTGCGCTGATCGGTTTCGGCACGAACATCTCGGTCAATTTCACCTTGAATGACCTTAATCCCGGCAATCAGACCAATCTCGAGAATCAGATCAACAACGCCTTGTCCGCCACTGGCAGCACGAACTACGAAGCGGCATTCAATACTGCGGTGACCTGGTTCGAAGGACAGGCGGCGTCGACCACCGGCTTCAACAATGTCACGTATTTCCTGACGGATGGCGAGCCGACGGTCTATCTCGATGCCAGTGGTACGGTGGCGGGTGGTGGCAGCACTACGACGGCCCCGACGCTCCAGAACTCGCTGGATGCCTTTGCCCCATTGAGCGCGATCAGCACGGTCAATGCGATTGGTATCGGTTCGGGGATCGCTGAAAACTATCTGCGTTTCTTCGATAACACCAATGACATCGGGACGGGCAGCGTAGTGTTTGGTGCCACACAGACCACCCTGGCCAATTTCTCGACTGGCGACACGAGCGCATTGGGCTCTCTGGCGGCCTGGACGGGCAGTGGTGCAACGCTGCAGGTTTCCAATGGTACTTTCAGAATTACTGACACGAATGGTGCCACGGCGGGGGCTGCAAGCGCGACCAGTGCTTCCTTCTCCGTTGCCGATGCTGGCGCGACGGTTACTTTTGATTTTGCGACCAACTCCTGGAATGCCGGAGACAGCTTCACCTGGGCACTCGAGAAGAACGGTACCAGTGGCTGGAGCGTGGTCGATTCCGGTGCGCGTACAGCCAGCCTGACCGGTATTTCGGCGGCGGCCAACGGAACGGGTGAGTACCGTCTGGTCTTCCAGGTGCTTGATTCTTCAAGCGGAGCGACCAACGCCCAGGCACGCATCGACAATATCCAGCTCAACGAGTCGGCCACCGTGGCTGGTCCGGTCGGTGTCGTGGAGATTGTCAATTCGGCCAATGAGCTCAATGCGGCCCTGGATGGCGCGACCTCCTTGTTGCAACTCGTTCCGGTCGGTGACGATCAGGTGCTGGGCGGGGCCGGTAACGACATCGTTTTTGGCGATGTCATCAATACCGACGAGTTGCCCTGGGGGATCGATGGCAACCCCAACAATACGGGCAACTTGCCGGATGGTTCGGGGCTGGCTGCACTGGAGGCCTTCCTGTTGGCGAAGAATGGTGTGGCACCGACCGAGCAGGATATTTACGACTATATCCGGGTGAACCATGCGACCTTCAACGTCGCCGGCGATCTGCGGGGTGGTAACGACACCCTGAGTGGCGGGGCTGGTAGCGACATTCTCTACGGACAGGGCGGTAACGATGTGCTGGTCGGCGGGGCAGGCAATGATCTGCTCTACGGCGGTACCGGTTCGGATACCTTTGCCTGGAGCCTGGCCGATCAGGGAGCACCGGCGGCGCCGGCTCGCGACGTGCTGGCTGACTTCGATCTGGCCTTGCCGGCCGCCGGTGGGGATGTCCTTGATCTCCACGATCTGTTGCCGAACGGTGCGACCGATGCGCTGACCCTGGATAATTATCTCGATTTCAACATCCAGGGATCGGATACCGTGATTGACGTCCATCCGGGCGGTTCCGGTGGTGCCGTGACCCAGCAGATCGTCCTGGCCGGGGTCGATCTGAGCGCCGGCGTCACGCCGGCCGTTGGGCAGAGTCTTGATCAGGCCATCATTCAGGACCTGTTGAGCAAGGGCAAGTTGATCACCGACTGATCGACGTAGTTGATGACAAAAAAGGGGCGAGTTTCATCGCCCCTTTTTCTTTGTCGGTTGCCGTCGCCGGAGCGCCTTGTGTTTGCTGCTCTAGCCCTCGTAGGCACGCAGCCTGGCAAGGTCTGGAATGTGGATGTGCTTGCCTTGCACGGCGATCAGCCCCATCTCGCCCAACTCGTTCAGGATGCGCGAAAAGTGTTCCTGGGTCAGGTTCAGCCGCGAGGCAAGGACGCCTTTCCTGGTGCTCAGGGTCACCGTGGCTGCGTCGGCTTCCGCCTGGTCGTCGGGCAGGGCGCGCAGCAGGTAGCCGATGATGCGCTGCTTGCCGGAGTGCAGCGAGTAGGATTCGACGTCGTTCATCAACTGGTGCAGGCGCATGGCCATGCCGGCCAGCATCTTGCGGCACAGGGCGGGATCGCGCTCCAGTTCCTCGTACATGGCGGTCTTGGCGATGTGCAGCAGATGTGTGTCGGCCAGCGCCTGGGCGAAGACGATGTAGGCCTTGTCCATGAACATGATGGCTTCGCCGAAGCTCTGTCCCGGGCCGATGATCTCGACGACCTTCTCGTTGCCCTGGGCCGAGGTGAAGGCCAGCTTGATCTGGCCGGAGACGACGATGTGAAAGCCGGTGCACGGATCGCCCTTGTGAAACAGGATTTCTCCCTTGCCAGCCTGGATTTCGCGGCTGGCGCGGGCAATGCGGGCAACTTCCCCGGGCGCCAGTCCGTTGAACATGGGAATGCTGGCGAGCTGGGCGGCGATATCGATCTTCGGGTCGTTCATGGCAGGTGGGCTGACGAATGGATGGCCGGATGGTGTCATTCAAGGCGGGCTGGCGCAATACTCCTTTGGCGCTAACGGCGCCGGCCGCTAGCGGTATACTCGACCACCCTCTATCCGGATGAAATTTATGGCCGCAGCCAACGACAACGTCAGCATGGCGCTCTTTTGCGATTTCGAGAATGTCGCCCTCGGCGTGCGCGATGCCCAGTATGAAAAATTCGACATCCGCCCGGTGCTTGAGCGTCTGCTCGCCAAGGGCAGCATCGTCGTCAAGAAGGCCTATTGCGACTGGGATCGCTACAAGAGCTTCAAGTCCGCCATGCACGAGGCCAATTTCGAGCTTATCGAAATCCCGCATGTCCGCCAGTCGGGCAAGAATTCGGCCGACATCCGCATGGTCGTCGATGCGCTCGATCTCTGCTACACCAAGGCGCACGTCGATACCTTCGTGATCATTTCCGGCGATTCCGACTTCTCGCCGCTCGTTTCCAAGCTGCGCGAAAATGCCAAACGGGTCATCGGCGTCGGCGTCAAGCAATCCTGTTCCGACCTGCTGGTCACCAATTGCGACGAATTCATCTACTACGACGATCTGGTGCGCGACCGCGATTCCAGCCGCGGTGGCCAGCGCCGCGAGCGCGAGAAGCGTTCGCCGGAAGAAGAGGCCAAGCGCAGCGAAAAGCAGGAAGAGCGCAAGAGCAAGGCGGTCGATATCGTGTCCACCACCTTTGTCGACCTGATCGCCGATCGCGGCGAAAGCGAACGCATCTGGGCCTCGGTCCTCAAGGAAGTGGTCAAGCGTCGCAATCCGGGCTTCAACGAAAACTATTACGGCTTCCGCTCCTTCGGCAACCTGCTCGAGGAAGCGGCCAGTCGCGGCCTGCTCGGCTTCGGGCGCGACGACAAGGGTGCCTATGTTTTCCGGGCGCCGGCGCGTCCGGTTCAAATCGAGGGCGAGGCCTTGCCGGAACAGTCGGCACCCGAGGTGGCTGATGCTGCCGGGCCGGCGGCGCCAGCGGAGCAGGAGGCCGCCACGGGTAATGCACGGCGGCGCGGGACCCGCCGTTCGCGTGGGGGCAAGGACCGGCCGTCTGGTGAAAAGATGGCCAGTGAAACCGCCGCCCAGCCCGAGTCTGCCGAGGCGCCCCGGGAGGTGCTCGTCACCGAGCCGGCTATCCAGGAGTCCTCCGTTGTGGCGATCGAGGCCGCCGCGCCGGCCGAAAGCAAGCCGCGGCGCGGTGGTCGTCGGCCGCGCAAGGCTGCTGAGGTGACCCAGCCACTCGTACCTGTAGTCGAAAGCACTCCGGCGGCCCCGGTCGCAACGGCTGAATCGCCGGCCGAGCCTGCCGGCAAGAAGGAAAAGAAGCCGGTCAAGGACAAGCGTCCGGCCCGGACGCCGCGGGCCCGCAAGCCGAAGGCCAAAGCCGTCGAGGAGTCCTGAAAAAGAAGCGGGGCAGCCTGGGCTGCCCCGCTTTTTATTCAGCAGGCCTGCCTGCTGCTTGCTGTGAATACGTCCTAAATGACCTGGAGTAGCTTGCTGCGCAAGTTCTCGGCTTCACGCTTGCCTTCGCGCGACATCACAATGGTGTGATACCACTCGTCGAACAGTTCACGCAGACCGGCATGGCCTTCGCTGTCATCGATGCGGTCGAGCAGCGAACTGGCGCCCAATGAGCCGACAAAGGTATTGAGGGTGTTAACCATGAAATTGCGCGCCTGCTGCAGACTTGTCCGGTCTGGCTCGGCCGGCAATTCGCGGAAGGCGGTAATCGAGGGCAGCGGCGCCGCGGCCGGCTGTGCTGTGCCTGTCGCGTCGATGGTGCCGCGGACTTCGATATAGCCATCTTCTTCCAGCATGCCGAGCGTGTGCTGCAGGTCGTCCGATTGGAGCATGCCGCGCAGCTCGTCAACCGTCCGCTTGCCATCGACGAAAATCAGCACCCGCCGGACGCGTGGCGTCAGGCCACCGGCCTTGCTGGTGATTTCGTCATGCCCCTTCGGGGTCTTGGCGAATACAACACCCATGGTTTGTCTCCACTATTTGTGAATTTTTGTAAAAGCATTGTACACACAAAAAGAAACCCGCCGGGTGGCGGGTTTTTCGTTGGGCAGAAACCGGGAAAATCAGGCAGCGGCCTGGGTCGGAATCTTGTGGCCAACGCGGGTGATGCGGTTTTGCGAATCGACGTAGATCAGCGCCGGCTCATGCTTGGCCAGTTCGATTTCGTTGTAGATCGCAAAAGTGGCAATGATCATGATGTCGCCGGGTGCCGCACGGCGGGCCGCTGAACCGTTGACCGAAATGACCCCTGAACCACGCTCGGCGCGGATCGCATAGGTGGTGAAACGCTCGCCGTTGTTTACGTTCCAGATGTCGATCTGTTCGTATTCCTTGATGTTCGCGGCTTCAAGCAGGTCTTCGTCAATGGCGCAGGAACCCTCGTATTGCAGGTCGGCGTGAGTTGCGGTCACGCGGTGCAGCTTGGATTTCAGCATTGTTCTCTGCATGGAATCACTCATCCAGAAGGTTGGGGGAAGCGAATTTTAGCCACTACAGGCCCCCTGTCAACAGTCTTTTTTCTTTCTTCAAAGGCGCGTCAAATCTCGATGTTGTCGATCAGTCGCGTGTTGCCGAGGCGGCTGGCGGCAAGCACGACCAGCGGGGCGTCTACGTCTTTCGGCATAGACAGGTCGGACTGTTGTCGCACCGCAACATAATCGGTCTTCCAGCCGGCCTGGTCGAGGGCCGAAATGGCGGCGTTTTCCAGGCTGACGGTGTCGCTGGCACCCTGGCGGATGGCGTCGCGGATTTCGTTGAGCAGGCGATAGAGGCGCGGTGCTTCGGTACGTTGTTCGGCGCTCAGATAGCCGTTGCGTGACGACAGGGCCAGGCCGTCCTCGGCGCGCACCGTCTCGCCGCCAATGATGGCAATCGGCAGGGCCAGCTGGCGCGTCATGTTGCGGATGACCATGAGCTGCTGATAATCCTTCTTGCCGAACAGCGCGGCCTGCGGCTGGACGATGTTGAACAGTTTGAGGACGATGGTGGCGACACCGCGGAAATGACCGGGGCGGAATTCGCCATCGAGAATGTTCTGGATGGCCGGCGGCTCGACGACGTATTCCTGCGGTTCCGGATAAAGATCGGCTTCGCTCGGCGCAAACAGCACATCGACGCCAGCCGCCGCGAGCTTGGCGCAGTCGTCGGCGAAGGTCCGCGGGTACTTGTCGAAATCCTCATTCGGCCCGAACTGCAGGCGATTGACGAAAATCGAGGCGACTACGGTGTCGCCGTGGGCGCGGGCCTGTTCCATGAGGCTGATGTGGCCGGCGTGCAGGTTGCCCATGGTCGGCACGAAAACGACGCGGCCACGGCCCTGGAGCGCCGCGCGCAGGTCGGCGATGGTGGAATGGATTTGCATGATGGAGGCGGAGTTAGGCGGCGTAAGTGTGTTCCGGGGCCGGATAGCTGCCATCCTTGATGGCGGCGACGGCGCGGCTGGCGGCATCGGCAATGCTGCTGGCGCCGTCCATGAAGTTCCTGACGAACTTGGCCTTCTTGCCCGGCGGAATGTCGAAAACGTCCTGTACCACCAGGACCTGGCCGGAACAGTCGCGGCCCGCCCCAATGCCGATGGTGATGATGTTCAGGCTGGCGGTTACCTGTTTACCCAGTTCGGCCGGAATGGCTTCGAGCACGATCATCGTCGCACCAGCCTGCTGCAGGGCTGCGGCGTCCTCCAGGAGACGCTGCGCGGCAGCTTCGCCCTTGCCCTGGACCTTGTAGCCACCCAGCGCATGCACGGATTGCGGCGTCAGGCCGATGTGGCCGCAGACCGGGATGCCCCGGTGTACGAGGAATTCGACGGTGGCTGCCATGTCCCGGCCGCCTTCGAGCTTGACCATCTGGGCACCCGCCGCCATCAGCGTCACGGCGTTGCGGAAGGCCTGTTCCGGCGCTTCCTGGTAGCTGCCGAAAGGCATGTCGGCGATGATGAAGGGGCGGTCGCTGCCGCGTTTGACGGCGGCGGTGTGGTAGGCAATGTCGGCGATGGTGACCGGTAGCGTCGAATCGTGGCCTTGCACGACCATGCCCAGCGAATCGCCGATCAATAGCGCGTCCACCGCGGCGCCATCGAGCAGGCGGGCAAAACTGGCGTCGTAGCAGGTGAACATGGCGACCTTTTCACCGGCCTGGTACAGCTTGGCGAGATCGGCCTGGGTCAGGCGGCGGGTAATGCTTTGTGCAGACATGGCGGGTTATGCCCTGAAGACGAAATAGACGGCGCCTAGGATACACAGGGCAGCCCACAGGTAGTCAAGCTTCAGCGGCTGATCCATGTAAAAAACGACAAAAGGCACAAAGACGGCGAGGGTGATGACTTCCTGCAGGATTTTCAGCTGGCCGAGGCTCATTTCGGTGTGGCCGATGCGGTTGGCCGGCACCTGGATCAGGTATTCGAAGAGCGCGATGCCCCAGGAAAACAGCGCGGCGATCCACCACGGCTTCTCGTTGAGATTCTTGAGGTGGGAATACCAGGCGAAGGTCATGAAGACATTCGACAGGGCGAGCAGGATCACCGTCTGCCAGAGGACCGGCAGGTTGAAACCGAAAATGCTCACAGCCGGGCGATGCCCTGGTTGGCGACGGCCGGCAGCCAGGCAGAGATGCCGCCGCGGCCGGGAATCTGCAGGTCGGGTGCGATTTCAGCCAGCGGCTGCAGCACGAAGGCGCGCAGGTGCAGGCGCGGGTGCGGCAGACTCAGGCGCGGCAGGTCGAGGAACAGGTCGTTGTAGAGCAAGAGGTCGAGATCAAGCGTGCGCGGCCCGTTCTTTTCGGCGCGTTGCCGGCCGAAGCGGGTTTCGACCTCAAATAGTTCATTGAGCAGGGCTTCCGGCGCCAGCGTGGTGGCCAGCGCGACGACGGCGTTGATGAAGTCGGGTTGTTCGGCGATGCCGACCGGGGCCGTGCGATACAACGAGGAGCAATGGGTGATGCGGCTTTCCGGCAGGTTGGCCAGGGCGCCGAAAGCCGCCCTGATCGTACTCGCCGGATCGCCGAGGTTGGCCCCGAGCGCGACGTAGGCGGTGTTCATTCGGCGTCGGCAGCACCGGTGCCGGCCGGCTTCTTGCGGCGCCGGCGGCGTTTTTTGTCGGCCGCCTGTTCCGGCTGCAGCATTTCGGCGCGCTCGTCGCCCTCGACGCTCTGGAAGCGCGTCCACCAGTCGGCCAGTTCCATCTCCACTTCGCCCGATTCGGCGCGCAGCAGCAGGAAATCGTAGCCGGCGCGGAAACGCGGCTGCTCGAGCAGGGCGTAGGGACGTTTGCCGGCCCGCGCTTCGAAGCGCGGTTGCAGCGACCAGATGTCCTTGATGTCGCCGGCGATGCGCCGCGTGATGGCGAGCTTTTCGCCCTGTACGTCGAGCACTTCGTCCATCGCCTGGTAGAGCGCCGGGAACTTGGCGTCGCCCTTGGTCTTGAGTTTTTCCCAGTGAGCCAGCACCTCGTGCCAGAGCAGGGTGGCGAACAGGAAGCCGGGCGAAACGCCCTTGTTCTGGCGGATGCGGGCATCGGTGTTGGCCAGCGAGGCCATGACGAACTTTTCGCCCATCGGCTGTTCGAGAATGACGTCGAGCAGCGGCAGCAGGCCGTGATGCAGGCCCTCGTCGCGCAACTGGGTGATGCATTTGACCGAGTGGCCCGAAGTCAGCAACTTGAGCATTTCGTCGAACAGGCGGGCGGCCGGGACGTTTTCGAGCAGCACGGCCATTTCGCGGATCGGCTTTTTTGCTTCCGGATCGATCAACAGGCCGAGTTTGGCGGCCAGGCGCACGGCACGCAGCATGCGCACCGGGTCTTCGCGATAACGCGTACGCGGCTCGCCGATCATGCGCAGGGTTTTCTGCTTGAGGTCGCCGACGCCGTGGTGATAGTCGATGACCGCTTCGGTTGCCGGGTCGTAGTACAGCGCGTTGGCCGTGAAGTCGCGGCGGGCGGCATCTTCGGCATGGCTGCCGAACACGTTGTCGTGCAGCACGCGGCCGTGTTCGTCGGTTTTCGTCTTCTCGTCCAGGGTACCGCGGAAGGTCGTGACCTCCAGGGTTTCCTGGCCCATCATGACATGCACGATCTGGAAGCGGCGGCCGATGATGCGCGAGCGGCGGAAGGCGCGGCGCACTTCTTCCGGCGTCGCATCGGTGGCGATGTCGAAATCCTTGGGGTCGGCGCCGATCAGCAGGTCGCGCACGGCGCCGCCCACGACGTAGGCCTTGAAGCCATGGCCCTGCAGGGTTTCACAGACGCGCCGGCTGCCGGGGCTGAGGCGGTCGCGGGTAATGCCATGCGTGGAAACGGGAATGACGGCGGGTTCGTGGTGGTTGCCCGTGGGCTTCTTGCCACCGAAAACGCGGGAAATAAGTTTGCGGATCACGTATTACCGATCAATGAGCGCCGGGGCGCTGCGGAAAAGGGAGGATTCTACCGCAAACCGGTGATATTTCATTGGCTTGGCATCAGTCAAGCCCGAAGAACTCGCGGATTTTCCGGCCGATGGCAGCGCTGCCCGGGATCGACTGGGAGGCTTCGTTGCGGGCGTCGTGGTAGCCCTGTTCCAGTTCGGCGAAGCGCTGCAGGCGGGCCTGCAGGATGCCGGACAGGCTGTCGGCCAGTGCCGGGCGTTGCTGGATGATTTCCTGGAAACCTTCCTTGTCCAGCCGGTAGGCTTCGACACTGGTCGTCGCAATGACCGTGGCCCGGCGCGGCGCCCCGGTCATCAGGCCGATTTCCCCGAAAACGCTGCCCGGACCGCGTTTTTCGAGCAGGCGGCGGGGGCCTTCTGGCGGTTGCCACCAGGCTTCGGCTTCGCCATTGACGATGATGTACAGCCAGTGGGCGATGGCGCCCTGGCGGGTCAGGATGTCGCCGCGGGCGAAGGGTGCATTGGTCAGGTGTTCGGCCAGGTGGCGCTGTTCGGCATCGGACAGGCGGGCGAACAGTTCGATCGAGGCGATGGCCTGCAGGCGGCGCTTGAGTTCGCGGCTTTGCACGATTTCCTGGTGGGCCGAGCCTTCTTCGACGAGGTGGATGGTGTGGTCGTCGGTGGCCAGGCGGATGCCGTTGCGTTGCAGGGTGGCCAGGATGTGGGTGCGGACATCGGAATCAGTCGGATCGTCCGGTCTGGGGTCGAGCAGCCAGTAGCGCAGGGCATAGTGGGCATAGCCCGGCCCGAAGTTCATCAGCACGCATTGCGGCGCCGGGCTCTGGGCGACATTGGCAATCGAGGCGGCGGCGATGTCGGACTCGACGAGCGGGATCAGGCGGCCGGGCGGCACGGCCAGATCGATGTTGAAATCGATGCTGCGTCGCCAGGACGGGTGTTCGGCGTTCTTGTCGCAGAGGATGGTGTAGCGGCCCTTCATGAGCTGGCTGTTGGGCACGACGACCTTTTCGCCGTTGCGGGTGAGCAGCGCCGTGTAGCGCCACTGGATGTCGGTGACCTGGCCGGACAGGTCGTCGATCTTGATCCAGTCGCCGATTTCCAGCGAATTGTCCATCTGCAGCGCCAGGCCGCCGAGCAGGTTGCCCAGCGTGTCCTGCATCGAGATGGCGAGTACGGCGGTCAGGATGGCCGAGGTGGCGAACAGGTGGGTCAGTTCGACGCCGGACTGGTTGAGCCGGAAAAAGCCCCAGCCGATATAGCCGATGATGACCAGAATGTCGGCCAGGATGCCGGCGATATAGATGCGGATGCGCGGCAGGCCGACATTGAACAAGGCCAGGCCGGCAAAGCGGATGACCGCCAGGCCTTCGCCGAAAATGGCCATCTGGCGCAGCCAGCTGGCCGCCGCGGTCATGCTGTGCTGGGCCAGCAGCAAGCCGGCCAGCAGGTCGCCGAGCAGGCAGGCGGCGTAAAAGACGCTGGTGTTGATCAGCGAGCGACGCAGGCCTTTTAGCGGCTTGAGGATGAAGGCCAGCGCCAGAAGCAGCGCAATGAAGGTATAGGGGGCTTCGTGGCTGAGAAAGGGGATGCTCGGCATCAGGCGTTGCGCAGGCTGATCGAAATCCAGTCGTGGGCCTCGGCATGGGCCTGCAGCTTGTCATCGGGGTCCACGGCAACCGGGGTCTTGACCTTGCCCATCAGGGGCAGATCGTTGTGCGAGTCGCTGTAGAAGAAACTGTCTTCGAAACTGCCCCACCAAAGGCCGAGCGACTCCAGCCAGGCCTCGACGCGAACGATCTTGCCCTCGCGGAAGGATGGCAGGCCGGAAGGTGCGCCGGTAAATGCCCCGCTTTGCAAATCGACGGCCGGGATCGTGCCGATCAGGTGCGGAATGCCGAATTCGCGGGCGATCGGGCCGGTGACGAAGGTATTGGTGGCGGTCACGATGGCGCACAGGTCGCCGTTGTCGAGATGCTGCCGGACAACGTCGCGGGCCTCGGTGCTGATGATCGGGCGGATGTGGCGCTCCATGTATTCGGCGTGCCAGGCATCGAGCTCGGCGCGCGGATGGCGGGCCAGCGGGGCGAGCTGGAAGGCGAGGAATTCATGGATGTCGAGCGTGCCGGCCTTGTATTGCTCGTAGAACCGGATGTTCCTGGCTTCCTGCACTTCGCGGTCGACGACGCCCTTGCTGATCAGGAATTGCGCCCATTCGAAGTCGGAGTCGCCGGTTAAGAGAGTGTTGTCGAGGTCAAAGAGAGCTAGATTCATTGGGGTTCTGTCCGAGTGTTGTGGCTACGGCCGCACTGCGTGCTTAACCTGCGCTGCAGGTTAGCCTGCGCCGCAACGAGCCGCTGCGCGGCGCGTTGTCTAAGTCAAAAAGGGCCAGGTTCATGTGTTTTCCATGTTCAGCAATTCGCGCAGCAGCGGCAGGGTGACCGGCCGTTTCTGTTCGAGGGTGTATTGGTCCAGCGCGACGACCAGCATCGACAGCGTGCGCATGTCGCGCGGTGCGTGGCGCATCAGGTAGTCGATGGCTTCCGGCGTCAGCTTGAGGGCGCGCTCTTTGGCCTGGGCGGCGATGGCGGCGGCCTTTTCGGCATCGGAGAGCGGCAGCAGGCGGTAGATCAGGCCGGAGCCCAGGCGGGTCCGCAGATCCTCGCGCAGCGCCAGGTGTACCGGCGGTTGCGGCGCGCTGCTCAGCAACTTGCCGCCGGCCATTTTCAGGCGGTTGAAATGGTTGAACAGGGCGATCTGGCCGCTTGCGTCGAGCCGGTCGACGTTGTCGATGGCGAGCAGTTCGGCGGCCGGGGCCCGGCTCAGTGCCGGATCGAGCAAGGCATCGACATAGGCAAAAGTGCTGGCCTGCAGCAGATGTGAGCGGCCACTGCCGGATTCACCCCACAGGCAGAAGGAAGTGTCCACCTGCTCGCCGGCCAGCCAGCCGGTCAGTGCGCTGACTGTTTCCGCATTGCCGCCGGCGACGAAGTTGTCGAGCGAGGGCGGGCTTTCCGGCAACAGGTCGAGAATCAGCTGGCGCATCGTGGGGCGGGTAGGAAACTGGGGTGGCGATTTTATCACCGCTGTTGCCGGTGGCCGCCGCTTCCATGCCGTCCGGCAGCTGTCCGGCGAATTTTTCCAGGCGTTGCTGGCTGGTTTGCAGCCTGTCCCGCGAAATTTCGCCGCGCCGAAGGGCCTGGGCGGCGCCGCCCAGGGCGCGGTAATACTGCTCCGGGTCGTAGGAGACCAGTACCAGGTCGACGCCGGCGGCCAGGGCTTCGCTGGCCACCCGGCCGATGCCGTGCTGATAGACGGCGCCCATGTTCAGGTCGTCGGTGATCAGGATGCCGTCGTAGCCCCAGTCGCGGCGCAGCAGGCCGTCGACGACGGCGGTCGAGTGCGAGACGGCATGCGCCGGGTCGATGCGCTCCAGCGTGACGTGGCCGAGCATGATGGCAGTGGCCGGCTGGCCGCCCAGGGCGCGGAAGGGTAGCCAGTCAGCGGCCAGGGCGCTCGGCGTTTCGGCCAGGCGGGCAGCCTTCAGGTGGGTGTCCTGGCGAACCCGGCCGAGGCCGGGAAAATGCTTCAGCGTCGCCCGCACGCCGCTGCTCGTCAGGCCGGCGATGTAGCCGTCGGCGACTTCGCTGACCAGCAGCGGATCGGCCGAGATGGCACGGGCCCCGATATTGGTCAGTTTGTCTTCGGCGATGGGGCGTTCCGGGCGCAGATCGACGACCGGGCCGAAATTGAGATTGATGCCGAGCCGGGCCAGTCCGGCGCCCTGTTCCTCGCCGTAGCGGCGGGCCCGCTCGTGCAGGCTGCCGGAATCCCGCTCAAGCAGGCTGGCCAGCGGCGGCAGGTTGGCGAGCATCGGCGAAAGATGGGCGACGCTGCCGCCTTCCTGGTCGGCCGCGACAATCAGTGGCGGCAGGCCGGCTTGCCGGCGCAGTTCCTGCAGGCGGGCGATCTGTCCAGTTACTTCGGCCGGTGAGCTGTGGCGCACATTGCGCCGGGTCAGGTAGATGCCGCCGATCAGACCGTGGGCGGCGAGCGGCTCGAGCTCGGCGAAATGCTCGAAGCCGACGATGAAATGGCGGCCCAGCAACTGCATGTCGGCCTTGGCGGCGAGCACTTCGGCGCGCTGCTCCATGAATTCCAGTTCGCGATACAGGGTCAGGCTGGCCACGCCAAGCAGGGCGATCCCCAGCCAGCGCTGGCTGGTCTGCCAGCCGGTGTGGCGCAGCAGCAGGGTGCCGCTCAGGCCGAGGCCCAAGAGCAGCGGCGTTTCCCAGGAGCGAAGCCAATAGCCGAGCGGGTGCTTGAGATGCCAGGCCAGGAACAGCAGGCCGAGAACAGCCGCCCAGGCCAGGCCCGGGCGGAGTCGGCGGAGGATATGTCCGCGCATGCTTTTCCCTTATTCGCCGGCGCGCGGCGCGCTGCTGTTGCCGATCTGGTACCAGTTCAGGCGACGCGTGGCGAGCATAGTGGCGGCGAGAGCCAGGAAGAGCAGGACGCTGCCCATGAGCAGGGCGTTGTCTTCCGAGAGCAATACGCCGTAGAGCACGCCGTACAGCCCGGTCAGGCCACCGGCAAAAGCGAGGCCCGGGCGGGTGCCGCCCAGCGCGCCGGCCAGGTAGGTGCCGATCAGCGCGATACAGGCGGCCGAGGCGATGCCGTAGGAGACGAAGAAGCTCAGATGCTCGGAGAGGGCGACGAGCAGCAGGAAGAAGATGGCGAGCGCCAGGCCGACCAGCAGGTATTGCATCGGGTGGATCGGCGAGCGGCGCAGGATCTCGGTCAGGAAGAAGCCGGCGAAAGTCAGGGCGATGAACAGGATGCCGTATTTCACGGCGCGCTCCGACTGCAGATAGACATTGACCGGATCGACGAAGTCGATGCTCAGAACTTCACCGCTGTTCGGGTTCAGGGTGGCGTCGAAATTGCGGGCGAGATGCGAGATTTCCCAGTGGGCGGTGAAGCCGTCGGCGCCGATCTGGCGATCGCGGGGCAGGAAGCGGCCGCCGAAATTCGGGTGGCGCCAGTCCGATTTGAGCTGGATGCTGTTGGCCTCGCCGCTCGGCGCGATGGCGAAGCGCTCGCTGCCGGTCAGTTGCAGCGGCAAGCTGAACGTGAAGCTGCTGCTCTGGCCCGGGTCGATAGCGCCGAGCGGAATGAACAATTGCGACATCTCGAGGCCGGTTTCGGCCTTGCTCTTGCCGCCCGGCGTGGTGAAGCGCTGGCGCTTGCCGTTGATCGTCACTTCCGGATCGCTATCGACGCCGCGCGGGTCGGAAAGGCCGAGCACCAGTATCGCCTCGACATTGCTGATGCCGCTGTCGGTGCTGCCACTGATCAGCGGTTCGACGACGAAACGCCCTTCGGCGAGCAGGTTGAGGTGGAACAGCCGGGCCTGGTAGATGCCGCGATTGCGCGTTTCGACCTTGGCCTCGCCGCTGATGCTCAGGGTTTCCGGGGCCAGGTAACGGTTTTTCACGACATAGCGCGGGGTCCGGGTGATGCGGCCGGTTTCCGGATCCTTGCTGATTTCCGGTTCGACGGCCTGGTGATAGCGCAGGGCGATGATCGGTCCGCTCAGCGTCTGCATGCCGGCGGCGCTCTGGGCGATGCTTTGCTTGACCTCTTCCTGGCGGCCGCTGCGCGCCTTGATCTGGTCTTCGATGAGGGCGAGCGGAATAAGCAGCAGAATCGACATCAGGCCGATGGCCAGTATCTTGAATAGCAGTTTCTTGTCCATGACGGGCTCCCTGTTTGAAAGTGCAGCCAGTCTCGCCGGGCTGCGTGAACAGATGGCGAAGCCGGGATGAAGCTGTGTGAAGCAGCGGTGAAGTGTTGCCCGGCGTTTAAGTGGCGCGGCGCCACGGCCTGTTTGGTAACATCGCAGTTCCTGTCGCCGCCCCCGGAACGATCCGCCGATGCAATTTCGCCGCTTAGCCCACAGTCTCGTCGTCCAGGTCCTCATTCTGGCCGTCGTGATTACGCTGGTCGGCACGGCCGTGCGCTTCACCATCCTGTCGAACACCATGCGCGAAGGCATCGAGGAACTGGTCACCGCCCACCTGGTGTCCGAGGCAGCCTACGTGGCCGGCGACATTGACGAAAAAATCCGTCTGCGCAAGCAGTTGCTGGAAAACCTGGCCCGCCAAATGCCGCTGCCCCTTCTCCAGCAGCCACGCGAGCTTGAACGCTGGCTGGCCGGGCACCAGACGCTGGCGCCGCATTTTTCGCTGGGCATGGCGGTGGTGCCGCTCAGCGGCCAAGGGGTGATCGCCGAATTTCCCCGGTTATTCGGCCGCCGCGACCTCGATTTTGCCGATGCCGACTGGTTTCGCACAGCCCGCGACACGGCCGGCTTCGCGATCAGCAAGCCGAGTGTCGGGCGCCTGGCCAAGCAGGGCCTGATCATCATGGCGGCCCCGGTGCTTGATGCGCGCGGCCACGTTGTAGCGGTCATCCACGGCGCCACCTTGCTCGATACGCCGGGGTTTCTCAACCTGATCCAGAACAACAAGATCGGCAATACTGGCGGCTTCCTGCTCATTTCGCCGCGCGACAAGATGTTTGTTGCCGCCTCGATGCCCAAAATGCGTTTGCAGCCGACGCCGCCGACCGGCGCCAACCGTTTGCACGACCGGGCAATGGAAGGCTGGCGCGGGGCCGGCATCACCGTCAATGCTTTCGGTGTCGAGGAAGTCGTCGCCTTTCACAGCGTGCCCAGCGCCAACTGGTTTGTCGTGGCGCGCATGCCGACGGCAGAGGCTTTCCAGTCGGTGAGCACTTCGCGCAGCACCCTGTTGCACAAAGGCGGTGGTATCAGCCTGATCATTCTTGCCCTGTTCGCGATTTTCCTGTTCTTCCTGTTCCGCCCATTGCGCCAGGCTTCGCAGCAGATCCGCCAGATGGCCGACGGCCAGGTGGCGCTGGCCCCGCTGCCCATTGTTCGCCATGACGAAGTCGGCGAAATGGTCGATGGCTTCAACTATCTGGTCGCCCGGGTGCGCGAGAACGAGGAGCGCATGACCCAGCTGGCGCACTTTGACGCCCTGACCCGTTTGCCCAACCGCCTGTCTTTCCTGTTGCGCGGCGAGCAGGCGGTGGCTCTGACGCGCCGGCAAAAGGGCCGGTTGGCGCTGATGTTCATCGACCTCGACGGTTTCAAGCCAATCAACGATACGCATGGTCACGCGGCCGGCGACCAGTTGCTGCGCCAGGTGGCCCGCCGCCTCGGCGAGGGGTTTCGCGAAGCCGACCTGGTGGCCCGCTTTGGCGGTGACGAATTTGTCGTGCTGCTGACCGAAATCGGTGATCAGGAGGCGATCGCCCGCCTGGCCGACAAACTGGTCTCCAGGCTGTCAGTACCCTTCCGGCTCAACGAGCAGGATGTGGTGATCGGCGCCAGTGTCGGCATCGCCTGCCTGCCGGAAGATGCCGACGACATCCGTTCGCTGATCGCCCAGGCCGATGCCGCAATGTACGACGCCAAGCGCGCCGGCCGCAATTGCTGGCGGTTTGCCCATCGGGCGGGGTGAGTCGGATTGGCTGGCGGCGCCTGGCGCTGACGAACACGCCAAAGGAGTGAAAATATGGGGAAGCTCAGGGGCTCCTCCCTGTCTTTCTTCAATCCGAAAGGCACGCCTGCTTTTGTGCGTAGGCGACGATCATCCCTCTCAGGATGTTGCTGACGGTCACGTTGGCGTACAGGCAGGTCACGCTAAGGCGGCGCAGACTGAGATCGTCGAAATGCGCATTGATTTTGACCTTTCGTGTCGGAAACTCCTGCGCGGCTTTTTCCCTGGATGACTTCATGATCTCTCTGTAGCGGGATTGATCGCGGAGGAAGTCGTCGACCATGCGCCGCATTTCCTGGATGGCGCTGACATCATTTGCTTTAAGGGCCTGGTTAAATGCGACACGCTCTTCAAAATCAACGCTGAAGGCATACTGTTTGCAGATTGCTTGACTCATTTGACACCATGATTTGTCCGAATAGAACACGCTTCTCCGGCACAGAAGACCGAAACAAGTGTATTGCCTGTGGCTTTACGCCATTTGGCTGTCCATGCGTCGAATATTGAGGAAATATCCGGTAAGAAAGGCCAGTAGCATCAGTAAAGCACCGGCCGCCAATATCAACGGACTGCCCAGGAGTTGCTTGGCAAGACTTGCCTTCTGCACGGGTTCCGGCGGAGCAGACTGTGTCAATTCAGGATTTGCCCCTGATTTCAGCGCTAGTTGATTCAACGGACTTTCTGCAGACTTTTCGGTGACCGCGGGAGGTGGTACGAAGGCCGCCGGGGGGGATGTGCTGACAAGTTGTTCCGGTGTCAGAGGTGTTGCCGGGGCGGCGACCATCGGGTTCTGCAACGCGGCAAGTTGCTGGTCCTTCATTTCAACGAGTTTTTGCATGCTGGCGATGTTTTTTTCGAGGCTGGCAATACGCTCGTTGGTTTCCTGAAGCGCCTTATCCTTGGCAATCAGATCTTCTTCACTGAGCTTTCCTTTGGCGCCTCCACTGGCACCGGCCGCCCCCGTCCGGGAAACCTTGAGCTGATCTTTCGACTGGGCGACGGGCGCCGCCATGTCGTCGACCTGCGCGGTGATCCTGCCGGCGGTGTCCCGCTGGCCAACATCTTCCTTGGCCAGCCCGCGAGCGGCTTGCGTACTCAGTTTTTGCCGGTAAGCGTTCCAGTCTGCAGCCTGGGCGACGATGATTTTCCGGGCCGCTTGGCTGGAGGTGGCTTCGAGCCTTGCCTTCTCTGGTGTCGAAAGGGTTTGACCAACTTTCAAGCGGTTCATGTTGCCGCCGTCAAAAGCTTCCGGGTTGGCTTGCCACAAGCCAACCAGCATCTGTTCGAGCGAAATGCCGTCCGGTTTGCCTTTCCTGGCAATTTTTTGCATGGAATCCCCCCGCTTGACCGTGTGGGAATTCTGTCCATCGGCTGGCTGATCCGGAGCTTTCCGATTTGACTGTGCTCTTGCCTGGGCCAGCGCCTTGCCACGCTGTTCATCATCAATCATCGATGCGGTACGGGTTGCTGCGGAGGATGTACTGCCGATCAGGGGCGGCGGGGCCTTGGCGGGGGTGATCGGCACGACATTTTTCGCCGTCAATTCTGGTGGATCAAGCAAGAACGTGTATTCGCGCATCAGGCGCCCGGTCGGCCAATTGAGTTCGAGCAACAGGTCAACGAAGGGCTCGTTGATCGGCTTGTCAGATTTGAGTTTGATGATCGGCTGGCCGTTGGCGCGTTTATCCATGCTGAATTTAATCCCAGCCAAGGACTTCACGTAATCCACGTTGGCCTCCTTGAATACGCTCGACGGTGCCAGTTGCGCTTTCATGCCGGCCAGCTCCTCGCGCGTTGCGGAGACTTCGACCTCGGCACGCAAGGGTTGCCCAAGCAAGGAGAACACGACGATATTGCCGAGGCCTGCTGCATGGCCGGCCAGCGGCAAGCCTGAAAGCACCAGAAAGGAAACAATTGCCGTCACGGAGGAACGCCAGCGAAGTGGTTTTTGTACTTGATTCATTTTATTAATCTGGCGCCCCCTGGCGCATCAATGCCGGACTATGAAACCGGCATTATAAAATAGGGGCGCGCCAGTATGTCATTTAACTGAATAAAGCTTGGGGTCGGTCCCGGGGCCAGTGCCTGTCCGTTGGTCAGCCTGTTGATCGAGATGTCGCATCGCCATCTCCGAGCATCGGCGCGGAACACTTGTTGTTTTTGCGCAACCAATTCGGTCTTTGTGTTGTGAAAAGCGCAAAACCAATCTTGACCCCCCTGTCATCCCGGCAGAAACTGGCCGCTCGTTTTTAACCACCCATTCATTCCAAGGAGATCGATATGTCTGTCACAACGCAAGAGGTACATAAGCGCTAAGTTCGCAGGCATGTCGTTGCCCGGAACTCGCGCATGGCGAATCCGGGCCGGGAAGACAAAACCCCTGGCCATCCGGTGCAGGGGTTTTTTGTTGCCCGTCGTGGCAATAGCCCGGATTCCGATTCGAGCGGCGATTATCAAATCATCGCCGCTCACAGCACTATTTTGGAATCAACATGGGCATTCAATTTGAACTCAACAAGGGGCGCGTGCCGGTCAAGGTGTGGACGCGCGATATCGAACCCGCGGCCATCCAGCAACTGCTGAACGTCGCTTCACTTCCCGTCGTGCACGGCCATATCGCGGCCATGCCCGACGTTCATGCCGGCATCGGCGCCACCGTCGGCAGCGTTATTCCGACGCGGCAGGCAATCATTCCGGCGGCGGTCGGTGTGGATATCGGTTGCGGCATGAACGCGGTGTGCACGTCGCTGACGGCCGGGCAGTTGCCCGACAATCTGCGCAGTCTGCGCCTGGGCGTCGAGGAAATGGTGCCGCTCGGCTTCAACATGCATCCGGCCAGCCGCATGCGCGGCAGCGCCTTGCAGCGCGTCGGGCGGTCGCTGAACGACCGGCTCGACCGCATCGTCGGCCAGCATCCGGGGCTGATGAAGATGCAGCGGCGTTTCAACGAAACCTGGTTGTGCCAGATCGGCACGCTGGGCGGCGGCAACCATTTCATCGAGTTGTGCCTGGATGAGGCGGATCGCGTCTGGATCATGCTGCACTCCGGTTCGCGCGGCATCGGCAATGTCATCGGCCGCTATTTCATCGCGGCGGCGCAGAAAGACATGCGCCGGCACAAGGTGAATTTGCCGGACCAGGACCTGGCCTACTTTTCGGAAGGCTCGGAACTGTTCGACGAGTATGTCGAGGCCGTGGAATGGGCGCAGGATTACGCCTTGCTCAATCGCCAGCAGATGATGGCGGCGGTGGTCGAGGTATTGAAGCGCCAGTTGCCGGCTTTCCGGCTTGAGGCCGAGGCGATCAACTGCCATCACAACTACGTGGCGCGGGAAAATTACTTCGGCGAAAACCTGTTCATCACCCGCAAGGGCGCCATCTCGGCCCGCGAAGGGGAGTTGGGCATCATCCCCGGCAGCATGGGGGCGAAGTCCTACATCGTGCGCGGTCTGGGCAATGCGCAATCGTTCTGCTCGTGCTCGCACGGGGCCGGGCGGCGCATGAGCCGCAGCGCTGCCAAGCGCCGCTTTAGCCGTTTCGATCTGGAAGAACAGACGAGCGGTGTCGAGTGTCGCAAGGACGGCGGGGTGGTCGATGAAATTCCCGGTGCCTACAAGGACATCGATCAGGTCATGGACAACCAGCGCGATCTGGTCGAAGTCGTCCATACCCTGAAACAGGTTCTGTGCGTCAAGGGGTGAGCGATGGCCAAGAAAACCGAAACCCTCGTCCTGCCGCGCAGCAAACCGCGCAATCCGCTACTGGTGCCGGGTCTGACCCGGCGCGCCGGGCCGCACGGCACGACGCGCAAGGCAACCCGACACAAGATGCGGCAACGCACGCAACAATCCCTGGCCGCGCTGCTTGATGGCGACAAGGCCGAATTCGAAATTGACTGAAGTACGCCCGCCCCGGTCGGGGCGGGCATTTTTACCAGGAGAAAACCATGAACCCGCTTCTTGCCCTTCCTTACGGAACAGCCCATTCGATTCGATCAAAACTTCAAGGATTCCACCATGGACCGTCAAACCGCAGACGAAGTCGTCGCTTGCCTGGTCGGTGAGCGCACACTTTTTCACTACTACCGCGACCGCTACAGCATCGGCCTGTTGCGTCATCTGAGCCGGCAACAAGCGCTCAGCGTCGCCGATTTGAAACAATCGCCCTTTGCCCAACTCCTGCAAAAGCCACGCGTCAAAAGCGTGCTGGCGGACATGGGCGGCCGGCAACTCGAAGAATTTCTTCTGGCCAGCCACGACTACGATGCCAATCAGGAGGCCTTCGTACTCACGCTCGATACCTGGGGAAGTGAGCGGGGGAGTGATCGGCGCTGGAAACAGACTTCCCGTCGCGGCTATAACCTGGTTTTGCAACTCAATTTCTGCCGTCGCCACGATCAGGTCTATCAGCGCCTGGGCTGCACGGGGTCACACTTCAACTATTGCGGCCATCCGGTTTCCCGGCAACGCAACACCCTGGCCTGGGCGCGTCTCGATCTGGATCTGAATTCCGGTACGGCCTTGATCGAGGAAGTCCAGTCGGACTGGATCCGTGATGTCGTTTGGCAGCAAGCGTGGATTACCCGGCGTTTGAAAGCGGGCCGCCTAGCGAGCGATCGTATGCCTTGTCGCAGTTTCAATTGTTCCCTGCAGACGGCACTCGACTATTGCCATTTCGTGCTCGCCCGCTACTCGGCGATCTGGGCCGAAGCCATGCTGTGGGCGGCCATCGCCTTCCTGCGCGAGGAAATTGGCGTGGCGCGGATTTTCTACCACAGCGCCGAAGGCGGTCGCCTGCTCAAACGCATCAATGGCAGCCCGCCGCCGCGCTCGCTATATACCGAGCTGCCGCGCAAATTCTGTTTTGCGCCGACTGGCGAAGCCCCGGAGTTTCTGCTGGCCGAGCGCGAGGCCAGGAAAAGCTTGCAGCAGCATCCGGAGCTGTCCTTCTTTCGCCTGGCCTGAGCGTATTTTTCGATTCCCTGGTCGGATGCAGGCCTGTCAGGTATGGTCGAAAAGCAGGGCGAGGATCAACAGTCCCGCATGGCCCGTCGCGACGATCCAGAACAACTGGTAGCCCGGCTCGGCGGCGGCTTGCAGTTCCTCGACGACGCGGCCGGCAATGACACCCGGCAGGTTGAGGTCGGGCTGGCGGAAATCGATGTCGTCGAGGCGGACCCGGGCCAGGCCATAGCGGACTGCCTTGCGCTGGATGTTGTTGAGTGTGCTGTCTTCGCCGGCCAGGGCGACAAGCTTGTCGCGCAGCGTCGATGCGCCGCCCAGCAGATTGGCCAAGCCTCCTTGCCGGGCAATAAAGGCGCTTACCAGGCTGGCCACCTTATCGCCGATCAGCGGCAGGAGCTTGTTGTCGAACAGTCCATAGAGCACGAAACCGAGTGTGATCTTGTTGGCCAGCACGAAGGTGATGGCCGGCAGGGCCAGGCTGCCGAGCAGCAGGGCGGCAGTCCACAGCTCTTCCCGGGCCGCCGTTCCCCAGCCCGCACCAGCATTGTTGCCGAGCAGGTGCAGCGCGACGAAGAGGCCGACGGCCGACAGCAGCAGGCCGCTGCCCGAGATCAGAAGCCAGCGCAGGAGCGAGGCGCTGGCCATTTTTGCGTAAAATTTGAGTTGTTCCATCAGCCTTCCGGGAAAAAGACGAAGAGCACGCAGCCTTCGGTGGATTGCGGGATATGCGAGGTGCCGGCCGGGTGATGAATGAAGCTGCCGGCCGGATAGCTGTTGCGGCCATCGCAAAAGGTGCCGGAAACGACGAAGACTTCCTCGGCGCCGGGCGCATGCACATCGAGTTCGGGATAAACGGCACCCGGCGCAATTTCAAAAATCAGCGCCTTGCGGCCGTTTTCACCAGTCCACAACAGGCGCGTCGAAAAGCCGGGATGGGCCAGTGTGCGGGCAGGAATGTCGCGCCAGTGGGTGGCGACGACGCCTTCGAGGTTCATTTGCGAAGCAGTGAAAGTCATGTTTTCCGTTTTGCGCTACAGTCGGATTATGCCAAGGGCGTGAATTTTGGCTGATTTCGCTGCTCAAGCACAGTACTTGATTGCCAGCGCGTTATACCGGACCACAAACAGTTGTTTTCCTGCCCTGCTCTCGTTATCTAACGGCAAACGGCTGCAACCAGTCGGTCAAGATTGCCTTCCAATTTGCATAGTGGCACGATGCCGTCAGACAATCTAAGTTCTTCATTTCATTAGGTATGAGTTCAAGTGCGCAAAACAGGGAGTCAATAGCTAAATGGGTCATAGCCTAAAGAGCCTCGTTGGTATGGCCCTTCAAGACAGGGGGAGTGACGAGAGCTGGAAAGCAATTTCGGAACTCCAAATGCGTGGATCACCCGAGGCATTGACCCTTGCCCATAGGCTAGCGAAAAGTCGAAATTATCGAAAACGCGCCCTCGGTTTGTATATGGCATCACAACTTCGCCGGCGCCAAAAAGGTGTTCCATTTGGAAGCATTGAGTATGCGTTGGAAGAGACGCAAGAAATGCTTTTGGCTGGATTGCATGACAGATGCAGTGAGGTGCTTTATGCGGCAATTTCGGGATTCGGTCACAGGCCGCATCCGCTTGCATTGCCCGAACTAATCAAATTCGCCTCCCACCCAGATCAAAAAATTCGCTTTGAAGTTGCTGTTGCGTTAGGTCGCTATTCAGAGGCTGAATCAATTGATGCTCTGTTACGACTTGCAAAAGATGACTCCGATGCTGTTCGCGACTGGGCTACGTTTGGAATTGGCTCCATGCAAGAAGTGGATAATCCAAAGGTCCGCGATCTGCTATGGGCCAATCTTCAAGATAATGATGAGGATGTAAAAGGTGAGGCACTGGTTGGTCTGGCTATTCGCAAAGACGAGCGAATCATTCCAGTTTTGCTGGAACTGCTAGACACGAACTGCCGTGTGTTTGAACTAACTGCGGCGGAATCGGTTGCAAGTCCGCTTCTATTGGAGCGCCTCAATACGATAAAAGACTCAGTTACCGAGGAAAATGGTATTGGTTCATATTGGTATGGACGTCTCTTGGATGCTATCGATGCATGTAGTACGAAATAGTTGTTCTGGGACGCATCTGAACGTCTGGTATGGAGAAATGCGAGGGTCGCGTTTGGGCACCCAACTGCCGCCCGATAAACGCTGGTCACGAGGTGATTTTGGTTAGTCAGCGCGAGCGCTTGCTGACTCGAGGGTGACGCGATTCCGCATTAACCCGGCTGCCTCACCTTGCTTCCGCCCAGTTAATCCTCTCGAACAAGGCCTGCAGCTTCTCTCCGCGTCCCGCATTGACCTGCCCGCACCAGGCGATCCTGCCCTGAAGATGCGCCCGGAAATCGGGGCGTCCATCGCGGTTCTGGCTGTCCGGCCCATGATGCTGGCAGTTGGTGAGGATGGCCTTGAGTCTGTCGTAGTCCTGGCGCGGCAGGTTGGGATGCGCATTGACCACCAGGCCGGTGATGCGCTGGGTCGTCGCGGCGGGGGCCAGGCGGGTCTTGCGCCAGTTGGGGGTGAAACCTTCTTCGAGAATGATGTCCTGCAGCATGTTCAGGAGGCGGCGGCCGTGGGCCGGATTGCCGTCGGCGCAGGAAAAGGCCAGGTCATCGACGTAGCGGCTGTAGTGGGCCTGGCAGGCACGGGCGGCGCCGGTGAGGCGCAGGTCGAGGCGGTAGGCGCACAGGTTGGCCAGCGCCGGCGAAGTGGGCGCGCCTTGCGGCAGGTGGCGCTCCATGAATTGCCGCGCCCACTGCTGGCGTTGGCGGCGTTCCTCGGGGCTGGGGTATTCCGCCTGTGGCACCTGCCGGAGCAAGTGGGTGGGCGTGGCATGGGTAGTCAGCCCGGTCAGGCAGCGGGCGGTGGCGCTTGGGTAGCCCAGACTGCGAAACAGGGCGTGCACGCGGCGGGCCGGGATGCTGACGAAGAAATCGCGCAAATCCATTTTCAGCAACAGCGGGGCGGCGCAGTGGCGGCGGGCGTTGTCGAGTACCGAGCGACCTTTGACGCAGCCCATGGCGGCGGCGTGTACCGGTACGCGGTCGAGGATGCCGTGCAGGATGCGGCGCTGGAGGGCGCGCAGGTTTTCCTTTGGGGCCTCGATCAGACGGGCGCCGCCCGAGCGCTTGGCGAGCCAGCGATAGTGATAGTGGTCGAGCTGCGCTGTGGTTGCTGTTTTGTGCCAGGCGTTGCTGAACCAGTCGAGTTCGCCGGGTGTCAGGCCGAGCCAGTCGGCCAGCTCGCCGGGCGTTGCCAGTACAGGAAGGTCAAGGCCGGCGAGGGCGGGCGGCGGCGTGCCCATGGGCGGATGAAAAGGAAAATGACCGCGCACTTTCGGGCGCTCGCCGGGTACGGCAAAAGCCGAGCGAAAGCGCGGGTAAGCCAGGATCAGGGCGACGATCCGGTCGTGTTCTCCGGGCTGCAGTTCATCGCCCAGTTCGAAATGCAGGTGCAGGCTTAGCGGCACCAGCCAGGGCCAGGCCTGGCCGAGGGCGATGCCGCCGCGCTGGCGCATGCCGACCGGACTGACTTCGCCGGCGAGAAAGGCCCGGGTCAGCGCCACCGCCACTTGGCGCATGGCCTTTTCGGGCAGTTCGGGAAACTCCGGATCGTCAGAAAATTCGTCCATCGGGCGCTTGCTCATGCGTAGAAAAGTGGTGCGCTCTCCAGCCTGTCGTGTGGCGCCTGAGCAGGGCACGCCGCAGGCGTGGGACGCTCAGGCAAGGAAAAGCCGAACTACCGAAAAATCCCCGGGGTAACCCCGGAGTGGCCGGGCCTGACGACAACCCGAAACCCGCCTGGAGAGGCGCACCACGGCGAGAGACTAAGGCATGGGCATAAAAGCGTCAAACGGCCGGGCCTGCGTGCTGGCCGGCTGGTTTATGCAGGCAGCTTGGCGCATGGCGGCTTATGATCGCCGTATTGAAACTTATGGGAAAAGGAGAAGCACGATGAACCTGGGTTACATCATCCTCTACGTTGAAAATGTCGGGCAAAGCCTCGCTTTCTACACGGCGGCCTTCGGCCTCAAGCTGAAGTTCCTGCACGAATCCGGGGATTTCGGCGAGCTCGATACCGGGACGACGGCGCTGGCCTTTTCATCGCGCCAGTTGATGCGCTCGCTGGGCAAGAACCCGCAGGTGGCGAACCCGGCCGCGCCATGCTTCGAGATTGCCTTGACTACGCCGGATGTGCCGGCCGCCTTTGAACAGGCGGTGCAGGCCGGCGCCAAGCCGATACAGGCGCCGGAACAGATGCCCTGGGGGCAGACCGTGGCCTATGTGTCCGATCCCGATGGTTTTCTCGTTGAGCTGTGTACGCCGATGGGCTGAAATGAAAGTGGCGGCTTTCTGCCGCCATCTTGCTCAAGCCGTGCAGCACAAGGCGCCGTGCCGCGGAAAGGCGTAGCATTTCGGGCTGGCGTATCGCCTTGTCTCTCGACCCATAGCAAAAAGGAAACAGCACCGTGGCAACGACGCATGAAAACCTCAAGGAAGCATTTGCCGGCGAGAGCCAGGCCAATCAGAAATACCGGGCTTTTGCCAAAAAGGCCGAGCAGGACGGCTTTGGCTCGATTGCCAAGCTCTTCCGGCTGACCGCCGAGGCTGAGCGCATCCATGCCGAAGGGCATCTGAAAGCGCTTGATGGCGTCGGTTCGACCGCCGAAAATCTTGAGGCGGCGATCAATGGCGAGACGCACGAATTCAGCGACATGTATCCGCCGATGCTGAAACAGGCGATTGCCGAAGGGCACAAGGCGAAGCGGATGTTCGAATACGCCGTGGCCGCCGAGGAAGTTCACGCCAAGCTTTACCAGCTGGCCCTCGATGCCGTGAAGCAGGGCAAGGATCTGGTTGCCGAGTTCTACCTCTGCCCGTTCTGCGGCTATATCGAAATGGGCAAGCCGGAAAACGCCTGCCCGGTCTGCGGGGCAAAACCGGAGAAGTTCCTGCTGGCGGAGTAAGGCCGCGACCGGCCATGGGCCGGACGTAACAAGGGCGCACGCCAGGGTGATCTGGCGGCGCCCTTGTCAGTCTACCGGCCGGCTTACTGCCAGCTGATGAGGCCGTAGTTCTTCTTGCCGCGGCGCAGGATGGTGAAGCGGCCGTAGAGCAGTTCGTCGCCGCTGACCACGTGGTCGAGCGCCTCGATCTTGTTGCCGTTGATCGTGATGCTGCCGCTCTGGATAAAGGTGCGCGCTTCCGACTTCGATTTGGCGAGGCCAGCGGCGACCAGCGCGTCGATCAGGCCGGCGTTGGTCTTGTCGATCTGCACGCCGGGCATGCCGTCCTGGGCGAGTTGTTCGAGGTCGTTTTCGGTCAGGTCGGCGAGTTGGCCGGAGAACAGGCATTCGGTGATGCGCCGGGCGGCCATCAGCGCGACTTCGCCGTGCACCAGGCGGGTCGCCTCCTCGGCCAGGATGCGCTGGGCTTCCGGCTTGGTGCCGCTGGCCTTGTCGGTGGCTTCGATCTCGGCGATGCGGGCGACCGGCAGGAAGGTGAAGAACTTGAGGAACTTGTAGACGTCGGCGTCGCTGGTGTTGAGCCAGAACTGGAAGAAAGCGTAGGGCGAGGTCTTTTTCGGGTCGAGCCAGATGGCGCCGGACTCGGTCTTGCCGAACTTGGTGCCGTCGGCCTTGGTGATCAGCGGCAGGGTCAGGCCGTAGACCTGCTTCTGGTGCAGGCGGCGGGTCAGGTCGGTGCCGGCGACGATGTTGCCCCACTGGTCGGAGCCGCCGATCTGGAGCACGCAGCCGTGGCGCTTGTAGAGCTCGGCAAAGTCGTAGCCCTGCAACAGGCTGTAGGAGAACTCGGTGTAGGAGATGCCCTGGTCTTCGCGGGTCAGGCGCTGCTGCACCGATTCCTTCTTGATCATGGCGTTGACCGAGAAGTGCTTGCCGATGTCGCGCAGGAATTCGAGGCAGTTCATGCCGCCGAACCAGTCGTAATTGTTAGCCATGATCGCCGGATTGGCGCCTTCGAACTTGAGGAAGGGCTTGACCTGTTCGCGGATGTTGCCCACCCAGCTGGCAATCACGTCCGGCGTGTTGAGCTTGCGCTCGGTCGCCTTGAAGCTCGGGTCGCCGATCATGCCGGTGGCGCCGCCGACCAGCGCGATCGGCGTGTGGCCGGCTTCCTGGAAGCGCTTCAAAATCAGCACCGGCACCAGATGGCCGAGGTGCAGGCTGTCTGCCGTCGGGTCGAAGCCGCAATAGAGCGTTACCGATTCCTCAGTCAGCAGCTTGTCGAGCGTCTCGGCGTCGGTGATCTGGGCGATCAGGCCGCGCTCGTGCAGATCCTGGATGAGGGGGGACTGGTACATGGCAAAACTCTCCACTGGGACAGGCGGCCGCCGAATGTCGCGGGCGCCGAAAAATTCGGACCCGCGATTTTAGCAGAGGCGGGGCGGTCGACCGGTGGGTGGCTGAGCTTATTGCGCCAAGGCAAAACGGCGGATGGCTTCCTCGTCATTCGTCGAGGCGGTGAGCAGATGCAGTCCGATCAGTTCATCGCGTACTTCGACATAAGCCTTGAAGCGCTTGTCGTCAGCCTCGGGGGGCGCCTCGGTCGAAATCAGTGTGGTTTCCGGCAGCAGGCCCCGGGCTCGCAGACGGCGCATTTTCGGTAGCCAGTAATCGGCATGCTCGAAAATCTTGTGCGGCTCGTCCTGCGCCAGGAACAGTGGCTTGATCGCCTTGAGCGGTCGCTCGTTGTCCATGATGACGAAAGGAAAACGGGCCCGCGTTTCGTCGTTGCCGATGGTGTGTGCCTGGAACGGCTTGTCGAGCGGCAAGCTGCGCAGTAGTTGTCCGATTCTTTTTTCGAGCACTTCTTCCTTGTGCTCCGGCGTTGCGAAGTCGTGTTCGACGTAGCGGCCGAACAGGGCTTCGACCTCCTTGTCCGGAGCTCCCGTCATGATGGCGCGGACCGGCGCGAAGCGGATGATCGCCTCGCGTGGGTGGGTCAGAGCTGCGAACAATTGGCGAGCCGCGTCGGGATCGGTGCGGGGGGCGTCAAAATGCTGCGCGACGCGTTGCAACTCCTGCTGAAAAACATCCAGGGCACGCGTGTAGATGGCACGGTCGAGACGCTCGAAAAAACCGGTGATCCGCTTGGTTCGGCGGGCTGTTTGCAGGCGAAACCCGAAATACCCGGTTTCCGGGCACAGCAATGCCACGCCGACATTGGCAAACTCCCCCGTCTCCGCATAGGGGAGAAACTGGACGACCGCGTAGCGGCAGGCAAAAAGGCTCATTCCGTTCTCCAAAAGTCGGGGGTTGAACAACGTGCCGCCAAGGCATGGGCGGCATCCGGATCGAAGGCGGCGGGAACGTCATGCTCGTCGTTTTCCCAGAGCCATTCGGACGGTACATTATCGCAAGCTTCCTGCCAGACCGAAAGAGCGGCTTCCAGTCGCGGGCCATAACGTGCCTGTTCGGCCAGATCCCCGAATACCGCTTGGCGCTGGCCTGCGAATATATGGTGTTCCCAGAAATCGTTGCTGGAAAGTCCTGCATCAAAAGCCTGATTGTGGTCGATAACCACCAATTCACCCTGGCCGGCATTCCAGAGTAAATTCGGATTGCCGCGTGTCCGGTCTCCGTTGCGTAACCACCAGTCGAACACCAGGATATCCCGCTGCAAGGCAAGACTTACGCGTGGTGCCGTGGCCAGCTCCAACCACTGGCTTCCCTCGGCAAGGCGCGAAGCGAAAGCCGGGCCGCTGCCCAGGACACGCAATTCGGGCGGACACTCGCGGATCAGGGCGGCGGGAACATCGACAATGCAAAAAGGTGGAATCGGCAGGCCAAAGGCACGGCCCAGGTGTCCGCCCAGCCACTCGGCCCACAGGCTCGGTCGGCCGCTCGCTCGACCCTTGACGAAATACAGGCCGCCATCGTCGCTCCGACATAAAAAAGGGGATGACAAGCCTTGCTCGGCTTGCTTGATGATTTCGACGATGTTGCCGAAATTAGGCATGTGTTACGGCTCGGAAATTGTTTGCGAGAGAGATTCCTGATTCTGACACGATGTCGCCCCTGATTCGCCGGGGGCGACATGTTTTCCGCCTATTCAGCCTTGATCTCGCTGCACAGCGTTTCCTTGAAGCCGGCAGCCTGCAGTTCTGCCACGCGCAGGGCGATCAGCGGCTGGATGTTTTTCCAGGGCGGGATGAAATTGGCCCAGCCGCCTCCGCTGTTGCTGATGTCGGCCTTGGCCCAGTCGGTCAGGGCGGCGCCTGGCTGTTTCATGGTCCACAGGATCATGCCGCGATGGGCCAGGGCTTCCGGGTAGGAGTTCTTTTCGCTCTCGGTGCATTGCGTTGCATAAAGCGCGATGGCGCGATTCACCTGATCCAGGGCCTCGGCGTAATGGCCGGCCTGGTTCAGGGCCCAGGCCTTGCTGTCGATGTTGAACAGGGTCTGCTCCAGACTAAGTGATTTGTCGAGCAGGTCGTTGGCATAGGCGAGGTGGCGGGGCGGGTTCTGTTCGGCCAGGTCGTAGCCGACATTGTTGTAAACATTGGCCTGATCCGCCGGCGCTTCGCCGGCTTCGGCCAGTTTGCGTTTGACCATGGCCTTGACCTGTTCGAGCGAGCCGTGTCGCAGCACCTGGGCTTCGATCTTGGCCTGCAGCAATTCTTCATGTTCGGCCAGCTTTCGGTCGCGGCGCAATTGCTGCAAGCCGGCAATGCGGCTGGCCGGGTTGGCCCGGGCCATCACCGGATTGACGCGGCGTTGCAGGGCCAGACAGCCGCTGGCCGAGATCGAGCTGTCGAGCTGGACGGAGGTGGCGAGCGGCATCATGTAGCGGATCGTCAGGCCACCGGGCAGGGCGTGGCCACAGAAGACCGGGCCGAGCTCGCTGTTGATCATGTAGGGGTAGTTGCTCAGGTCGTACTGGCAACTGTCGCTGGTCAGGCGAAAGCTTTCGCCGAGTTCGCCCTGGCCGCTCAGCGGTTGCACAACCCAGTTGGCGACGGGCAGCGGCTGCGCGAAGCGGAAGCTGGCGGTGCGCCCCTGCCCGTCAGTCGTGCCGCGATAGAAACGCGTGCCGTCGGGGAAGTTGGCGTCGCCCTTGATTTCGATCTGGTAACGGCCGTTGCGGTAAGGGCGTTCAATGTGCTGCGGATCGCGCACCACGAAGCGGTAGCTGTGCGGGCCTTCGCCCACCTGGAGGCCGGTTTTCTGGCGGACCGGCGATTCGGCGGCAAGGTGAAGGGGGGCAGCCGATTCGTCTGGCTCGCAAGCCATGGCCGGTGTCTGGCCGAGACAGAAAGCGAGCAGGGCAAGGGCCCCGGCGAGAGGGTGGGTGTTTTTCATGAATGTCGAGTGGCGGTCAGGAAGAATGGCCTGCGAGGCTATCACGAATGCCGTTGTTCTATGCGTTTGGAGTGTTGTCCGGGGTTAGCCGACGGGTAACCGGATACTCGCCAGCCCGCCGCCTGCCGGATGGTTGGCAAAGCCCGCCTCGCCGCCGTGCAGCCGGGCGACTTCGCGGACCAGGGCGAGACCTAGGCCGGTGCTCTTGCGCCCGGTGGCCGGGCGGGGCAGGGAATAGAAACGCTCGAAAATTTGCCCCAGCGCATAGTCGGGGGCGCCGCTGCCGTGGTCGCGCACAGTGATTTCGGCCAGGCCGTCGGCGACCGCGAGGTCGAGCTCGATGCGGCCGCCATCCGGCGAGAACTCGATGGCATTGTCGAGCAGGTTGAGCACGGCCTGCTGGAGCAGGAAGCTGTCGCCGCGCAGGCTGGCGGCCTGCGGGGCGCTGATGACGCAGTCGAGCCGGCGCTTGGTCAGGGCCAGCTGGCGCTCGGCAAGGCAGGCGGGTAGCAGTTTCTGCAGGTCGATGACGGCGCCGCCTTCCGGGGCTTGCAATTGTTCGACGCGGGCCAGCATCAGCATGCGTTCGATGATCGCCTGCAGGCGCCGGGCCTGTTCGCCGATGCTGGCGGTGAACTTGCGGCGATCGGCGGCCGGCAGTTCGTCTTCGAGGATTTCGGCGGCGCCGATGACGGCGGTCAGCGGGCTTTTCATTTCGTGCGCCAGATTCTGTACGTAGCGCTCGACGTATTGCTTGCCTTCGAGTTTTTCGCGCATCTGGCCGAGCGCCCGGGCCAGTTCGGAAAACTGGTAGCCGCCGCCGGTGGGGGGCTCGGCCTTCTGGCCGTCAGCCACGGCACGGGCGTAGGTGCGCAGGCGATGGATCGACCAGCTCAGCCAGCCCGAGAAGAAAATGCCGATGGCGGCGGTGGCGACGAGCAGCCACAGGCCGCTCTGTTTGACGCGGTGCGTGGCGCGGCTGATGTAGGGGGAAAGCGAGGACATCGGCTTGGCCAGCGACAGGGCGCCGATCAGCTCGCCCTGCCAGAAAATGGGGGCGGCGACGTACATCACCGAGGATTCCGGGTCGTCCGGATCGTCCAGCGTGCTGCGTGCCCCGTACTCGCCGCGCAGGACGCGGGCGATGTCGCGCCACTGCGAATAATCCTCGCCGACGGCGGCATGTTCCGAGTCATAGACGACGATGCCCTTGGCGTCGGTGACATAGACGCGGAAATCGACGCTTTCCTTGTGCACGCCGGAAATGTCGGCGCGCGGGCTGCGCCGGGTGGCGGCGCGCAGCGAGGCGGCGAAACCGCCCTGGTCGATGCGTTGGCCAGCAAGATCCTGGGCGGCCAGTTCGGCCAGCACGTGCGCCGTATCGACCAGGGTTTCCTCGGTCGCCTGGCGGATGCCGGGCTCTGTTTCGTGGGTCACCACGTTGAGCACGAACCAGGCGGCCAGGCCGACGACCAGGAAGTAACCGATGAACAGGCGGACGGAAATATTCACCGCGCTCAGCCGGCCGTGACGCTGTAGCCGAGGCCGCGATGGGTCTGGATGCAGTCCTCGTCGGCGCGCAGGGCGCGCAGTTTGCCGCGCAGGGTCTTGATGTGGGTATCGACGGTGCGTTCCAGGCTCTCGCCGCTGTCCTGCCAGACGCTTTCCATGATCTGGCCGCGGCTCAGGATGCGGCCCGGACGTTCGAGCAGCAGGGCGAGCAGCAGGTATTCGTAGCGCGTCAGGTTGAGCCAGTCGCCGTGATAGGCGATGCGCAGGCCGTCGCTGTCCACGGCAAAGCGGGCGGCGACGGCGGGTGGTGCGGCCGGGCTGCGGCTTTCCGGGCGCAGTCGGCGCAGGATGGCACGGATGCGCGAGACGACTTCACGCGGGCTGAAGGGTTTCGGCACGTAATCGTCGCCGCCCAGTTCGAGGCCGACAATACGGTCGACTTCGTCGGAGCGGGCGGTCAGGAAAAGGACCGGGATATCGGAATGGCGCCGCAACTGGCGGCAGACGTCGAAACCGCTCATGTCCGGCAGGCCGACGTCGAGCACTACGAGGTCGTGCTGCTTGCCATCGAGCACGGCGAGCGCCTGCGCCCCGAGCGTGCAGCTGTCTGCCGTGAAGCCATCGGCCCGCAGCGCATAGGCCAGGGTTTCCGAGATGGCGGGTTCGTCGTCGACGATGAGGATTTTCATGGGCGACATGATAATTCATCCCGTTGCCATTTTCGGCGGCGGATTGCCCTGTGCCGGCAGCCGGTTAGGGGGCTTGCCGGGTTTCGGGTAAAATCGCCGTTTTTTCCAGCGGCCATCCGCCGCGCCCGGCGAGTTCCCCAGACCATGACCCAGACTACTTCCCTCTCCTATCGTGATGCCGGCGTCGATATCGATGCCGGTGACGCCCTCGTCGAGCGCATCAAGCCGCTGGCCAAAAAGACCTTGCGCGAAGGCGTGCTCGGTGGTATCGGCGGCTTCGGCGCGCTGTTCGAAGTGCCCAAGCGCTACAAGGAACCGGTCCTGGTGTCCGGTACCGATGGCGTCGGCACCAAGCTGCGTCTGGCTTTCGATCTGAATCGTCACGACACCGTTGGCCAGGATCTGGTCGCCATGAGCGTCAATGACATCCTGGTGCTCGGTGCCGAGTCGCTGTTCTTCCTCGACTACTTCGCCTGCGGCAAGCTCGATGTCGATACGGCCGCGGCCGTCGTCGGCGGCATCGCGAAGGGTTGCGAACTGGCCGGCTGCGCGCTGATCGGTGGCGAAACCGCTGAAATGCCGGGCATGTACCCGGCCGGCGAATACGATCTGGCCGGTTTCGCGGTCGGCGTCGTCGAAAAGTCCAAAGCCATCGACGGCAAGGACATCGCCCCGGGCGACGTCGTGCTCGGCCTGGCCTCCTCCGGCGCCCATTCGAACGGCTATTCGCTGGTCCGCAAGATCATCGAACGCTCGCAGCCGGACATGAACGCCAAGTTCGACGGCGAACGGACTTTGGCCGACGTCGTCATGGCGCCGACCCGCATCTACGTCAAGCAAGTGCTGGCGACCATGGAAAAGGTTGCGATCAAGGGCATGGCCCACATCACTGGTGGCGGCCTGCTCGAAAACGTGCCGCGCGTCCTGCCGGAAAACGTCGTCGCCGAGCTGACCAAGGCCGCCTGGCCGCGTCCCAAGCTGTTCGACTGGATGCAGGCCGAAGGCAATGTTGCCGAGAACGAGATGCACCGCGTCTTCAACTGCGGTATCGGGTTGGTTGTTGTCGTGGCGGCAGCTGATGCCGACGCCGCCATGGCCGAACTCAAGGCGCAGGGCGAAGCCGTTTATAACATCGGCAAGATCAGGGCTCGTCAGGGTGACGAAGCGCAGACCCTCGTGGTCTGACCGGCTGCGGTGGGCCGCCGCCACGCTGGTGGGCGGCCTGCTGTTGCTGAACGGGGCGATGGCCTGGGCAGCAGATGCCCGGCCGGCGGCCAGAAAAGCCGAGGCAAGCTCGGCGCACCGGGCGTCGCCCAGAGCGGCGGTTGCCAAAGCCGGTAAAAAGCCGGCCAGGCCCGTCGTGCGTGGTACCCGGGCCATCGGGCCCAATAATCTCAAGCAGCGCAGCACGGAATCCATGGAGCCCGAGGTGTTGACCGCCGAGCTCAAGGATGACGAGGAAACCGGCCTGCGCGGTTCGGCCAGTTTCTACGCCTATGGTTTCCAGGGCCGGCGGACGGCGACCGGCGAGGTTTTCCGGGTCAAGGAATTCACCGCCGCCAGCAACCGTTTTCCGCTCGGCACCATGGTCGCCGTGCGCCGCCTGGACAATAGCCTGTGTGCCATCGTCAAAGTCAATGACCGCATGCATGCCAAGCATCGCAAGCGCATCATCGACGTTTCGCGCGGCGTTGCCGAATATCTCGACATGATCCGGGCCGGCGTCGTGCTGGTTCGGGTGGCGCCGCTCAAGGCGGACTGGCGGGAAAAAGGGCTATCTGCCTGCCATGCGGCTTTCGAAGCGGAAACGCCCTGTCCGGACTGTGCGCCGGCGGTGCCGCAACTGCCGGAAATCGTTAGCGAAAGGCGCAACTGATTGCGCCTGAATCTTTCCAGCCTGCCGGATTCGCTTTCTGATGACGCGTTCGCCGAGTTTCAGGCCTCTTGCCACAGGGACTTGCTGAGCAAGCAAAACCACTTCAAGCAGCACATAGCAGGGGCGTCTCAGTGGTTCTATGACATGCCAAGCCGGCGCTTGGAAATTGGAGATAGCCTGTTCGGCATGACGCCCATCGGGACCTACAGTTCGGCTTACGGATCCTGGCTCTGGGCCTGGGCGAACGACGATTTTCCTCCGGAAGCACGAGCGCTTGCCGCGGAGATTCAGACCTTGCACGACACGACGGGGTTTCGTGTTTTTCTCGAGCCAGGTATCAGCGCCGTAGAAAAAGACGTCGATGATTTTGTCGCATTGGCGGTTCACGCCCTGGGGGCTGACGGGTTTTTTCGCTGTAACTCGAACGAAACATCCCTGTATCTGGCGGTTCATTATTTAGCGAGCTGATTCCTGCTATCACCATGCCCAAGAAAACCTACGCTGAGTTTATTTGTAAACAGCACCCGGAGCTTCGCGAAATGGCGGAGTACTACGCCTCTCTGGGTTTTGCCGAGCCGGTTCTTTGGGCGGAAAGTGAGCAAAGGGGCGAACCATCTGTTGCGCAAGCCGCCCTCATTTACGCGCTGCGCAGCGAAATTTCTGCTTCGGACAATACGCAATGGATAGAGCGTATTCGCCAAGGGGAGTTGAGCTTTGAAAACGCCAAACTATTGAAGGCGGCGCAGGATGTTCTCGAAAGCATTGAAAGGACTGGAATCGACTTGGGCATGCTGACGCCCCTAGTCAGCCTGATTCAATCTCAGGTGGTCAGCGATGTTTCCCTGCTTCTCGATCACGGGCCGGCCATTAGCGGCATTCCCTTGCCTGCCGGGCGGGAGGCTCACTGGCAATTGTTCGCGGTGAACGAAGAAGGTGAGCCACAGAATGAAATTTGCGGATTCGGGGGCGGCATTTGCGATGATGACTCCTAGCCTCAATCGCGCTCGCGTCGAGCAATCCGGGTCGGCTGGTGTTGTTACGTATTTCGGGCATCAATCCCAATAAAACCGCCGACCCGCCCGGCGATCTTGTCGGCCAGTTGCGGATCCAGGCAGTCGAAATTTTCCGCTTCGAATGAATTGCTCAGCCAGGTGATTTGCCGCTTGGCCAGTTGGCGGGTCGCGAAGATGCCGCGATCGCGCAGTTCGCCGGCCGGCAGGGTGCCTTCCTGGGCTTCCCAGACCTGACGGTAGCCGACGCAGCGCATCGACGGCAGATTCAGGTGCAGCGTGTATTTCTGCCGTAATTGGCGGACTTCCTCGTCCAGGCCGGCCTGCAGCATTTCGTCGAAACGGCGGGCGATGCGCTCGTGCAGCACGGCGCGGTCGCCGGGCAGGAGGCCGATCGACAGGAAATCGTAGGCTGGTTTTTGCTGTTCGCTCTCGGCCAGCAGTTCGGACATCGGCCGGCCGCTCAGGCGGCAGACTTCCAGGGCGCGTTGCAGGCGCTGGGCGTCGGTCGGGTGCAGGCGAGCGGCGGTCACCGGGTCGAGGGCGGCGAGCTTGGCGTGCAGGGCCGGCCAGCCTTCGGCGGCGGCTTCGGCATCGATTTCGGCGCGCAGCGCGGCGTCGGCCTGCGGCAGTTCGGCCAGGCCCTGGAGCAGGGCGCGGAAATAGAGCATGGTGCCACCGACCAGCAGCGGCACCTTGCCGGCCGCAGTGATTTCGCCCATGGCGGCCAGCGCGTCGTGGCGGAAACGGGCGGCGGAGTAGCTTTCCTCGGGCGAAATCAGGTCGATCAGGCGGTGCGGGTAGCGGGCCAGCGTTGCCTGGTCCGGCTTGGCGGTGCCGACATCCATGTCGCGAAAGACCTGGGCCGAATCGACACTGATCAGCTCGACCGGAAAGCGGTCGGCCAGGGCCATGGCGACGGCCGTCTTGCCCGAGGCGGTCGGGCCCATGATCAGGATGGCGGGGGGCTGGCGAGGTGGATTCATGGCGGCGAATGCTACCACGGTGCGGCGGCCGCCCATGCCGGCGGCGCTTGCCGGGCTTAGCGCCCGGGCTGCAGGAGTTCGACGATCTGCTGGATCTGGCGGCGGTGGGCGGTGGCGTGCAGGGCGCTCAGTGCCTGCCAGCCGCGCAGATCGAGTGGGCCGAACCAGGGGTGGCGGTGGCGGCCAGTGCTGCGCAGCTCGCCGAGACTGTCGATCAGTGCCAGGTAGTCGTCGACCGCGGCCCGCAACAAGGCCTGTTGTTCCGGGCCGGCATCGGCGGCCGGCTTGACATCGGCGATGCGCACTTCGCGCCCGAAGACCTCGTTTTTGGCCAGCATCTCGCTGAGTTGCCGGATGCCGCCATTGACGATGACCAGGTGCTGCAAAACCATGTTGGCCGACCAGTAGCGGCTGTCATCCTCGAGCCCGGTCAGCCGGGGCAGCAGCACCCGTTGGCGGGCCAGGTCGGGCGGCAGGCTGGCGGCCAGCGCGATGCTGCGCGCCGTTTCGTGGCGCAGCCAGCAACTCAGCCGCGGTTTGCCAAGCAGAGCCCGCATGCCTTGCAGCACGGTCCAGGCCAGTCCGCGTTCGAGGGCCGGCAGGCCGGCGCCCGGCGGGGCCAGTTCGAAATCCTTCCTGATTGCCTTGTTTTTCATGGAGGGTGCGGTATCGCAGCTTGCTTTATGAAAATTGGATAATACATGGTGATGCCCGAATCCGCACTTGAGCTTTCATGTCCATGGCCTCATATTCGTCACTCTTGTCCTGTCCTGTGAGATTCATGTCATGAAATTCCGTTTGCTCGTCCTGCTTTCCTTCGTCGTTTCGCTACTTTCCGGCTGCGGCTACAACCAGATCCAGACCAATGACGAGGCGGTCAACGCCGCCTGGTCCGAGGTGCTCAACCAGTACAAGCGGCGCGCCGACCTGGTGCCCAATCTGGTGGCTGTCGTCCAGGGCTATGCCGCGCACGAAAAGGATGTGCTGACCCAGGTCACCGCTGCGCGCGCCAGCATCGGCAGCATCAAGGCGACGCCCGAGCTGATCAATGACGAGGCCGCCTTTGCCAAGTTCCAGAAGGCACAGGGCGATCTTTCCAGTGCGCTCGGCCGCCTGCTGGTGGTTGCCGAGAATTATCCGCAACTCAAGGCCGATACCGTTTTCCGCGAATTGACCCCGCTGCTCGAAGGCACCGAAAACCGCATCACCGTGGCTCGCAACCGCTATATCAAGACGGTGCAGGACTACAACATTTCGGTGCGCACCTTCCCCAACAACCTGACGGCGATGGTCATGGGCTGGAAAACCAAGGCCAATTTCACGGTCGACAATGAAAAGGCGATCAGCGACGCGCCGAAGATCGACTTCAATGCCCCGCCGGCTGCTGCGCCGGTACCAGCCCCGGCGGCCAAGTAAGCGCCCATGCTCCGTCTGCTGCGCCGCCTGTTTGGCCTGCTCTGCTGTGTTTTGCCGCTGCTCGCCTGGGCGGCAGCGCCGGGCGCAACGGACGGGCTGGTCGCTGTCCCGCCCCTGACGGCGCAGGTCACCGATCTGACGGCAACGCTTGATGCGGCCCAGCAAGCGGCGCTGGAGCAAAAGCTCGCTGCTTTCGAGGCCCGCAAGGGCGCGCAGGTGGCGGTGCTGATCCTGCCGACGACGCAGCCGGAAACGATAGAGCAGTTCGGCATTCGTCTGCTGGATGCCTGGAAGATCGGACGCAAGGGTGTCGACGATGGCGCCCTGCTGATCGTCGCCAGGGATGACCGCAAGCTGCGCATTGAGGTCGGCTACGGCCTGGAGGGGGCGCTTAACGACGCGACGGCCAAGCGCATCATCGACGAAAGCATGGCGCCGCTGTTCAAGGCCGGCGATCTTCCCGGCGGTGTTGCGGCCGGGGTCGATGCCATGCTCAAGGTGATCGACGGGGAAAGCCTGCCGGCGCCATTGCCGGCAAGTTCGCCCGCCAGCGACGGGCCCTCCGATAATCTGTTGTTCGGCCTGCTGCTGGCGGTGGTCATTGTCGGATCGATTCTCCGGCAGATTTTCGGGCGCCTGCTCGGCAGCAGCGCCAATGGCCTGCTGGCCGGCGGCGTCGGCTGGTTGGTGATGGGCAATTTCATGGGCTTCCTGGCGGGCGCCCTGGCTGGCTTCATGCTCGCCATGATCGGTCTGGAAAACCTGCTGCGGCTGTTTTTGAGTGTTGGCGGCGGCGGGCGTGGCGGTGGTGGCAGTTTTGGCGGCGGTGGCGGGCGCGGCGGTGGCGGCGGTGCCTCGGGGGGCTGGTAAATGAGTATCCGACGTGTGTTCAGGCATTTGCTGGCGCCGCCCTGGCTGGCGGCGCGGCGTTTCAGTTCGCTGCTGGTGGCCGAAATCGGCGCTGCCGTGGTGGTGGCCGAAGCCAGCCAGCGCGGCGAGATCCGTTTTGTCGTCGAAGGCCCCTTACCCTTCGGCGATCTCTGGCAGGGGCGCAGCGCCCGTCAGCGCGCCGCCGACCTGTTTGCCCGCCTGGGTGTCTGGGATACCGAAGAAAACAGCGGCGTGCTGATCTATGTGCAACTGGTCGATCGTCAGGTCGAAATCCTTGCCGATCGCGGCATCGCCGCCAAGGTGGCGCACGCCGAGTGGGAGGCGATCTGCCGCGCCATGGAAACGGCGTTCAAGGCCGCCGACTATCGGCAAGGCGCCCTGGCCGCCATCCGGCGGGTCGGCGAATTGCTCGCCGAGCATTTTCCGGCCGGCGCGGAGAATCCCAACGAATTGCCGGATCTGCCCTTGCTGCTCTGAGCCTTTGTCTGGCGCCTTGGCCCGGGATGCTGTCATTGAAATGCTTATCGGGTAAGCTGCGCAGCTTCTGATCCTGCGCGCCAATCGATATGAACGCACATTCGCCCGCCCCGGGCATTCCTCCCTACTGGACCCGGTTCGGCAGCTTTTTCATCTACCCGCTGGCCATGGAGCCTTTGCTCGCCTGCCTCGGCTTCGGCCTGTTGTCGGGGCTGGCCAGCGTGCTTTTCACGCCGGCCAACCTGATCCTGATGCTGGTGCTGCTGGTCGGCACGTTGCGTTATGGCTACAAGGTGCTGGAACGTACGGCGCGCGGCTATATCGACGACGGGCTGATCTTTGTCGAATCGGCGCACGGCGGCAAACACATGCCTTACAAGCAGTTCGTCGTCATCGCCATCGGCCTGACGCTGTGCGGCTATGCGGCCTATCTCGGTGGCCGGCATCTGGCCATGGTGCTGTTCGTCCTGTTTGCCATGGCCTTGCCGGCCAATACCATGCTGCTGGCGGTGACTGATGATCTTGGTGAATCGATCTCGCCGCCCCGCCTGTGGTCCGTGATGTATGGCATCGGTGTGCCTTATCTCGGTCTCTGCGCCTGCCTGCTGCTGCTTTCGTCAAGCAGCGGGGCGCTGCTCAATTTCCTCATGCCGATCGTGCCGGGCGCCCTGGTCGGGGTGCTGGCCGGCTTTCTCGGAGCCTGGTTCACCATCGTCATGTTCCGGCTGATGGGCTATGCCTTGTACCAGTATCACGACGTGCTCGGCATTGCGGTCGATGTCGGCTTCGAGCGCCAGGCAGCGACGGGTGTCCGCGAGGATCCGGCCAAACAGCGGGCGCTGCAGACCGCCAATCTGTTGAAGGAAGGTCGCTACGAGGAAGCCATCGCCCTGGCGCGCGCCGAGCTGGCGGAAAATGCCGGCGATTTTGCCGCCAACCAGCGCCTGCATCGGCTGCTCCTGGCGGTGCCTGGCCAAGAATCGGCCATGCAGTCCCACGCCGGCGAATGGCTGAACACCCTGCTGCATACCAGCAAGTTTCGCCAGGCCGTCGAAGTGCTCGAAATCGTCTGGCAACAACAGGCGGACTACCAGCCGCCCTTGCCGGGTCTGGTTCTGCCGCTGGCCGAGGCCTGCTTCGAGGCCCGCCGTTACGACAGCGCGGCGCGCCTGATCAAGGGCTTCGACCGGCGTTGTCCCGGCCACGCCGATATCGCCGCCATCTATCTGCTCGGCGCCCGCCTGCTGATCGAGCATCGCCGCGACGAAGCCCAGGCCCGCCGCGTCCTGGCCGCCGTGCGTCAGCATTTCCCGGATACTCCGGCCGCTGCCGAGGCGGCGCGCCTGGGCGAACTGCTCGATCGCCTGGGGGCGGTGGCGGCGCCCTAGCCGCTCCTTCAGCTTGATCAGAAAGGTCTCGCAGCAAAACAGCTCAAGTGCGGCACTTACTGCGGCTCCCTTCGAAACGGAGTGGCATTGTTGAGATAGAAAAAGGTTAGATTTTCGTAGCCCGAACCTTTGCCCTGAATCGCATCTGCCTCAGTTGGATTCTCGAATAGGCCATACCACTTCTCGGGGGAGACTGGCTGGTGATCAACAGCGATTCCCTGCATCGACTGCTGGTCAATGAAATTCGGCAAGATAGGCCCAATACCTGTACTGACGCATCTTCGCCATGCTTGAATACGACAATATCCAATTGTCTTTTATTGATATGCCTTTTTGCATATTGACGAAGCATAGACTGCCCCCCAGAATCCGCCGACTCATACATAAACTAAAGCAATGCAAATTTCCGGGGGGGAACTGGGGTATCAGGACGTTCTATGGCTGCTCGGCAGCCTGAGCAGCCTCTATCGCCAGCCATTTGATGCCAAGCTCGTTGAGCAGGATTTTCCGCCACCATATTCGCTGGAAACCTTTCATGAGGCTGCTCGGGCGCTGGGCTATAAAACCGGGGCCTGCTCAATTGGCAACCTGGATTGGCTGAAGCTGCCTCTTCCTGCCGTTGCCTTCCTGCGGGCAGTTCCCGAAACAGAGCCCGGTGCAGAAACACCGCCAGCCACCATCCCCGTCCTTATCCTCAAGACAGACGGACAGAAACTCCTCTATTTCCGGGCCGGCTCACAAACACCTGAAACGATTTCTGTCGAAGAAGTTGCCACCCAGTTCGAAGCCGAACTCATCCTGATTTCCCGAGAAGCCAGCGGTACCCACACGGATGACGAAATTCCCGGTTTTACGGCCGAGAAAAAGGAATTCGGTTTCAAGTGGTTCATCCCCGAACTCCTCAAACACAAGACCATCTGGCGCGACGTGCTGCTGGCCAGCCTGGCCATCCAGTTGGTCGGCCTGGCGACACCGCTGTTCACCCAGGTCATCATCGACAAGGTCGTTGTCCATCAAACCAACAGTACCCTGATCGTGCTCGGCGTGGCGCTGGTCATGTTCATGCTGTTCACCAGCACGATGAGCTGGCTGCGCCAGTACCTGGTGCTGCATACCGGCAACCGCATTGATGCCGTGCTCGGCAGCCAGGTCTTCCGGCACCTGCTCAGGCTGCCGCTGCCCTATTTCGAGAACCGCCCGACGGGCACCCTGGTCGCCCGTCTGCACGGCGTCGAAACCATCCGCGAATTTGTCTCCAGTGCCGCCGTCACGCTGGTGCTCGATTTCCCCTTCCTGCTCATCTTCCTGGCTGTGATGTTTGCCTACAGCTGGCAACTGTCGCTGATCGCCGTCGGCCTGCTTGGCGCCATCGCCTGCATCAGCTTCCTGGTTGCCCCGGTGTTTCGCGACAAGCTCAACCAGCAATTCATGCTCGGCGCAAGAAACCAGTCCTTCCTTACCGAATACGTCGCCGGCATGGCCACTGTGAAATCCCTGCAGATGGAAGCCGACATCGACAAGAAATACGGCGACTTCCTTGCCCAATACCTGGCCGCCGGCTTCTCGACCAAGCAAGTCGGCAATACCTACAACGTCATCAGCAACGGCCTCGAACAAGTCATGACCCTGGCCATTCTGGTCGTTGGTGCCTTGCTGGTCATGCAGAACGACGGTTTTACGGTGGGTATGCTGGTCGCCTTCCAGATGTTCGCCGGCCGCATGAGCCAGCCGCTGCTGCGACTGGTTGGCCTGTGGCAGGAATTCCAGCAAGCCAACATCGCCGTCAAACGCCTGGGCGACATCCTCGACATGCCGCAGGAACCGCACACCCTGACGCCGACCCGCGAGAATCTGGGGCCGGGCAGAATTGACCTGCAACATCTCGCCTTCCGTTACTCCGAACACCACCCCTGGCTCTACAAGAACCTCAGCCTGAGCCTGAAACCCGGCCACCTCACGGTGCTCATGGGCCCCTCCGGCTGCGGCAAAAGCACCCTGGCCAAACTGCTGCTCGGTTTCTACCAGCCCAACGAAGGCCATATCGCCCTCGACGGCAAGGACATCCGTCATCTCGCCGCCAACGAACTCAGAAACACCTTCGGCGTCGTGCCGCAGGAAACCGTGCTCTTCGCCGGCACCCTCTACGACAACCTGGTCATGGCCCACCCGCACGCCAGCTTCGAGGACGTCATCCAGGCCTGCAAGGCAGCAGAGATTCACGAAGTCATCGAAACCCTCAACGACGGCTATCAGACTGAGATCGGCGAGCGCGGTACCGGGCTATCTGGCGGACAGCGGCAGCGCATCGCTATTGCCCGGGCCCTGCTCAAGCGGCCGAAGATCCTGGTGTTCGATGAGGCGGTTTCCAATCTGGATCAGCAGACCGCAGAACACTTTGCACGAACCATCAACAAGCTCAAGGGGAAGGTGACGATGTTGTTTATTACGCATCAGATTCCGCGAGGGCTGGCGGTGGATGAGGTCATTGAGTTGGGAACGAATACGACTCGACAAATGGAAGTGGTCGAGGACGAAAAGTGACCTGCCAATCCCCGAACAAAGGCAGCGTACGCTTTGCAGAAACGATCTGCGGACGCCAGGGCTCCAGGCACAACACAGGCAAGCGCGAACGACCGATTAGACCGGTGGTTAAAGCGAGCAACCAAGCGATAACGAACCAACAGGATTTTTGATTTTGAAGAGGGGCGAAATGGAAAAAGCGATTTTGTGGAAAAGGGAAATATCTCTGACCCCTTTGGCTCTATCCGCGAGCGGCGAGGCACGTAATTTCGGAAGACGGTGCGACCGAATAAGCGAGCACGCAATCAACAACGAACCAATAGAGTTTCGGATTATTAGGAGCACGGAAATGAAAAAAATAATTGAGCGAAAACAGGAATTGAGTCTGAGCCAATGGATAGGAAATGGTAATTGGTGGAGGTGGCGTGATGAGTGATCAGAAACGTGGTTTGTCTCCAATTACTACGTTAAAGAAACTGCTGTTTGAGGGTTATTGGCGCTGGATGGTCTGGATACTCCTGTTTGAGCTATGGCTTGCCTATTCAATTCCGCCGATGCTCCTGTCGGATTATCCGATGCTCCGGTGGCTTGTCGATGCGCTTGGGCAAGTGGCGCCGGTCATCGGCAAGATCGATAGCCGCTTTGCAGCAAACCCAGAGGCAGTGCGCTTCTATTTAGCGCTGACGCTGCTTCTAATGGCTGTAAAGGTGGCGTTCTTCTATGTCTGGCTGAACAGCGACCGCACGGGAATTTATCGACATTTGGTGGTGTCGCCGCTGACTTCCGACAAACCGGTGAGCGGCGGCGAGTTCATCACAGATCCCTTGCATACAAAAGACAAGAACCCGCGCCCCCAGAAGCCGCGTTCGATATTTAGTCGGGTGTTTTGGTCGATTCTGATTTTAGGAATAACTATTGGTATCGCATGGGCAACTCTCGATTTCGGTTCGCCAAACTCCTCAAATAGAGAAGTCCTGGACACTTTCCGCGCGCTGGGATTGGAGGGGATGCCGATGTACTGGGAATGGACGATTGAGCATTCGCTATTTCTCTCATTTTTGCTGGCGGTCAGCATTTCAATCTTGCGTGACTGCGCGCTCCTTTCAGCGCGCTATGGTTGCGGTCTAGTCAACTTGGTTAAGGGGGGAAAACATGAGTGAACAATCTGTTGCCGAGCAATTTAGAGACCAGTTGATTAAGACCGGAATGAAGATGTTCGGCAAGCTTGCCGAACTGAAAGTATTTGACTTGTTTTCATGGCTATCAACTTCGACCGTCGACACGATATTGAAGTCGGAAAATGGACTTACGGCAATGGTTCAAGTTGCAGCCAGAGACATATATGCAGGAATGGCCGACGAGGCAATGCGCCAGGCCTCGCTTGATCCGGCGAAGAAGCTTTATCACCTGGCTATGGCGCAGGAATCGCTCAAATCTGTGGCGGAAATTGAACGCAATTTCATTAAGCAGTTCGCCTCGTCTCAGCAAGATTTTGCTTCAGCCGTGCAAACAGTGTTCAAGGTTTCTGGAGATGTTGCGAAGAAGGTTACCAGTACCGGCATTGGTGCCGTTGTAGCCTATGTCTTTATCAACCAAGAACTCGATAATGCGTTGGCAAACAATGAGCCGCCGGAAACTGCGGCGGGGATTCTGTGGAAGAATCTCTCGTCATTTACAACGACTTCGCTCTTTGGCTTGGCTGGGTCGATCAGCTCTGCCGTAAAAACTGGCGTGTTTGAAATGAGCGGCTCCTGGTTCCCAAAATGGTCAATTACGATCGGTGGTGATGCTACCAAATGGGTTGTTGGCCGGGCCGGGTTGGCAGGGTTGGGATTGTCGCTTGCTTTTACCGGTGGGTGGAAATTCGGCGGTGTGTTAAACGACCAACCGTGGTTCCAACAATTCGTCAGCAACAGTGTCGACTGGGCTGTCGATATGCTCAACGTTAGTGACTCAGCTACCGCCTATCCGTCCGAGGTCGGCACGATTGCTTTCCTGACCAGCATCATCGACCCAAGTCTGTCGACGGACGATCTCAACGCCATTCTTAAAGCCAGTGCTCCAGGCTATAAAAATCTCGCCGAGATTTCCAGCTTCCACCAAAGCTTGCGGAAAGCGTTTTTACCGAATATGGCAGCAGCGACGGCGACAACGCCGGGTGCCCTTTTCTCGGAAGTCATCGAGACGCTGAAACTCATTAGAGTTAGTCTTCAGGGGCAGACCTTCTCAGTTGTCAATCTCACATCCCAATCTGCTTCCGATGTTCAGTCGCTGGCATCGCAAAACGACGATACAGGCGTTGCCTACCGCTATGCCCTAAAAGAACTCAACCCTTTCGCCATCCTCGGTGCCAGCTACAGCATCCACAACCAGAACGGCGAACTCAATCTCGCCAAGGATGGCGGCGAGATCACCGACCAATACCTCACCGACCGCGCCCTATTCCTCTCCGGCGTCATCGACGCCAACACCAACGACACCGGTAGCGGCAAGAACCTCCGGGCCGATACCGGCGGCGAACCCATCTACTTCGAAGACAAAACCACCGGCATCACCCTCCAAACCCAGAACAGCGGTTCCGGCCAGGGCACCAGCGGCCCCAATTACCGCTTCGGCGGCACCGACAACGACACCTTCTTCGGCACCGACCAAGTCGACCACCTCTACGGTGGCCTCGGCATGGATCGTCTTGATGGCGCCAAAGGCAACGACTACATCGAAGGCAATGCCGGCAGCGACATCCTTACCGGTGGCGAAGGTGAGGATATTTTGCTGGGCGGCACGGGGATGGATATTCTCGAGGGGGGCAAAGGCTGGGACACCCTGAACGGCGGCTTGGGCGACGATACCTACCAATTCACCAGCGGCGACGGCTGGGACTGGATCGAAGACAGTGATGGTAAAGGGAAAATCACCTATGGTGGCACCCCCCTTGATGGTGGCGAAGCCGTCGGTGATTCCGGCATGGTCTGGCAGAAAAAGGATGTTGCCGGCAAAGTCCAATTCACCTACATCCTCACCGACTGGACAGAGAATGGCGAGACCTTCAAGCGCCTCTCCATCCAGGGGGAAAATGGCGGGATGTGGGTCAAGAACTGGAAGGCGGGCGACTTGGGCATCACGCTGCCGGGCGCACCGGGAACGCCAGCCACACCGCCCACGCCGGTTCCTCCGGGCGCGCTGGTAGGCGCGGCCAGCACGTGCTACCTGGATGAATTCGGGTGCCACAGCGATTCCTCCTCACCCAATCTTCCCTACACGATCTATACGGATATGCAGGGTGGCGCCGGAAATGCCTACATTGATGGCAATCACGCGACCAATATCAAGGGTGGGGGAGGAAGCTCGTGGATTGTCGGTCGCGCGCCGGACAACACGACCAGCACGGGTTCCCAAACCATCCAGGGTGGCGGCGGTGACACGTTTATTTCAACCGGAACGGCCGCTGGAACCTTCATCGGCGGTGAAGGAAACTCGCTGATCGATGCTCGCTTTTACCGAACTTTTGATGGTCCTTGGGTCGCGATTGGTAGTGCTTTCAAACTGAGCTTCGGTTGGCAGGCCTATGCCGACTATCGCATGCATATCAGCTATAACCTGGGCAACTATTCTCCGGGAGATGTTCCTACGGATACGGCGGATAGTTTGCGTTGGCTGATCTATGTGGACTCCGCGGGGTTCGAGTCTGCCTCGGGCAACGAGATCTATGTCGCACAGCCCACATTCTCGAATAATGTGATCACCTGGCAGACGGAATCTGGCGAGACCTTCAGCTTTGATCCGGTGACGTGGGAATCCACGGATCAATACGGTCAAATACATGGCGCCTATGAAAAAGTCGTTCCCACCTTTGGCACGCAGTCACAAACCCTGATCGGCGGCAAAGGAGACAATGTTCTGCTGGCCAACGATGCAGGCAACATCCTGATCGGTGGCGGTGGCACGAATGTCATGACGGGCGGTAAAGGAAACGACCGCATCACGGCCGGCTCGCATAACGACCTAATTTACGCGGGCGCGGGCGATGACTTTATTGAGGGCGGTGCAGGTGATAGTGGCATTATTGGCGGTGAAGGAAATAACGAGATTGCCGGCGGCAGCGGCAACGAAATAATCAATGCTGGCGTCAGTGGAAGCGACTGGGCTTCTGCCGGTGAGGCCACCCAAAACAGGGTGGACGGCAATGACGGTAATGACACCATCTACGGTAGCGGCGGCACAGATACCCTGTCCGGTGGTTTGGGTAACGACAAGATTTTTGCCGGAAACGGTCAGGACGTTCTGGATGGCGGCGCGGGCGATGATCTTCTTGATGGCGGGATCGGCAACGATACGCTGCAAGGCGGGGCCGGCAACGATACGTTGCAAGGGGGCGAAGGCAATGACACGCTCAGTGGTGGCGCCGGGACCGACTACCTGGACGGCGGCGCTGGAGACGACACCTACCTCATCAATGCCGGCGAGAGCCCATTAAACAGTCAAGGACAAGCAGAAGTCATCGAGGATGCCGGCGGCAACAACCGCCTCATCCTGGCCGGCATGCCGACGGCCGACATCCATGTCCTGAAAACTGCGGATGGGCTGCAAATCACCAGTGGCACGGACTGCATCATTATCAAGAATGGTCAGGCCGGCGCCATCCAGAGTTTTACGTTGGCAGACGGCAAGACCATTGATTTGGCAACGCTGCTCAGCCGCTACCTCGTCAATACGCAAGATCAGAATAGTTCCCAGCCCAACGCCGACCTCGCTGGCGGCGCCCAGGCCGATGTTTTGACAGGAACTGGCGGTGGCAGCCGGTTCCGCGGCGGTCGGGGGGACGATACGCTGACGGGGAGTGGCGGCAACAATACCTACTATTTCGAGATGGGTGACGGCCAGGATCAAATCAGGGATAGCAGTGCAAAGACCGATGCCCAGGGTAACGCCATGCCCAATACCCTGCAGTTCGGGGACGGTATCACCCCACAGAGCCTGCGCCTGGCGGCAGATGGTTCCCACCTGATGGTGCGTATTGTCGATGCGTATGGCAACGAAAGCGGCAGCATACAGATCAACGGCTTTTATCCGAGCAGCCCCTTGAGTAGCCAAAGCATCGACCGTTTCGTTTTTGCGGACGGCCAGGTGCTCGGGCTGGGCGAACTTCTGGCCCTGGGTTTTGACGGGACCGACGGTGCAGATACCTTATTTGGCACACCCCAAGACGATCGCATTGATGGCCATGGCGGCAATGACTACATCTACGCCGGGGAAGGCAACGACACCCTGAACGGCGGGCTCGGTGATGACGCCTTGAGTGGCGGTGATGGTAGCGACACCTTTGTTTTCAATGTCGGTGACGGCAATGATCTGATCAGCGACTTTTCTGCTTCGGATACCCTGAGCTTCGGCGCCGGGATCAGTCCTGCGACCACCGCTGTCGACCTTGTCCGTACAGCCGATGGATCGCCGGTCTTGCGCTTTCAGACCGGGAGCGGTGATTCGCTGATTCTGTCACGCAGTTTGGAGGACCTGAGCGGCAGCGTCCAGTTTTCCGATGGCAGCACCCTGGCTTTCGAGCAACTGGTCGCCCAGGCCAGCAAAGCCGGCAAAGAGATCACGGGCAGCGCTGGCAATGACCTGATCGATGGTGGCTTTGGAGGTGATGTCCTCATCGGGGCTGCCGGCGATGACCGGATGTATGCCTGGTCGGGCGACGACATGCTGGTCGGTGGCGCCGGATACAACCGTGAGCTGGGCGGCGCGGGCAATGACAACTATGTCCTCAGCCAAGGGGGCATTGCTGAGATCGATGATCGACTGAGCGGCGGTACCGAAACCATTTGGTTGCCAGAGAACCAGCATCTCTCGGATCTTCGGGCGACGCGCTATGGCCAGGATTTGATCCTGCAAACTTCCTCCGGCGATGCATCGGCCATCGTGAAGGGCTATTTCGATACTCAGTCCGACGGTAAGCAATGGTTGATCGTTGGCGACTTTGACGATCCGCGTTCGCTACAGGACTGGGTGAGCGGGCAACTGGCTACCGGTGATTTCCAAAACAAGGTCGATGGCGTTCGTAGCGGTTTCGAGGCTGCCCTCAGCGTTGATTTGGCGAATCGAGGAAAGGCTGGTGAGTCGCTGGGTTCCCTGCAGGATTTCAGGAATCAGAGTCTTCAGGACCTGAACTATTTCGATTCTGTTCAAGGCAGATACTCTGCCGGGCATTACAGTTTTACCGGGGTCAGCCACACGTCGGTCTCGATGGATGGGGTGACAACACTGGTCCTGGCCGGGGGCGAAAGCGATGCCGTGCAATACGTCGCTGAAACGCACATCGTGCAGTATGACCAACCCATATTTTCAAATGTGTACACTCCAGGGCGGTCTTACGTCATCAATGTTCCTGAATGGGCTAGCGGTTTCTCTTCACCGGGCGGTTCGATGGTGTCGTCGCTTGGTGATGGAAATTACCTGGTCCAACTCCCCGGCACCACGCGCAGTGTGCAGGTAGGGGTGACGCATGTTGAATATTCTGTCACCGCCAACGAGGCTCTTGTTAGCCGTAGTTTCAGCCAGCAGAGCGTAAGCGGTTCGGCAGGTGATGACAATATTTCTGTGGCGTACACCTTTCCGTACTATGCGGCTTTCCGCGGAACTGTTGCAGCAGGAGCGGGCGACGATATCGTAAATCTCAGCCTCCCGAGCGTATTCAGTAGTGACGACTGGGTAATTTACGGTGCCAGCGCAAATGCTTGGCACCCAACCTCAATGTCACCTGGGCTGGGCGCATTCATCGATGGCGGGGAAGGAAATGATCGCCTGCGGGGAACGGATGGCAACGATATTTTAGTTGGTGGGGATGGTGACAACTTCCTGAATGGAGACCGTGGTTCAGATACTTACTATGTGACCCTGGCAGACGAAAATACAGACGTAATTTATGATGCTGGCGACATGGGGTGGGGCGCCTTCGAAGCACAGATATATGGAGGGGAAATCACCACCGATACGCTGGTCTTGCCGGATGGGCTCAAGCCAGAGGATCTGAGTTGGCGTGTTTTTCAGGATGCAGCCTATCCCGATCGGTACGTGCTGCAGATCAGTCATGGGCAGGCCAATGTCCTGGTCGTCTTTGGCGACCCGAATGGCACCTCGGCGATCGGTGTTGAGAACTTCCAGTTTTCAGACGGCACCGTGCTGACGCGAGATCAATTCATGGCTCGAGCAAATCCGCTCGGCAATAACTTTGCCCCCGAAGTCAGCGCGCCAGACCGCTCTATCGCGGCCGAGAAGAGCATCGCTGTTTCCAGCCTTTTTGTGGTGACGGATGCGGATAACAACGCGATTACTCGCTACCGCTTCTCCAATGACGGTAGCAATGATGCCTATTTCACGATTGGCGGTGTCCGGCAAGCCAGTGGCAAGGTACTCGATATCGGGGCTTCGCAACTGGCCGACGTTGCTTATGTGGCTGGTCAATTCGATAGTTTCGATACAGTATCGGTTCAAGCTTTTGATGGTGCGTCATGGAGTGAAAGCATTTCCTGCGAGCTGTCGGCGGACGCACAGAATGTCGTCGTTGGTACCGATGGTAACGACATGCTCACGGGCACCGCAGGAAATGACATCCTGCTTGCCGGGAAGGGCAACGACATTCTGGATGGTGGCAGCGGAAACGATACCTATCTGTACAGCGTCGGTGATGGCGTCGATACCATCGTCGACTCTGGCGGCGCCGATACGCTCAAGTTTGGCGAAGGTATCACTTCGAATATGCTTTCTCTGGGCATTGGGCCTCTGATCTTGCATGTTGGCCCGAATGGCGATGCCATCCATGTCGAAGGATTCGATCCGACGAATGCCGAAGGTTCGCCGGTGATCGAAACATTTGAGTTTTCTGATGGCACCCAATTGAGCTATAGCCAACTCCTTGAGCGCGGATTCGATCTGAGCGGTAGTGAAGGAAATGACACCATCAGTGGCACCGATGTCGAGGACCGAATTTTGGCCGGTGCTGGTGACGACGTACTGATCGGCGATGACGGCTACGACGAACTCAATGGCGGCGCAGGTCGCGACACCTATGTCTTTAATCTCGGCGACGGTTGGGATGGTGACACGATCTTCGATAACGCAGAGACCGTTGATGGCCAGTTACTTGGGAATACCATTGAATTCGGGGAAGGAATAACGCCTGAGAGTCTGGTGATTGCTCAGGACGGTATTGATCTTTTTATTGGCTACGGAGATCAGGAGGATGCTGTTTGGGTGGCAAGCTTTGATGCAAATGGCGTCGATGGCAGCAAGGTAATCGACCGTTTTGTTTTTGCTGACGGTTCCGTCAAGCGTTACGATGAACTGGTCAACTCCAATCAGGCGCCGGTTGTCGCTATCCCTGTTGCAGACCAAGCCGTGCTTGAAGATTCAGTTTTCGCGTTTGCAGTGCCGAGTGGAACGTTTAACGATCCGGATGTTGGCGACCTGCTCACCCTTGAGGCTTCTCTGGCCAATGGCGATGCGCTGCCCTCCTGGCTGAGTTTTGATGCGGCTTCCCAACAATTCTCTGGCACGCCGGGCAATGCGGATGTTGGCGCTCTGTCATTGCTTGTTGTAGCAACAGACTCGGGTGGCTTGAGCGCAAGTGTCTCGTTTAACCTTGCCGTCGATAACGTCAACGATGCGCCTACCGGAACCATTCAAATAAATGGCTCTGCCACGCAAAACCAGACATTGAGCCTTGCGAATACCCTGGCCGATGCAGATGGATTGGGGACGCTCAGTCATCAGTGGCAATCATCGATTGACGGCACATCTTGGAACAGCATCGTTGGTGCAACGGCCAGCACGATCAATCTTGGCGAAGCACAGGTGGGTCAGCAATTGCGCGTCGTCACGAGTTACCTTGACGGTCATGGTACGTTGGAGTCGGTGACCAGTCCGGCGACAGCGGCTGTCGAGAACGTCAATGATCTACCCGTTCTTGCAACGGTGCCGCTGGATCTGGTCGCGACGGAAGGCGTTGCTTTTGCCTACACCTTGCCAAGCGACACTTTTACTGACCCCGATATCGGCGACAAGCTGACCTATAGCGCCAAACTGGCCGATGGCAGCGCATTGCCGACGTGGCTGGCTTTTGATGCAAGCACGCAGACCCTCTCCGGGACGGCTGGACAGAATGATCTGGGCAGCCTGCAAATTCTGGTGAGCGCTACAGATGCCGGCGGCTTGAGTGCCAGCGGAGAAGTCTTGGTGAGTGTCGCGGCGCATGGCGCGGTCAATCTGCTTGGCACGGCGGGTAAGGATACGCTCAAGGGCTTCTCGGGTGCCGATACGCTCAATGGCGGGCTCGGCGCCGACACCATGATTGGCGGCAGGGGGGATGACATCTATGTAGTAGATGCCGCGGCCGACCTCGTGGTCGAAAATGCCGACGAAGGGATAGATCTGGTTCTTTCCGGGGTTACATATAGCTTGGCGGTGAATGCTGAGAATCTAACGTTGACCGGAACGTCTGCCATCAATGGTATCGGTAACACGGCAAACAACGTGCTGATCGGCAATAGCGGTGTCAATGCATTGATTGGAGGAGCCGGCAATGACACGCTGGATGGCGGTGCTGGCGCCGATAAAGTATTGGGGGGGCTGGGCGACGATACTTACTACGTGAGTACCGGCGATGTCGTCTATGAAGCGGCGAATGAGGGGATCGACACGGTCCTGGCCGACATCAGTTGGACCCTGGGTGGGAATGTTGAGAATCTGACGCTGTCAGGTGGGGCAGCGATCAACGGCAAAGGGAATGCCTTGAACAATGTGCTGACCGGCAATGCCGGCAACAATACATTGAATGGCGGGGCGGGTTCGGACAGGTTGGTCGGTGGTGACGGCAACGATATTTACGTCGTTGATAACATCGCCGATATCGTGATCGAGAACGTCAACGAAGGTACAGACCTCGTTCAAGCCAGCGTTACCTTTACGCTGGCGGAAAACGTCGAAAACCTGATGCTGACAGGCTCATCAATCATCAATGGTACCGGCAACATGCTGGCCAACATGCTCGTCGGCAACGGTGGCGTCAACATACTGACGGGGGGCGCCGGCAATGACACGCTCGACGGTGGTGCTGGTGCCGATCAGCTTCTGGGCGGTTTAGGCGACGACACCTACTTTGTGGACAATGTCTCGGACCTCGTTACAGAAAACGCCAATGAGGGTTTCGATGTGGTCAATAGCAAGATTACCTTGACCCTGGCGGCCAATGCCGAGGCCCTGTTCCTGAGTGGAACAAGCGCCATTAAGGCGACCGGCAATGCCCTGAATAATCTGCTGCAAGGCAATTCGGCCATCAATACCTTGAACGGCGGTGCCGGCAACGACATTCTCGAAGGCGGTGCTGGCAACGACATTCTTACCGATACCTCGGGAACCGCGCTATTCAACGGTGGTGCCGGCAACGATACCCTCACGGGCGGTACCGAGGCCGAGATCTATCTTGGTGGGCTGGGGAATGACACCTACACCACAGCCGGGGGCAACGATATTGTCTTGTTCAACAAGGGAGATGGTGAGGACACCTTCTTGGCTGGTGGCACGGGAAGCGATACGATCTCCCTGGGCGGCGGTATTAACTATGCAGATCTTAGCTTCAACAAGTTCAACAATGACCTCATCCTGAAAATTGGCACGACCGATCAAATTGCTTTCAAAAACTGGTACGCCACGACACCGTCAAGACCGGTTGCCAATCTGCAAGTCATTGCCGAGGCGATGGCTGATTTCGTGGCAGGGGGCACAGATCCGCTCAAGGATCAAGCGATTGAGCAGTTTAACTTCGCGGATCTAGTCGGGGCTTTTGATGCGGCGCGTGCGGCCAACAGTAGTTTGAGCAGTTGGGCATTGACTAGTGCGCTGACCGACGCTCAACTGGCGGGTTCCGATAACGCTGCGCTAGGTGGTGACCTGGCGTACCAGTATGGCAAAAACGGGACTTTGGCAGGAATGGGCGTCACGCCGGCTTTGGATGTTTTGTCCAATGTGGCCTTAGGGACTTCGGCGCAGACACTGACGCCGCTTGCCGGACTGCAGACGGGGACAGTGCGTTTGTCGTGATCCATCATTGATTGGGGAGGGGGAGGCTCCCTCCCTCTCATTCCTTTTTAGAAACTTCCTATGTCCCCCTCAGGTTCATCGAATGCTCGGGTAATCGATTTGTTGCTACTGGTCCCCTCGGCGGGAAATGCCACCCAGAACAGGGGTTGGCTGTCATGAGCCGGGTACTTATCGCATGGGAGCTGGGGACCAATTATGGTCATCTTGCCCGCTGCCTGGCCATTGCTCACGTCCTTCGGGAGCGCGGGCATGTGGTGATGTTTGCGGTGCGAGATACACGAGGGGCCGCCGAGATTCTTTCGTCGGCTGGATTTCCCTACCTTCAGGCGCCCATGCTTGCCCGCCCAGGCCCTGCGACAGCGCCGCCGGCCAGCTACTCGGAGATCTTGCTGGGTGCCGGCTACGGTGATCGGCCAAGTCTTAAGGGAATGGTGACGGCCTGGGTAGAGCTACTTCGGCTTTTTTGCGCGGATGTCGTACTCGCTGACCATGCACCAACGGCCTTGATTGCCGCGAGGATATTGGATGTGACGGCGATTGCCATCGGGAACGGCTTTTCGGTGCCGCCACCTATCGATCCGATGCCGTCATTTCGACCCTGGGAGAACATTCCAGAAGGGCGGCTTCTAAGTGCCTCGCAGAAAGCGAATGAGACAATCACCCATGTTTTTGGTGAGTTTGGCGTAGCGCCTGTGCAACTTGCCGAGCTTTTTTCTACTGCGCTACTTGATACATTTCCCGAGTTGGACCATTACGGCGAACGGGCTGGCGCCTGTTACATCGGCCCGATTTTTACCTCGCTGGGGGCTCAGGAGGTTCGATGGCAACATTCCAGCCCGACCAGAATCGCGGTGTATATGCGCCCCGATGTCGCTGGATTTCCATTCTTGCTGGAAGCCTTGCGGGAGTGCGATGCCGAGGTTCTGGCAATTATTCCTGGGTTAGGGCTGGCCCATTTGGAAAAATTGGTGACTGATCAACTGCGCATCTACACCTCGCCTGTCGCCTGGCGCGGATTGCTAACTGAAGCAAATCTTGTCGTGGGTTATGGCGGCACTGGAAGCGTGGCTCAGTCACTGCTGGCTGGCGTCCCGCAATTGATGCTGCCACGCTACATCGAACAGCATCTTGGCGCTTTGCGAGTTGAAGCGATGGGCGCCGGAATTACCATCGGCCCGAATCGCAACAAAAATACCTTCGTTGATGCGATTCAAAAATTGTTATCAGAATCGAGATTCAAAGCCGCAGCAATGGCCTTTGCCGGGAAGTACGCATCTCATCGTTCACAGTCTGCCGTGATGAAAATAGTGGCCTCTATTGAAGAAAACCAAGGGGTAGCAACCTCAGTTGTGCCCGCTCAAGGTGAGTCTGATTGAAAAGTTTATTGAAAATGAAGTTTATCCATGACAATGGGAATGCCTTGGATTTCTCGCCTCCCCTGCTGCGCTTGCAAGAGTCGCCACCGAATCCTCTGGGCCGCAAGGTGCTGTGGACGCTGCTGGCGTTATTGCTGGCGCTGCTACTCTGGGCCGTCATCGGGCGTCTCGATATCGTTGCGGTCGCCGAAGGCAAGCTGATTCCCGAAAGCTACGTCAAGATCGTCCAGCCCGCCGAGTCGGGCATCGTCAAGGAAATCCTGATCAAGGAAGGGCAAGGCGTCAAGGCCGGGCAGGTTCTGATGCGGATGGATACCTTGATCAGCGAAGCCGACACCAAGTCGATCGAGGCCGATTACCAGCGCAAACGCCTGGCATTGCGCCGGATTCAGGCGGAACTCTCGGGGCTTTCATTCAAGAGCGAAGCCAATGATCCGCCGGATCTGACTCAGGAAATCAATGCCCAGTATCGCGCCAATCGCGCATCCTTTGAAGCCGCGCTGGCCGAAGAGCGATCGCGTCTGATCAAGGCCAGGCAAGAGTTGGCGGCGGCCGAACAGGTCAAACGTAAACTCGAAGAAACCCTGCCGCATTACCGTGACCAAGACAAAGCCTATGAGAAATTGGTCAAGGATGGCTATGCCGGGTCGCTGATGGGGAGCGACAAAAAACGGGAACGCATCGAGAAGGAACAGGAGCTGCAAACTCAGTCCTTCCTCATCGAGTCGGCCCGGGCCAGCATTCTCCAATCGGAAAAGAAACTCGCGCAGATCGACTCCGACTACCGTCGCCAACTACATGCCGAACGCAATGACATTCAGGGACAGTTCGACAAGTTGGCGCAGGAAGTCACCAAGCAGGCCCACAAGCAGGAACTGCTCGAACTCAAGGCGCCACAGGACGGTGTTGTGAAGGATCTGGCGACCCACACCGCGGGGACCGTTGTTCAGCCCGGTACCGTCTTGCTGACCCTGGTGCCGCAGGATGAAATGTTACGAGCCGAAGTCTGGGTCAGTAACGAAGACATCGGTTTTGTTCGCGAGGGGCAGCCGGTCAAGCTGAAGTTCGCGGCCTTTCCCTTCCAGAAATACGGCATGGTTGAGGGAGCTGTCGAACATGTCAGCGCCGATGCGGCCGATAACAACACCGGCAACGGCAATGGCCAGACCGATTCGGCAAAGAAGAATCAGCCCCTGGTCTACAAGGCACTAGTGGCGCTCAATCGGATGAACCTGGAAATGGATGGCGAACGTTTCGTACTCTCGGCCGGGATGCAGACCAATGCCGAAATCAGGTTGGGGGATCGGACGGTCATGGAATATCTGCTTTCGCCGGTTAGAAAGGCTTGGCATGAGGCGGGGCGGGAGCGTTAGGATGCATTGTGAAGACGAACGCTTACCCAGTTTGAATTGACACCCCCAGCCCCGACTGCCAGAATTCGCCGCCATTCATCAGCTTCGGCGGAAAAATGTCAAAACCCATGCGCATTCTTGTTCTCAGCGTTTCGGCCGGGGCCGGCCATGTGCGCGCTGCGCAGGCCATTTGTGCGACGGCCGAAAAGAGTTTTCCCGACCTGGAAACCGTGCATCTCGACGTGCTCGACCTCGTGCCGGCCGGTTTTCGCAAGTTCTACGGTAGTGGCTACATCAAGCTGGTCGAGAAGGCGCCGCAACTGTGGGCCTATCTTTACCAGCGCACCGACCATCCGCCGGCCAGCTCCTTTGGCGACCGTTTCCGGCGCCAGATCGAGCGCCTGAACACGCGCAAGCTCGATGACGAGATTGCCCGCATTGCGCCCGATGCCATCGTGTGTACGCATTTCCTGCCGGCTGAACTGCTCTCGCGGCGCATCGCCAAGGGCAGGGCGACGCCGCCGGTGTGGATCAATATCACCGATTTCGACGTGCATGGCCTGTGGCTGCATCCGCATATCCACGGCTATTTCGTGGCCACTGAGGAAGTTGCCGTCCGCCTTGCGGCGCGCGGCATTCCGGCCGAACAGATCCACGTCACCGGGATCGCCATCATGCCGCAGTTCAGCACGCCGCCGGCACGCGAAGTGGCCGCCACCGAACTGGGTCTCGATCCGGCCAGGACGACGTTGCTCATGATGTCCGGCGGGGCCGGGGTGGGCGGTATCGAGATGCTCGTCGAACAGGCCGCGGCGCAGTCGACGGAAACGCAGATCGTCGCGCTGGCCGGGCGCAATGCGGAATTGCTGCAGCGTCTGCAGGAGATCGCCGGGCGCTACCCGGGCCGCATCCATCCGCAGGGATTTACCAAGACCATCGAGCGCGTCATGGCGGCCGCCGATCTGGCGATCACCAAGCCGGGTGGCCTGACGACCTCGGAATGCCTGGCCATGCAGTTGCCGATGATCGTCGTCTCGCCGATTCCTGGCCAGGAAGAGCGCAACGCCGATACCCTGCTCGAATCGGGTTGTGCCCTGAAGGCGGTCGATGCGGCGGCACTGGGCTACAAGATTCGCCTGCTCACTGACGATCCGGCCCGCCTCGCGCAGATGCGCCAACGGCAAAAGGCCCTGGCCCGGCCGCAGGCCGCCCGCGCCATCCTGGATATCGTCAGGGCCGGCCAGTGAGGCTGTTGGGCCGTCTGCTGCCGACTTTCGGCCTGCTCGCCTATATCGCGTTGCTCGGTTTCTTTTTCGCCCAGGTCGAAATCCAGATCGAGGGCGCGGCTGGCTGGGCGGCCAATCTGCCGACCTGGCGCATCGAGCAGCACTGGCTGCTCGACATTTTCTGGGGCGGCCGGCCGATGACCGGTTACCACGCCTGGGTGTTCTCCTTCATGGCCCTGGCTTTCCACCTGCCGGCCGTGCTCGGCAACCGCTGGAGCGGCTTGCTCGAACTGCGCATCCTCGGCTCGCTGGCGCTGTTCTGGATCATTGAGGACTATCTATGGTTTGTCTGCAATCCGGCTTTCGGCATCGAGCGTTTCTTTCCCGAATTCGTGCCTTGGCACAAGCACTGGCTGCTTGGCATGCCGACCGATTACCTGACGATGGGCGGCCTCGGGCTGCTGGTTATTGTCTATTCCGGTCTCAAGGAACAGCGCCCATGAAAGCGGCTGCCGTCCGGCTGTTGCCGATGCTCCTGGCGCTGGTCAGCCCTGCCGTGCTGGCCGATGGCGACCGCATCACGCTTTTCCCGGCATACAGCGATGGCGCCGCTCTGGTCGTCGAAGGGCGTATTGTCGAGCGCCATGGCAGCACCCGGCCGGATGGCTCGGATGGCAGTCTGACCAATCTGCGGCGCAGCGCCCGGCAGTTCTTCAACGACGAGCGTCAGCAACAGCTGATCCAGCTGCGCCTGCCGGGCTACAGCGGACAGGCGCGCAGCGATGGCGAGGGCTATTTCCGGCTGGCCGAGAAAGCCGCCCTGGCGCCGGGCTGGCACGCGATTCAGGCCGAGGGTGGCAAGACCAGCGCCGTCGGCCAGTTGCTGGTCGTGCCGCCGGAAAACCGGCTCGGCCTGATTTCCGACCTTGACGACACCATCCTGGTGTCCGAAGTCACCGACAAGCGCCGCCTGCTGGCCAACACCTTTCTCAAGAATTCGGCGCAGCGCCAGGCCGTGCCCGGCATGGCGGCCTTGTACACGCGGCTGATGGCACATAATGCCCAGCCGGCCAGCGCGCCGCTGTTCTATCTTTCCGCCTCGCCGCGCCAGATGCACGAGGCCATTGCCGATTTTCTCGGGCGTAATGCCTTTCCACCCGGTGTGCTGGTCACCAAGCGCATCACCAACGATTTTTCGAGCGAGCCAAGGCTCGATCAGTTCACCTACAAGACCGCCAAGATCGAGGAAATCTTTGCCCGTTTGCCCTGGGTGCGCTTCGTCCTGGTCGGCGATGATGGCGAGCGCGACCCGGAAATCTACGACTGGGTGCGTCAGCGCTACCCCGAGCGGGTGGCCGATATCTGGATCCGTCGTGTTTCGCCGGATCCGCAGCGCCTTCGTCCGGCGCAGCAGAAAAATCTGGCCGATATTCTCGGTGCCGAGCCCAACGTCGTTTCCGCCGCCCTATTGGCGCCAGCCATTCCCCATCCCTCGTCGTCGCAAGGAACAAAACCGTGAAAGCCGAAAAACTCTACGACTCGGCCGTCGTCCCCGAGCCGCCCCGGCTGCCCGTCTATGTCGCTTCGGGGAAGTTTCCCTGGTCAGCACCCTTCAAGCTGCTGTTGATCGGTGTGCCGGGGATCGCGCTGCTCGCCTGGCTCTATGCTCTGTGGCTGAGTCACAGTCCGGCAGCGCTGATTTCCTTGTTCGGCTTGATGCTGTTCAGCGTCTTTTTCGGCGCCTACGCCTGGTTTGCCCTGAAGCGAGCCCATTCCCGCTCCCGCCGTTTCAATGCCTGGGGGGGCGCTTTGCTCGGTTTCGTCGGGCTGTGGGTGCATTGGGCCCTGTGGATACGGATGGGCTTCGACGAGGGGCCGACGCTGGCCGGCTATTTCATCACCGCCGACCCCGTCGGCTGGGTCTCCATGCTCGGCCTGCTCGCCGGGCGCCTGGCCCAGCTTGAACCGACGCGCTTCCTGGTGCATTGGCTGCCGCTGCTGTGGCTGGCCGAGGCGGCGATTCTCGTCTGGCTGCCCGTGGTGATCGCCCGCACGCTGACCGGCGAGCCGTATAGCGAAGCCCTTGGCGCCTGGGCCAGCGCCGATGTCACGGGTGAGCTCTGGTGGGAGGGGGGCCTGTCGTCGGAACTGCGCAGTCGCCTCGAGGAGGAGGGCGTCGCTTTCCTGCTGACCATGGCGCGGGCCGTTGAGGTTGGCTTGAGTCAGGAGGCGCGGTGGTGGACGGCGTCGGTGATCTGCCAGAAGGTGGCGGCCGATCCGGCGGCGCGCTGGCTGACCGTCAGCATTGCCGAGTATAGCCGTGCGGCGGACGGCAAGATCAAGACCGAACGCTTTCCGGTGGTTGCCGAGTGGGTTGTCGACGCCGCTGATTACGACCGGCTGGCTTCCCATTTGAGCACGGCTCCGCTGGCGACCACGGTGGCCTCCGGCGGTACGCCGGCCGAACTGCTACCGGCCGTGGCGGCCATGGAAAGCGATGATTTCGGGCGCGCCGTCGAACTGGCGGAAGACTTGCGCAATCATTCCGACGCCGCGCTGCGCGCCGATGCCCTGCGCCTTTGCGCCCTCTGCCTGGCGCGTCTGGAAAAATGGAACCGTGCCTTCGACGACTACCACGCGCTGTTCGCCTGCGAGCCGAGCGTGATGAACGCCCTGCAACTGGCCACCACCTCGGTCATGGCCGGCGAGTTGGCGCGCGGCCAGGCCTGGTTCGAAAAGGCCTGCCAGCTCAATAGCGAAGAGCAGACGATGCCGTGGCCGGACCTGCAGACCAATTTCCTCTCGGCGCTCGCTCAGAAAGGCGAATGGGCCGCCGGTCTGCCGCATGTCGAATGGCTGCGCGACATGTTCCAGGGCATGACGAGCAGCGACGATCATTTCGTGCACATGCACGGCATGCCCTTCCTCTCGGTCTTTTTCGAAAAAAGCCTGCCCTTCCTGCGCGCCAGCCTGGGCCAGACCGAGCTGCTGGCCTGGTACGGGGCGATGCAGGCACATCTCGATGCCGAAGGTCAGGAAAAGCTGACGGCCTGGCTGGAAACGCTGCGTGCTGCCTGATCGGAATGCCCCGCCAATGGCGGGGTGGTAGTCCGGCTGATGCCTGATGGCTGGTTGCGCAGCGCCCCGTGTTTCTGGGCGGAGGTTGATGTTCGGGCCCGTACCAAAATTCATGACGGACCATTGCTTTTGGTGTTTTAAGTTGTCGTTGTCATTGCTTATTAAGTCCAATGGTATACTCGCCGGCGCTGGCGAGGGCTCGACGACGTCTTCCTCGCTTCATCAACTGGCATTCTTAACTCAGGGGCGAATATGAGCAGTTACCTCAGCAATATCGACGAAACCGGCGTGGTCAGCCGGGGGGAATTCGTCAAATCCACTTACAAATACCTGATTGGCGCGATTGTCGTGTTCGCCGCCTTTTCGTTCGTGCTGTCGGCTATCGGTGTCGGCGCGGCGATGGTCCGGGCCATGGGGGCGAGCCGTTTCGCCTGGCTCGGCGTGCTCGGTGCCTTCATGCTGGTGAGCTGGCTGGCGACGCACATGGCCGATACGGCCGAAAGCAACAATACCCAGATCATGGGCCTGGGCATTTATATCGTCGCCGAGGCGCTGCTTTTTGCGCCGTTGTTCGCCATTGCCGGCGCCCTGGCGCCCGATGCGATCTTCACCGCCGTGGTGGTCACTGCCCTGTTGGTTGCCGGCCTGACCTGGACGGCACTGAGCACCAAGGCCGACTTTTCCTTCCTCGGCAGCCTGCTCAAGATCGGTGGCCTGGTGGCGATTGGCGCCATCGTGCTCAGCGCGGTCATGGGCTTTTCGCTGGGTATCTGGTTTTCGGCCGTGATGATCGTATTTGCGGCTGGCGCGATCCTCTATGACACCTCGAACATCATCCACCACTACCCGACTGATCGTCCGGCAGGTGCCGCATTGCACCTGTTTGCCTCGGTCATGCTGATGCTCTGGTATGTCCTGCGTCTGCTCATGCAACTGGTCAGCAGCAACGACTAAAAAATCTGAAAATTTTAATAAAACAGGCACCGTGCCGGGCAACCGGGCGGTGCTTTATTTGTTCACAAGGAGAACAAGCATGTCCGGAGTTGTTGATCGTATCAAACGCGCCATGTTGCCGCCGATTCTGGTGATTGGTGGTGCTTTCGTCATCTATCTGGGAGTCGGCGAAGCAGAAACCGCCAAGGCCATGGCCGATCATGGCAAGGTCGCCAAGGCCGAGGTGCTGTCCGTGCATTGGAAGGAAAAGGGCATCAGCAAGCGGGAGAAGGGATTTCAGGCCGAGATTCACTATCTGACGGAAGACAAGCGCGATATCACGACGCTGATCTCGGTGGGAAATGAACTCGGCCAGCAGTTGCGCGATGACAAGGGACAGCCGGAACTGGCGATCAAATACCTGCCGGAAAATCCCGAGAAGGTCGTGCTGGCCAACAGCGGGGACAACTCATCCTTCATGTTCGGCGCGGGAGCCCTGATGGTCGCAATTGGCGCCGGCATCTTCCTCTATCGGCGGCGCCAGGGCAGGCCGGAAGTGGCCGCCGAAAGTGCCGCCTGATCTCACTTCGGGGTCAAATCCAGGAAACCCCGATTGAGTAAAGCGGGAATGCCGGCTCGTCCCGGTGGCATAATGAAACCTGCAAATGGCCGCCTGTTCAGTTGCCTGTCCGGTACTGATCAGACATTCTGGCCGGATATCCTTGTCATTCATGGACTTGGAATATCCGGCCTCGCCTTTGTCATTGAAAATGGTTTTTTGTTGCGGGAGCTAGGGGTAAATACATGGATCGTCGTCAATTCCTGAATGCCGGGGCATTGCTTTCAGTTGCGCTGGCCAGCGGCCGAACTTTTGCCGCTTCGGGCGATATCGTGCTTGGTCAGTCGGTGCCGTTGTCCGGTCCGGCCAAGGATCTCGGGATCGAGATGCGGGACGGAGCGCAGGTCTGGTTCAAGGCATTTAATGCCAAGGGCGGTATCGGCGGCCGGAATATCCGGCTGGAGACGCTCGACGACGGCTATGAGCCGGAGCGGGCCAAGGCCAATACCGAAACATTCGTAAAAAATCGGGTCTCGGCCTTGTTCGGTTATGTCGGAACACCGACCTCGCTGGCGGCCAAGCCTGTTTTCGAACAAGCCAACCTGCCTTTTGTCGGCCCGTTTACCGGTGCCGAGGCCTTGAGAAATCCGGTTCATCCGCTGATTTTCAATATTCGCGCCTCGTATTTTGAAGAGACCGAACATCTGATCGAGCACTTCTGGAGCCTTAACCAGCGCAAGGTTGCGGTGTTCCACCAGAACGATGCCTACGGTCAGGCTGGTCTGAACGGCGTGCTGCGTGCCCTGTCCAGCCGGGGCGCCAAGCTCGTGGCGAGCGGCACGGCCGAGCGCAACTCGGCCAATGTCGAGGCGGCGCTCAAGGCCATCCTGCCGGCCAGCCCGGATGTCGTCGTGATCATTTCCACCTACGCCACGGCGGCCGCCTTCATCAAGCAGGCGCGCGCCCAGGGCAGCCCGGCGAGCTTTGCCAACATCAGCTTTGTCGGCCCGACTTCGCTGGCCAATGCGCTGGGCAAGGACAAGTCCGGCGTGATGGTCAGCCAGGTGGTGCCGCTCAAGGGGCTGGGCGTCTATAACGAATTCGCCAAGATGCTGCCAGCCGGTACGCCGGTAACGCCGGTCGCGCTCGAGGGCTTCATCGCCGCCAGGGTCATGACTGACGCGCTGAAACGCGCCAATGGTCCGGAAGGCCTGCTGGCGGCGTTGAACAACACCAATTTCGATGTTGGCGGCTACCGGGTGAGGTTTTCATCCGGCAATCACGCCGGCTCGAAATACGTCGACCTGTCGATGCTGCGCCCGGACGGCAGCTGGTCGGTCTAGTGGTTTTCTGCTGCCAGCGCCCCGATTGCCGGGGCGCTGGCAGCCCGAGGATTAGCGGTATACGAGTACCGGGATCTTCGAGTGGGTCAGGACCTTGTTGGTCTCGCTGCCCAGCAAAAAGCCGCTGATCCCGCGGCGGCCGTGCGAGGCCATGAAAATCAGGTCGGCCCCGGATTTTTCGGCGGCTTCGATGATGGCTTCGTAGGGAATGTCGCTGGTCGCCGTGATGGTGGCGCAGTCGACGCCGTTGTCGGCACATAGTTTCTGGACTTCACCGAGGTATTCGGTAGCCTGCTGTTCAGCCAGTTCGGCGAATTTTTCCGGTGTCGTCGGGTCGATCAGGGCGCCTTCGCCAAAGTAGGCGATGGGGTATTCCGGTTTGGCAAAAAAGACCGTGACGCGGGCCCCGGCTTCCTTGGCAAAGATGACGGCACGGGCTGCGGTGGCGCGGGAAAGTTCAGAGCCATCGGTCGGGACGAGCAGGTGCTTGAACATCGTGTTATTCCTCCTGAAACGTTGAGCTGGCGTTGCATTCAGCCGGATTGAGGTTCATGCTACGCCAAGTCAGGAGGAAATAAAACATGCGACTGGGTTTCCTTGGCGCCGCTGGCGAAGTGACTGGTTCCTGCTATCTCGTCGAATCCGGTGATACGCGTTTTCTCGTCGATTGCGGCATGTTCCAGGGCGGGCCTGAGGCGCGTAGCAAGAACCTGCGAGCCCTGAATTTCGGCTTCGACGTGCGCAGCATTGATTTCGTTTTGCTGACGCATGCCCACATCGACCACTCCGGCCTGCTGCCGCGCCTTTCTATGCTCGGCTACAAGGGGCCGGTCTATGCCACGCCGGCGACCATCGCCTTGCTCGAAGTGCTTCTGCCCGATAGCGCCCATATCCAGGAAAAGGAAGCCGAATGGCAATTGCGTCACCGCCATCGGCGCGGCGCCACCGAGCGTGGCGTGCCGGCCCCGCTCTATTCGGTGATGCAGGCCCAGGCCATGCTGTTGCAACTGCAGCCGATACCGTATGGCCAGAGCTTCCGGCCGGTCGACTCGGTCGACGTGCGTTTTCGCGATGCAGGGCACATTCTTGGTTCGGCGCTCCTCGAAGTGACCCTGCGTGCAGAAGGCAAGCCCCGCCGGTTGGTTTTTTCCGGCGACCTCGGGATGCCCGGGCGGCCGGTCCTCAACGATCCGGAGCAACCGACGGAAGCCGATGTCCTGCTCGTCGAATCGACCTACGGCGACCGCCTGCATCGTTCGCCGGCCGAAACCGAGGATGAAATCGTCGATGCCTTCGAGCGCACCCGTGCGGCGCACGGCAACCTGATCATTCCGGCTTTCGCCGTCGGTCGGACGCAGGAAATGCTCTACATGCTGGCCGACCTGATCCGCCGCAAGCGTCTCAAGCCGCTCAAGGTCTATGTCGATTCTCCGATGGCCAGCACGGCAACGCGCATCACCATGGCGCATCAGGAGCTGCTCGATGCCGAGATGCGCGGGCTGATCGCCTGGCAGGCGGCGCATCCGGACAAGATGAAAATCGAATTTGTCGCCGACGTCGAGGCCTCGAAGCGGCTCAACGAGATTCGCCATGGTGCGGTGATCGTTTCGGCGAGCGGTATGTGCGATGCCGGACGGATCAAGTATCACCTGCGTGAGAACCTGTCGCGCAGTGAGTGCAGCGTGCTGATCACCGGTTTCCAGGCGGCCGGCACCTTGGGCCGCCGGCTGGTTGACGGCGCCAAGCTGGTGCATATCTTTGGCCAGGCGGTGCCGGTGCGGGCCCGTATTTACACGGTCGGCGGCCTCTCGGCGCATGCCGATCAGGCGGCGCTACTCGGCTGGCTGGGCGGTTTTCGCAAGCCGCCGGGCCATACTTTTGTTGTACATGGCGAAGCTGCCGCCGCGGCCAATTTTGCTGCGGCCATCAAGGAAAAGCTGGGCTGGAAGTCGGTGCACCTGCCGCGCCCCGGCGAGTTCGTGTCGCTGTAATATGATGTTTTCAAGTTCGGTTTTATCAGGAAGAGGTTAGTCAAATGTCCGCCAATTCATCCGCCCAACACCACAGTGTCGATATCAGCAGCCTGAGCCCGGTTGAAACGCTCGGCAAGGCCATCAGCAGTGCCCTTGATCCCTATGGCGTCACGTCTTCCCTGCTCAATGCGCAGATGGCCTGGCTGGCGCATCCGCAGGAGCTGAACCGGGCCCTCAATGCGCTGTCCGGCGATCTCGTTGCGCTGCAGTCGCATGTCATGCGTCGGGCGATGGGTGTGCCGTCTCCCGATGTCATTGCGCCGCACGGCGACGATGCCCGCTTCGCGGCGCCGATCTGGACCGATTCGGCCTCCTGGGACATCATCAAGGAATGGTATCTGGCCTTTACCCACCGTCTGGAAGACATGTTGTTCGAGACGCCCGGCCAGTCCGACAAGGAACGTCGGCGCGCCGCTTTCTGGCTGCGCGAATGGCTGAACATGGTGGCGCCGAACAATTTCTTCTGGCTCAACCCGGTGGCCATGGAGCGTTTCGTGCAGAGCAACGGCGAAAGCCTGAAACAGGGCTGGGCCAACTTCCAGCGCGACGCCAAGGCCAAGAACATCATGATGGTCGAGCCCGATGCCTTCACCGTCGGCCTGGATCTGGCGACGACGCCGGGCAAGGTGGTGTTCCGCAATCGCCTGCTCGAAATCATCCACTACACGCCGACCACCGAGAAGGTGCGGGCGATGCCGATCGTCATCACCACGCCGTGGATCAACAAGTTCTACATTCTTGACCTGAATGCCAAGAAGAGCCTGGTCAAGTACATGACCGACCAGGGTTTCTCGGTGTTCATCACGAGCTGGAAGAATCCCGGCCCCGAGCTGGCAAATGTCCGTCTTGATGATTACTTGCAGGAAGGCGTCAGCGAAGCAGTGCGCGTCGCCTGCGAATTCTGCAAGGTACCGAAGGTGCATCTGGTCGGCTACTGCATCGGCGGGACGCTGGTCAGCGCCTACATGGCCTGGGCCAACAAGCGTTTCGGCGCTGATCACGTGCCGGTCGCCCACTGGACGTTGTTTACCACCCTGACCGATTTCTCGCATCCGGGCGATATCGACGTTTTCATCGACGAGGCCTGCATCAATGCGCTCGAAGAATCGATGGCCAAGAAGGGCTATCTCGACGGCAACGAAATGGCGACCTCCTTCCGTCTGCTGCGCTCGAACAGCCTGATCTGGAATTACTGGGTGCATAGCTACCTGCTCGGCGAACCGCTGGCCGCCTTTGACGTGCTGTTCTGGAATGTCGATTCGACGCGCATGCCGCAGGCCATGCATTCCTACTACCTGCGCGAGATGTACCTCAACAACAACCTGATCAAGCACGACAAGCTGACCATTGCCGGCGAGCCGATCGATCTCGATCGCATCGTCCAGCCGCTTTACGCGGTGACGGCCGAAGATGACCATATTGCGCCGTGGAAGCAGTGCTTCCGCATCCGCAAGTATGTCAACGTCAAGACGCCGGTACGTTTCGTGCTGTCCACCTCGGGACATATCCTGGGGATCGTCAATCCGCCGGCCAATCCGCCCAAGCGCGCCTACTGGATCGCCGAGCCCGAGCACAACGAGCATTGTGAACACTGGCTCGAGCGGGCCGAGAAGAAGCCGGGGACCTGGTGGGAAGACTGGACGCAGTGGCTGGGCGAACGCACCGGCAACCTGGTCGATGCCTATCCGGCAGCCAACCGCAAGTTCCCGCCTCTGGCCGACGCGCCCGGTAGCTACGTGCTGGAGAAGTAGGGAGAAGTCGCGGAATTGCCGCCGGGGTGGTCCATCTGGGCTATCCAGCCGATGCTCAAGTTGTTACAGTAGCCGCTGGCTGGAAACCCCCACGGTGCCTGCATGACGAGCAATTTCCCGATGATTCACGAGCGGACGCCGCAAACCGGCATCGACCTGTTGCGCATTGTCCGCATCAATGAAGAGATCAAGCGGGTAGTCGGCGTCTCGTTCAAGATCAACATCATGGCGCTCAACGCCATTTTTCTGGCCAAGCGGGCCGGCACGGCGGCCCGCGGTTTCGGCGTGCTGTCCAACGAGTTCCGCAATTTCTCGCAGGATTTGCGGACCAGCATGGCGGCGTTGACCGGCATGGTCTATGGCTGCGTCAACGAAGTGTCGCTGATGTTGCAGGACCTGCGTTTCACTCGCCTGCTGCGGGAGGCCGACCAGCTTGCGCCACAAACCGCCCTGACGGCCATATTGCAACGACGTGAACAGGAAAATGTCGCCCATGCCGAAAACCTGCGGCGTCTGCGCAGCCAGCTCCGGCGAGCCCTCGACGATGCCTTCCAGATGGTTGAACTGGGCGGCGTGCTGGCCAAGTCGGCAAAAATCGAAGCGGCTTACGGACAGGCTTTTGCCGTGCCGCTGGCCCAGGTTTCCGGTGAATTCGACCACATCGTCGAAGAAATCCGCATTTCGCTCGAGTCGCTGCGCCGCTCGGCATTTTTCTCCGGGAATTGAGAGTAGGGAAGGCATCAGTGAAAACGACAAAAACCATTTTCCAGGACGGTAATCACAAGTGGGTGGCGATCGTGCGCGATCCGGCCAAGCCGAATCACCTGATCGACACCAACGAGTATCTGGTGACGCATGGCGGCCGCGGGCTTCTGCTCGACCCGGGCGGCGCCGAGATCTTTCCGGCGGTCTTCTCGGCGCTCGCCACCGAATTCGACCCTTCGGCCCTGGCCGGCATCTTTGCCTCGCACCAGGACCCGGATACCTGTTCCTCGCTGGCCCTGTGGCTGGAATTCAATCCGCAGATGCATTGCCATGTCAGCTGGCTGTGGGCCAGCTTCATTCCGCATTTTGGCGGGACGGTCGGCACCTTCGTGCAGATTCCCGACGAAGGCATGAACATCTCGCTCGAAGGCCTGATGCTGCAGGCGGTGCCGGCCCATTACCTGCACTCCTCGGGTAATTTCAATCTCTACGACAAGATCGCCAAGGTGCTCTTTTCCGGCGACATCGGCGCCGCGCTGCTGCCGGCCGGCGAGAACGCCCTGTTCGTTGAGGATTTCGATCGCCATATCCGCCATGCCGAAGCCTTTCACCGGCGCTGGATGGGCTCCAACGAAGCCAAGCGGCGCTGGTGCGAGCGGGTTTCGCAAATGGAAATCGACCTGCTCTGCCCGCAACACGGCGCGATTTACCAGGGCGCCGATGTGCAGCGCTTCATCAACTGGTTTGACGAGTTGCAGGTCGGCATCGTCAACGCCTGAGCCGGCCGGGCTCGATAAAGGAAACATCGTGAGTCATGTGAAATCGCGTGAAGTGGTGCTTGCCATTCTGGTCACCGATGAACTGCGCCAGGCCCTCGATGCCTTGCGCGCTGCCTGGAAGCAGGATGCGGCGGCGGTGCCGAAAGGCCTGTCGTGTTCCCTGTCGAAGGAAGGCGAATTCGTGCTGGTCGCTGCCGAAGCCGCCTTTACCACCTTGCCCGGTGCCTGTGTCATCAAGGGCTTGGGCGCTATCCAGATGGTTGGTGACGAGCCGGTCTTCGAGCCGGGGGCCAGCTCGAAGACGCTGGTTCTCAAGGAGATGCCGGAGGGCTGGCGCTTCTCGGTGAAGTACGTGCCGCCCATCGTGCGCGAGCGCAATCTCAAATAGGACGGTCCCGTCCGGGTGACATGGCCGCGTTGAGAAAATCAATGACCATGGCCATGTGCCGCTCGATTTCATCGTATTGATCGTGGCTGCCCGGCATCAGGAGCAGTTTGACGCGCTCGTCGGGCCGCCTGGCGTAGATTTCATGGGCCTCGCTGACCGGCACCATGGCGTCGGCCCCGCCGTGCGCCAGCAGCACCGGGCAGTCGGTCAGGCCGATGGTGTGGCGCGGCGCGATAGCGTCGAAACGGTGGCCGATGACCTGCTGCACGTAAAACAGGATATAGGCGCCGAGCGGCCAGTAGGGGATGCGCTTGAACTTCAGCCAGCGCCGCATCATCGCCGCCGGATGCGCAAAGGCGGCGATGCTGACGACCGCGGCCAGGTCGTGCTGGCGCGCGGCGTACAGCAGGCAGGCCGCCGCGCCGACCGAATGACCGATGACGCCAACGCGCCCGGCGTCGATTTCGGGTTGCCGGCGCAGCCAGGCGGTGGCTTGGGCAAGATCTTCGGCAAAACGCGGCAGCGAGGAAAAAGTGTCGCTGTCGCTGCGCCCGTGGCTGCGCGCATCGACCAGCAGCAGCGCGTAGCCGGCGGCATGCAGCGGCCCGGCGAGTGGCAGCATCATCTCGGCATTGCCGCCCCAGCCATGCAGGATGACGATGGCCGGTGCCGCTTCTCCGGCCGGAATGAACCAGCCGAACAGCGTCTTGTCACGCACCGTGGGGATGCGGACCTCGCGCCAGGGCAAGCCCTCGGGGACACCGCTTTCGGCGATGCGCGGTGCCGCCAGACTGGCCCGGATCAGGCGGTTGAGGAGCAGGATGGCGAGCAGTAGGCCGCCGCCGATGAGCGGGATGCTCAACGGAACTGCCGCAGATAATGGCCTTCGAAATAGCGCTTGGCCCAGTGCAGCAGGCGTGAGGGCGGCAGCATCCAGCTGCGTTTTGGGTCGCGATAGATCAGCGTGCCGCTGTTCAGGCTATCGACAATGCAGATCAGCTCCGGCCGGGGGCGGGCCCGCGGCGGCTGGCCGGCGAGGTCGAGCAGCAGGTTCTCGGCCACCGCCGTGGCCTGGAGTTCGGCCATGTGCGCCTGTTTTGGCAGCCAGTCGGGGCCGGGGTAGCTGCCGGCATCGCCGGCCACCCAGACCCGTTTGCAATTCTTGACGGCACAGAACTCGTCGGCCGGGAAAAAGCCGCCGGGCGAGAGCTCGAGGCCGCTGTTCTCGGCCCACTTGGGGCCGCCCAGGCCGGGCATGAAGAGAATCAGGTCGGCCGGTAATTGTGTCGTTTCGGTCTGCACATGGGTGGCGCTGAAGCCGAGGATCTTTTCGCCGAGCTGCGTCTTGATGCCGCGCTTTTGCATTTCGCCAAGCAGGGCCTGCACGGCCTTTTCGCCCAGACGCTTGCCGGGTTCGGCGGCGGCATTGAAGAAGCTCAGTTCGAAGGCGTTGCGCCGGCCTTGCTGGCGCAGCCAGGTGTCGATCCCGAAGAGCAGCTCGAACATCGGCCCGCCGCGCATGGCCGAAGGTTCCTTCGGGTTGCCCCCGAAGCCGAAGGCGAGGTGGCCGCCTGGCATGGCCTGCAGGCGTTCGCCAATCTTTTCTGCGGCGCTGATGCCTTCGCACAGCGTCAGGGCGTGCTCGATGCCCGGCATGCCCTTGAGGAAGCGCCCGCCGGTGGCAATGATCAGCGCATCGTTGGCCACCTCGCCCTGGTCGGTGATGACCGTACGGCCGCCATCCTTGAGGGCGGTGACGGTACAGGGGCAGTGATTGATCCGGTATTTTTTCAGGAAGGGCTGCAGTGGCAGGACCAGGTCTTCAGCGCGGCGCAGGCCGGTGGGGATCCAGATCAGGCTGGGCAGGTAGACGAATTCCGCCTGTGGGGCGATCAGCGAAATAAAGGCCTTCGGCGCCCGCCGGCGCAGTTCGCGGGCGGCGCGCAGGGCGGCAAAGCCGGCGCCGAGGATGGTGATGCGGGATGAACCGTCGGGCATATTTCTTCCATGAATCATTGGCGGCGCCGAGTGGCTGCCGCGAGAATAAGCAATATTAGTGTTTTCTTATTTTATCAGGACTAATGATGATGCCCGCAACCCGTGTCGTATTCGACGGGCATGCGTTCGAGACGGCCGGCAAGATAGGCGGCAACGGCGACATCGGGATCTTCTTCGGTAGTGATTAGCGGCCGGATGCCGCCTTGTCTGAGCCGTTGGTGAAGTCCGGCCCCCATGCTGCCGGTGATCAGCACATCGATGTCGGTCAGCGGGGCGGCCAGTTGATGCTGGCTGGCATGGAAACTTTGTTCCATGGGGAGTTCGATCAGGTTGCGGCCGGTCACAGCACCGGCTTCGATGTCGTAGATCCAGAATTTGCGGCATTTTCCGGCGTGTTCGGTAATGGTTTTGCGGTTTTGACTGGTGACGGCGATTTTCATTGGTTTCCCTTGGGTAAGGTCGTTTAGAGCAGCCAGGGCAGGCGTTCGAGCCAGATCAGGCGGCCGAAGGCGAGAAGCATGGCCAGGCTGCAGGAAAGCCCGGAGAGCAACAGGCGGGGCAAGGCGTGCTGGGGAATGAAGCCGACGCCGCGGACAAAACCGGCGCTCATCGCCCAGAAAATGAGCAGCGCGGCGGGATGGTCGGCCTGACCGTGGCGGTTCGTGGCCAGGCCGGGCAGGACGGTCATCAGCAGCATCAGCGCCAGCGCGATGAACAGCGGCAGCAGGGCGAGCCCCGGTTGGCCGGCTGCCCGCTCACTGGTTTCAGTTGCGGGGGGCATCGGAGGGCTGGCGCAAGGAGGCGCGGCGCGCTTCCTCGTGCTCGTTCCAGAGCGCATTGACAATGGCCAGCAGGACGGCAAAGCCGACGCCGAGCAGCCAGGTGAAATACCACATGATGATTCTCCTTGTTGAAGTTCAGGTCGTCTTGTCGTCGCTGCCGATGATCAGGCGGCTGTCGCTGAGATAGGTGTAGGGCGGGATTTCGAGATTGCTCGGGGCGGGCTTGTTCTTGAAGACGCGGCCGGCGAAATCGAAGGTCGAGCCGTGGCAGGGACAGAGGAAACCGCCCGGCCAGTCGGCGCCGAGCGCCGGGTCGCCAGCGGTAAAGGCAGTTGACGGCGAGCAGCCGAGATGGGTGCAGATGCCGATGGCGACCAGCAGTTCCGGCTGGCGCGAGCGGAATTCATTGCTTGCGTAGGCCGGTTGCTGCAGTTTTTCCGAGCCGGGATCGAGCAGGTCGGGTTCGGCCTTTTTCAGCGCGGCGAGCATTGCCGGCGTGCGGTGCAGTATCCATACCGGTTTGCCGCGCCATTCGACGATCATCATCTCGCCCGGCGCCAGTTTGCCGATCTCGACTTCGACCGGGGCGCCGGCCGCCTTGGCTCGTTCCGAGGGCAGCAGGCTGCTGACGAAGGGCGTCAGCGCGGTCAGCGTCAGGGCGCCGCCCAGGCCGACGGTGGCCATCAGCCACTGGCGTCGCGCCGGGCTGTCGCTGATGGTGAAGGATTCGGCCTGGCAGTGGCAGGCGTTCAGGGTGGATTGTTCAGTAAGCGCCATGTTCGTTCTCCCGGATATAGGCGGCGGTCACCTTGCCGGCCATGACCTTGTAGGCCCAGCCGGTGTAGATGATGATCAGTGGCATGAAGATGAGCGTCGCCCAGAGCATGATGTTCAGCGTCAGCTGGCTGGAAACGCTGTCCCAGACGGTCAGGCTGGAGCGCAGGTCGGTCGATGAGGGCATGACGAAAGGAAACAGCGAAACGCCGGCCGTGCCGATGACGCCGACGATGGCCAGCGACGAGGCGACGAAGGCGGCGAGCGTGCGGCCCCGCGTGGCGAGCAGCATGGCGGCCAGGGTGCCGAGATAGGCGATAACCGGCAGCGCGATGGACGCCGGATATTTGCCGTAATTGGCCAGCCAGGCGCCGCTTTCGCGAAGCACCGTCTTGCCCAGCGGGTTGGGCAGGGCCGCCGGGTCGATCGGCGAACTGATGGCATAGCCGGCGATGCCTTGCCACAGCCAGAAGCCGGCCAGCGAGAAAGTGACGAGCAGCAGGCTGCCAAAAATCAGCGTGGCGCGCAGCGTGCGGCGCTGGATTTCGCCCTCGGTGCGATGTGTCAGGTAGATGGCGCCGTGGAAGGTGATCATCGCCGTCGATACGACGCCGCAGAGCAGGGCGAAGGGATTGAGCAGGGCCCAGAAACTGCCGGTGTAGGTGGAGACGAGATGGTCGTCGAACTGGAAAGGGACGCCCTGGAAGAGGTTGCCGAAGGCGACGCCGAAAATCAGCGGCGGCACGGCGCCGCCGACGAACAGCCCCCAGTCCCAGGTGCTGCGCCAGGTCGGGTTGGCGATCTTGCTGCGGTAATCGAAACCGACCGGGCGGAAGAAGAGCGCCCAGAGCACGACCAGCATCGCCCAGTAAAAGCCGGAAAAGGCCGTCGCATAAACCAGCGGCCAGGCGGCGAAGATGGCGCCGCCGCCGGTGATGAACCAGACCTGGTTGCCGTCCCAGTGCGGGCCGACGGTATTGATGACGACGCGGCGCTCGACGTCGTTTTTGCCGACGAAGGGCAGCAGCGTGCCGACGCCCATGTCGTGGCCGTCCATGATGGCGAAGCCGACGAGCAGCACGCCGACGAGCAGCCACCAGATGATTTTCAGGGTGGGGTAATCAAGCATCGAATTCTCCTTGGGGCTCAGGCGTGGGCGGTTTCGTTGGCGTAGCGGCCGGTGCCGAGGCTGCCCGGACCCTGCTTGGCGAATTTCTGCATCAGGTACATTTCGACGATCAGCAGCACGGTGTAGAAGCCGACGAAGCCGGCCAGCGAGCCGTACAGGCTGCCCACCGAGAGAGTCGATACCGACAGGTGGGTGGGCAGCACGCCGTAGATGGTCCATGGCTGGCGGCCGTATTCGGCGACGAACCAGCCGAGTTCGCAGGACAGCCAGGGCACCGGCAGCATCCACAGGGCCCAGCGTTGCAGCCAGGATTTTTCGGCAAAATTGCCCTTGACCGAACTCCACAGCGCAGCGCCGAACAAGGCCAGCATCAGGAAGCCGAAGCCGACCATCAGGCGGAAGGACCAGAACATCGGCGCGACGCGCGGCACGGTGTCATCGACGGCTTTCTGGATGATTTCCGGGCTCACCTGGTCAAAGTTCGAAACATATTTGCGGAGCAGCAGCCCGAAGCCGAGATCGGCCTGGTGGGCGGCAAACTGGGTTTTCATCGCGGCGTCGTCGGGATTGCGGCGCAGGGCGTCGAGGGCGACGACGGCAAGTACGCCGTTCACGATGCGCTCACGGTTCTTTTCCTTGATCTCCTTGATGCCGGGAATCTGCTTGTCCAGCGAACGCGTGCCGAGCAGGCCCATGACCCAGGGAATCTCGATGGCGAAATCGTTCTTCATTTCCTTTTCATTGGGCAGGGCGATCAGGTTGAAGCCGGCCGGCGCCGGTTCCGTCTCCCACATCGCTTCCATGGCGGCGAGCTTGGTCTGCTGCGCCTCGCCGACGGTGTAGCCGGATTCGTCGCCGAGCACGATGACCGAGCAGATCGAGGCGAAGCCGAAAGCCGCGGCAATGCTGAAACTCTTCTTGGCGAACTCGATGTCGCGGCCGCGCAGCAGGTACCAGGAAGAAATTGACAGTACGAACATGGCGCCCGTGACATAGCCGGCCGAGACGGTATGCACGAACTTGGCCTGGGCGTCCGGGTTGAAGACGACGGCCCAGAAATCGACCATCTCCATGCGCATGGTGACGTAGCTGAATTCGGCGCCGACCGGGTTCTGCATCCAGCCGTTGGCGATCAGGATCCACAGCGCCGAGAGATTGGTGCCGATGGCCATGAGCAGCGTGACCAGCAGATGCTGCTTGCGCGACAGGCGGTCCCAGCCGAAGAAGAACAGGCCGATGAAGGTCGATTCGAGGAAGAAGGCCATCAGGCCCTCGATAGCCAGCGGCGCGCCGAAAATGTCGCCGACGTAATGCGAGTAGTAGGCCCAGTTGGTGCCGAACTGGAACTCCATGGTGATGCCGGTGGTCACGCCGAGCGCGAAATTGATCCCGAACAGCTTGCCCCAGAAGCGGGTCATGTCCTTGTAGAGCGTCTTGCCGGTCAGCAGGTAAACCGACTCCATGATGACCAGAATCCAGGTCATGCCGATGGTCAGCGGAACGAACAGGAAATGGTAAAGCGCGGTGACGGCGAACTGCAGGCGTGAGAGATCGACGAGTTGCTCACTGATCATGGGTTTCTCCGGGCAAGGTAGGCTTCCTTCTGGGGGCTGCCGATATGTTCGGCGGCGATGTCGGGATCGACGGTGACGCGCACATCACGCACGAAGTACCACCACAGGGCGATGATGGCGACGAGCTTGAGCACGATCAGGAGAATGATTTCCTGACGTAATCGTTGTTTTTGCGGCTTCACGGACCGGCTCCGATGGATGAATATCAGTATTTACTTATCAAGAGCCGTGCCAGCCTTGCCTGTCATGGAATTGATTATTGAAATCAGTGATTTGCTTGTGCCAGCACGTTGCCGAAAAGCCGATTTGACTGTCAGCTGCCATGAGTGGCAGTATTTGGCAGTTAATTTGGCATAATGGAGGAGTGATGGCAGTCAAGCCGGATAATCTGTCGGAGCTCATTTCCTTCCTGGAGAATCTGCCGGAACCGCACATCCTGTGTGATCGCAATTACCGCATCATTGCCGCCAACGATGCCTATCGTGCCAACTGGGTCGATGAGCAGGAAGTCATCGGGCGCAAGTGTTTCGAGGTTTCCCACCGCTATGCCGTGCCCTGCGATCAGGCCGGCGAATCCTGCCCGCTGCAGCGCAGCCTGAAATCAGGGCAGCGCGAGCGCGTCCTGCATCTGCACCACACGCCGAAGGGCGAGAGTTTCGAAAACATTGAGCTGTCACCGATCCGCGATGCCAAGGGTGAGATTACCCATTACATCGAAAAGCTGGAGCCCCTGCCGGTGGCGCGCAGCCTGGCCCATGCCCAGGGACTGATCGGCCGTTCGCCGGCTTTTCTCGGCATGATGGAAATGGTCGCCCGGGTGGCGCCTTCCGATGCCTCGGTACTGCTGCAGGGCGAGTCGGGTACCGGCAAGGAGCTGGTCGCCAATGCCATCCACCAGATCAGCCGACGTTCGGCCAGGCCCTTTGTCGCGGTCGACTGCTCGGGATTGGCCGAGACACTGTTCGAGAGCGAACTGTTTGGTCATGAACGCGGCGCTTTCACCGGGGCGGTGGCCCGCAAAACCGGGCTGATTGAAGCCGCCGCCGGCGGTACCCTGTTTCTCGACGAAGTCGGCGATATTCCGCTCAGCATCCAGGTCAAGCTGCTGCGCCTGCTTGAAACCGGCACCTTCCGGCGGGTCGGTTCGCCCGAGTTGCGCCAGGCCGAGGTGCGCATCATTTCGGCGACGCATCGCCCGCTGAGCGAGATGATCGCCGATGGCCGTTTCCGCCAGGATCTGTTCTACCGTCTCAATATCTTCCCGATCGATTTGCCGGCTCTGCGCGAACGCGGCGAGGATGTCATCCTGCTTGCCGAAGCGCTGCTTGAGAGGGTGGCTGGCGGGCGTTTGCTGAGTTTGTCGGACGAAGTGCAGGGCTGGTTGCGTCGCTATTCCTTTCCGGGCAACGTCAGGGAATTGCGCAATTTGCTGGAGCGCGCCTGCCTGCTTTGTGATGGCGACGAAATCCGTCTGGAACACCTGCCGGCCGCCCTGCTGCACTCGGGTAATGCGCCGCGCCATACGGCGAGTTCGCGCCCGGGCTTGGCTTCGCCAACCGATAAAGTGGAAGCCGGAGAAACGCTTTCCCTGGCCGAGCGGGTTGCGGCCTTCAGCGGAGATCGCAAGGCCCTGGCCCGGCATCTGGGACTTTCCGAACGTACTCTTTATCGTCGTTTGCGAGTCCTGGCGGCGAAGCCCGCCTAGCAGGCCTGCCAGGACGGCATTTTTCAAATTTGATGCCAATCAAGGTTATTGCCGGGCCACCTGCGCAGAATGCGCCCATTCACTCTTCCTTGAGAACCCGCCATGACCACTATTCGCAGCCTGATGACCGACGACCACCGCCATTGCGACGACCTGTTCGCCGCCGCCGAACAGGCCTTATCCGGCAAGGATCTGGCGGCGGCCGCGACCGCCTTCGCGCAGTTCCAGAGGGCCATGCTGGCGCATTTTGACGCCGAGGAGAAAACCCTGTTCCCGACCTTCGAGGCGAAGACCGGCATGAGCATGGGGCCGACCCAGGTCATGCGGCTTGAGCATGGGCAGATGCGCGGTCTGCTCGAGGCGGCCACGGCGGCGCTGCTGGCCGGTGATCTCGACGAGTACCTCGGCCAGGCGGAAACGCTGGTGATCATGATGCAGCAGCACAACATGAAGGAAGAGAACATTCTCTACCCGATGTGCGACCAGCATCTGCTCGGCGAATTGCCGGCCGTGCTCGAGCGTCTGGGCGGCGAACTGGCCCTCGCCTGATGTCCGCCTGTACGCCGCAGGTGCTCGATGCCCGCTTCATGGAGCCGCCCGAGCCGTTCGTGCAGGCCATGGAAATGCTCGATACCCTGCAGCCCGGCGAACAGATGCTGCTGTTGCTCTATCGCGAACCGCATCCGCTGTATCGCGTGCTGACGCAGAACGGCCATCGCTACGCCACTGTGCTGCAGGCCGACGGCACCTTCGAAATCCTGATCACACGCTGAATCGGGCACCCGCGATGCAAGCCTTGCTGTCCTTCGAAAATGCGCCGCCCTTCGCGGCGCCCCTACGCTTTTTCCTGACCGGACCACTGTTTGCCGGGCTGGCCGGCGTTCTGCTGCTGGTTGAGGGCGGCGAATTGTTCGCCTCGCGCTGGTTGCCGGCAACGCTGGCGGCGACGCATCTGCTGACCATCGGTTTCATGCTGCAGGTCATGCTCGGTGCGCTGATCCAGATCCTGCCGGTCGTCGCCGGGGCCAATCTGGCCCGGCCGCAGCGCGTCGCCGGCTGGGTGCATGCCGGGCTGAGTCTGGGCACCCTGGTGCTGGTTGGCGGCTTCCTCTTCGGGGTGCCCGCATGGCTTTCGGTCGGCGCCTTGCTGCTCGCGGCGAGCCTGCTCTATTTCCTGCTCGTCACCGGCCGTGCCCTGTTCGCCGTGCCGTCCACCAGCCCGACCATCCGCGGTCTGAAACTGGCGCTGGGTGGCCTGTTTGCCGTCGTCGCGCTGGGCACGCTGATGGCCCTGGGCATGGCGCATGGCTGGTCGCTGCCGCTCGCCGCGCTGACCGACCTGCATGCCGGCTGGGGCCTGGGCGGCTGGGCTGGGGTGCTGCTCGCCGCGCTGGCTTATGTCGTGGTGCCGATGTTCCAGCTGACGCCGGGTTATCCGGCACGGCCTGGCTGGTGGTTTCCCGTGCTGATCGTTGTCATCTTGCTCGCCTGGAGCGGCGCCGTGTTCTTTGATCTGTCCTGGCTGGTCCGCCTCTGCCAGGCCGGGCTCGCCCTGGCCGGCCTGGCCTTCGCCGGCCTGACCTGGCGTCTGCAAGGCCAGCGGCGGCGGGCCCGGGCCGATGCGACCTATCGTTACTGGCAACTCGGTCTGGCGGCCAGCCTGGCCGCCCTGCTCATGCTGCTGGCCGCGGCAATTCGCCCGGCGCTGGCCGAGTTGCCGGGCTGGACGCTGTTTTTCGGCATCCTGCTGATCGTTGGCGGCTTCCAGTCCTTCATCGTCGGCATGCTCTACAAGATCGTCCCCTTCCTGGCCTGGTTGCATCTGCAGAACCAGGGGCAGGCGAAGATTCCGGCGCCGAACATGGGGCGCATCCTGGCCGATGCCGACATGCAGCGGCAACTGCAGACCCATGCGCTGGCCCTGGCGATGTTGCTCGGCGCCGTGTTTTTCCCCGAATGGCTGGCCCGGCCGGCCGGGCTGCTCTTGGCGCTGGCCAACGGCGGCCTGGCCTTCAACCTGCTCGCGGCGCTGCGCCGCTATCGCCGGCATGGCGAGGAAATCCGCGACAAGCTGGCGGCCCTGGCGGGCAGTCGCGCGTGAGCTATCTCGCCATCAAGTACCTGCATGTCAGTTGCGTCGTGCTCAGCGGATTGGGTTTTGCGCTGCGAGGCGGCTGGATGCTGCTTGATTCGCCCCGCCTGCAGCAGCGCCTGGTGCGGACCCTGCCGCATCTGGTCGATAGCCTGCTGCTCGGCAGTGCCGTGACCCTGGCCGTGCTCAGCGGTCAGTATCCGCTGGTCAACGGCTGGCTGACTGCCAAGCTCTGCGGGCTCCTCGCCTACATCGTCTGCGGCAGCATGGCCTTGAAACGAGGGAAAACAAAGAGCGGGCGCCTTGCCTTTTTCTGTTTGGCGCTGCTGAGCTATGCCTATATCGTCAGCGTGGCGCTGACCCGGCAGGTGCTGCCCTGGTCCTGACGCTTGCCTACTTCACGGGGGCCGGGCTGGCCTTCTCGGCTGCCTGGCTGGCGGCTTCCTGTTCCTTGGCGCAGAGCGCCTGCCACTGCGCTTCCGTCAGCCCGTGGCTGCCATCGCAGTATTCGCGCCGACCGCAGCCGCAGCGGCCGATATCTTCCGGATTTTTCTGTACGCGCATTTGATCATCCCTTGAAAGCGCATTTGGAGTGATGGCCGGGGATATTGGTTCCCCATTCCCGGCCGGGCGGCTTGTTTATCTGGCGGGGGCGGCAGGTGCCGCGTATCTCAGCCAGATGAAGCCGAGCGTCCCGGCGGCCAGCGAGGCCAGCAGGATGGCCATTTTCGCGGCATTGATCAGCGCGGGCGCACCGGCAAAAGCCAGGTTGGTGATGAAGATGGACATCGTGAAACCGATACCGCCGAGCAGACCGGCCCCGACAATGTGCGACCAGCGCAGGTCGCCGGGCAAGCGGCAGAGGCCGACGCTCACGGCGAGCAGGCTGAACAGCGAGATGCCGAGCGGCTTGCCGATGACCAGACCGGCCATGATGCCGAGGCTGTTGGCGCTGACCAGCGCCTGCGTCCAGTCGGCGGCGATGACGATGCCGGTATTGGCCAGCGCGAAAATGGGCAGGATGAGGAAGGCCGCCGGCTGGTGCAGCAAGTGTTCGAGGCGATGCGAGGGCGAGGTCTCGTCTTCGGCGCGTGGTGAAAATGGAATGGCAAAGGCGAGCAGCACGCCGGCGATGGTCGCATGCACGCCGGACTTGAACATCAGGAACCACATCAAGGCACCGCCAAGCAGGTAGGGCAGCAGGGCCATGACCCGGAAGACGCGGTTGAGGACGAGCAGGCCGGCAAAGACGGTGAGCGCGCCGAGCAGGTAGACCGGCGAAAACTGCGTGGTATAGAAAATGGCGATGACGATGATGGCGCCGAGATCGTCAATCACGGCCAGCGCGGTCAGGAATATTTTCAGTGAAGCCGGGATGCGGCTGCCGAGCAGGGCCAGCACGCCGAGTGCGAAGGCGATGTCGGTGGCCATCGGGATGCCGCTGCCGGCCTGGGAGGGCGTGCCGGCATTGAGGGCAAAGTGGATGAGGGCCGGCAGGCAGATGCCGCCGAGGGCGGCAAAGATCGGCAGCAGGGCCTGGCGGAAATCGGCCAGTTCGCCGTTGTACAACTCGCGTTCGAGTTCGAGGCCGACGAACAGGAAGAACACGGCCATCAGCGCATCGTTGATCCAGTGCTCGAGACTCAGGCCGGCCACGTGGAGTTGCCAGAAATTCAGGTAGGCCGGGCCCAGGGTCGAATTGGCCATGCCCAGCGACAGCAGGGTGGCCAGGATGAGCAGGACGCCGCCGGCCTTCTCCGAGGCGAAAAACTCGTTGAAGGTTCTGGACAGGGCGCCTGGCATGGCGGTCAATGAATCAAGGGGGAGCCGACTTACCGGCCTTGGCGGTCGGGGCGGCCGCCTGCCTCAGGCCTGCGATTTTTCGATGGCGGCGAGCAGGCGCATGGCGCGTTCGCGGTTCTTGGCGATCGCTGCAGCGCGTTCGGCCACGCTGTCTGCATCCTCCTGGGATGCCTGCATCAGCAATTGATGGGGGGTCAGACCGCCCATCGCGGCCTCCAGCATGCGTTCGGTTTGTGCGTCGAGATCGTTGTCCGGCATAAAATTCTCCATTTCAGTCGGCAGCTTAATTATTTTTGCCCGACCATGCAAAAGGCCCCGCAAGATGCGCGGGGCCTTTTATACCGGGAAGCCGGAAAACTTACTTGGCTTTTTTGCTGGCAGCGGCGATGTTGGCCTGGGCTGCATCAGAGAATTGCTTGGCAACCGTGTTCATGTTGCCGAAAGCCGAGTTGGCTGCAGCAATGGCGCTCTTGATTGCGGCAACAGCACCTTCGGAACCGGCCGGGGCCGACTTGGAGGCCATTTCGACCATGCCGGCGATCGACTTCTGGAAGTCACCGAACTGGGCCTGGACCATGCTGGCCAGTTCCTGTTGGGTCTGGGAAGTGATTTCGTACACCGAACGTGAGTAGGCAACAGCCTTCTCGACAGCCGGCTGGGCCAGGGAGGTTTGCGCAGCGATGGCAGCTTGCGGGTCCTTGGCGCCAAGCACCGACTTGACGCCGGAGACGGTGTCTTCCAGGGCGGCACGGGCGGTGTTCAGGTTCAGGGCAGCGATGCGCTCGGCCGAGGCGAGGGCGGTGTTGGCAACGGACAGCAGGGAGTCAACAGTGGCTTTGTTGGCGGCGGCGAATTGCTCGGGATTGATGGACATGTGTTGTCTCCAGGTTAGGTTGGTGTTCGTGACCCAGTATAGCGCACTATTTCGGAAATTGTGCACTGCAGCAATTTTAAATGCATCCGATTTTTCAAAAGGCTGCAGAAGTAGCTTGTCCCTAAAAAAGGAAGATTTCCTTTACCTCTGGCGAAGTGGAGAACAGGGCGAGAAGAATGGCCGCCGCTGGTGCGGCGGCCTCCGGGTTTGCCGAACTAGAACTTGCCCAGCTTGCGGTACAGCGTATTGCGGCTGATGCCCAGTTGCCGGGCGGCGGCCGAGATGTTGCCGCCGGCGGCTTCCAGGGTGCGCAGGGCGGCCTGACGGCCGATTTCCTCGAGGCTGCCGGTGCCTTCCGGGGCGGCCGCGGCCCATGGGTCGTAGGTCGGCGCGGCGCTGGCTGGCTGGCCGAGCGGGCCTTCGAACAGTTCTTCCGGCAGGTGGGTTTCGGTGATCAGGGTTTCGCCGTCGTCGAGCAGCGCGATGGCCACCCGGATGACGTTGAACAGCTGCCGGATATTGCCTGGCCAGTTGTAGCGTTCCATGGCCTGCAGGGCACTTTCCGAGAAACGTACCGGCAGTTGCGCACCGGCTTCGGCCTGGGCCAGCTTGGCGACCATCTGGCGGATATCGGTGCGCTCGCGCAGGGCGGGCAGGGTGACGCTGAGGCCGTTCAGCCGGTAATACAGATCCTCGCGGAAAGTGCCGCGGGCGACTTCCTCGCGCAGTTTGCGGTGCGTTGCGCAGACCAGCGAGATGTCCACCTGGATCGAACGCGTGCTGCCCAGCGGGGTCACGCAGCGCTCCTGCAGCACGCGCAGCAGGCGGGCCTGCAGGTTGAGCGGCATGTCGCCGATTTCATCGAGGAACAGCGTGCCGCCGTGCGCCTGCTGGATCTTGCCGGGGGCGCCTTCCTTGCGCGCACCGGTGAAGGCGCCGCCCTGGTAGCCGAAGAGTTCGGACTCGATCAGGGTTTCCGGGATCGAGGCACAGTTCAGCGCGACGAAGGGGCCGGTCTGGCGCGGACCGCTATTGTGGAAGCCCTTGGCAAACATTTCCTTGCCAGCGCCGGATTCGCCCTGGATCAGGATCGGGATGTCGCGCCCGAGAATGCGCCGGGCCCGGTCGATGGCGGCCTGCAGGCGCGGGTCGCCGGTATTCAGCGTGTCGAGCGTGATGAGCGGGGCGCTCGGGGTTTGCGTTTCGGGGCGGCGCGGGCTGCGCAGGGCCGGGGCTTCGTCAAAGACGCGGCCGGCGATGGCGGCTGGCGGTAGCAGACCGCGCAGCTGGAGCTGGATGGCCTTGCCACTGATCATGATTTCGCAACTGGCTTGCTGGCTGTGGCGCAGGCGGTCGATCAGGGCCGCCAGGTTGTTTTCGAAAACCATCGAGAAATCGCGGCGTACTGCATCGACCTGGCGGATGCCGAGGATGTCTAGGCCGCTGCGGTTCATGGCCAGCACCTGGCCATCGGGCGAGACGGCGGCCAGACCTTCCTTGGGGCTGCCGAGATAATCGGCCCGGCTATGGAAGCAGACCAGGATGTCGCGGGCGTGCATCGACTCGAACAGGCGTTTCTCGACGATGGCCGAGGACAACCGGACGAGGCCCAGGGTGTGGCGCTGCTGGCTGCGGTAATCGCCGGAAATGTCGATGACGCCGATCAGCCGGCCGTCCGGCCCGAAGATCGGGCTGGCGCAGCAGGTCAGGAAGCCGTTGTGTTCGAGGAAATGTTCGCCGCCGAGCACGGCTGCCGGCTTTTCTTCGGCCAGGGCGGTGCCGATGGCATTGGTGCCGCGCTGGTTCTCATCCCACGAGGCGCCGGCCATCAACGCGATGCGGTCGGCCCGGCCGACGAAGTCGGGATCGCCGACGGTTTCCAGCAGCAAGCCGTTGGCGTCGGCCAGGATGACCATGCTGCCCGATTCGCGGATCTGCTCGTAAACATGCTCCATGATCGGCCGGCCGTGGCTGAGCAGGTAGCGGTTGCGGTCCTGTTCGGTCTTCAGGGCGATGCGGTCGAGAAATTCGACGCCGGGCAGGGCGCTGCTTTCGGTCAGCCCGAAACGGCGGCAGCGCTCCCATGAGCGCAGGATGAGCGGATCGAGCAGCGCATCGGGCAGTTCGCCGCGTTCAAAAAACAGCCGTCGGGCCTGCTGCAATTGCTGGCCGTGTAAATCGGCCGTGTGTAAAAGTTGTCCCATATCTCCTCCGGGATTTCCTGCATTTTTTTGATTTTGTTGTTTCATAAAGTAGCACTTGCCCATTTTATTAGCAACGAGCTGAGCACCCCGCTCAAGCCTCAGCAAAGGCTGTGCCATGCGCGCCGGGAAGAGTAAACCTTGCTGCACTTTCTTCTGCCGGCCCTTTCGGCGTTGATTGATGGTGGCCTGGCACAGGGCTTGCAGAAGTGTGAGGACAAAAGCTGTAACCAGTACTCACCAAAGGAGCCATTGTGAAACATCCCCTTCGCACCCTCGGCGCTATTGCGACCGCCCTCTATATCGGAACGCTTGCCCCGCAGGTCCTGGCGCACGGCGACGTCGTGCCGCAGGCAGTCGATACCACCGGCCTGAAAAAACTCGGCGACGAATGGCAGAAGGCCAATCCCTACCGCAAGGACACGACCGCCATCCGCATCGGCGATTCCGCCTTCAACCAGAACTGTGCCCGCTGCCACGGCCTGGGCGCCATCTCCGGCGGCATTGCCCCGGATCTGCGCTACCTGCCTGAGGGTGAAGAAGGCGACGAGATCTTCCTGCAACGCATCCGCAAGGGCTCGGTGCGCGATGGCCGGGTTTACATGCCGCCCTTCGAAGGCATGTTCAGTCAGGAAGCCATGTGGGCGATTCGCGCCTGGCTGGAGACCGTCCGTGAAGAATGATCGCCGCCTGTGGCTCAAGGCGCTCGCCGCCAGCCCGCTGTTCGCCGTCCTGCCGGCCCTGGCCGACGATCTGGCCAAAATCCGCGAGCGTGGTCGTTTGCGCATCGCCGTCTATAACGACTTCCCGCCCTACGCGATGAGCGGTGGCAAGGGCATCGACGCCGACCTCGGCCGCGCGATTGCCGCCAAGCTCGGCCTGGCCCCGGAAATCGTCGGCTTCAATGCCGACGAGGACATGAACGACGACCTGCGCAACATGGTCTGGAAAGGCCATTACCTGGGCACCCAGCCGGCCGACCTGATGCTGCATGTGCCGGTCGATGAACACCTGGCGCGCGCCAACGACAAGGTCCGCATTTTCGGCACCTATCACCGCGAATCGCTGGCCCTGGTGCGCAATCCGCAACGCATCCCGGCCCTCGCCGGCTCGGCCGCCGTGGCGCTGGAAATCTTCACGCGCGAGAAGATCGGCGTCGAGACGGCGACCCTCGGCGACTCTTTCCTGCTGAGCGTGCTCAACGGCCGCTTGCGCGAGAATGTCGTGCATTTCACGTCGATCAGCGAGGCGGCCAAAGGCCTGGCTGACGGTCGGGTCAGCGCCATTTTCGGGGCGCGGGCCGAGATCGAATCAGCACTGGCCGGGCAGGGGCGCTTCGTCATCGAAGCGCCGAAATTCGCCGAACTGAAAATCGACAGCTGGCCGCTCGGCATGGCCGTCAAGGCCGAGGAAGCCGGGCTCGCCGAAGCCGTCGGCGCCGCCCTGGCTGAGCTCAAGCGCGACGGCAGCATCGCCGCGATCTTCAAGCAACACGGAATTTCCTACCTCCCGGGGTGATCATCATGCGTTGTCTGACACTGCTGCAAATTGCCCTGCTGGCGGCTTTCGCCGGCCAGGTGTCGGGGGCTCCGCTGGCTTACGTGCCCAACGAAAAATCGGCGACGGTCAGCGTCATCGACACGGCGACCGGCCAGCGTCTGCCCGATCTTGTTGTTGGCCAGCGGCCGCGCGGTTCGGCCAGCGATGCCGGGCATCTCTACCTGACCGATGCGAAAACCGGCAGCCTGCTCATCGTCGATACGCAGAGCGGGCGGCTCGAGCGCAGCGTCCCGGTCGGCGATTCACCCGAGGGGGTGAGTATTTCGCACGATGGCAAATTGCTCGCCGTGGCCGTCGAGGACGACAACAGCGTTGTCCTGCTGAGCGCCCCGGACGGCCGCGAACTGGCCCGCATCAAGGTGCAGGGCCGCAATCCCGAGCATGCCGTGTTCAGCCCGGATGGCCGCTGGCTGTATGTCAGTGCCGAGGAGGCCGAGCAGGTCGATGTCGTCGATGTCGAGCAGCGCCGGCAGGTGGCCAGCATCGCCGTTGGCAAGCGGCCGCGCGGCATCGGCTTCCTGCCCGACGGCAGCCGGGCCTATATCGCCTGCGAAATGGCCGGCAAGGTCTATGCGGTCGATGTTGCCAAACGCCTGGTAGTGGCCGAAATCACCGCCGGCCAGTATCCGAACGGTATCGCGGTGCATCCCGACGGCCAGCGGGTCTTCGTTTCCAACGGCCGCGACCCGTCGGTGATGGCCATCGATGTTGCCAGCAACAGCGTGGTGGCCACGGTCGAAGTCGGCAAACGCCCGTGGAACATGGCCGTGACGCCGGACGGCAGCAAGCTCTACGTGGCCAATGGCCGCTCGAACAGCGTTTCGGTCATCGATACGGCGAGTTTCAAAAAGCTCGCCGATATCGAGGTTGGCGAACTGCCCTGGGGCGTCAGCATCCGATGAGCGGCCAGCGCTATACCTTGCCGGCCATGGCGCTGCACTGGGCCATGGCGATCATCATCCTGTGGCTGTTCTGGCTGGGCTGGACGATGATTGATCTGCCCAAGGGCGCCGGGCGCAGCGCCGCCTATGGCCTGCACAAGTCGCTGGGCCTGCTGACGCTGCTGCTGGTGGCGGTGCGCCTGGCCTGGCGGCGGTACCATCCGGCGCCGCCTTCGCTGAACACCGGCTGGGAGGCCCGTCTGGCCGGCCTGACCCATTTCCTGCTCTACGTTTTCATGGTCCTGGCGCCGCTGGCCGGTTACCTGGCCTCGTCATTCACGCCTTACGCCATCAAGCTTTTCGGCATCGAAATCCCGAAAGCGGGCTGGCCGGACGAGTCGCTCAACGCCCTGTTCAAGCAGGCGCACCAGATCCTGGTCTGGGGCGGCGCCGGCCTGGTCGCCCTGCATTTGCTGGGTGCCCTGAAGCAGGCAATCCGGCGCAACGGGACTCTGCGCCGCATGTTGCCCGGCCGGGTGTCCGAAAACTGAGCAACTGCTCCAATCTGGAGCAGTGGCCGGGGCGGGTTCAGAACAAAAAACCAATCTTCCGGGGGGGCACCGCGGCTCACCAATCGTAGGGTGCAATAAGCGAAGCGCATCGCACCTTGATATCGGTGGATCGGTGCAATGCGCCGCTGGCTTATTGCACCCTACGAGGACGGCCTCGGAGCGGCTTTAGCCTCGAAAGAGCCCCGAGCCGATTGTCATTCGCGGCTAAAGCTACTCCTGAGCCGGTTTCATGGCACTTTGGCATTTTCCGGTCAGCCAAATCTTTCGATCGGTGGCGACACGCCGCCCGACTCGGCTTTTCAGGTTGCCTCCGGCTCGCTGTCGATTTTGGCGAGGCCCGACATCACGAGTTGCAAACGATCCAGAACGAGCCCCAACTGTTCGGCGCAGTTTGCGTGATCGCGGTTCGCCGCGGCAATTTCCAGTTGCCCGGCGGCTTCGCCGAGATCCGTGGCGCCCAGCGTCAAGGCGACGCCCTTCAGCGAATGGGCCAGCCGCGCTTCGGTTTGCCAGTCGTCGTTCAGCCTTGCTTCGGCAAACTGCGGTGCGAAGCTTTTTCCGAGAGTGTCGCGGAATTGCTTCAAGACGCGTAGCAGCAGGTCCTGGTGGCCACTGAGATGGGCCAGGCCGACCGCCAGGTCGATGCCGGGAAAGCCGGTCGCGGCGGCTGGCGGCACGGCAGACAGCTCGGCCCTGTCGTCGGCCGGCGCCGTATCGCTGGGCAGACATTTCGCCATCTGTTCGTAGAGGGTGGCCATCCGGACGGGTTTCGCAACATGCGCATTCATGCCGGCGGCCAGACAGTCATTCTGGTCTTCAAGCATCGCATTGGCAGTCAGGGCGATGATCGGCAGATCACGCCAGGCCGGATTCTCGCGCAGTTTCCGGGTGGCCGTGAAACCGTCCATGACCGGCATCTGGCAGTCCATGAGAATCAGGTCCGGCGTGCGGCGGGCGACTTCCTCAATGGCCTCGGCGCCGTTGCCGACCATGCGTAGCGTGAGGCCGACCCCGGCGAACAATTCGCCAATGACCTCCCGGTTGATCTCGATGTCCTCGACGAGAAGAATGTCCAGGTCGCGGAATTTCACCCACTGCAGATCGGCCGCCTTGCGCCGATCGATGCACGGCGCTTCCTCTTGCTCGACACCCAGGCAGTTGGCCAGTTCGACATAGACATGGCGGGCACTGACCGGCTTGGCCAGCAGGCTGTCGATTTCATCGGCAACCTCGTGCAGGTCTTCATGATGGCTGTAGGCAGTGACCAGAATCATCGGCGGCGGGCTGACGCCGGCCGCCTGGAATGCGGCGCGTAGCTGGTGAATGGTGGCGATGCCGTCGACGCCCGGCATCTGCCAGTCCACCAGACAGGCGAGGTAATCGGGAGCCGGCTGGGCGGCGACCAGCGCCAGTGCTTTTTCAGCACAGTCGGCCGTGTGTACCGGCAGGCCGAGCTGGCGGATGACCTTTTCCAGAAGCTGGCGGGCGATCGGGCTGTCGTCGATCACCATGACTGGCCGGTTGGCGTGTTCGGCCAGTTTTGCGGCGAGGGCGGCCACCCCCTGGCGGCGATCGCTGCCCAGATTGGCGAGCTGGACGGTGAAATGGAAGGTGCTGCCGACCCCCGGGGTGCTCTCGGCCCAGATCCGGCCGCCCATTTTTTCCACCAGGTGCCGCGAGATGGCCAGCCCCAGCCCGGTGCCGCCATAGCGGCGTGTCGTCGAGACGTCAGCCTGGACAAAGGGCTGGAACAGAGTTGCCAGTTGTTCCGCCGACATGCCGATGCCTTCATCCTTGACCGAAAAGTGCAGTTCGGTGAAATCTCCGTTGCTGCCGAGTTCTTCGGTTTTGACGATGACGTTGCCGCCGGCCGAGAATTTCAGCGCGTTGGTCACCAGGTTGGTCAGCACCTGGCCCAGTCTGAGCGGGTCGCCGCCCAGCAATTGCGAGTCGTCGTGAATGTCGTAGCCGAGTTCGATGCCCTGGCTTTCCGCCCGCAAGGCCGAAACGGCCGAAAGCTGGTCGAAGACGCTGTCCAGTACGAAGGGCATTTGCTCGATTTTCAGTTTGCCCGCCTCGATTTTCGAAAAGTCGAGGATGTCGTTGATGATGTGAAGCAGGGCATCCGAGGCCGTCTTGATTTTCGAGAGATAGTTGCGCTGCCGGTCATTCAGCGCGGTATTCAGGCACAGGTCGGCCATGCCGATGATGGCGTTCATCGGCGTCCGGATTTCGTGGCTCATGTTGGCCAGGAAGGAGCTCTTGGCCCGTGTCGCGGCTTCGGCTTCCTCGGCGCGGCGGGCCAGTTCGGCCTCCATTTCGCGCTGCGGCTTGATGTCACGGGACAGTCCGACGGTGCCCAGTACCGTACCGTCGGTGTCGAGAATGGGCGCCCGGAAAATTTCGTGCAGGCTGTCCGGCTGATCGCCGAAGGCTTCTTCAACGGTTCTTGGGCGCCGGGTGGCCATGACTGCCGTATCGTCCGAGCGGTAATGGCAGGCAATTTCCGGCGGCCAGATATCAAAGTCGGTCTTGCCCTGCAGCTCATCGATGCTCATGCCGCAGCTCCGGGCGACCGCCCGGTTCACCGTGACAAAATGCCCGGCGGCGTCCTTCAGCCAGGCCAGGTGCGGAATATTGTCGATCAGGGCGCGCAGGGACTGGGTTTGGCGCTGCACGTCGAGCGTTCGGGCGGCGACCAGTTCTTCGAGATGCTGGCGATATTGCTGCAGTTCCTCGACATTGCGCTGGCGTTCGGTAATGTCTTGCTGCACGGCGACGTAGTGGCTGATGCTGCCATCCCGCTGGCGAATGGGGGCGATGATCGACGATTCGATGTATTCGCTGCCATCCTTGCGGCGGTTGCACAGCTCGCCGCGCCAAGTCTCGCCCTGGTGCAAGGTGGCCCAGAGCTTGGCATAAATCTCGGGTGGCGTTTTTCCCGAGCGCAGCAGGTTGGGTTTCAGGCCGATGACTTCGGCGCAGCTGTAACCCGAATTGCGCTCGAAGGCCTTGTTCACGTATTCGATCTCGGCGTCCAGGTTGGTGATGATGACGCTTTCCGGGCTCTGTTCGATGGCCAGCGACAGTTTGCGCAGGCTCAGGTCCTTCTCGCGCAGCGGCCGTGAATCGAGATAGCCGGCGACAAATCCCGAGAGCCCGCCGCTGCTGTCGGTGATTTCGCCGACATTGACGAGGGCCGGAATCCGCGTGCCATCCTTGGCCAGGCGCTCGACCTCGCCCGACCAGGAGCCGTGCTGCCGCAGGTGACGGGTGATTTCTTCGTGCGCCAGCTTTTCTTCTTCGTTGGTTGGCACCAGGCAACTGACCGGCTGGCCCACCAGGTCTCCGAGTTGATAGCCGAACAACTGGGCAAAAGCCGGGTTGAAGTAGGTGATGCGGGTTTGCGGATCGGCCAGCAGCAGCGGCTGCGAGGCCTGGCGCAGTGCTTCGCTGAACAGGTAATGCTGTTCTTCGGCCAGCTTGCGTTCGGTGATGTTCTGGACCGTGCCATGCAGGCTCAGCGTCTTTCCATCGGCGTCCCGCGTTGCCTTGCCGCGCGCCGTGATCCAGCGCCGGTCGCCATCCGGCCGGCGCACCTCGACATCGCATTCGTAGGCCAGGCCGTCGGCGATGCATTGCTCGACGGCCGCCGTCAGCCGGGTCCAGCCTTCCGGGCTGAAATATTCCCGGACCTCCGGGTAACTGGCGGGCGGCAGACTCGGGTCGCGGCCGTAAATCAGGTAGATCTCGTCCGACCATTGATGCCGGTCGCTTTGCAGGTCCCATTCCCAGTTGCCGACGCCGGACAGATGCTGCGCTTCTTTCAGGCTCGACTCGCTGGCCTGCAGCGCCGCCTCGGTTATCTTGCGTTCGGTAATGTCGCGCGAAATGCCGAACAGGCCGATCACCTTGCCCTGGTCGTCAAAGACCGGGCCTTTGCTGACCAGGAAGGCGAGGGCCTTGCCATCCTGCGTGATGACCGACTCTTCGAGTGTCCGGGGGTGCCCGGCGGCCATGATTCCCCGGTCGCTGAGCATCAGCTCGTCGGCCGTTTCCGGTGAGAACAGCTTGTGGTCGTCATGACCGAGAATCTCTGCCGGGGTCTTGCCGACAAACCGCGCGGCAGCAGCATTGGCCAGAATGTAGCGCCCCTGCAGATCCTTGACGAAGACGGCGTCCGATGTCCCGGAAACGATGGCATCCAGCAACTGGAAGTTGGTCCTGCTTTTGCGCAGCGCCTTGCGCAGCAGTTCGCTGAGCAGACTGACCAGAATGCCGTTGGTGATCAGGAATCCCCACTGCAACAAATCCTTGTAAACGAAGGCCTGCAGTTTTTGCCCCGATTGAAGGGCCAGGAAATCAATGCCCAGGGTCGCCACCGCTGTCGATAGCAGGCCGGGGCCAAGGCCGCCCAGCAGGGCGCTGAGCAGGATTGGCAGCATCAGGAGGATGAGCATCGGGCGATCACCGAAGGGCAGGGTGATCTGGTTGCGCACCACCAGCATGGTCAGGGTGATGACGATGGCGAAGAGGTAGGTCAGCCAGCGCGGCTGCATTCCCGCACTGAGGCTGGTGGCCAGTCCATCGAGCAGCGATTCGCTGCGCGCTGCCTCGGCGGCGGGGACGGCGCGCAGCGCAATAAAGAACAAGGCGCTGGTGGCGATGACAAAGAAGACGCCCTTGGCGGTCGATAGCCAGACAATGGATTCGATGTTGGTGAACGCGGACAACACCTGGTCCGAGAGGAAAATCCAGGCCAGAGCGAAGAGTGCGTAGCTTGCTGTGGCAAGCAGGATGAAACGGTCACGGGGCAGGTTGTTCATGCGCGCTCGCTGTTCCTGGCGGTCAGGAGATGAAAGGATGGGGTAGGGGAATGGTCCGGCTCCGGATCGAGAGCAGGATTTGCGCCAAGGGATGGCCGGCCGGCCTCGCGGCGGGCAAGGTCAGAATGTTGCGGTGGCCAGTGCCCGGCGATGTTCCGGCCGAGCCGGAACGGTTTTTCGGATGCCATCAGTGATCCTTGTTCCGGGGACGCAAATTGGCGGAGAATGGCAGAGAGCGACGCCGTTGCCGGCCTCGTGTTGCGAATGTCGTGTGGTCCAGCCATGGTAATGAAATACCTGTTCCCGGTCAGAAATATTCGGGAATTGACCATGAAAAACAAAGAGAGTTCTTGATGACCGACTCGTCTGAAGAAGCACGCCCTCGGACCCTCCTGATGGTCGATGACGAAGTGAGCATTCTCTCGTCCCTGAAGCGCCTGTTCCGCCGCGACGGCTACCGCTTACTGACGGCGGGGAGTGGCGCCGAGGGGCTGGCGGTGCTGGCCGACAACGTGGTGGACATCGTCATCTCCGATCAGCGCATGCCGAACATGACCGGCGTCGAGTTCCTGCGCCAGGTCAAGCAGCGCTATCCGGAGACGGTGCGCATCGTGCTCTCCGGCTACACCGAGCTCAATTCGATCACTGATGCGATCAATGAAGGGGCCATCTTCAAGTTTTTGACCAAGCCCTGGGACGACGAGCAGTTGCGGGCGGACATCCAGGAAGCCTTCCAGTTCAAGGAACTGGCCGATGAGAACCGGCGCCTGGCCGTTCAACTGGGGGCCGCCAACCAGCAGCTGCAGCGCCTGCTCGAAGAAAACCGGCGGCAGTTGCAGATTGACCAGGTCGTCCTCGGTGTTGTCCAGGAAATTCTTCAGGCGGTGCCGCTGCCGGTGCTCGGCTTCGACGATGCCGGCCTGATTGTCAGCGCCAACCAGGAGGCGGAGCAGCTGTTTGCCGGCGGCTCGTCATTGATCGGCGCCTTCGCCGACGAGGTCCTGCCGCCCGGCCTGCTCGCCGTAGCGCGCGACAGCCGGCCGGACGGCGTGTGGCAGGACAAGGGCGTGAGCTGGCGCACGCGTTATCGGCGGCTTGGTGGTGATGCCGGGAGCCGGGGCTGGCTGGTCATCCTGAGCCGAGGCGCCGATGCCTGACGGCGCCTGATGAAAGCGTTGTTTTTGTCGCCCCTGCTCAGTACAGTCCACGCATGAACACTCAAGATCAGGAACTGGCCAGCCTCAATGCCCGTTACCGGAGCCTGCTCGACGGCATTCCGGCAATGATGCATTCGATCGACGCCGCGGGAAATCTCGTCGCCGTCAGCCAGAAATGGCTGGATGTGCTGGGCTACAGCCGCCCACAGGTGATTGGCCGGAAATCGACCGAATTCCTGACCGAGGGGTCGCGGCGCTATGCCGAGGAAACCGTCCTGCCGGCGTTTTTCCGCACCGGGGAGTGCCGGGACGTGCCCTATCAGTTCGTGGCCAGCGACGGCCGGATTCTCGATGTCCTGCTTTCGGCCAACGGCGAACGCGATGCCCAGGGTGAAATCGTGCGCAGCATCTCGGTGATGCAGGATGTGACCGAGCTCCGGCAGGCCGGCCTGCAACTCCGGGCGGCCAGCGAATATGCCGAGAACCTGCTGCACACGGCCAACGTCATGGTTGTCGAACTGGATACCGACGGCAATGTGCGCCGCCTGAATCCGATGGCCGAGCAGGTGACGGGTTATGCGCTGGCCGAAATCAGGGGTGGCAACTGGTTTCAGATCCTTGTGCCGAGGGCGCGTTATCCCAAGGTCTGGCAGGAGTTCGAGCGTCTGGTGCATGACGCGAGCGGGCGCGGTGAGTTCGAGAACCCGATCCTGACCAAAACGGGCGCGGAAAAGCAGATCAGCTGGCGCAACAGCCCCCTGGTCGAGAACGGCAAGGTGCTTGGTACCTTGAGCATCGGCATTGATGTGACCGGGCAGCGCAAGCTCGAGCGCCTTCTCAAGCTCAGCGAGGCAGCCCTCAAGGAGGCGCAGAGCGTCGCCCATATCGGGAGCTGGATACTCGACCATCAGACCGGCGACCTGATCTGGTCGGACGAGGTTTTCCGCATCCTGGAAATCGACCGGGAAACAGTCGGCGCCTCGAAGGATGCCTTCCTGTCGAGGTTGCACCCGGACGACCGGGAAGAGGTCAAGAAAGCTTACCGGGTATCCCGGACCTACAAGCGCGCCTACGAGATTCGTCATCGCCTGTTGTTGCCGGACGGAACCATCAAGTATGTCCATCAGCGCTCGGAAACCATCGCCGAGGGGAGCGAACGGGCCCGTTCACTGGGCACCATCCAGGACGTGACCCTGGCCGTGCTGCAGGAAATGGCCTACCAGGAAAGCGAGGAGCGCTTCCGGACCATTGCCGACTACACCTACGACTGGGAATACTGGGAAGGTGCCGATCGGGAAATCCTCTATATCAGCCCCTCCTGCCTGCGGGTTACCGGCTATACGCAAGCCGAATTCATTTCCGATCCCCGCCTGATCGAGCGCATCGTGCATCCCGAAGATCGGCCGGTGTTCGAGCAGCATCTGCAGGACGTCAGGCAGGATCCCCGGCAGGAAGTCGGCAGCCAGCTCAATTTTCGTATTGTCCGCAAGGACGGCGAGGTGCGCTGGATTGCCCACGGTTGCCGGGCGGTGATGACCGGTGAAGGCACGTCGCGTGGTCGGCGCGTCAGCAACCGCGACATCTCGGATCTCAAGCATGCCGAGGAACTGGCCAGCCGGCTGGCCCATTTCGATACCCTGACCGGCCTGCCCAACCGGCGCATGCTGCATGATCGTCTGTTGGTGGCCCTGGGGCAGGCGCGTCGGCATCAGCGCCCATTGGCCGTGATGTTCCTTGATCTCGACCGTTTCAAGCAGATCAACGATACGCTGGGCCACGATGTCGGCGACCAGTTGCTGATCGAGGTGGGCAAGCGATTGTCGGCTTGCGTTCGCCTGTGCGATACGGTGGCCCGGGCCGGGGGCGATGAATTCATCATCGTCTTGCCCGAGATCGCGGCGCCAGGCGACGCTTGCCTGGTCGCCGAAAAAATCATTGGCGTCTTGCGCCAGCCGATGCGACTGGGCGGCCAGGATTTCAAGACGACGGCCAGTATCGGCATCGGGCTGCGCAGCGGCGACGATGCGGATGATGCGTCGGAGCTGATGAAAAAGGCCGATATCGCGATGTACCAGGCCAAGCTGGCCGGGCGGAATGGCTATCGCCTGTATGCGGCAGCGCCGTCCCCGGCCTGACGGGGTGCCGGCAGCAGGGCCAGCTTCCCGGTGCCCGCGATTCCCGATGTGCTTGTGGCAGCTCTGACCCGGGTGCCTGTCTGCGGGCGGCGCCGCCCCGCTGCAACAACTGATTAAAGCCGCGGCGCGGCAGCTCTGCCCGATCATGACAAAGGCTGTTTTGCCGCAGTCCACCGCCCACGGCCTTTTCCGGTGATACCATTGGCATGTATATGCAGGCGGAATTATCGGGTGGCGCCTTCTGCCGGTGCGGCCTGAACCTGGCGTTTCCAGCCTCTGCCTGCGCTTGTCAAATTGTTTGCCTTGTCCGGGATGAGCCATGATCGACCGTCAATCCATTCGTTTTCGAATCTCCGTCATCGTTGCGCTGGCGATCTTCATTTCACTGGGCGGCTTTGCCCTGTTCCTGTATTCCGAAATCCGCGGCATCAACGAGCGCGATGAAACGGCCAAGCTCAAGAACACCAACGCGCTGCTCATCAACATGATTGCCCAGACCGACGCCATCCTGCGTCAGCAGGCCGAGAGTTGGTCGCACACCTTCACCACGGCCCTGAGCGGCAGCTACACCCTGGAAGCGGGGGAAAGCGGCCAGCTCAAGCTGAACGGCGTGGCGCTCAACGGCAGTACGCGCGATGTCGATGCCTTCAGCCAGTCGAGCCATGGCAATGTCGCCACCATCTTCGCCCGGCGCGGCGACGACTTTGTCCGGGTCTCCACCTCGCTCAAGAAGGAGGATGGCAGCCGGGCCGTCGGCACCCTGCTCGGCAAGGCCCATCCGGCCTACAACAGCGTGCGCGAGGGCAAGTCCTACGTCGGCAAGGCGACGCTGTTCGGCCGCCATTACATGACCGAGTATTCGCCGATCAAGGATGCCCGGGGCGAGGTCATCGGCCTGCATTTCGTCGGCATCGACATCATGAATTCGCTGGAATACCTAAAAAAGACCATCAAGACGGTCAAGCTCGGGCAGACCGGCTATGCCTACGTGCTCGACGCCAAACCCGGGCCGACGGCCGGCGCCCTGCTCATCCACCCGGTGATCGAGGGCAAGAACATGTTCGAGGCGACGGATGCCGACGGCAAGCCCTTCATCCGCGAAATTCTCGAGCGGCGCAACGGCATGCTGCGCTATCCGTGGATCAACAAGGAAAGCGGCGAAAGCCGCCCGCGCGACAAGATCGCCGTCTTCAACGATTACCCGGAGTGGGACTGGATCATCGTTTCCGGCAGTTACGCCGACGAGATTTTCAGCCTGGCCGGCCATGCGCGCGACGTCATGATCGGCGCCACCTTCGTGCTGACGGTGCTGCTGCTCGGCATCCTGAGCTATTACCTGAACCGCCTGGTGATCGCGCCGCTCGGTCAGCTGGTCATCAGCTCGCGGCGCATCGCCGATGGCGATCTGAGCTTCAACCTGGCCACCGCCCGGCAGGACGAAGTCGGCAAGGTGACCAACGCCATGCACGAAATGGCCGACAAACTCAAATCGGTGATCGGCGAAGTTCGGCGCGTTGCCGACACGATCAGCTCGGCATCGAAGGATTTGTCGCTGACCGCCGGCGAGATCAGCATCGCCACCGAGCGCCAGGCGCAATCGACGGCTGCCTCGGCGGCGGCGCTTGAAGAAGTGACGGTAAGTATCAACGAGGTTTCCAAGCTGGCCAAGGATACCGAGCAGAGTTCCGTGCGCACCTCGGCGCTGACCGACCAGAGCGTCGCGGCGATCCATCATGCGGTCAGCCAGATCGAATCGATGGCGGCCGATGTGCGCGCTTCCTCCGAGCAGGTCAGCGGCCTGCTTACGCGCTCCGAGGAAGTCGGCGGCATCGCTAACGTGATCCGCGACATTGCCGACCAGACCAATCTGCTGGCCCTCAACGCGGCGATCGAGGCGGCGCGGGCCGGCGAAACCGGACGCGGCTTCGCCGTGGTCGCCGACGAAGTGCGCAAGCTGGCTGAACGCACGGCCAAGGCGACCTTCGATATCGCCGCCGAGATCAAGCAGATCCAGGACCACACGCGGGAAACCGTCGACGAGATGCAGGCCGTCGGCCCGAAAATCCAGAACGGCCTGGGCGAAGTCAGTGCGGTCTCGGCAATGCTCGACAGCATCGCCCACGAGGCCAACGAATCACGCAGCCGCGCCATCGAAGTCGCCGACGCAACCCGCGAACAGGCCGAAGCCGCCAACGAGATCGCCAACAGCGTCGAACAGGTGGCGCAGATGACCGAGGAAACCAACGTCACCATCCACAGCAACGCCGAAAACGCCGCCCAGCTACAGAAAATGGCCGAGCAGCTGCGCGAGCAGGTGGCTTACTTCAGGGTTTGAGGGGGTGGGGGAGGGTGAATCGGCAAGGCCTGGTTGGACCCTTGGAATGGTCAGAATGTGCCCAATCCTGCCTTTGGACCGATCTTCAGATGATAGACAAGCCCAAAGTGGAGCAGTTATTCGTGAAGGCGGCTCATTGGCGAGCCCACTGTCAAAGGGAACTCCCAACATATCAATGGACAATGACTGCTTTGTGCAAAATTCCGTATACGCCCACTGCATAAATTGAATTACAACATCCCTTGCCGAAAGTCTTTGGGTGTTACCTCCGCATTTCGCTGGAAAAACTTCACAAAATTGGTCGCCTCGGAAAACCCCAGTTGATATGCCACTTCAGCGACCGAAGCTGTACTGTGCGCCAGCAAGCGCTTCGCTTCCAGCAGGACTCGCCGTGAAATAACCTCTTTGGCGGATCTTCCTTCTGCGGCAAGGCAGGCTCGCGAGATTGTGCTTTCCGAGTAGCTTCATCGACGTGCGGGACATCGCCGATGTGGTGGTGCGTCTGATCGGCACGGATGATCTGAACAACCAGGCGTTTGACATTACCGGCAGCCAGTCTCTCGATCACGACGAAGTTGCCGAACTGCTGACTAAGGTGGCTGGACGCAAGATCGGCTATCAGGAAATTCCGCCCGAAGTGCTGAAGCAGGGTTTCCTCGCGGCAGGGCTGCCGGCAGACTATGCCGATTTCCTGCTGCTGATTCTGGGCTTCTTCGCACAGGGCTACAGCGCCCACGTAACGAACTCAGTGAAGGATGTACTCGGACGCGATCCGATCACGTTTGAGCAGTACGCTGAGGATTACAAGCAAGCTTGGCTGACCGTCAACGCCCTCCGAAGCGTCGCAAAGTGATGGCCGCTTGCCGTCCTGAAGCGAGCTTCAATGCTGAGCGATCAGGATGACATGGGCCACATTTTGAGGATGGTCACTGTTGATCAAATGATGCCAGTTCGTGCTTTCCGGTCAATCATCTTCGCTTGTCCGGCACAGCCAACGCCCGCGTAAAGGCCTGCAGGTCCCCACTCAACACAATTGAATACGATTTGCCATGTGCCGGACTACCCGTCGCGCGAAATCCGCAAGATGGTCCCGACCAGTTGCGGGGTGTCCATCAAGAGCGGCAAGGCCGTCCACCGGTCCTTGCGGTCGTTGCCGACGGTGATAAAACCGGCATGTTGCGTCGGGTCCGCATCGAGTTGCGGGTCCAGATCGTAAGCGCCGAGTTCGCGACGCAAGCGATCGATCTCGCTTGGGTTGCCGGTCAGGAAGAACCATCCCGGTTTGCCGCCAAAGGCTTCCCAGTACTCCTTGAGGTACGCCGGCGTATCGGTGACCGGGTCGATCGAAAGTGACACCATGAGGATATCGCGCCCCATCCGTGGCCCGAGCAGATCGTTGATCTTCGCGAGTACCGCCGCATTCGCCGGACAGGTCTCGCCGCACCCCGTGAACATGAGGTTGATGATCACGGTCCGGTCCTTGACCAAATCATCGTAAAAATGAACCGGCTGGCCGTGTTGGGTGTAGAGCACGATATTGGAAAACCGATCCGACTGTTTGTGCATCGGGCCGCGCGGCCCGGGCTCTTCGCCGGGCGCGAGGAAAAAGAACGAGAACGCCGTGGCGACAGAAAACAGAGCCAGCAACGAAGCGCCGCGGCGTAGCCATTCACGCGTCGTGGTCATCACCGGCGCCCCCCGTTGTCGAACTTGCAGTCAGGAAAGCCGACGCCGCGGTCGTCGAGGATCTTGGCGTCTCCGACCTCATCGAAGTAGATCCTGCCGTCGGCCTCGAGTTCGCTGCAGTCGGGGAAGACGCCCGAGATTTCGGCAGCGATCCGCGTCTTGTCGTCGAGCGGCGCGTGCGTAACAATCGCATCGGTACTGCCGGCGGCGCGTGGCGTCGGGTCGATGACGCCCATCATGCGCATGTCTTCGTGCTCGGGGGCGTGGCAATGGAAGGCATAGGGCCCGGGGAAGGTGCGGAATTTGACGAACACCTCGGCCTTGAAACCGCCTTCAAGGGAGACGACATCGCTGTTGAACTGACGCTCGCGCCTCGGTGGGCGGCCGTTAACGGTCTTGATCTGGAAACCCTCGAGGTGGGTATGCATCGGATGCCACCAGCCGCCGCCGCCATTTTCAAAAGCCCAGCGCTCGGCACCGCGGCCCAGCGTCGGTGTCGCGTCGGCACGTCGCGGATTGAAGAAGCGGTTGTTGATCGTCCAGGCGCCGAGCGACCTTCCCATGATGAAGCTGCGAGCCGCGACGACTTCGTTGTTGCGGTGAAAAGCGAACTGCCCGCCCGGGTCGATTCCCGCCAGGCCGCGGATCACGGTTCCGTCGACGACGCGCGGCTCGGACGAATTGCTGCCGCTCACCTCGAACTTGAGCAGCAGGTCGCGCGCCTTTGTCGGATCGACCTCCTTTGCCCCGCGTCCGTCGGTCTGGACGAGAATGTTCTCGATGTAGACCTCGTCCGGCGCGTCGCGAAAATCAATGATCACGTCGTGACGCTGACCCTGGGCGATCTGAAAACTCTCGACTTCGATGGCGCGCGGCAGGAGCCAGCTATCGGTGCCGATGATGCTCATCTTGCGGCGCGTGCTCAGACGGATTTCGTAAATGCGGGCGTTCGACGAATTGCAGAAGCGGAAACGGTACTTTCGCCGCTCGACCTTGTGCCTGGGCTGGACGACGCCATTGACGGTAAAGACATCGCCGAGGCGACCATTGTGGTCGAGAAAATCGTAGAACAGCGTGCCGTCGGCATTGAAGCGCTGGTCCTGCAGCGCGAGGCCGATGTCGAGCGGGTTGCCGAAAGCGTCCTTGCCGCCGATAGCCGGAGTCACGCCCCGCTCCGCCAGCAAGCGTTCGCGGTCGTCGAAAACGAGATAGAAACCGGCGAGCCCGTGCGCCACGTTGAAGCCGGTGATGTCCATCGCGTGGTCGTGGTACCACATCGTCGACGGGATCCAGGTCGTATCAAACTCGCCGCCGCGCACCGGTGCGACCAGAGTGCCGGGATCGGTCACCTTGGGCGCGATGTTCGGGTAGAAGTAGTCGCGCGCCTCGCCGGCCAGGACGTAGAACTCCGGATAGCCGTCGGCGTGCGCGGTGCCGTGCGAGCCGTGCAGGTGGATCGAGGTTTCGATGTCGTGATGAGTCGAATTGACGCCGCTGCGGTCGCGGGTGAGTCGATTGGTGTTGCGCAGCACCACCGGCGCTAGATATTCGGCAATGACGGTTGGACCCGGGGTCGTCCCCGAGCCCGGCGCTTCGGTACCGTCGCGATAGCTGAAGATCGGCACGTCCGGCCCGCCGGGAACAAAGTGGTGCGTCGTTTCCTCGGTCACGAGTTCGAATTCCTGCTCATGCGTGTTGCCACGACTGAAGCCGCTGTTGAAGCGGTTCCACTCGGGCGGGCCAAGACCGAATTCCGGGGCGATGCCGTGCGTCACGTCGGCAAAATTGCCAGTCGGCGACGTCGGGCGACCGCTCGTGCGGCCGCCGCCGCGCGGATAGTCGCCGGGCTCCGGTGAAAGGCGATTGCCATCCGCGGTGGTCAGCGGAGTCAGTACCTTGGGGATAAACAGCGGCTGGGTAAAAGGCGTATAGCCAAAAAAGCGGCCACTCTTCGAAGCCGCAAACGAAAGCCCGCGCCGAAGGGCGAACGGAACAAGAAGTCCCGCGCCAGTCGCCGCTCCCAACTGAAGAATCGTCCGCCGCGTGATCATTTTTGTTCTCCTTCGTCAGGGACTATCAGGTTCCAAGGCATCATGCTTACGACAGCATTTGTGGCCAAGGGCCGAGGTTCGCTAGCTAAGAGTGAATCCTTACCATTCGTATGTCGATGACACAGCCGATCCCCAGGCACGCCTGCTTATAGGCATAAGACATGCCATCCTGTTTCCAGCTCTGCTTGCAGCCCGGGGTGACCGTGTGGCGTACCACGACAGGGTTCGCGAAGCAATCGCATGGGAGTTTCGTTGCCGCGATCGATTTCAAAGGGGCCACACAATCGGGAAGGGATTCCCAAGAATTGTGGTTTTCACACGGTCCCCAAAATCGCTTTCGCGTGAGCCATGGCGTCGTAGCAAGAGGCCAAGCGGATTGTGTCGAGTTGATTCGGGGACGAAGATATCGCCTTATGGCCGCTCATCGCAATGAAACTGCCGGTCAGGAGTTGAATTGCTACGGTGTGGAACCGGAATGGCCGATAGTTTCCACTGGCATGGTAAGACTCAACGGCAGAAAACGCCGCGTTGCCGGCCTTCAGCCAAAAGTCCGGATTGGGCGTCTCGAACGGCAGCTTTCGACTATCTTGTTCGGTCTGCGGATGGCTGCTCCCAATTCTCGCCACCGTCCGCTGAGGGTCAATTTTTAGCCTTCGCTGAATGTGGAAGCAGACCTTCCAGCCTATCCATGCTGACGCCGCCAGGTTCCGTACTGGGGTTTTGATCGGCAACAATATCGGCCACACACCCGACGGTTAGGCCAAGAAATATTATCGCCGGTCGCTCAATTCCTCGACGTTTTTACACAGTCTGGGCCGGATCCAACCTGATGCCATAGCCAAAATAATGCTCGCTAAATTTCCGTTTGTGATTTTCGCGAGTGGTGCCTTGTGTGGCGCAAAGCCCCATGGTTTTGAGCTTTCATATGCCAGCGTCCGGTCTGCGCGTTGCGCCTTTTGATAAGCTGTCTAACGCCATAACACACTGAAAATACATATGAAAGTGACAAATTGTCGCACCGCGCGCCTGCGACAATTTGCCACTTCCGGGCTTTGTGACTAATTGTGACAATGCGCCCCGCGACAAGTTGTCGCCTGTTCAGTTCCATGTATTAAACAATAAGAAACGCTGACAGAAATTACCTGTTGTTTTCCCGGTTATCGGGTTGGGGGTGTCTGCGTGTCTTTGTTTTTTCCGAGTGCTTATGCCAACCCGCTTGGCCGCAAGGGCAATGCGGCGGGAATCGGGTCGGCGATTGCGGTGCATGGCGCCATCGTCGCCATCATCGCCCTGGGGGTTGGGCAGTCCGAGGCGCTGACCGAGATGGCGCGGCCGCTGGCGGTGCGCCTGGTCGAGGCCGTGCGGCCGGAAGAAAAGCCGCCGGCCCCGCCGCCGCCCAAAATTCCGCCCAAAGCCCAGCCGAAAATGCTCAAGGCCCCGGTGCTGGCGACTGCCGCGCCGAGTGCGCCGAGCAGCTTTGTCGTGCCGGAGCAGCCGCCGGTACCCGTGGCACCCGTCGTGGTGGCCAATCCCAACCCGGCGCCGGCGGTCGAGCCGCTGGTTGAAGCGCGCTTCGACGCCAACTATCTCTCGAATCCCAAGCCGCCCTATCCATCGGCTTCGCGCCGGCTTGGCGAGGCTGGCACCGTCTATCTGCGGGTGCATGTCAGCGCCGAAGGGCAGGCCCACAAGGTTGAACTGAAAACCAGCAGCGGCTTCCCCCGGCTCGACCAGTCGGCGCTCGATACCGTCGCCCAGTGGCGCTTCGTGCCGGCCAAGCGGGGCAGCACCGCCGTGACTTCCTGGGTCGTCGTACCCGTCGTTTTTTCCCTTACTTAATTTACCGGAGTTCATTTCCATGGGCATCACGCATTTCTGGAGCCAGGGCGACTGGGTCACGCATTCGACGGCCGTCGTTCTCGCCATGCTCTCGCTGTTGAGCTGGGCCATCATCGGCAATCGTTTCGTTGCCCAGCTCAAGCTCAATCGCTGCATCGAGCAGGCTTTCGAGGCTTTCTGGGCGGCGCCCAGCCTGGAAAAGGGGCTGGCCGTGATCAAGGAAAAGGACAGTACCGGCGTTTTTGCCGGGATGGCCGAAACCGCCGCGCATGTCGTCAAGATGCACGAGCAGCAGAAGGAAACGAGCATCGGCGGGGAGATTTCCTCGAGCGAAGTGCTGACCCGTGCCCTGCGCAATTACATGATCCACGCCCAGGCGCGTTTCGAATCGGGCCTGACCCTGCTGGCCTCGGTCGGCTCGACGGCACCCTTCATCGGCCTGTTCGGCACGGTGTGGGGCATCTACCATGCGCTGGTCAGCCTTTCCGGCGCCACTCAGGTGGTGCTCGACAAGGTCGCCGGGCCAGTCGGTGAAGCGCTGATCATGACCGCCGCCGGCCTCTTCGTCGCCATTCCCGCCGTGCTCGCCTACAACGCGCTGAGCCGGGCCAACCGTCTGGTCAATACCTATCTCGACGGCTTTGCCCACGACCTGCACACCTTCCTGACCACTGGCTCGCGCTATGCGCTGGCCAAAGCAGCGTAAGGCGCGGCGATGTCTTTCGGCTCCTTCAACGAAGGTCACAACGCCCCGATGGCCGACATTAACACGACCCCGCTGGTCGATGTGATGCTCGTCCTGCTGGTCATCTTCATCATCACCGCGCCGCTCTTCCACCAGGCGATTCCGATTGACCTGCCGAAAGTCAGCTCGACCAAGCTCGACGACAAGCCGGAAGTGATCCAGCTGGCCATCGACGCCAAGGGACTGGTTTTCTGGAACGGCGAGCTGATGCACCGCGACATGCTCGACGCCCGCCTGGCCGAAGCCAGCGCCCGCCAGCCCGAACTGCACCTGCGCGCCGACCGCGAGGTGCGCTACGAAAGCGTCGCCGACGTGATGGCCGCTGCGCAGCGTAACGGGTTGGTGAAGATTGCGTTTGTGACGCAGCCCAGCCACGAGTAATTCAATTCCATTGACGATCACCGTCGATTCTTCGTGCTTCCAGGAAAAACAATGAAATTTGGCTATTCACCCATTGTCGTGGCCTTGCTTGTCGCATTCCCCTGTCTTCCGGTTCTGGCGGCCGAAGCGGAGTCCGTGCTGGCGCCGGTAAAAACGAGCGCCAGCAAGGATTTGCCGGTCCAGGAGCGAACCGATCTGGGAAGCTTCACTGAATACACGCCGATGTCGGGGACCACGATTTCCCGCGAGGAAATCGAGGAAATCAAGTTCGTCGATCCGCGTCGCGAGCTGCTGTGGCGGGTGCCCGGCATGACCATGATCCGCAATATCCGTATTCCTGATGGCTCGAAGAGCTATACCGACAAGCGGGTCGACGGGATGCGGGTCAATACCTACAGCACCGGTAATTTCAATGCCCTGGATGAATCCAGCCCTTCCGATATCGAGCGCGTTGAGGTGGTGACCGGGCCGGGTTCCGTGCTCAGTAGCAGCAATGCCTTTGGCGGGACGATCAACGTGATTACCCGTGATCCGTCGCCGATCACAAAACGCAGCATTTCGCAGGAGCTTGGCGCTTTTGACCTGTATCGGACCGACTTTGCCCAGGGCGGCACGCTGGACAACGGACTCGGCTATTTCTTCAACCTGAATTACATGGACAACAAGGGCTGGCGTGAAAACGGCAGTGCATCCGAGAAGAAGGGGGCGGCGAGCGGCAAGGTGGTGATGCGCCCCGATGATTTCTCGAAACTGACCTTTCGGTTCGAGTATCTGAACGATATTTCACGCGCCCCGGGGTCGATTACCGAGGCTCAGTTCAACCAGAACTGGCGCCAGGCCTTGCCGACCCAGTACAGCAAGACCGATGTCACCTATGTGACGCCGTCGGTTCAATACAAGCGGCGTATCGGTGAAAAAGGGGAATTCAATATCTCCTTCCTCAATCGCCATACCGAGAGCACGAGTTACAGCGCGACATCGGCCTCGGCAAGGAGTGTGAACGAAGCTGACACCATGGAAAACAGCTTCCAGTCGATGTACAGGCACGACCTGGATTTTGCCTTGTCGTCGATCTACGTCGGCCTTGACGCAACCTGGATGGATGCCAAGTCGATGAAATATGCGAGCACGACGAGCTACGCGCAGGCGCTCAAAGGGATGTTCGCCAAGGGGGCGCTGACCAGTAACACACTGGGCAGCGAGCAACATACCTCGCCGTTTATCCACTACGAATTTTCGCCCCTGCGTCCGCTTCGTTTTTCGCTCGGTTTCAGATACGACAACATCGATCTCTCCACGGACAATCGCCTTGGTGCTTCAGGCGATGGCAGCAAGAGCTATTCCAAACTGGTCAGCAAGGCCGGTGCAACCTACGAGTTGGCCGATGGCCATCTGCTTTGGGCGCGCGCGGCCGAAGGTTTCCTGGCGCCCAGCATCAACGACCTGCTGGGCACCGGGGGGACGCCAAACATAACCAATTTTGTCCCGATGAACATGGACCTCAAGCCGATCGAGTCGATGACCTACGAAATCGGTCTGCGCGGCACCTTTCCTGCACAGCGTCTGCGGTATGACGTGGCCTATTTCGACACCGACCTGACGAACATGATGGTCCGCGAGAATTGCGACACCTTGATTGAAACCTGCTACCAGAAGAACGTCACGGCAGGGCGCGCGAATCTACATGGTCTCGAGACTTCGCTGAGCTACGGCCTGACCGACTGGCTCGATGTCGGACTGGCCCATACCTACAGCATTGTCAAATACCTTGATTACAAGACGCCAAACTTTGACTACTCGGGCAATACCTGGAAAGGCGCACCGAGCGAGCACTTGAACCTGCGTCTTGTGGTCAGGCCGGCCGAGGGCTGGCGTACCGAGCTGGAAATGGACCATATCAGTTCCTATTACCGGAACAACGAAAACGTCCGTGGCACCTATTCCCGGCCCGATTTGTTCCATCTCCGGATGTCCTACAACGCGAAGACCTGGACGGGATGGTTGCATGTACTGAACCTGTTCGATACCAAGTACGCCGAGCGCGCCTGGATGACGGCGGCTGGCGCAGCGACGTATGACGAGGGTTACAAGCCGCTGACCTTGCGCGCCGGTATTTCGTATCGCTTCTGATTGTTTCCGAAACGTAGGGTTGGCGACTGCGTGTCGCCAGCGCATACCCATCTCCCCTCGCATTCATTGATGAATTGTTTTGTCGAGTAAGCAGGTACTTGTAATGAAAATTGAAAAAACCGTGATTGCCCTGGCCGTTTCGGCCTTGCTTTACCAAAATTCCGCCGTCGCCGAAGAGCTTGAACGTCAGCTTTCTCCGGTAACTTCGTCTGCCGCGAAGGATGTCGAGATCCAGTCGCGTACGGAATTGGGGCGGCTGAATGAATACACCCCTCTGGCGGGCTCTGTTGTCGAGCGCGAAGAACTCGAAACCGTGCGTTTTGTCGATTCACTGAACGAATTGCTGCTCCGCGTGCCCGGTGTCAGCATGAGCCGCAACATGCGTTTTACCGACGGCGGCAAGAACTACACCGAGAACCGCATCGACGGCATGCGCGCGCGGAATACCGGGACCTATTCCTTTCTCGACCAGGTCAATGCCGGTGATATCGAGCGTGTCGAGTTCATTCGCGGCCCCGGCTCGGTGCTGAGCGGCAGTAACGCCATTGGCGGCACGATCAACGTGATCACGCGCAACCCGCCAGCCAAGCGGGAACTCCAGGCAACCGGTGAAATCTTCGGTGATGGCGGTTTCCGTACCGGCCTGACCGGCGGCGACCAGTTGAATGACAGTCTGGGTTATTTCTTCAACATCAACCGTTTTGATACCGACGGCTGGCGCGACCACAGTGCCGAGAAAAAAGACTCCTTGAGCACCAAATGGGTGTGGCGTCCGGATACTTCTTCAAAGCTGGCGTTTCGCTACGAATACATCCATGACGATTTCCAGAGTCCCGGCAGCCTCGAGAATGAAAGCCAGTTCAACAGCAATTGGCGGCAGGCTCTGCCAAATACCTACTATCGTACGGATGTAGTCTATTCGACCCCCTCGCTGCATTACCGGAAACTGTTCGGTGAGGTTGGTGAGCTGAATATTTACGGGCAGATGCGGTCGACTGACCAGACCGCGCGATCTTCCGGATTTACGAGCAGTGCTTCGACGCTGGGTGACACTAAATCGACCGAGACGAATTTCCAGTTGATGTACAAGCACAATTTCAGCCTGGCAAAAACCTCGCTGACTGGCGGGCTCGACTATCTTGATACAGCCAGCCGCGCCAAAAAATACACCGACCTGAGCGGTAGCAGCTTCAGCTTCATCCGCGGCGCCCTGACCGGCGATTCGAAATCCTATGAAAAGAACCAGTCGCCCTTTGTCCAGGTCGAGTTTTCGCCACTCGATCCGCTGCGTCTGACCTACGGCATCCGGCATGATGTCATCGAGTATCGCATTGACGATCAATTGGTTAACACCAAGGACGGCAACGCGAAATACGAAAAAACCGTCAACAAGTTCGGTGCGCTGTATGAGTTCTCACCCAAAGCCATGCTTTGGGTGAATGTCGCCGAAGGCTTCATGGGGCCGGGGGTCAGTACCTTGCTGGGCACAGGTACGCCGACACCGGCAACGCCGACAGCCGCTTGGAACGGCAGATATGTGCCGACCAACATGGCCCTCAAGCCGGAAGAGTCACTGACCTGGGAAATCGGTTTGCGTGGCCAGTTCGATTTCGGCCTGAAATACGACACCGGCTATTACGAAACGGAATTCACCAACCTGATCGTCGCGCAAGCCTGTATCCAGGGTGTCGATTATTGCCGGACGCGTAACGTCAATGCTGCCAAGGCACACGCCAGCGGTGTTGAAACCTCGCTGGCCTATGACCTCAACCAGTACCTGGAAATCGGTCTGGCCCACACCTATGCCCAGTACGAGTATGGCGATTACGTCAGTGCCACGGCCAACTACACCGGCAAGCAGCGCTATTACACGCCGCGCAATCACTACAACCTGAGATTCACGGTCAAGCCGGCGGCGGGCTGGCGTGTCGAGCTCGAGGTCGACCGGATTGATGGTTACTACACCAACCAGGCCAATACCGATACTTACGAGCGTCCGGACCTCATCAACCTGCGCGCCGGTTACCGGGCCAAGTCCTGGAGTGCCTGGCTGCAGGCGCTCAACCTGCTCGATAGCAAGTACGCGCAACGGGTCGGCTCGACGGATGCCGGGGTCAGAAACTCCTACGACGCCGGTTATACGCCCCTGATGCTGCGCGCCGGTATTTCCTACAACTTCTAGTTTCTCGGGCATTTCCAGTGAAAACAATGGTCAGACAGTTGATGTTCTTCCTTTGCCTAGCCGGCACATTCGGCGTGGCTCAGGCCCAGGATGCCGGGGGCGAGCGGCGTGGCCCGCCTTCTGAGGGGCGGCGTGCCGATTACAACGGACCGCGTCCGCCGGAAAACGCGACACCGGAGGAACGTCGGGCCTTCTGGCAGGCCCGGGCCGCCGAGCGGGCCAAGGCTGAACAGCAGGCTGCAGCTGGCAGTCCGGCTGAAGGCAAGGCTGCGACCTCGGGCCATGAGGGGCATGGCCAGCCGGCACCTGCGGCCGCAAAGGGCAAGGAGGCGCCAGCGAGCGCCGCCGCATCCGGCATGGCGCATGACCATGCTGCTGCGGCTAACCGGCCCGCGGCCAGTGCAGCTGTCGACAAAACACCCGGCAAACCCGAAGACGCTGCCCGCAGTGGTGGGCGTCCGGCCGGCATGGGGATGGGCATGGCCATGCGTGGTGGTGGCGGGGCGATCTGGTTGTCCGATTCGCCGCCTTCGCGCGGCGATGGTGCGGCGCGCGGTGGCATGGGCGGTATGGGAGGGATGGGTGGCATGGCCATGGGCGGCGAGCGCAGCGGGCCGCCGAGCAAGCGCCTGTGGTTGCGGGCCGGCAACGATCCTCAGAAATCCGGTTTTGCCCGCGAGGATGGCGAGGCGGTCAGCGAAACGCTGCTCGTCCGGCCGCAAGGGGCGCTGGCTGGCGAGGTCTTGCCGCCGCCGGCCGACGGCAAGAAGAACCTGGCCTTCGAGATGCCGGTGCAGGGTTACTACCGCGTCTATGCCAGCAGCCGCAAGTTGCAGGGCGAAACGCTCAACGTCAGTGTTGCCAAGGCCGAGATCGCCAATTTCAGTCACGGCGGCGACGAGGAAGAGCGCGCCCAGGCGCTGGTCGCACCGCGTATCCTGGAGTCGGCCCCGATCGAGATCGTCCGCGAAAAGGCGGCCGACGAGAAAACCTTCTTCCAGCTCAAGTCCGGCGATGAGCAGGCCTTTGTCGTGTTGCAAAAGGGCTTGCCCGTACAGGGCGCGCGCGTCCGCTTCGTCAGCCACGAAGGCTGGAGCAAGGAAGCGGTCAGCGACGAGCAGGGGCGTGTCAGTTTCCAGATCATTCGCGATTATTTCCCGGCCTGGGACGATTTCAAGAAGCGCTTCAAGGCCAGCTACCTGGTCATCGCCGAGGCCAATGCCGCCGAGAAGGGCGTGTTCAAGGACCAGCCCTACAGCAATGTGCGCTATCAGGCGACGCTGGCCGGCAACTACTATCCGTCGCCCAACGATTACCGCTCCTACGCCTGGGGGCTGGGCATCGGTCTGCTGATCGTGCTGTTCTGCGGCACGGCGGTCTATCTTTATCGGCGGCGCCGGGTCAAGCCCTTCCAGGAGGTGCGTTTCGATGACCGCTAAGCCCGTGCTGCAGAAAGTGCGCGATGCGGTCAACGAGGTCGATTTCAACCGTTTCCGTTTCTGGTTCCAGCTGGCCGCCTTCGCGCTCTTCGTCTATGGCGGCTACCTGGCGATTGATCTCGGCTCGAAACTGCCGATGTTTTCCTGCGGCTACAACCAGGAGGGCCGGGCCGGCGTCTGTTACCTGCTGCCGCTGCAGCACCAGCTCGGGCGCAACTGGGCGGTGCTGTTCAGCATTGCCAGCCTGTCCATCCTGACCGGCTTCCTGACCTTCGCACTGTGGTTCATCGTGCTCAACAAGGGCTGGTGCGGCTTCGTTTGCCCGCTTGGCACGCTGCAGGACTGGATCAGCGCCTTGCGCCGGCGGCTGGGGATTCGTTTCTCGAACTACACGCACGGCCAGTTTACCCAGCTCACCAAGATCAAGTTCGTGCTGCTGGCGCTGATCATCCTGATCCCGCTCGGTATCGGCGGCGGCTTTTTCTCGCATGACATGAGCCCGCCGTTCTGCCTGATCTGCCCGGCGCGCATGATCCTGCCGATCTTCACCGGCGACCTGTCGCAATTTACCGTCGATTTTTCCAGCAAGACGGCCGTCGCCATGACCGCGCTGGGCATTTCGGTGACGGCGCTGTTCCTGGTTGGCAGCTTCGTCAAGAAACGTTTCTTCTGCTTCTTCTGCCCGATGAGCGCCCTGCATTACCTGATTTCCAAGCCGGCCCTGCTCAAGCTCAAGAAGGACGGCAGCAAATGCACCCGCTGCGGCGACTGCTACGCCGTCTGCGACATGGAAATCAAGGAAATTGCCGACGACGTGACGACCACCAACATCATGACCGACGACTGCACGCTGTGCCTCAAGTGCGTCGCCAGTTGCCCGGAAACCGGGGCGCTCAAGGCGACCTTCGCCGGCATCCCGATTTTTGTCTCCACCGAAGCCGGTTTCATCAAGCGCATGAACAAGGGTTGCCAGCATGGAAAATGAAATTCACCAGGTCATTCCGATCCAGCCGGCGCCGTACAGCCGCTCCCGCCAGGCCGGCGAGGCGCAGACGGTGCTCGATCACATCGTCGACGACTTCCAGGAAAACCCGGCGGCGATGCAGTATTTCTACGACCTGTTCCGTGGCGTTTACTGCCACGGCGACGAGATTCCGCACAGCGGCAAACTGGTCGGCACGACCTGCATCCAGGCACCGGAAGAACTGATCTACGCCTTCGGCGCGACGCCGGTGCGCCTGTGCAACGGCTCCTACCACTATGACCAGCGTGGCGCCGATTTCATGCCGGCCAAGTCCTGCTCGCTGGTCAAGGCGACGCTCGGCATGCTCAGTTCGGACAACGTCATTCCGAAAATCGGCAAGCCCGACCTCGTGGTCAACCCGAGCACCTGCGACCAGAAGAAGAAATCGAGCGTGATGATTGAGGGCATGGGCTACTCGGTCTATGACCTGGAATTTCCCAACGTCAAGGAAAGCGAAGCCTCGCGCGTCTATTGGCGGCGTTCGGTGCGCGAGTTCGCCAGCGAACTGCGCAAGCTGACCGGCCAGCGCCTGACGCGCGCCAAGCTGAAGGCGGCGATGGCGATGACCGGGCGCGCCCAGGCGGCCTTCCGCACCTTGCACAATTTCCGCCGCCAGGTGCCGTCGCTGATTCTCGGCAAGGATGCTTTCCTGGTCACCAATGCCTATTTCTTCGACGATATCGAGCGCTGGACGGCGGCCGTTGAAAAGCTCAACGCCGAGCTGGCCGAACGCCAGGCAGCCGGCTTCCGCGCCGTGCAGAGCAAGGCGCCGCGCATCGTGTTTACCGGCTCGCCGCCGATCTTCCCCAATCTCAAGCTGCCGTTGCTCATTGAGGAAGCGGGCGGCGTGGTGGTGGCCGACGAAACCTGTTCGGCCAACCGCATGCTTTACGACATGACGGCGGTGGACGAATGGCTGGTCGGCGACATGGTGGACAGCCTTGCCGACAAATACCTGAAGCCCTGCACCTGCCCGATCTTCACGCGCAACGACGACCGCAAGCGCCGGCTGCTCGACCTGGTGGCCCAGTTCAAGGCCGATGGCGTGGTCTACCAGGCGTTTTCGGGCTGCCAGGTGTACGAGATGGAATACCGCAGTGTCGCCGAGGAATTCAACAAGGCCGGCATTCCCATGCTCTACATCGAAACCGACTACAGCCCGGACGACCAGGGGCAGCTGTCGACTCGTATCGAAGCCTTTCTCGAATCACTGAAAAACCGGAAGAAGCGTCACGCATGAATTATTTTGCAGGAATCGATGTCGGCTCGACCGCCATCAAGGTTGCCTTGGTCGATGAACAGGGCACGCTGGCCGGGGTCCATGTCACGGCCTCGGGCAGCCTGTTTCACAAGAACTCGACGGAGGCGCTCAATACCTTGCTCGCCAAGCTCGGCCTGCAGCGCGACGATGTCCGCTACCTGATCGCCACGGGTTACGGCCGCAAGCTGTTCAAGGAGGCCGACGACTCGATCAGCGAAATCACCGCCAACGCGGCCGGCGCCTTCGAGACAGGCAAAGCCTACGGCGGCGTGCGGACCATTATCAACATCGGCGGCCAGGACTCGAAGGCGATTCGCATCGACCCGACCGGCAATGTCGAGAATTTCGCGATGAACGACAAGTGCGCCGCCGGCACCGGCCGTTTCCTCGACGTTGCGGCGCGCAACCTTGAACTCGACCTGGAAGAACTGGGCGACTATCACTTCCAGGGCGACAAGGCGCCGCTCAACATCAACAGTACCTGCACGGTCTTTGCCGAATCCGAGATCATCGGTCTGCTGGCCAACGGCCATGGCAAGTCGGAAATCATCGCCGGCATCCACTACTCGATTGCCTCGCGCACGGTGCGTCTGGCCAAGCGCGTCGGTGTTGAGGATCGCGTCTATTTCGACGGCGGCCCGGCCCTCAACAAGGGTCTGGTTGCCGCCATCCAGGACGAACTGGGGCGCGAACTGCTGGTCCCGGAATATCCGCAGACGACGACTGCCTTCGGTGCCGCCATCCTGGCGCGCAACGACTGGCAGGAAGAAAACGCTGGGATCCTTGAAACCTCAGTTGACCGCTTATCTATTTCCGGAAAGCCGCATGAACATTGACTTTGGCGCTGTCGAGGAGATTCACCCGACAGGCGAGAGCGCTACGCGGCCGCTGGCACATCCGGGCGGGCGCCCGGCTTTGTCGCTCCTTCTTGCAGGCATGAGCCTGCCGCGGCGTCGCTTCGCGCCGGCCATCCCGCCCAGACGCACCAACAGCCTCGTCCAACTGAGGTTTCAAGGATGATGGATGCGGAAACCATCGTCGGCCTGCCCATGGCGTTTGCCCTTGGGCTGGTTTACGGCTTGGGACCGTGCCTGGTCAGTTGCCTGCCTTACCTCGGGCCGGTCTTCCTGGCTCGCGATTTCAGCTGGCGGCGCTCCTGGCGCGTGGTTCTGCCGCTGTCGCTCGGCCGGCTCGCCGGTTATGCCTCGTTCGGCGCGCTGGCCGGCTGGGTCGGGCATTACGCCAGGGAGGGCATGGCCGTCTCGTCCTCGCTGCATCTGCTGATTGGTGCGGCGGCCTTGATGGTCGGCATTTCGCTGCTGCGCCAGCGCCGCCCGGCCTGCGCCATGGCAGCCGCCGGGCCGGCCGGCGAGGGCGTGCCGCTACGGCGTTTTGAGGCACCTCCCGAAACCAGGGCTTTGTTGCCGGGCGGGCTCTTTCTGATGGGGGCCGGCATGGCGCTGACGCCCTGCGGGCCGCTCGGCGTCGTGCTCTTTTCTGCGGCGGCTTCCGGCGAGGCCGGCAGCGGCCTGTTGCTGGGTGGTGGTTTCGGGCTCGGCGCCATTGTTGTGCCTTCACTGGTCTATGGCCTGGGCGTTGCCTATTTCGGCCGCCAGTTGCGCGAGCAATTGGGCCCCTGGTTGCCACGCATCGAGCGCTTGAGTGCCGGCCTGTTAATCCTGGTTGGCTTGCGCCAACTTACTTTCCTTCTCTGACGGCGACTGCCATGAAACGACAACATTATCTTCCCCTGATCCTTTCCTTCGGTGCCGCCTGTGGCATCCATGCCGAGGAAAAAGTCCTGGCTGAAGTCCAGGTGACCGCGAGCGGTGGCGAGGTTGCCGAGCGGCGCGAAGCGGCGACGCAGAAGGTCATCATCGGCAGCAAGGACATCGAGAACATGGGGGCGCTGACGGTCAGCGACGTGATGAGCAAGCTGCCCGGCGTCGATGCTGGCGCGCCTGGCGCCGATGGCTCGATGGCGATGAAGGCGCGCGGCATGACCCGCGATTCGGTGCAGATGTTCATCGACGGCGAGCGTGTTGCCGGCAATGCGCGCATGGCCCAGGCCATGGTCGGCCGCCTGCCCTCGACGGAACTCGAGCGGGTCGAGATCATCCGTGGCGCTTCGGCCGAATTTGGCGGCAGCGCGCCGCTCACCGTGAACCTGGTTTTCAAGAAAGCGCGCTCGAAGGAGTCGACGGCGCTCAAGGCGGCCATCGGCCTGCGCAACGACGAACCGAACACCCAGTTCAGCCTGACCAAGGGTGGCGGCGATACCGGTTTTTCGTGGATGCTGCCGCTGACCATCAATCACCATGGCATGCCATCGGGCCGGGATGTCGAACGGAGCGACAGCACGGGCACCAATCAGGTGGACAAGGAGGAGGGCCGGACGACGATCAATGAATTCGTCTTCTCGCCGCGCCTGTCCTGGAAGTCGGGCAGCGACAGCCTGACGGTGGCGCCCAGCCTGTTTCGTGCCTACGGCCATCTGGTCAACGACATGACGCGCCGCGACCTGGCCGTGCCGGCCAGCAGCGGGACGCGCCACGACGACGAAAAGAACAGCACGGCCTTCAACCGCCTGCGTGTCGATGGCGAAATCCTGCGGGATGGCACCAAGTATTCCGGCCGCCTGGCCTGGTCCGAGGGCGAGCGCAAGGCTGACATGACGCGCGATTTCCAGGGTTTCGGCGGTCTGCCGACGCGTAGCGTCGAAGAGCGCAAACGCACCGAATCCGACCTCAATGCCAGCCTGCGTGTCGACCGGCCGTTCGGCAAACATCTGCTGGCGATGGCTGTAGAGGAGGCGGAACATCGCCGTGACGACAGCATGCACGGCACGACCGGCAACGAGGCGCACAGCGGCTGGGACCGCCAGTGGACTGCCTGGGTCCAGGACGAATGGAGTCCGAATGCGGCAACCACCCTGACCGGCGGGCTGCGTGGTGAGTCCATCCGCTACTCAGCCGATGGTCAGGCCAGGCAGTACAACGAACTCCTGCCCTCCCTGGCGCTGCGCTGGGAGCCAGTTCAACGCTGGGTTTTCCGCACTTCGCTGGGCGCCGGCATCAAGGCCCCGAAGCTGGAAGAACTGCTCAACCAGCCGATCTTCAGCGTCGCTGCCAATACGCCGCTGGAACCCGACCGGCGCGGCAATCCCAATCTCAAGGCCGAGCGCAGCGTCAATTTCGAGGCGGTGCTGGAACACTATCTGCCCGGTGAGGCGGGCGTCATCGGGCTCAATGTCTATGCCCGACAAACCGAGGATTTCATTGAGCGGCGCACCGCGCAGGAAGGTGCCCGCTGGGTCGAGCGCCCGTGGAACGAAGGCACGGCGCGCCACTGGGGTGTCGAGCTCGATGGCAAATTGCGCGCCGACAGCCTGGGCTGGCGTGGAGCTACCTTCCGGGCGCATCTGACGGTGCCGCGCAGCGAGGTTGATGATCAGCGTCTGGGGGTCACCCGTTCCGCCCGCGAAACGCCGCGTTACCAGCTCAGTGCCGGTTACGACCAGACCATGGGCGAACTGAGTTTTGGCACCTCGGTGCAGTACTTCAGCCGGGTCGTCACGGAAATCGTCAGCGAGCAGCGCTCAGTGACGCGCGACCGGACCATGCTCGATGCCTATGTGGTGCAACGCCTGAGCCCGAAATTCAACCTGCGCCTGTCGCTGCAGAATCTGCTGCAAACCCGGACCCGCCAGCAACAGGACGCCTATTCGGGTGGTTCAACGTGGGCCCTGAATTCGGCTGGCCTGGGCGTGCGGACCGTGATGCTGGCGTTGGAGGGAAAGTGGTAGCCGCTTGGCGAGGCTAACTCACCGGTCAGGTGCCACCAGCGCGTGCTGCTTTACCAAATCAACCAGTAGCGCCATATCAATCGGTTTGGCGATGTGGCCGATCATGCCCGCCTGCAAACACCTTTCCCGCTCTTCACTGAAAGCATGTGCCGTTTGGGCAATGATCGGTAAATCCGGTGCGATTTCGTGAATTTTCAGGGTTGCCTGGTAACCGTCCATCTCCGGCATCTGGATATCCATCAGGACGATATCGAAGGCATCAGGCCCCGCCGCGAGAACCCGCTCAACGGCTTCCTTGCCGTTATTGGCCAGGGTGACGCGGGCGCCGGATTCGGCCAGGTTTTCCTCGAGGACGGTCTGATTGATGATTTCATCCTCGACGACCAGGATGGAAATGCCGTTCAGCGCGCCGGCCATTAGCTTCGGCTGGCTGTCGTCCGCAAGGACGGGGGTTTTTCCTGGCTGGCGAGTGGGGACGTAGGGCAGCCTGAATTCCACCGTCGTGCCAAGACCGGGCTGACTGTCGATCTGAATCTCTCCGCCCATCAGTTCGAGAATGCGCTTGCTGATTGCCAGACCGAGACCTGTGCCGCCGAACTTCCGGGTGGCCGATGTATCCGCCTGGTGGAACGGATTGAACAATTCACCCAACTGTTCCCGGCTCATGCCAATGCCGCTGTCAGTGATCCTGAACACCAGCATTTCGCCCTCACGAAATGCCGACAGCGTGACGCTTCCCGCCTCGGTGAATTTGATCGCATTGGAGAGGATGTTGAGCAGCACCTGACCCAAGCGCAAAGCGTCGGAAGTGCAGGTTTGCGGCAGGTTCGGGGCCAACGCGATGCGCAGCTCGATGTGCCGCGCATGGGCCCGGTCGCGCACAAGATCGGCCGCATTGTCGATGACTTTGCCCAGGGATATTTCCGATTGCTCGATTTGTAATTTGCCCGCCTCGATCTTGGAAAAGTCCAGGATATCGTTGATGACGCCGAGCAAGCGCTGGCCGGAGGCCTGGATTTTGGTGAAGGCGGTGTGTGCTTTTTCGCTATTCTGGTAATTGCGACAGCCGATCTCGGCAAAGCCGAGAACGCCATTGAGCGGCGTGCGAATTTCGTGACTCATGTTGGCCAGAAATTCACGGCGGATCGTTGCCAGATTTTCGGCGGCGAGCAGCGCCTGTTCGCGAGCCATTGCCGTGGCCCGCTGTTCGGTGACATCAATGAAGCTGGTCACGGCACCGACGATCCTGCCGTCCTGAATCATCGGGTGCGTGGCATACATGACCGGGACCGGCTGGCCATCGGCTCGCCAGTACACCTCGTCGGTGATGCGGACATTCCCGCCCTGGGTCAGCGCGTTGAGACTCGGGCACTCTCCGGCCGGGTAGGGGGTGCCGTCCGGTTTGCTGTGATGGAACAGGCGATGGGCTGGCTGGCCAACCACCTGTTCGCTGCTGCTGTAGCCAAGGATCGAGCAGGCTGCCGGGTTGATGAAACTGACCACGCCCCGGGTGTCTGTTCCATAGAGGCCGTCGGCGCTCGAATCCAGAATGTGGCTGGCCCGGGTTTCAGTTTCCAGGAGTTCCGCTGTCCGCTGTTGCACCAGTTTTTCAAGGTGGTCGCGGTGCAGTTCGAGCTCGGCGTCGTTCTTCTTTTGTTCGCTGATATCCCGAAACACATTGACGGCGCCGCTGATCTTTCCTTCGGCCTCAATCACGCTGACCGTGAACTCCACAGGAAAAGACGAGCCATCCTTGCGCCAGTAGAGATCGTCGTAAACCTGTCGCCGCCTGCCGTCGGCAAGTGTTTTCGCGATTTCGCAATCGTTGCGCAAATAGGAGCAACCATCCGCTGTGTGATGGTGGGTCGTGGCATGGAGATCCAGTCCCAGGCCTTCATCTGCATCCCAGCCGAACATTTCGCGCGCCGCCGGGTTGATGAAGATGATCCGGCCTGCGTTATCGACCCCGCAGATGCCTTCCCCAGCCGACTCGAGGATCACTTCGCTGTGCTGTCGGGCAGCTACTGTCGCGCGATTCGATGCTTCCAGTTTGGCGGTGTATTCGGCCTCCAGGCGAAGCGAGCTTGCGTGGTCTGCTTCGCGCCGTTTCCAGGCGCGATAGATCAGCAAGGACGAGAACACGGAAGTCAGCACAAACAGAGCGGCCAGACCGGCCATCTGTAGTGAGTCACGCTGCCATTCGGCCATGTAATCGTCTTTGGCCAGACCGACGACCAGATAGAGCGGATAAGCATTCAACTTGCGGAAAAAGAACGTCCGGAAAATGCCGTCCACGCCGGAGCGGGTACTGTAATTTGCCGTCTGTTGCCCGGAGTTGAGCAAGGCGTGCAGCTCGGGTGAGGGCGAGGTCGAACCGACCGTTGCCCCATGCGTATCCATCCTGGTGTAGCGGGCAATCAGGCTGTTGCTGTCCCACAGACCGATATTCCCGCGGGCTCCCAGATTGATTCTTGAGAACATCTCGATAAATTGGTCGACGGCAACCGCAACATGCACGTCGCCGGCAAAAGAACCATCCGGGTGATTGATCCGGCGTCCGAGCGTGATCATCCATTTCTGTGCCGCCCGACCGAGCACCGGTTTCGAAAAAACCAGCCCGGCCTCGGGCTCGTCGCGCAAGCGGATGAACTGGGGGCGATCCGCGATACTGACATTGCGGACTTTTATATCGTTGATCGCGTAGCGAATGATGCCGTCAGCGTCAACGACGCGCAGGCCAAGGGCTTGGGGAATATGGCTGTCCTGTGCGGCGATGAAGGTTTCCAGCGCCTTTTCATCTATGCCGCCGTGGGCCATCTGCCGGCTCACTTCGTCCCTGACCGAGAGCAAGGTGATGTCGATCTTGCCAATGAAACCGGTCAGCGCTTCTTCGAGAATCTTGGAGTAGTTCTCGGTGAGCGTATTTGCCTGGAGTTCTTCCTGCTCACGCTGTTGCTCAATCAACAGCGCAACGACGCTGATCACGAAAAGATTGATCAGGATTGTGCTGATCCATAGCAAGCGAATAAAACCGGGACGTCGTTTTATGTCCCTGTTCGGGACTTCCCCTGGATTCATACGATCTCTTGGCTTTGCTTGATCCCCTGCGAGGGATTTGTCTGGGCGCCCAATCGAACAATGCCAGTAGACTCCCTCTACTGTCAGCTTGGAAACCCCTCTCCCGATTGTACTCTTTGGCTGCGATAAAGCCTTGAGCGCAAGCTGGTGTTTCGTACGCGCCGATCCTCTGCGCAACCAGGTTTTTTGAGCATAGCGAAAGTACGGGCCGTAACTGCCGTCCGGTCCGTGCTTTCTGGTGAACCTAGCCGCCGCGCCCGTAGCCGACGATCGCGCCGGGGATGTTGTCGAGGCCGATGGTCTGGTCGGCGGCGCCGAGCTTGATGGCTTCCTTGGGCATGCCGAAAACGACGCAACTGGCTTCGTCCTGGGCGATGGTGCGGGCGCCGGCGTCGTGCATTTCCTTGAGGCCGCGCGCGCCGTCGTCGCCCATGCCGGTCATGATGATGCCCAGCGCGTTCTTGCCGGCAAACTTGGCGACCGAGCGGAACAGGACATCGACCGAAGGCTTGTGGCGGTTGACCAATGGCCCGTCGACGACTTCCACGACGTACTGGGCGCCGTTGCGCTTCAACATCATGTGCTTGCCGCCGGGGGCGATCAGTGCCCGGCCGGGAATCACCCGGTCGCCGTTCTGCGCTTCGCGGACTTCGATCTGGCACAGTGTGTTCAGGCGTTCGGCGAACATGGCGGTGAATTTTTCCGGCATGTGCTGCACGATGACGATACCCAGGCAGGTCGCCGGCAACTTGGTAAGCACGGCTTCCAGGGCCTGCGTGCCGCCGGTCGAGGTGCCGATGGCGACCAGTTGGTCGGTGGTGCGTTCGAGTGCCCGGTGGCCGGTGGCCGGACTGAGCATGGCATCGGCCGTCAGTTTCGGCGCGCTGGCATCCTTCCCGGCGACGGCCGCCGGCGCGCTGTGTACCGCCCGCATGTTGGCCCGGGCGGCGCTGCGCACGGCCTGCACGATGTCGTTGGAGGAATCCTCGAGAAAGCTCTTGAGGCCGATCTTCGGCTTGGTGATGATCGACACGGCGCCGGCCGCCATGGCTTCAAAGGTCGCCTGCGCGCCGGTCTCGGCCAGCGAGGAACAGACGACGACCGGCGTCGGCCGTTCAGCCATGATTTTCTTCAAAAAGGTGATGCCGTCCATGCGCGGCATTTCGATGTCGATGACCAGCACGTCCGGCCACTGGCTCTGCATTTTCTGCAGGGCGAACAGCGGGTCGGAGGCGGTGCCGATGACTTCGATGCCCGGATCGGTGGTCAGGGCCTGGGAAACCACCTGGCGGACCAGCGCCGAGTCATCGACGATCAGAACCTTGATTTTTTCACTCATGCGAATTCCGTATGTAAGCGTTGCTACCTTCGGGGAAGGCTAGCCAGACATGGCCACTGCGCAGGTCGAAGTGTAATTTGCGGCGCCCGTTGCCACCGACGTGTTCGGCCACCAGACTGATTTTGTGAGCGGCCAGCAGTTCCCGGCCGCGCGTCACATTACGGGAACCGACGTGCATTGCTTCGCCTTTTCCCTCGATATTGAACATATTGCCACCGCCGAACAGTTTTGCCTCGTATTCGCCGGGTCGGCTGCCGGCGGCGATCATGTCACGGATGAGCAGCGCCATGGCATCGTCCGCGTAGCGGCCATCGAGTTCGGCGTGGGGCGAGCGCCTGGCGTTCAAGCGCTGTTCAGCCAGCATGTAGTGACACATGCCGCCGATGCGGCGCTGGGGATGCCACAGGGTGATCGAAACGCAGGAGCCGAGCAGGGTGGCGATGCGCGTATGGCCCCCGCCGAAGTGGAAATCGCCGGGATTCAGGATGACGGTGTGTAGCGGATCGAGGGGCTCGCTCATGGCTTGCGGTAGATGGTCGGGCGAACCACTTCCAGAGGGCCGATGTTCAGGCCGGTTAACGACTCGGAGTGACCGATGACCAGATGGCCGCCGCGCTTCAGGCGGGGCAGCAGATGATTGACCACCTTGGTCTTGGTTTCGGCATCGAAATAGATCATCACATTGCGCAGGAAAATGACTTCGAATTCCCCGATGCCGGTCGGGATCGGCAGGGTCAGGTTGATCTGCTGAAAGCGGGTGCGTTTGCGCAACTCGGGAATGATCTTGAAGGTGCCGGCCTGTGTGCGGATGCCCTTGAGACAGTATTTCTGCAGGAAACCGGGCGGGATGCCTTCGGTGCGGGCCAGCGAATAATGCCCGGTCGCCGCCTTTTCGAGGACCCGTGTGCTGATGTCCGAACCGACCACCTCCCAGGGCGCGCCGCCCAGGCTGTCGGCGAGCACCATGGCCAGCGTATAGATTTCTTCGCCGCTCGAACTGGCTGCGCTCCAGACGCGAAAAGTGCCCGGCGAACTGTGTCGGGCGAGGATTTCGTCGCGCAGGAATTCAAAATGTTTGGGTTCGCGGAAGAAATAGGTTTCGTTGGTGGTCAGCAGATCGACCATGGTCTGCACTTCGTCCGGATGCTGACCACTGGCCAGCATCCGGTAATACTCGGAAAAACTGGTGAATTCATAAAGTTGCAGGCGGCGGGCCAGGCGCCCGACGAGCAGGACCTGTTTGGTGTCGCTCAGGCTGATCCCGGCGATCTTGTAGATCAGCCGCCGGAACAGCGTGAATTCCTCATGCGTGATCGGGCTGGGTTCGGCCATGACCTAATCCATCCAGGCGACAAACCGATGTCGGCAATTGCCGGCATCGGCCTGGTGCAGAAGGATGCTCCTCAAGCGTTTGCGAAGGTGGCTGGCGCTTGCGCCACATGGGCGACGACGGCCACTTCCTCGACCGACAGCACACGGTTCAGGTCGAGAATGACAACGAATTTGCCGTTGATCTTGCCCATGCTTTTGATGAAATCGTTGCGGATGCGGGCGCCGAATTCGGGCGGCGGCTCGATGTCGGCCTGCGGGATTTCCAGCACCTCGCTGACCGCATCGACGACGACGCCCATCTGCTGGCTGCCGTTCGGCGCCTCGATGTCGACGATGACGATGCAGGTCCGCTTGCTGTTTTCCCGCGCCTCGCGGCCGAAACGTACTGCCATGTCCACCACCGGCACTACGGCGCCGCGCAGGTTGAGCACGCCCCGGATGAAGGCTGGCGTCATCGGCACGTCGGTGACGAAACCATACTCGATGATTTCGCGGATCGACAGAATGCCAATGGCGAACATCTCGTCGCCCAGCATGAAGGTCAGATACTGCTGCTCATCCGCCTCCTGCTCGCAGGCCACCAGTGCGCCGCGCGAACGCGGCCCGGCTGGCTGGATTTGAGTTGCTTGCATGGCCGGCTCCTAGAAACGCACGAAATCGAGATCGCCCTCGTTCATCGAGGTCGTGCCCTTTTTCTTCGTCGCGCCGGCCGTGGCTCGCGCCGGAAGCTTGCCGGATGCGGCTTTCGCCTCGGCCGGCCGGCTTCGCCTGCCTTCACCGGCAATCTTGAAGAAGGCCATCAGTTCCTGCAGGTTGAGTGCCTGGCCGCTCATTTCTTCGGCGGTGGCGGCCAGTTCCTCGGAAGCCGAGGCATTCTGCTGGGTGATCTGGCTGAGCTGGCTCATCGCGGTATTGACCTGGTCGACACCAACCGTCTGTTCCTGCGAGGCGGCAGTGATTTCCTGCACCAGATCGGCTGTCTTGCGTGTCGCCGGGACGATTTCGTCGAGCAGCTTGCCGGCCCGTTCGGCCATGCCGACGCTGTTGCCGGCCAACTGGCCGATTTCCTGCGCCGCGACCTGGCTGCGTTCGGCCAGTTTCCTCACTTCCGCGGCCACCACGGCAAAGCCCTTGCCATGTTCGCCAGCCCGCGCCGCTTCGATGGCCGCATTGAGGGCCAGCAGGTTGGTCTGGTAGGCAATGTCGTCGATGATGCCGATTTTCTTGGCGATCTGCTTCATCGCCGCCACCGTTTCAGTCACCGCTTCGCCGCCATCGGCCGCCTTGGCCGTGCCGTCGGCCGACATGGTGTTGGCCACCTTGGCATTGTCGGTGTTCTGGCGGATCGAGGCCGACATCTGTTCGACCGAGGCCGAGGTTTCCTCGACGCTGGCCGCCTGTTCACTGGAGGCCTGCGATAGCGACTGGGCCGTGGAGGAAATCTGGCCGGTGGCGCTGGCCAGGGTTTCGGTCGTGGCATTCACTTCGGCGATGATCTGCGCCAACTTGGCGACGGTGTTGTTGACGGTATCCTTGAAGTCCTTGAGCTGGCCCTTGTAGTCGCCCTTGACGGTCATCGTCAGGTCGCCCTTTTCCATTTCGACCAGCACGGCCACGGCTTCGCTGACTGGCAGGATGATGCCGTCGAGCGTTGCGTTGATGCCTTCGATGATGCGCCTGAAATCGCCCTGGTGGCAGCTGGCATCGGCCCGGATGTCGAGTTTGCCTTCGGCGGCGGCGGCGACCAGCATGTTGGTGTCGGCAATCAGCGCCTTGACGTTGGCGCGCATCTGCTCGATGGTTTCGTTGATGAAGACCTTCTTGCCCGGGAAGGTTTCCAGCGGGGCATCCATGTTGCCTTCGCCGAATGCCTTGATGCAGGCCATGGCCTTTTTCTTGACCGCGATGTGGCCGAAGACCATGTTGTTCACGCCCTTGGCCATCAGGGCAAAGTCGTTCCTGAATTTGTTCTCGTCAATCCTGACGTCAATGTCGCCGGCATCGTGCTCTTTCGACATGTGGTTCATTTCGGCGATCAGGCCCTTGAGGTTGGCACGGACTTGATCGAAGGTTTCGTTGATGAAGGCCTTCTTGCCCGGGAACTGCTCGAGTTGCGCGTCGAAATTGCCTTCGCCGAATTCCTTGAGGCAGGCCATGGCCTTTTTCTTGACGGCGATGTGGCCAAAGACCATGCCGTTTACACCCTTTGCCATCAGCGCGAAATCATTCTTGAACTTCGCTTCATCGATCCTGACATCAATGTCGCCAGCATCGTGCTCGTGCGACATGTGGTTCATTTCGGCGATCAGGCCCTTGAGGTTGGCACGGACTTGATCGAAGGTTTCGTTGATGAAGGCTTTCTTGCCCGGGAACTGCTCGAGTTGCGCGTCGAAATTGCCTTCGCCGAATTCCTTGAGGCAGGCCATGGCCTTTTTCTTGACGGCGATGTGGCCAAAGACCATGCCGTTTACACCCTTGGCCATCAGCGCGAAATCATTCTTGAACTTCGTTTCATCGATCTTGACATCGATGTCGCCGGCATCGTGCTCGTGCGACATGTGATTCATTTCGGCAATCAGCCCCTTGAGGTTGCTGCGCATTTGCTCGATCGTGTTGTTGATGAATACCTTCTTGCCCGGGAAGGTTTCGAGCGGCGCATCAAAATTGCCCTCGCCGAATTCCTTGATGCAGGCCATGGCTTTTTTCTTCACGGCAATGTGCCCGAAGACCATGTTATTCACTCCGGAAGCCATCCGCGCGAAGTCGTTGGTGAACTTGGCCTCGTCAATCCGAACATCGATGTCACCGGCATCGTGCTCCTTCGACATGTGGTTCATCTCGGCAATCAGGCTCCGCATGTTGGTCTGCATGGCCTTCAGGGCATTGGCGAGCGCAGCGACGTCGCCTCTGCTATTCATGTCAATCGTGACACTGAAATCACCCGCGGCCATCTTGTTCGCATCGTCTATCAGTTTGGCGAGCTTTGCGTTCTGGAACATTTTGAGTCTCCTTATTCAAACTATCTGCATTTCGTCGGCTACTTCCGTGATTCTCAATTCGGGCTCTGATTGGCTGGTCCCCGCCCCAATCTGCGGCTATGTGAATGGCGGCCTAGGCATGGCGACTGATTTTCCGGCTGCTGACACGCCGTACCAGCCCTGGCACATCCAGAATCAGGGCAACATTGCCACTGCCCAAAATGGTGAAACCGCTGATCCCGTCGAGGCCATTGAAAACCTCGCCAAGCGGCCGAATGACGGTCTGGAATTCGCCCATCAGCTTGTCCACGACGAGGCCGGCTCGTCGCCCGGCGTAGTGAACGACGACCACGTTTTCTCGTGGCACGGGATTGAGCAGGAAGGTCAGTTCCGGATCCTTGGCCAAGGCCGCTGCGCCTTCCGCTGAAAGCAGAGACGATGAATTGCCCGGACGGACCATTCCAGGCCCGGCTTCGCCCTCATCCTCTTCGGTTTCGGTATTGACCGGCGGCACTTCGGGAACATCGAAAAGCTGCTTGAGGCGAATAAAAGGCAGCACCTCGCCGCGCAGGTTGAGGTGGTCGCGGCCATGCGAGTCTTCGGTTTGCTGCGCCGAAAGTTCGACGCATTCGACGACCATTTCCAGCGGCACGACGAAAGACGAGGCATTCACGCCGACCAGGAAGCCGTCGATGATGGCCAGGGTCAGCGGCAGGCGGATGCGCATCGTGGTGCCGACGCCTTCCGTACTGTCGATATCGACCGTGCCACGCAGGGCGGTGATGTTGCGGCGCACGACATCCATGCCGACACCGCGCCCGGACAGGTTGCTGACCTGCTCGACGGTCGAGAAGCCGGGCAGGAAGATGAGCTGGTAGATTTCCTGATCGGAGAGTTGCTGCTCGGGCTTGATCAGGCCGCGCTCGATGGCCTTGGCCAGGATGCGTTCACGCTTCAGGCCGCCGCCGTCGTCGGCCACCTCGATGACGATGCTGCCGGAGTCGTGGTAGGCGTTCAGGCGCAGCGTGCCGTGCGCCGGCTTGCCGCAGGCCAGGCGGACCTCGGCCGGTTCGATGCCGTGATCCATGGAATTGCGCACGAGGTGGGTCAGCGGATCGCCGATTTTTTCGACCACAGTCTTGTCGAGATCGGTTTCGCCGCCGCTGATTTCGAGGCGGATATCCTTGCCGAGTTCGGCGCTGACATCGCGCACGACGCGCTGGAAGCGCTTGAAGGTGGCGCCGATCTGCACCATGCGCAGGGTCAGGGCCGAGTCGCGGACTTCCTCGATCAGTCGGGAAAGTCTCGCCACCGCTTCGAGCAGGGCCGGGTTCGCCGTCTGCTGGGCGATCAGGCTGGCACCGGCGCTGGCGATGATCAGTTCGCCGATCAGGTTGATGTGTTCGTCGAGCTTGTCGGCATTGACGCGGATCAGGCCGGATTCGGCATTCTTCGATTCCTTGACCTGTTTCTGCTTGTCGAGCGCGGCTTCGACGACGCGCGGCTGCACCAGTTTCTGGTCGACCAGCACTTCGCCGAGCTGACGGGCCGGGCCGTCCGGATGGTCGGCCTGACGATTGAGCGCAGCGTCGAGTTCGCTTGCCGTCAGCGTGCCGCAGCGCACGAGGATTTCGCCCAGGCGCAGCTCTTCCTGCGGCAATTCGGCGATCAGTCGCTGGTATTCGGAAATCAGGCTGTGCGGCGGCAGGATGCGGATAAAGGCATCGTCGCGCACAAATTCGAAGGCGCCTTCGATGGTCGCCTTGTCGGCTGTGGTCTGGAAGGCGATTTCGAAGCCGAGATAGCTGCTTTCCGGGTCCATTTCGCCGAGCGTCGGCACGGCATCGGCGACGGTGACGATCTCGACGATGCTGCCGAAAGTGCCCAGGTAGCGGATGAAGGACAGCGGGTCCATGCCGTTACGCAGCACATCCGGACCGAAGCGCAGTGACAGGTGCCAGTTGTCGGAACCGACGCCGTTGCCGCCTTCCTTGTCGAGCTGCATGTCGGGCTCGGCGGCGGGTACCTGGCAACTCAATTGCGACGACTGACCAAGGTAGGCTTGGAGCTTGGCGACCAGTTCGTCGCTGGCGCGTTGTGAATCGGCATCCGGCTCACTGCCTGCGGCGATGCAGGCAATCAGGCTGGCCAGGTGGTCACCGACGGCGAGGAAGATGGCCACCAGTTTGGAGCTTATGGCGATTTCGCCGTTGCGCACCTTGTCGAGGACGTTCTCGGCGACATGGGTAAAGGCGACGACATGGTCGAAACCGAACAGCCCCGCCGAGCCCTTGATGGTGTGGGCCGCCCGGAAAATGGCGTTGATCGTGTCGGCGTCATCGGGCATCTGTTCGATGCGCAACAGCGCCGCTTCCATGTCTTCGAGCAGTTCGCCGGCTTCGACAATGAAGGTGTGGAGGGCGTCATCCATGTTCATGGCTGTCTCCTGCTCATGACCGGGAGTGGATCAGTACGGGGTCGCCGAGCTGACCAGAGAGCCGGCAAAGTTCCAGGGCGTCGAAGACCGCCGGGCTGTGGCCGGTGAATTGCAGCGTCTGCTGGCGGGTCGCTGCTTCGCGCTTGGCGGCGAGCATCAGTTGCAGGCCGGCACTGTCGATTTCGCTGACCTGGGTCAGATCGACCTCCAGCTCGGGATTGCCGGCCAGGGCCTCAAGCAGTTGCAGGCGCAATTCGGCGGCCGTGAAGATATTCAGTTCGCCCTTGATTTCGAGGCGGCCGGCAGCAGGACTGCTCATGGCAGCACCAGCTTGGCCACTGCGCCCAGCATCTGGGCCGGCTGGAAGGGCTTGACCACCCAGGCCTTGGCGCCGGCCGCCTGGCCTTCCTGCTTCTTGGCGTCGCCGGCTTCGGTGGTCAGCATGATGATCGGCGTGAAACGGTAGGCCGGCAGTTGCTTGGCTGCCTTGACGAAGCTGATGCCGTCCATGTTCGGCATGTTGACGTCGCTGATGATCAGATGCAGCTTGCGGCCGTCGAGCTTGCCCAGCGCATCCTTGCCGTCGCAGGCCTCGACGACGTCATAGCCGGCGCCCTTGAGCGAAATGGCGACAACCTGGCGCAGGGAGGCCGAGTCGTCGACGATCATGATGGTTTTTGCCATGGTGGTTCTCGCAATACTCAGAAAAAGGTGATTTCGGTGTCGGCGGGGGCGACGGTCTTCAGCGTGCCGCCGCCATGCACGACGTGCTGTTCGGGCACGGTGTAGGTATGGGACAGTTCGTCGAGCCAAGCCGCAGCATCGACAGCGACCGGCGTTTCGCCGGCGGCCCGGGCTTTCTCGTGCAGCGCGATGCGTTCCTTGAGCTTGCCCATGTCGTTGCCGACGTGGCCGAGGATCTGGCTGACCCGGTCCTGGAACTGCAGGGCGACCAGCACTTCCGAGATTTCGTCACCGATCGAGCGGGTTTCCTGGCGCAGCACGTCGGAGGACGCGGCGAGATCAAGGGCCACCGTCCGGGCGCGGCCGACGACATGCTGGATGACCGCTTCGGACTGGGCGACCATCGCCTCGTCCTGTTCGGAATACTGGCGCGAAATGCTCAGGGTGGCAGCAATCGCCTGATTGACGGTTTCCACCGTCTCGCTGATTTTCTTGCCGGTACCGCCCGACAGGTCGGACAGCTTGCGCACCTCGTCGGCCACCACGGCAAAGCCTCGGCCGACCTCGCCGGCGCGAGCGGCTTCGATGGCGGCGTTGAGGGCCAGCAGGTTGGTCTGTTTGGCAATCTCGCCGACTTCCTTGGCCATGCGCTTGAGTTCTTCGGTGAATTTCGAGAGGGTGGCCACCTCGTTGAGCATCGACTCCTTGGTGACCAGGGCCGAACGCAGGGTCGAGATGATCGAATCAAGCTCGACTTCGTTCTCGTGCAGCAGTTCGACCAGGCCATCGCCGGAGGCGCCCTGCGACGAGGTCACGGTATTGGCGATGCGCTGGTTGATCGCGGCGAAGCGGTTGGCCAGTGCAGTGACCGAGTCTTCGGTATGGCCGCGGGCCATTTCCACCTGCCCGGCCCAGACCGGCAGGACGCCGGCGCAGAGCTGATCCAGTCCGATCAGGTGGGCGGCCTGTTCGGCCAGACGCAGTTCTTCCTGAGCCTGAGCCGTGCTTGCCTGGAGTTTGCACAGCAGGCCTTGTCCATGCCGGATGCCGAGAAAGCCGAGGGCTGCCCCGAGGGCCAGCAGCAGGGCGGCGAGTGCCAGCGTGGTCAGGGAGATGCCAGCCGCGAACAAAATGCCGGCGGCGCCGATCAAGGCAACCAGTATTGCCGGAACGGCAATCCAGTTCAGTGGGAATTTCTCGTTCACGCTTTTCTTCCCTTTTGCCCAGGCCTGCAAGTACTGCCCGGCTTGTTCTTCTTCGCTGGAACCCGGTGGTTCGCTTGCCGCTTTTGGTCGACGGGAGCGGACCATCAAGAGCCTTGTCCCCGTTGTTTCAAGGGGAATGGACGAAAGGGAGCTTATTACTTTTGGCATAGATCGCACAATTGGCAAAACCTGTAGTGCGACTATATGAAAACAGTTAGTGGCGAGTCAGGACGACAGCAGGCCTTCGCGGATGGCGTAGCGGGTCAGCTCGGCGATCGAGCGCAGGCCGAGCTTGTTCTTGATATTGCTGCGGTGGACATCGACGGTCGCCGGCTGGATGCCCAGTTCGGCACCAATGGCGACCGAGCGCATGCCCGTCGCCAGCAATTTCAGAACATCCCTTTCGCGGCGGCCGAGGATACTGAGCGGCGGGGTGGACTGCGCTGCATCGTCAGCACACTGGCCGAGCATGCTGCCGGTGATTTCCGGGGAAAGAAATAGATGGCCGGCAAGAACGGCGCGTATCGCCGAGATCAGCTCCCGGGTGCCGGCCGACTTGACGACGTAGGCCCGGCCGCCGGCCCTGAGCATTTCGTCGACAAAAATCTTGTCGGTATAGCCGGACAGGGCGACGACCAGTAGTTTTGGGTGGCGCGCCAGCGCCCGGGTGGCGACGTCGATGCCGGTCATGTCGGGGAGCGCGATGTCGAGAAGGAGCACGTCCGGACATTCCAGCGCCAGTTTTTCCAGCGCCTCCCGTCCGCTTCCCGCTTCAGCCACCACGACCAGGTCGGGTTCTGCATTCAGGGCACCGCGCAAGGCTTCGCGCAGCATGAGGTGATCGTCGACCAGCATGATGCGGATGCTCATGGGTTTGCCACCGTTTCATGAGGCGTGAGCGGCATGCTCAGCGTGATGCGCAGGCCGGCATCCGGCACACCGGCTATTTCGGTTTTTCCGCCCAGATAGGTCAGACGTTCGCGGATGCTGGCCAGGCCGAATCCGTGTGTGGTATTCAGGGACTCCGGTACATTGCTGATGCCGATCCCGTCGTCCTCGACGGACAGGATGAGCTGGCTGGCGGTAACCATGACGGCCAGGCGGGCCTGCTTGCTCCCCGAGTGTTTTGCCGCGTTGATCAGCAGTTCGCGGGCCGAACGGAAGAGAATGCTGGCCTGGGCTGGCGCCAACTGAGGCCAGGGGCCAATGCTGTTGACCTCGACGTGCAGACCATACAGGCGCCCCATTTCCTCGCCCAGCCAGTGCAAGGCATGCAGCAGGCCGAGCTTGTGCAGGACGGGCGGGCTCAACTGGGTAGTCAGCGAGCGGACCTGGCGACTGGCTTCGGCCAGCACGGAGGCCAGCTCGTCGGCGGCAGCCGCTTGGCCCTCCGGTAGCTGCCGGGCAACGCCGTCGAGCCGGATCTTGGCGACATGCAGCAACTGGCCCAGGCCGTCGTGCAGGTCGCGGGCAATCGCCTGGCGCTCGCCATCTTCAGCCAGGGCCTTTTCGATGGTCAGGCGGCGCAACTGCTCGGTGCGCTCGACGACGTGCCGTTCCATCAGGTTGTGTGCTTCAAGCAGGGCTTCCTCGGCTTGTTTTCGCTCGGTGATGTCGCGACCGACCGACTGGATCTCGATCAATTGTCCGGCGTCGTCGAAAAATCCCCGGTTTATGAACTGCACCCAGTGTGCCTCGCCCGACCCCGAAAATACGCGGTTCTCGATGATGACAGTGGGTTGGGCCGACGACAGGGTGGCTAGTTGCGCCTCGACCAGGGCAAGATCGTCAGGATGGCAAATCGGACGCCAGGCCCGGCCAAGAATCTCTTCGGCCGTCTTGCCGAAGAAGCGGCAATAGACGTTGTTCACGAACGTGAACCTGCCATCCGTCGTAAAGCGCGAAATCATCTCGGTCTGGTCCTCGATGACGGCGCGATAGCGTTCCTCGCTGGTCCGCAGTGCCTCCTGGACATCGTGCAGCGCGGTCGTTTCGGTGACCAGCACGTAAAAGCCGCAGACCTCGCCGTCGACGATATCGGGAATGTAATTGGCCAGCGAATGGCGAACGCCCTTCCCGTCCGGCCTCGGGATTTCGCGCTCGAACTGTTGGGGCTTGCCGCGCAGCACGCCCTCGATATAAGGCAGATTCAGGCGGTAGCGTTCTTCGCCGATGACCTCCCTGATGTGTTTGCCGGGCAGGACTTGCGGATCGAGGCCGAACCACATCTGGTAGGCATTGTTGCTGAAACAGTTGCGCAAGTTGCTGTCCCAGTAACCGACCATGGCCGGCAAGTGATCGAGGATGGAGCGCAGGCCCATCTTGTTGCGGCTATGGCGTGGCTGAGTGGGGTGGGTGCGCTCGTCGGCCAGCGCCTCCAGTTGCTGACGCAATTGCCGGTTCTCCGTTTCCAGAAGGCGGATGCGCTCGGCCGGGTCAGACCCGGCCGCCGGCAGCGTTGGCGATGAAGGCATGGCGGGAAGCGTGGCTCACTGTTTCGACGAGGTGAAAAGTATAGCCGAGAGGGTGATGTCAAGGCGGCGGACCGGAGATATCCGGCGGCCCGCCCGGGGCGCTGGTCTATTCCAGCGCCAGTATCCACTGAATTGCCGCGGCCAGATTTTCGTCGCTGAGCTTGTCGGCCGGGTGGGGAATCATCGGGATGTCGCCCCAGACGCCGCTGCCGCCGTGCCGGACCTTTTCGGCCAGGCGGGCCGGGGCGCCGGCGTCGCCGCGGTATTTGGCGGCGACATCCTTGTAGGCCGGGCCGACCAGTTTCTTGTCCACGGCGTGACAGGCGACGCAGCGGGCTTTCTTGATGATCGCTTCGGAGGCCTGGACGGCGCTGCTGCCCATAAAGGCGGCGGCGAGCAGCAGGGCGGGGATGACTTGCTTGTTCATGTCTTTCGGTTCCTTTCGGGTAGCGCTTTCAGACCAGGCCGGCGGCCTGCAGTTCGGCCCATTCGGCCTCGTTAAACAGTCTGGAGCGGGTGTGGAAGGCCTTGCCGGTTGAACCTTCGAGCGAGAAGGTGCCACCCTGACCATCGACGACATCGATGATCAGTTGCGTGTGCTTCCAGTATTCGTATTGTGATTTGCTGATGTAGAAGGGCACGCCGCCGATCTCGCCGAGGTGCTCGTCCTGGGCGCCGATGGTCAGGTCGCCGGGCAGGTAGCAGTTGGCGGCGCTGTTGTCGCAACAGCCGCCCGATTGGTGGAACATCAGCTCACCGTATTGGGCCTGCAATGTCCGGATCAGTTCGATTGCCGCCGGGGTGGCGATAACGCGGGGAGTCATGGCCTTCTCCTTTTTTTGGAAACAGCCGGGAAAAAGCGGGGGCGGTTGCCCGCCCCCCAAGTTTGCCCGCAACAGGGCCAGAGGAGGAGATGCTAGTGCAGCACTGCACTAATGTTGCCCGGCTGTCTTCGCGGCCAGCGGCTTGTGCGCCGCTGGCCGCGACTACACCCGTTTAGAAGAAGCCCAGCTTGCTTTCGCTGTAGCTGACAAGCAGGTTCTTCGTTTGCTGGTAATGGTCGAGCATGACCTTGTGGGTCTCGCGGCCGATACCGGATTCCTTGTAGCCGCCGAAGGCAGCGTGCGCCGGGTAGGCGTGGTAGCAGTTGGTCCACACGCGGCCGGCCTGGATGGCGCGACCCATGCGGTAGGCGACGTTGCCGTTACGGCTCCAGACGCCGGCGCCGAGGCCGTACAGCGTGTCGTTGGCGATCGCCAGGGCTTCGGCTTCGTCCTTGAAGGTGGTCACGGCGAGCACCGGCCCGAAGATTTCTTCCTGGAAGATGCGCATCTTGTTGTGGCCCTTGAACAGGGTCGGCTGGATGTAATAGCCGCCGGCCAGGTCGCCTTCGAGTTCGGCGCGGGCGCCGCCGATCAGGCATTCGGCGCCTTCCTGCTTGCCGAGTTCGAGATAGGTCTGGATCTTGTCCATCTGGATCTGCGATGCCTGGGCACCCATCATGCAATCAGTGTCGAGCGGGCTGCCCTGCTTGATGGCGGCCACGCGCTTCAGGACGCGCTCGATGAACTTGTCGTAGATCGATTCCTGGATCAGGGCACGACTCGGGCAGGTACACACTTCGCCCTGGTTGAAGGCGAACAGCACCATGCCTTCGATGGCCTTGTCGAGGAAGCCGTCATCCTTGTCCATGACGTCGGCAAAGAAGATGTTGGGCGACTTGCCGCCCAGTTCCAGGGTGGCCGGAATCAGGTTGTTGGCGGCGGCCTGGGCGATGACGCGGCCGGTGCTGGTCGAGCCGGTGAAGGCGATCTTGGCGATTCGCTTGCTGGTGGCGAGCGGCATGCCGGCTTCGCGGCCGTAGCCGTTGACGATGTTGAGGACGCCCGGCGGCAGGATGTCGGCGATCAGTTCCATGAGGATCAGGATGGAGATCGGGGTCGATTCGGCCGGTTTCAGAACGACGCAGTTGCCGGCGCCGATGGCCGGGGCCAGTTTCCAGGCGGCCATCAGGATCGGGAAGTTCCACGGGATGATCTGGCCGACGACGCCGAGCGGCTCGTGGAAGTGATAGGCGGCGGTGTTCTCGTCGATTTCGGAAATGCCGCCTTCCTGGGCGCGCAGGCAGCCGGCGAAGTAGCGGAAGTGGTCGACAGTCAGCGGAATGTCGGCGTTCAGCGTTTCGCGGATCGGCTTGCCGTTATCGACGGTTTCGGCGTAGGCCAGCAGCTCGAGATTGGCTTCGAGGCGGTCGGCGATCTTCAGCAGGATATTCGAGCGCTCGGTCGGCGAGGTCTTGCCCCAGGTCGGGAAAGCGGCGTGGCCGGCATCCAGCGCCAGCTCGATGTCCTCGGCGGTGGAGCGGGCGACCTTGGTGTAGGCCTTGCCGGAAATCGGGGTGATGACGTCGAAGTACTCACCCTTGACCGGGGCGACCCATTTGCCGCCGATGAAATTTTCGTACTGGGCCTTGTAGGCGATCTTGGCACCAGCGGCGCCGGGGGCTGCATAAATCATGGTTGTCTCCTGATTCTGGAAATTGGGTTGCGAACAAAGGGTTGAAGACCGGCAGGACTTGTTGAACATCTGTGCTGCCGTGACTCGTGCCAGATATGTTGCATGCGCTGTGCCAGCCATCAGGAGACCGGCTTGCCGTGACGAATTTCTCGTTAAATCAGGGGATTGGGGCGATTTCGACCGGTAGCGCCGGTCGTTGTGGCGTGGTCGGGGTGTTCAATGGAGCAGCGGGTGTGCAAATATGGAGCAGTGCACTCGGTCAGCCGCTTGCCCCAGGGCTGACCCGCGGCAAGCGCTCAGCCCGACGGCATTTGTCCGAAACCGGTGCATTGCCCGTTGGCGAGCGCACCCCTGGGTGGTGGGTAGGGTGCAATAAGCGAAGCGCATTGCACCTGAAAATTACGCTCGCCAGCGCCGCTTCAGCAGCCCGGGCCCTCGTTCTTCGGCCAGGTAATGCGTTCCTTGCCATCAAGCAGAACCGGGTATTTGCCGCAACGCCAGGCGCTGTGGAGAATCAGACTACCCTTGCTGTCGATGACGCCGAGGTTGCCCTTGAGCACCACCACGGCGCGCTGTTCGGAGAAAGGCTCGGCGCGTTCGTATTTGGCTGTTAGCGCGTTCTTGCCTTTTCTGTCCTCCTGCCGGAAAACGCGGGGTTTCCAGTCAAAGCCGTAGTAAACCTTGCGGGATTTGCCGGCGCGGCCTTCCTCTTCGCGATGGTCCCAGTAGTCCGGGTTGTCGTCGAGGGCGGCGAGCGGCTTGCCCGGTGTCGAAATGCGGCCGGCAATGTCGATGTAGGCATCTTCGTCACCGACCCTTTCCTGTGAGTAGGGGCGGCGGTCCAGGTCATAGAAACGATAGGGACCGGGTTCGAGGATCCATTCGCCTCGAGCGTTCATCAGGCCCTTGCGTTCGTTCTGGACGACGCGCAACCAGCCGTCGCCGGCAAAGCGGATCTGGTCGTAGTCGGCCGGCAGAATCTCGCGCCCATCAGGCGCCATCAGGCCATGCCCGTTGCTGTGGCGCGCCGTGGTTTCGAGCAGGCCGGTGTCGTTCTGCAGCGTGATGTCGGCAAAGGTCGGCTTGATGATTTCCTTACCGGCCGGCGAGAGCAGGCCGGAGATATTCCCGCTCCAGCTATCGCTGGTCTTGATGTAATTGCCGGTTTTCCAGCCGAGAAAGCTTGCGTTCCACTCCAGCGGTTCCGGGCTCCTGTCGTACACCGCCGGCACCACCCATTCGCCGCGGGTATTGATCAGGCCCCATTTGTCCTTGTCCTGCGCCGGACTCAGGCCGGCCTGGAATTTTTCGCCATAGCGGCTTTCGCGGGTGACGCGGTGTTCTTCGCCGCTGCGCAAATCGTATTCGATGCGCAGTTCGTTGCGCGATTCGTCCTCGCCGGCGACGGCAAAACGTTCGCCACCCAGGCTTTCGACAAAGCGGAAGCCGGCCGGCAGCGGGCGGCTTGCCCCGCTGCGCCCGAGCACGATGTCCTCGCCCTTGGCCCGCCCCTGGGCAACCCCGTTGGTGAACGGGCGCAGTTTCTCGAAGCCGGGCGGGATCAACCACCGGCCTTGCCCGTCGATGGCTCCCCAGCCGCTGTCGCTCTTCATGATCATCGGCCCGTCAATGGCTTCGCCCGGCTTGTTGTATTCGAGCAGTTGCGGGTCGTAGCGCCACTCGGGCTGGCGCACGATGCGCTGGTCGCGGGTCAGGATCGCGACGCCCTGGGCATGATCGACCAGGAGGGCGACCGGCAGGGCTTCGCCAGCGGTGTTGTCAGCGCCGGCGCGGCCTTCGATCAGCATGGCCCAGTTGTACTGTCCTGCCGACGTCTCGCTCGACAAGACGATGCCCTGCGGGCCGAACAGCGTGAATGGCGTCGATATTCGCCCGTCGACGATCCGCCCGGCCGTCGCCTGGATCAGCAGATAGTCGCCGGCCTGGGCAATTTCCGGCAGGGTCAGCGGGAGTTCATGCAGCTTGCCGTCCTGGCCGAGTACCCAGGTCGCATCGCAGCTCTGGAAAACCGACCAGGCGCCGAGTTGCTGGTGAGCCAGGCGGGCACAGGAGCTGGCAAACAGCCGGCGGCCGTCCGTGCCGAAAACGTCGATACCCGCTGCCTCCTTGCGGCGCGCCAGGTATTGGCCGCCCTTGATGCGGGTGATGCGCTGGTAATCGGCGGCCACGACAAACTTGCCGGTCTTGTCGATCAAGCCGCTGCCGGTATCGGTTTCAGCGATCGCCAGGCCGGCCTGGAAGGGCTGCAGTTTCTTCAGCGTCGGGGCCACCACCCAGTGCCCCTGGAGGTCCATTGCGCCATAGTGGGTTTTGCCATCGACCTCCTTGCCGTCTAGCAGCAAGCCGTCGCTGTAGCTGTCGAAATTTTCGGCTTCGGCGGGCAGCGGCAAGGTTTGCCCGGCGCTGTTGAGCAGCATGGGAGCGGATCTTTTGGTTGCCACCAGGACGCCGGATTTTCTGGTGAAGTCATGGATGCGGTATTCCGGGTCGAAGGTCCGGGCGACCTTGCCGCTGCGGTCGATGAGCTGAACGCGGCCGGCTTCGTTCTCGATCATCGCCAGGCCGTCGACGAAACGTTCGGCATATTTGAAGCCGGGCGGGATTGCCCAGTGGCCATCGGCATCGAGGTAGCCCCACTTTTGATCGCTGTTCTTAACCCTGGCGCGCCCTTGGTAAAAAGTGTCGACCGAGGTGAATTCGATCGGTACCCGCAACTTGCCGGCCTGGTCGACAAAGCCCCATTTCTCTTCAATGGATACGGCGGCCAGGCCTTCGGAGAAGTCCTCGACCTCGTCGAACTGCGGCTCGATGACCATCTTGCCGCTGCGGTCGACAAAGCCCCAGGCGCCGCGGATCCGGATGGCGGCCATGCCCGCGTGGAAGTTGTTGAGCTGGGTGATGGCCGAGTCGGGCAGGTCGCCCTGAGCGGCCGACAAGGGTTGCGCCAGGCTGGTGAGCAGGGCAAGTCCGGCGAGTCGGGCCGGGGTGAGGCGGAAAATTCGATACACGGCGATGGTTCCTCGTCGGTCAGTCGTGAGTGCCGATCCGGCAGCTTGGGACGAAGCGCTGACGGTAGTTGCGGTAGGCGGTACGCAGGGCGAGCAGGGCTTCGGCGGCGGAGCCCGCCTGCTTGATGGTCGTGGCCTCTTCAGCCGATAGGGCGAACGGCTGCGCCTTGCCCGGCAGGCTGTCGGTGCACTGCGCCGCCGCGGCGCGGCAAACGGTCTGCGGCACATCGTACATGTCGGGCGGTGTCAGGATGCCGGTGGGCGGGTCGCGGCGATTGGCGGTCTGCTGGTTGAGTTCCTGCGCCAGTATCCTGGCCGGCAGGCTTTGCTTCGCCAGCCGGTGATCACTTTCGTCCAGCCACTCCAGGCTCTGGGCCAGCTGCACGCCGCTGCGGCAGTCCACGCGGACCCGCAGTTTCGCCTTGCTCGCCGCGGCGGCCGCCGCCGGGCGCTGTTCGAGCAATTCATAGGGAATGTCGGTGGTCTTCGGCTGACGGTCGACATACGTCAGCGTGCCATCGCCGCGACTCGATACGTCTTCGACGTCGGCGCCCTGGTCGCTGAGCCAGCGCCGGACAGCCTCGCTCAAACCCGCCTGGGGGGCGGTCGACGCAGGTTTCGGGTTGGCCAGGAAGGCGCCCGACCAGGCCTCGTAGTGGCGAGTGACGGTATCGAACAGATCCCCCGGCGTGGCCGGAAAGTCTTTTGTCCTGAGGTCGATTGCGTAGCGCCAGGCCTGTTTTTCGAAGAGTGCTGTCGAGTCGGTGCGCAAGCTGGCAATCAGGGGTTTGTAGCTCAGGCGGGGCGGCGTCGTCTGCATCAACTGGCGACGTTTGCTCTGCAGCGTCTGGTCAGCGTAACCGGCGCAGGCCAGGAAGAATTCGTTGTTGCTCGGCCAGCTGTGCCCGCTCAGCTTGTTTGCCAGTTGGTCTTTCCAGTCGGCCAGCGACCGGGCGGCACTATCGCGGTGGGCAATGCGCTTGCCGTTGGCGTCGAGCAACTCGTCGCCGGTTTCGATCGAGAAGCCGGTGGCGCAATCGATCAGGCGCGGCGTGTAGTTGTACCACCCGGCCCGGGCTTCTTCGGCTGTCCAGGATTCATCGCCGTGGCGCGGATAGCGGCTGGCCGATTCGAGCAGCCCATCCGGGCGTAGTCGCTGGGCAGACAGGTGCACCGAGTGCGCCGTGTCACCCGGATACATCGAATAAAACAGCCACTCGGCAAGTTCGATTTCGGCCCAGGCCGGTGTGCTGCAGGCCAGCCACAGGGCGGTGAGGAGCGGGAAACGACGAGCGGCTTTGGTCATGCGTTGCGGCCTTGAGTGGTCAGGACGGCGGGCTTTCATTGAGCCGGCCCCGGTTCCCTGGGGACGACCCGCTGGCCGCGCAGCTGCTGCGGTTGGCGGATGCGGATAACGCCGGAATACATGACGGTAATCAGCAGGTCGCCGGTCGGGGTGATCGACAGGCCTTCCGGGTATTCCAGGGAGCCCGGCAGCGGGCCGGCGACATTGCCGCGGCGGCCCGGCGTGCCGGCGATGATCTCGAGATTCCCGGCCGGATCGAGGCGCAGCACGAGATCGGCCAGAGAATCGGTCATGTAGGCATTGCCGGCGGCGTCGACGGCCAGGTGTTCGGTCCAGCCGGACAGCGTGGCGCTGCGAATGAGGTTGTTCTCGACCTTCTTGCCTTCAGCGTTGCGGATGACTTCTTCTGCGCCGTCCTCGCCGGCTGGCGTCAGCCGATCCGGCAGATGGGCGATTTTCAGGCCGGCGTCCGGCGTCCAGGTGTAGAGATCACCGTGTTTGCCGAGGACGTAAAGGTGTCCTCCGGGGCCACAGGCGATGTCTCTCAATTCCGGGCCAAACATGGGCAGCGCCTCGGGCGGTAGTTGGGCATAGGCCTCGGCAATTCTGTTGAGGTCAACGACTGTGCTGATCTGTTGTGTCTCGAGGTCGAGTTGGCGGACGACTTCGGGCGCCCCCCCGCCGCCGGCGTAGGGGCTGTTGTCGAGGACATAGAGGTAACGCTTGCCATCGAAGGCGAGACGATAGGGATTGAAGAACCGCGCTTCCTCGAAGCTGCCGTCCTGGCGTTGTGGTGTTCTGGCCCCAACGACCAGGCTGCTGACCTTGCCGTCCGGGCCGATGCGGCGAATGCCGCTGCCGTCGGCGACGAACAGTTCGCCGGCGCGGCCGAGCGCGATGTCCTGAGGGTAACGGAAGCGTGACTGTTCGGCCTCGCCGTCGACGTGGGTGGCCGACGCGGGGGCGCCAATGTCGGTATTCTTGCCGAACTGCCGGAGATGGCGGCCGCGGGCATCGAATTGATGGATTTCGTCACTCAGGCGATGCACCACAAAAATCTCGCCCTGGTCGTTTTCGACCGCCACATCGGCACTGCCGTGCGGCAGGCTGGCCGGGTCGAAGTCGCGCTTGCGATACCAGTTGGCCAGGCCGAGTACGTTGCGCACTTCGCCATCCGGCAATATCTGCTGCACGCTCATGCTCTTGTTGGCCACGAACAGTCGCCCCTGCCGGTCGAAGGCGAGGCTGCCCGGCTCGTTGAGCAAGGCGCTGGCGGCGGGGCCTTCGGCGCCGTTGTGGCGCTCCTCGGTGGTCCGGCCGGCAATCACCCTGGGGGTGCCATCGCTCATGAGTTCAAAGACCAGGCCTTGCGATTTGTCGGACAGGAAAATCGTCCCATCGGCGCGCACGGCCAGGCCGCTGATCTCGGAAATGCGCGCGCCCTGGCGTTTCGCTTCAAGCAATTGCGCCGCATGTTCGGGCGTCAGCCGGTCTTCAGGAACGCTGGAGAAGGCACTGATGATCTCTTCCCGGCGGTCTTCGGAGGTGAGGTTCAGCAAGCGCCTGGCCTGGCCGCCCTTGATCCGCGAAACGCCCCATTCGCCGGCCACGACCAGTGAGCCGTCGGGTGCGAAGGCGAGGAATTCGATCCCGGGAAAGCTCGTGTCGCCGGTGTTTTCCGGCATGCCGTCAGCGGCCTCGCTGGTCGCGCTCTTGGCCGGCCAGGTGGTCACATAACCGCTCGGCGAGACGACGCGCACGGCGTCATTGGATTTGTCGGCGACCCACAGGCGGTGCTCGGCATCGACGGCAACGGCCATCGGCCGGTTGAAACGGGCCCGGCTGCCGCGGCCGTCCGAATTGCCACTCTGCCCGGGGTTGCCGGTGAGCAGGCTGACGCGGCCATCGGGCGCAATCTTGCGGATGACGTTGTTGTCCTGCTCGGCGACATAAATGCTGCCATCCCTGCCGGCCGCCAGGCCGGCTGGCCAGGCGAAGCGCGCGGCATGAGCCTCGCCGTCGCGAAAGGCGCGAACGCCAGATTGGCCGGCCAGGGTGGTGACGCGGAAATCGGCATCGGCCCGGCGCACGGTGTTGGCATAGTGGTCGGAAAGCAACAGGCCGCCACGCGGATCGGCGGCCAGGATCAGCGGCCCGGCAAAGCGCGCGGCTTCACCGACACCATCGACGTTGCCTTCGCCCCAGGGGATGCCGATGACCCATTCGAGCCTGGCCTCGCCGGCTGCGCTGGCCTGCTGGCTGCAGGGCGACAAAAGGAGGGCAAGGGCGGCAATGACGAGCTGGGAGGTTTTCATGGGCGGGGGGCGACAGATGCCGGGGAGGCGGGGAGTGTGGAATGGGGCGATATGATAATGGCACTTGGGCGCCAGGCGGCTATTTGTTCTGCATGGATTTCGTCGCCCATCGTCCGGCCCGACAAGGCCGCGCTTTCAGGCGGCAACGCTCTCTGGCATGATGCCCGACTATTCGCCGCCGGCCTGGCGGCGATGACATGAGCGGACAGCCATCCAGCCAGGAAATGACGTGAACGAAACCATCATCGAGGTCACTGACCTTTGCTTCGATTATCCCGGCCATCGGGCCTTGAGCGGCATCAGCCTGCGCCTTGAGGCGGGCAGCGTGACGGCCCTGGTCGGGCCGAACGGGGCCGGCAAGACGACCCTGCTGCGCTGCATCGCCGCCCTCGACAATCCGGTGGCCGGCGAGGTCCGGGTCGGCGGGCTGGATGTCCATGCCCAGCCGCGCCAGGCGCATCGCCTGATGGGCTATCTCTCGGACAATTTTGGTCTGTACGGCGACCTCAGCGTGGCGCGCTGCCTGAGTTACGCGGCCAGCGCCCAGGGGCTGGCCGCCGCCGAGGTGCCGGCGGCTGTCGAGCTGACCGCCCGCCGCCTCGGTCTGCAGGACAAGCTCGAACAACTGGTGCGCACCTTGTCGCGCGGCCAGCGCCAGCGCGTGGCGATTGCCCAGGCGATCATCCATGCGCCGCGCGTCCTGCTGCTCGACGAACCGGCCAGCGGCCTCGACCCGGAAGCGCGCAGCTCGCTGGCCGCGGTTTTCCGGACCTTGCAGGGCGAGGGTATGACCCTGCTCGTGTCGAGCCATATCCTGGCCGAACTCGACGAATATTCGACCCACATGCTGGCCCTCGATAGCGGCCACATCCTCGAGCATCGCGAACTGGCCAAGGGTGCGGCGCTGGCCGTCGGCAGCGGGCGCTGGTTGCGCCTCGAATTTGCCGAGGGCATCGCCGAGGCTGTAGCCTGGCTCGAACAACAGGCCGGGATCGGCCTGGGCAGCCAGGATGCAGGCGGGCTGGATATCCATTTCACCGGCCTGGCGGCGGATCAGGCCCGCCTGGTCGCTGCCTGCGTGCAGGCCGGCCATGCGCTGACGGTGATTGCCCCGGTCAGCGAGAATCTCCAGCAGTCCTACCTGAAATCGCTGGCGGCCGGGCGGCAGGCCAGGGCCGGGGGGCGGTCATGAGCGCCTGCTGCGTTGTCCTTCTTGCGGCGGCCAAGCCGATCGCCTGTCGTCCTTTTGTCGCAAGGAATGTGTCATGAACCCGGAATTTCGTCGGCAGCTCTGGCTGCAGTTCTCAACCGCCCGCCTTGTCCTGATGCCCTTCCTGCTCTTTCTCGGCAGTCTGGCCGTGGCCCTTTCCTCCGGTCAGGGCGAGCTCATGGCCGGCCTGGCCGACGGGGCACTGACCGCCTTCGTGCTGATCGTCTTCGGCATGGGTACCAACGCGGCCGGGGCCAGCATCCTTGAGGAAATCCAGGAAAGGACCTGGGATCAGCAGCGCATGAGCGCCATGCAGCCCTGGGCCATGACCTGGGGCAAGCTGGCCGGTGCCACTTCCTATGCCTGGTATGGCGGCGCCCTCTGTCTGCTCGTTTTTGTCCCGGCTTCGCAGTTGGATGGCTGGGCGCACGCCGGAGAAATGGCGATCTGCGCCGTGCTCGGCGGCATCCTGCTGCATGCCCTGCTGCTCGCCATCAACCTGCAACTGGGCCGCAACCCGGGCAAGCTGGCGCAACGCGGCGGGATGTGGGCGCTGCTGGTGCTCGGTCTGTGGGCCGTCGGCTTTGGCATCAGTTTTGCGCGCAGCCGCGACATTGTCTGGTGGCATCAGGAATTCGCCCCCTGGTCCTTCCTGCTCGGCACACTGCTGGTCTTTGCCCCCGTCGCGCTCATCGCGGCCTGGCGGCTGATGGCTGAAAACCTGGCGGTCAGGCAACTGCCCTGGGGCTGGCCGGCCCTGATCCTGCTGCTCACCGCTTATCTCGGCGGCTTCACGGCCCAGGCGGAGCTGCCGCTGAGCCTGACCGGCCTCGGCATTGCCGCGCTGCTGACCTACGCCAGCCTGCTTTCCCAGCCGCAGACCCGGGTCGTCTGGCAGCGCCTGCTTGGCCTGGCGGCGGCCGGGCATTGGCGTTCCGTCCTGCTGCAACTGCCGCCCTGGTTGACCTCGCTCGCCCTGGTCCTGCCGCTTGCCGGGCTGGCGACCTTCGAGCTGTCGGGCAGCGTGGATGCCTGGACCGGCAGTCATTTCGCCATCCAGCAACCGCTGGTCATCGCTCTGCTGACGGTGCGCGACTGCTGCCTGCTCCTTTTCTTCAGCTTCAATCCGCGGGCCCGGCGGCCGCAGGGCGCTTTCATGATCACCATGCTCGTGCTCTACATGCTGCTGCCCTGGCTGTTTTCGGCGATGGATGCCGCTTTGCTGACCAGCCTGGTTTTCCCGCTGCATGGCGAATCGGCTATCGGCAGTGGCATCGCCGCCCTGCATGCCGGGGCGGCCATCCTGTTGCTGCGCTGGCAGTGGGCCAGGACGCGGCCGGTCGAGGAGCGTGAATGATGATTTTTGGCAAGACGACAACGGCTGTCCTGTTCGGGCTGTTTTCCCTGGCCGCCCAGGCGGCCAGCTTCGATTGCGCGAAAGCGTCCACCCCGGTCGAAAAGGCCATTTGTGCCGAAAGCCGGTTGTCGGATCTCGATGAGCAACTGGCCTTTTCCTACAAGCACACGGCAGAGACCAGCGTCGATATCGACAGCCTCAAGGCCGGCCAGCGGGCCTGGCTGAAAAGCCGCAACCAGTGCCGGGACAATGCCTGCCTGGTCAAGGCCTACCAGCAGCGGATCGAGGAGCTTGATCGTTACACCGAGACCTTCACCGGCCGCCTGGTCGGCGGTGGTGGCATCGACAACCTGGCGCTCAACATCAAGGCTGCCAATGGCCGGACTGTCCATGCCTACTGTAATCGCCATTGCGCTGACGACTGGTTCGTCACCGACCGCGACGAGGTTTCTTCGCTGATCCGCAAATTCCTCAACAAGCCGGTGACTGTCACGCTGATGCGCCAGCGCAGTAACGGCCGCATTGCCGGCCCCGGCGAGGATGAGGTTTTGACTTTTGTCACGGCCCTGAGCTTTCCGCATTGATCCGATAGTCCAGGCGTGGTGCGCCGGCGCAGGCTGGCTGCCGGGCGGTGATGCGGTGAACAGCCGATTTGTCACGCCGGGCCGGGAAGGCAGGCGCATCTCGCCGGTTGTAAGCGGTTCACCAGCCGGTTTCGACATAAAGGAACTATCCGTTTAGTAATAGCTATTTTTGTGTACCATGGTGCAAACAAACAATAACCATGGAGGCCAATAATGACTATTGCCAAGCGCTTGACCATTCTGATCGTTGCTTCGATTGCCGCCCTGTTGTTGCTGGCCGGCATCAATCACCACCAGATGGGCCGGGTCTATGAAGCGACCAATTTCAACAGCGTCAATGTGGTGCCGAGCATCCTGATCCTCGATGAGGTGATTGGCGACTTTGGCCGGGAACGGGTGCGGGTCTATCGTCATGTGCTGAGCGACGACCCCAAAGTCATGGCCGAGACGGATAAAAAAATCCAGGAAGCCCAGGGCATGACCGACAAGGCGCTCCGGGAATACGAAAAATATCTGGCTGACGCCGAGGACAAGCACCTGCTCGAGGCCGAGCGTGCCTTGTTTGGCGAGTACAACAAGGATGTCGAACGGATCCTGGGATTGTCCCGCCAGCACAAGAAGGCGGAGGCAGCTGCCGAACTCAGGTCGGCGGCACCGCTGGCCGAGAAACTCAACGATGCGCTGGTCGCGCACATGAAATACAACGACGAACTCGGCAAGAAATCGGCGGCCGAAGGCGAAGCCGCCAAGGATCGGGCCGACGGGATCGCCGTCGTCATCACCCTGCTGGCTGCAGCACTGCTCGCCGTGGTCGGCATTTCCACCGTACGCAGCCTGGTTTCCCGCATTGATTCAGCCAACGCCCTGGCCGAACGCATCGCGGCCGGCGATCTCAGCCCGTCGGCCAACAGCCTGGCTGGCAGTCAGGACGAAATCGGCCACCTGCTGCGCTCGCTCGACAAGATGCGTGGCGATCTGGCGACGACCATCCGCGAAATTGTGAGCCAGGCCGATACCGTGCAGGCCTCGGCCAGCCAGGTGTCGATTGCCGCGCAGCAGGTGGCGGTGAGCAGCGAGAACCAGTCGCAGTCGACGGCTTCGGCCGCCGCCTCGGTCGAGGAGCTGACCGTCAGCATCGACCACGTCGGCGGCAGCGCCGACGATGCCAGCAGCCGGGCCGGCGATGCCGAAGCGCTCGCCCTGTCCGGCGCCAAGGATGTCGAACGGGCTTCCTCGCAGGTCGTCGATGTGGCCCACCGGGTCGATGAAACGGCGCGCCAGATCCAGTCGCTGTCCGATCAGGTGCAGCAGATCGGCAACGTCACCACCGTCATTCGCGATGTCGCCGACCAGACCAACCTGCTTGCCCTCAACGCCGCCATCGAGGCGGCGCGGGCCGGCGAACAGGGGCGCGGTTTTGCCGTGGTGGCCGACGAGGTGCGCAAACTGGCCGAGCGCACGAGTCAGTCGGTGCGCGAAATCTCGACCATGATTTCCGGTATCCAGAAAGATGCCGTGAGCGCCGTGGACAGCATGCAAAGCAGCCGCAACGTGGTCAACGAAGTGGTCGCCAGCGCCGAGCGGGCCAGCACCTCGATGCAGGGTATCCGTTCTTCGGCCGAGACCGTGCAGTCGTCGATTTCCGGTATTTCCGATGCCCTGCGCGAGCAGCGCTCGGCTTCGGTGGAACTGTCCCGGAATGTCGAGGCGATTGCCCAGATGTCGGAAGAAAACTCCAGTGCCGTCGCCGCCGTCTCGGAAACGGCCAGTCGTCTGGAAGCCGTTTCAGTCAGCCTGAAGCACAGCGTTTCCCGCTTCCGCTTCTGATCCGGCGCTCAGCCGCAGGCAACAGCCGGCCAGCACGGGCCGGCTTTTTTTCGTCTGACCGAATTGCCCAGCCTTCTTTTACCGTGCGCCGGCGACTTCCGCCATGCTCAAAAATGGCGCCGGCAAAACATCCACAGCGTATCGTCGAAGCGCATTTTTCCATCGGGCAGGCGGCGCAGGTGGATGGTGATGTCGGCTTCCTCGAAGCCCTCGCCGCTGTAGTCATAGAGTCCGGTGAAGCTTTTCCGGTTGTGCTTCAGGATGCGCCGCAATGTCCATCCCGATTCGCCGCCCATGCCGACAATGTGGTGTTGGCGAATGACGATCTGGTCGCCCCCGAGCCGGCAGTTTTCGGGCGAGTCACCCCATACGCCATGAAACTGCGCGGGAATGCGGGGTGGGGCTGTCGGCCGGGCGGCTTTCTGCGCGAAGGCCGGCAGGGCAACAAGCAAGCCGACGATCAGCACCCTGGCCGGGTTCATTTCGGCTCCCTGGCCGGCCCGGCCGCCGCCTGGTCGTGCAGGACGATGTGCGAGGCGAAGGCGATGGCCAGCAGGTTGGCGGCGACGGCGACGTAGCCGACCAGCGGGTAGCCGACCATTTTCCCGGCGCTGTCCAAGCTCACCAGAAAGCCGGCCAGGCTGGTCGCCAGGCCCATGGCCAGCGACTGCACGGTGCCGTTGATCGACATGAAGGTGCCGCGAAGTTGCGGCTGGGCGGCCGATGCAATGATCGCGATGGCCGGGATCATGCGTCCCGAGACCAGGACAAACAGGCTGGTCGTGCCGATCAGCCAGACCCACAGGGGCACGACCCCGGCCTGGGTCAGGGCGAGCAGGGGCAGCGTGGCGGCCAGGGCCACCCGGCGATAGATCTTTACCTTGCCGTAGTGGTCGGCCCAGTGGCCGATCAGGCGGGCCGTGATCAGGGTCGCGGCGCCGCCGCAAAAATAGACGAAGGGAATGTCGTGCGGGTCGATGCCGACATTGCTGACGGCATACACGGTGATGTAGGGAATCACCGTGAAGCCCGAAAAAATGAGCAGGGTCGAGTAGAGCAGGGCGCGCCGGTGATTGCCGTCGGCGAGCACGGCAAAGGTCGCCGAGAACAGGTGGGCCCGCTTCTCGGCGCTGATGTGGTGGCGCAGTTCGGGCAGGATGCGCAGGCCGATGAGCAGGAATACGGCGCCCAGCGCGGCGATGAACAGGAAGGGCGCGCGCCAGCTCAGGTGGTTGGCCAGCCACAGCGACAGCGGCACGCCGGCCACCGTCGATAGCGAGAAGGCGGTGGATACGAGGCCGCTGGCCCGGGCCCGGCGGTCAAACGGAATGGCGTCGGCGATCATGGTCTGCACCAGGGCGCCCATGATGCCGCCGAAGATCCCGGCCAGGCCGCGCGCCAGCATCAGGCTCGGATAACTGGGCGCCAGGGCGCAGCCCAGCGTGGCCACGATAAACAGGATGAAACAGACGAGCAACAGCCGCTTGCGCTCGAAAAGATCGACGAAGGTGGCGGCCAGCAGGCCGGAAACGGCGGCGCTGAAACTGTAGGAGGCGACCAGCAGACCGAACTCATGCGTGCCGATGCCCAGCGCCTGCATCAGGATCGGGCCGAGCGGCATCATGATCATGAAATCGAGAATATGGCTGAACTGGATGCCTGCCAGGGTGAGCAGGAAGAAGCGTTCGGCACGCGGGGAGAGCGGCAATGGCATGGCTGGCGTTTTGTGGCGGCTGGTCTGGCGGCAAGGATACGCGTCGAGACAGGTGGTCGATACCCCGGAGCCGGATTTTTTGAAATACCACGGGCTATGGCGCGCGCCGTGTCAGGCGCCGCCGCGCTGCTTGCCGTAATTCTTCAGGGCGCCGAGCAGGTGACCGCTTGTTTCAGCCAGCCCGGACCTTGGCTCCGGCGCCGTGTTCCGGCTGGTGCAGCGGAATCTCGATGCGGAAGCAACTGCCGACGCCGGTTTCGCTGCGTACGTCGAGCGTGCCGTGGTGTTTCTGGACGATGCTGTAGGCCAGCGACAGGCCGAGGCCGGTGCCCTTGCCGATGGCCTTGGTGGTGAAGAAGGGGTCGAAGATGCGTTTGAGGTTTTCGGCCGGGATGCCGCGCCCGGTGTCGGCGATTTCGACCCAGACGGTACTCTCCGTGGCGCCGGTGCGCAGGGTGATGGTGCCGCGCGTTTCGATGGCCTGGGCGGCGTTGACCAGCAGGTTCATGAAGACCTGATTCATCTGTGAACCGAGGCATTCGACGTCGGGGATGCCGGTATATTCCTTGACGATATCGGCCTTGTAGCGGATCTCGTTGGCGGCGATGTTCAGCGTGCTGTCGAGGCCGTGTTCGAGATTGGCCGCGGCCCAGTCCGTGCTGTCGATGCGCGAGAAATCCTTGAGATCCTGGACGATTTTGGTGACGCGGCTGATGCCGTCGCGCGATTCCTTGAGCAGGCTGTGGATGTCTTCACCCAGGAAGTCGAGGTCGGCCTGCGCCTTGCGGGCGGCGATGCTGGTATTGAGCTCGGGATGATCGGCGAGCAGCGGGTCGACGGCACTGTAGGCCTCAATGACGCCGAGCAGCTCGTCGACATAGGTTTTCAGCGTACTCAGGTTGGAATTGACGAAGCCGATCGGGTTGTTGATTTCGTGCGCGACGCCGGCCGCCAGCTGGCCGATCGAGGCCATTTTTTCGGATTGCAGCAGCTGGTTCTGGGCATTTTCCAGTTGCTCGTTGAGGGCCCGCAAATGCTCGTAGTTCTGCTGCAGCTCCTCTTCCTGGCGTTTGCGTTCGCTGATGTCCTCAAGCACGGCAATGTAGTGGCTGATCTTGCCCTCGGCATTGAACAGCGGCGTCACCATCTGGTTGGCGGTATAGCGGCTGCCATCCTTGCGCTGGTTGACGATATCGCCGCGCCAGGTCTGGCCGGCCATGATGGTTTGCCAGAAGCGCTCGAAGAATTGCGCATTCTGGATGCCTGAGTTGAACAGCCGGGGCGGCTGGCCGAGCAGTTCTCCGTCGGAATAGCCGGAAAGCAGGCTCAGTGAGCGATTGACCCAGATGATCTTGCCCTCGGCATCGGTGATCAGCACCGCATTGCCGACTTCGGCCAGTGCCAGGTCGAAGAGGGCCAGCCTTTCCTGGCGCAGGGCGGATTCGAGCGTGATGACCAGGCGGTTGGTGCTGGCCAGCAGGCGCTGCTGCAACAGGCTGTCAGCGAACTGATCGGGCTCCTTGCCATACAGCGCGAGGATGCCCCAGCAGGCGCCATGGATGTTCAGGGGGAGCAGGATGGCGGTACGGGCACCTGCGGCCAGGTGGATTGCCTTGCCGAGCGCGCAGTTCGTCTCATCGAGCGCCACCACCTGATGCCGGCCGCTGCTCATGGCCGTGGCCAGTGGCTGGCAGGCCGCGGCTGCGCTGCGGCTGACAACGATCTGTTCGATGCCATCGCTGCTCACGTTGCCCGAGGCGGCGGCCAGTACGAGCTGGCCATCCCGGCCGGTCACCGCGATGCAGGCGGCATCCAGGTTGAACATGGGCAGAATGCCATCGCAGAAAATCTGGGCGATGGCCCGCGAGTCGACACCCCAGCGCATGAGCACGGTGCCCAGTTGCAGGAAGAGTTCCTCGTCCATCTTGATGCGCTGTTGCTCGGTCACATCCTTGGCATAGACGGCAACGCTCTCGACGACCCCGTTGTCGTCCTTGACCGGATACAGGTTGTTGTCAAACCAGGTTGCGCCGCGCTGCTCCTGAAAGTGGACGGCCTCGCCGCTGTCGAGGACGGTGCGGAGCATGGTTTTTCGGGTTTGGGCCGGTTCGTCCGGCATGTAATCGAAGAAATTGGTTCCGACCATCTGCCGGGGTGTTTTGTCCAGGCGGCGGGCGGCAAAGGTATTGATCTCGAGAATCTTGGCATCTGGCGCGAGCAGCAACACGGCTTCGTCGGTCGCATCGAGCAGCGCGTGCATGCGGTGTTTGCTCTCGTTGATGATCTTCTCGATGCGCTGGCGCTCGACCAGTTCGGCATCCAGTTGGCGGTTGGCTTCGCGCAGGCTGGCCGTGCGCTTCTCGACTTCCTGTTCCAGACCCTCCTGATGTTTGAGCAGGGCCTGGTCGCGGGCCTGGATGTGATCGAGCATTTCGTTGAAATTGCCGGACAGTTCGGCAATTTCGCTGTGCCCGTCGACGGCCAGCCGCTGATCGAGGCCGGTTTCGCCCCGGGCGATGTCGTGCATGGCGCGCATCGTGGCATGCAGCGGCACGGTGATGCTGCGGGCAATCAGACTGGCGAGCAGCAACAGGGCGGCGGCTACCGCGAACAGGAGCAGCAGATGCTGGCTGGTCCTGGCCTGGACTGCCGCATCGATGTCGTCGATATAGATCCCGGAACCGATGATCCAGCCCCAGGCAGCGAACTTCCTGACATAGGAGAGCTTGGGGAAGGTTTCCCCGGCCTTGCTGCCGGCTTGCTGCGGTTTGGGCCAGTTGTAGGTGACATAGCCTGCCCCGGTCGCAGCGACCACCTCGGCAAAGGCCACGGTGAGGTTCTTCCGGCCGTCGGTCGGGATGAAAGGACCGCTCGTTCCGGGGCGCAGGGCGGTCACGCAGTTGAACTCGTTGCCGGCCAGTGTCCGGCCTTCGAGGGCCGGCGAGATCGGGTGCATGATCATGCGCGATGGCACCTGGTCGTCGTTGAGCCAGAAATATTCGCGGCCGTTGTAACGCATGCTGCGGATGGTGGCGATGGCTGCCGTCTGGGCGGCCTCCCGGCTCAGACTGCCATCGCGTTCGAGACTTTCGTAATGGGCCAGGACTGCATAGCCGCTCTCGACCAGTTGGCGGATGGTCGCTTCCTTTTCCTGGTGCAGTGTTTCCCTGAGGGTTGTGACATCAACCGCACTGTCCAGCAGGATGCTGGAGATAAAGATCAGAACGATGCCCCAGATCCGGTTACGGATGCTGAGTCGTTTCAATAGCGCAAACATGACGATTTCCCTTTCTCCACGGATTGCGGCCGGGTAGTCGGGGCAAGCGCCGACATCCCTGCTCTACCGGACAGATGGCGCAGGCTTGTGCCATCTGCTAAGGCAAGTATCTACCGCGACAAGGCGGTCGGCAATCGATATATCGAGAAAGAAGGAGACAAAAACGCCGGCCGGGCCAGCCGGTTTTTACCGGATATCCAGCTGGCTTACGCGCAATGGAAATGCGCTGTTTCGCTGGTCCCGGCAGGGGCCGCGGCGGCTGGCCGCGAAGGGAAATTCCGTCCGGATATTGTCCATGCTGCGCAAGGCCTGGCCGCTGAACGAAGTGTTGTTCCAGTTGATGCTGCCACTGGTATTGCGCGTCATGAACGGGGTTTGGCAACGCATCCGCCACCTGGCGCTGCGTTCGTCCTGTTCCAGGATTTCTACCGTGCAGTCCTGGCGCAGCTTGCGATCTTCCAGCATCAGGATGAGGGCCGGGAGAATCTCGACATCCCTGGCGCGATAGCAGACCCGGGAGCTCATCTGCTGACCGGCCACACCGACCGTCATCTCGTATTCACCGGCCGGAATGACCGCCGCGCCGGTCAGCGTCTGATGGCTGAGCAGGAGGGCGGCAAGCAGCGGCAACAGCTGTCTGGCCCCGGCCGGCGGAGCGCTATCCGGAGAGGCGGCGGGGCAGCGCGCGGGCACTTTTTCCATCCCTTACGGTTGAACTTTCGCAGCGGGAAGCTCGGCACTACGCAGCGAGATGTCCAGTTCCGTGGCAAGACACATCTGCGTCGATAGGGTCAGGCGCGTGATGACATAGGAAAAAAGGCGGGGGTCATCGAAGAGCTTGAGCAACTGATCCTCCGGCATGGCCCAGTGGTCGGCCAGGCGGGGATCTTCCGCCAGCTTCTGTTCGGCGCAACGACATACCGTCTCGGCCTTGATCGGCCGATTGGCAAGGGCTGCCATAAAGAACTCCTGGCCGACATAGCCCTCGGCAAACCTGATGCATCTGGCGTGCTGCGCCTGGACAACGCGGGCGACATTTTCGGCGCTCGTCGAAGCCGCTGTGGGCTCTTCGGCATGGACTGGCGCGATGCAGAACAGCAATGCGGCGAGCAGGGAAATTGCGGTTTTAATGGGTGACAAGGGGAACTCCATGCTCCGGTGGGGGTTTTGCGCATTTGGCATAGTCCGGGCGCATTTTCCGGTGAATGCGCAGGGATATCAATACATGATTCGTCGGATAGCTGATCGATTTCTCCGGTTTTCATGCCGCGACAATATGTCGCATGGGAGCAAAAAGATATCGAACTAGAATCGGCGCCGCTGCACTCGCGGGGCGGGCAGGAATAAATATCACATTCAAATAATGGGGAAATAAATGTCTTCGCACATTTCTTTGGGATGGCGTTGTCGTGTGGTTTGTGGTCAGTTGGTGGCGCCACTTGCTTTGTTCTGTTCCACGGTGAGTGCGGAAGAGACCGTGTTGTCGGAAGTTACGGTCAGTGCTTCTTCATATCTGCCAAATGCCAGTTTGCCGCTGGATACTTCGGCTCAGACCGGTAGCCGACTCGGTCTGACGCCACGCCAGACTGCCGCAACCATCAATGTTCTTGATCGTGAGACGCTTGAAGAGCGCGGCGTGCGCGATACCATCGAGGCGGTTTCCAGTGCGCCGGGGATTACCGAGCACGGCTCCCCGGGTACCGGCGGCGTTCTCTCCTATCGCGGTTTCAGCGGCTCCCAGATTACCCAGATGTTCAACGGAATCGACGTTGGCTACATTATTTCGACTTTTCCGGTGGATTCCTGGCACCTTGATCGCGTCGAGGTGCTGGGCGGATCTTCAAGTTCGCTCTATGGTTCCGGTGCGGTTGGCGGCGCAGTCAATTACATCAGCAAGCTCGCAAATCGTCAGGGGCTGGCTCAGGAAGCACTGATTCGCGCCGGGAGTTTCGATCAGTATCAGCTGGCCTATGGCGTAAATGGCCGCCTTGGCAACGCCGATTCGCGCCATTTCCTGCGTGCCGACATCAGCGTTCAGGGAACCGGCGGCTATGTTGACCGGACCGATGCAAAATCCCTGATCTTCGCTGGTTCATGGCTGTGGGACCTGACGCCAGAGCTGTCGCATACCCTGGCCTGGGAATATCAGAACAAGGATCAGTCGCCCTACTGGGGTACGCCGTTATTGAACCCGACGACGGATGGGAAATTTGATCCGGCGATTCGTTACAAGAATTTCAATGCGGCTGACGGCTATTACAAGCAGTCCGTGCAATGGTTCCGGTCAATTGCTGACTACCGTGTTTCAGATAGCACGCAAATCAAGAATACGCTCTATCACTACACGGCCGAGCGTGAGTACGGCAATGTCGAGCAGTATCGCTATGACCCGACCAATACGCTGGTGACGCGCAGCTCGGCCTTTCCGACCAAACACAAGCAGAGTCTGCTCGGCAACAAGATTGAGCTGCTGCACAAGGGGGAATTGTTCGGCATGCCCTCCACCTCGTCTTTTGGTTTCGATTTCAGCAGCAACAAGCAAACACGTTACCCCTCGCCGAGCATCTCGCCGGTCGATACGGTTGATCCGTACAACTTCACGACAGGGAATTTCTTTGATATTCCAGGTGTCCTGCCGGCCACCAACCCGGATCGAACCAATCTTGTGACGACGCAGGCCCTATATGTCGAAAATCTGACCAAATTCGCGACCGACTGGGGGCTGATTTCAGGTCTTCGCTGGGAAGAGATCAAGCTGGAAGTCGAAAATTTCCGTGCGGTCAATGCCGCCAATCCGCGCTTCTTCGAAAGAAATTATCAGCCTTTGACCGGGCGCCTGGGGGTGATGTACGACATTTCGCCGGGGGCCAATGCTTACCTGACCTACAGCACGGCAGCCGACCCTCCGGCGGGCGTTTTGACCACCACCAACTATGGTCCGATTCAGGACTGGGGGCTGACGACCGGCAACCAGGTCGAGCTCGGCAGCAAGTTTGATTTTCTGGAAGGGCGTGGCAATGCCACCGTTGCCGCCTATCAGCTGGTGCGCAAGAATTTGTCGACACCTGATCCGAGCAATCCCAATGTCAGTTTGCCGATCGGAGAGCAATCCTCGCGCGGGATCGAGGCGCAGGCTGGCGTTCGCCTGAGTCCGCACTGGCGTTTGCAGGGCAATCTGGCCGTGTTGTCAGCCCAGTACGACAAGTTCATCCAGAAGGTCGGTAATGTTGCAGTTTCCCGTGCCGGCAACCGGCCGACCAATATCCCCGAGCTTGTTTCCAATATTTACCTGACCTGGGATGCCAACGCATTCTGGTCGGCTACCGTGGAAGCCCGTTATGTCGGGGATCGTTTCGGCAACGTCGAGAATACCCAGCGCTTTGATTCCTATACCCTGCTGGGTGCCAGCTTGGCCTACAAGCTGGACCGGAATAACACGCTGACGCTGCGCGGCCGCAATCTGACCGACGAGATGTATATCGTTTCCGGGGGGGCACAGGTCCGTATCGGCGAGCCAAGAGCCTTTGAACTGGTACTCCAGAGCAAGTTCTGAGGCGGCGAGAAATGCGTCTCTTGAGTCTGGCTAAACGCTGGCTTTACATCTCGCATCGCTGGCTGGGCATTGTTCTCTGCCTGTTCATGGCGATCTGGTATTTCTCCGGCGTGGTCATGATGTATGTCGGCTATCCCAAGCTGACTCCCGCCGAGCGTCTGGCGCATCTGCCTGATCTGGTCTTGCCGGAGGCCTGCTGCGTCAGTCCGCAGCAGGCTCTTCTGGCGACCGGCCTGGAGAGCAAGGCGACACCGGAGTTTCGCTTGGCCATGCTGGGTGATACGCCGTACTGGCTGGTCAGCGAAGCAAAGCGCGGAACGTTTGCAGTAAATGCCCGGAGTGGCGCCCTGGTCAGTTCATTCGATAGCAGACATGCCATCCAGGTCGCCCGGTATTTTGCGCCGGACCGTTATCCACGTTTGCTCGAAACCATCTCCGGAGACATATTTTCCGTATCGCGCGCCCTCGATACCCATCGTCCGCTCCATCTGCTGGCGCTTGATGATGCCGAAGGCACGGAGCTGTATGTGTCTTCGCGGACGGGGGAGGTGATCCGTGATTCGACGCGGGTCGAGCGAATCTGGAACTGGGGTGGCTCCATCCTGCATTGGCTGTACCCGCTCAAAGGTGAATGGCTGGACCGTTGGCGGGCCGATATCATCATTTACCTGTCGCTGTTCGGGACGCTCCTGAGCATTATCGGCCTGTGGGTCGGCCTGTTGCGCTGGCGCTTCCATGGCACCTACGGAAGTGGTTCACGCAGCCCTTACCGGGCTGCCTGGATGAAATGGCACCATTGGACCGGATTGGTATTTGGCCTGGTGACCATCACCTGGATATTCAGCGGCCTGATGTCGATGAATCCATGGAAAGTGTTTGAGAGTTCGGGGACCAAGCCAGATACCCGGATCCTGGCCGGAATTCGTCTCGACCAGGCCAGTCCCCTGGTTTCGGCATCAGAAGCCATTTCCCGAGCCGGCTTCCCGGTGCGGGAATTGTCCTTCCGTTTGTTCAATGGACACCCGTACTACCTGTTGCAGGCAGCTGACGGCCATTCGGTGTTGTTGGCCGCCGACGATCGTTCGGCGAAGCCCTTTGCACGCTTTTCCGAGGTCGAGATGACTGAAGTGGCGCAGCGCTTGATGCCGGGAACAAAGGTAAAAAGCGTTGAGCGCCTGGAAAGTTACGACACGTATTATTACGCCCGGCGGCCGCACACCATGAGCGGCCATGTGGAACGTCGCCTGCCCGTCTTGCGCGTCGCCTATGACGATCCGCAACACACCTGGCTGCATCTGGATCCATATAGCGGAGGGATCCAGAGTCGAATCGACGACAACGGGCGCCTCAAGCGTTGGTTGTTCAACTTTCTGCATAGCTGGGATGCCTGGGGCTGGACCAATTCCCGACCGGCGTGGGATATCGCGCTGGTATCACTCAGCGCTGGTGGCTTTGCGCTCTGCGTGACCGGGGTGGTTATCGGCTGGCGGCGCTTGCGGCGACCGAAGCGAAGTGCCTGAATTATTGCCGGTTGCTGCCGATGTGATTGCGGTCCGGCCTGGCCATGTTGCGGAGTCGCACTGTTGTGTTGGCCACTGAATCGCATCCGATCTGACCAGACGAAATCATCAACTTGACCGGCCGAGCAGAACGGCAGCAGTGTGCCCTAACCGGCCATAGCTACTATTGGAAAGCGGTCACTCAGGAACGAGCCAAATCATCGCCCCGCAGCCAGCGCAGATTGGAAAATTAGAGTTCATTTTTGTGCCCATGGGTTATGGCGAGGGAAAAGCAACTGCTGACATATGGCGCTTGTAAAGGCCATGTCTTGACAGGGGGACAGCGGAATGCCAAGCCACTCGGATAGCGATGTCCCTAGAGCGTTAACCTCCTGGAGAGAGCGCAATGAGAACAGCGCAATTACCCCTTGCTCGCAAACGAGTTGAAGCGAATAGAGCCTGTTCCGTTCCCCTGGCGGGTTAACTCGGAATATTTGCAATTGCTGAAATTTGCCGACTACTTTCGATTCGGAAACACCGTCAGAGCTGGTGCGTTTAACTGACATTTCTTTCCGATTGACCTCGTACGAGTGCTTCAATTTTGGAGTGCTTTTTATCAACTCATAAATGAAAAACGGGATCAGTCCAAGAATTAGCCATCCAATTACCCGGAGTATTAGTGGTTCTTTGAGAGTAACCATGAGTATGGATGCGACCAACGCACAAGCTCCCCCTAGAACTCCTTTAGCAATATTTGAAGATGCGTCAACACTGACAATTCCGATATCATTTTGATATTCAAGCGTCGCGCTCACTGCATGACCTCCAATAATTGACATTGATAACGTTGAAAAGGAGGCTTTAATTTCGGGCCATTCAATTACTTCGATTTTTTGCTGTCAGTATAACAACTCGAATATGCCCAACAGATGCACCGCATTGTCTGCGCGAGAAGCATCATTGAGAAATGACCGCTTTGGAGATGCATTACTGACAGTCCGCTCCTGGCCGATGTCTGTCTGATGACTTTTTCATTATCACTATGCCGAGTTGGTCGACTCACGCGATATTCCGCACCATCTCATCGATGTAGCGGGTGAGCGCGGATGAGACCGGTAAAGGCTGCGCCTGCAGTAGGAAATGCGGGGCCGGGAATTCGACGAGACGGGTTTGCGGGGCCAGGGAAAGCACCAGTTCAGCGGCGGCGGCCGGGATGATGCGGTCTTCGCTGGCCCGCAAATAGAGCAGCGGTAGCCGGATGTCGGGCAGGAGCCCGGAAACGTCTGCCGCCAGGATCGCCTGGATGCGGGCCCGCAAGACGGCGGGGCTGACCCGGGCCAGCGCTCTGGCCAGGGCTCGGCGCAGCCGGCAGGAGCTGAAGCGCCCGAGCAGGAAAAAGCCGAGCAGGCCAAGCGGCAGTCGCCCCAGCGGCAGCCAGTCAAGCGCCGGGCGCAGGAAACCGGCTAGCGGGACGGGGTTGCGGGCAAACGAGCTGCACAGGATCAGGCCGAGCAGGCCGGGTGGCGGGGCGGCGGCAATGGCGATGCCGAGCGGTCCGGAGAACGATTCGGCGAGCAGGAAATAGGGCCGGTCTGGCGGCAGGAAGCTGCGGGCAATCGGCTCCAGCCCGGCGTAATCGAGCGGCCGGTCGGGCGGATAGGTGGCGATGATGACCTCCACCGTCGGCCCGAAGGCGGCGGCGAAATCGGCGAGCAGCCGCCCGGTGCCATCGAGGCCGGGGAGCAGGACCAGGGCGACCATGCCGGGGCTGCCTTACATGTTCAGGTTGATCAGGCGGTTGAGCAGTCCCTCGTAGCCGCCGGTGGCGATGGCCGGGCCGAGCAATTCGCGATACTTGTCGGAGAGGGACGTCTGGCCGGCCCCGACGTTGGCGACCATCCATTTGTCCCAGCCGCGCAGCAGCAGGAAATTGACCCGTACCGGCTTGCGCCCTTTCGGCTGGAGGCTGGTTTCGACGCGGCTGACGGTGAAATCGACGTCGCGCGAGAGAATCTGCAGCTTTTTCGCCGAGCAGGCCAGCTTGAGCGCGGCGAAGTTGTCGCTGACGATGAATTTGGCAAATTCCGCTTTCAGCTTCTCCTGGCGATCTTCCGGCATGTCGCTGAGGCGTTCCGAAGTCAGCTTGAATGCCATGTCGGTGATCAGGTTGTGGAGGCTGAGAAACTCGCCGAGATGGCCGGACAGATAGTCTTTGAGCGCCTCGTCCTGACATCGCTTGAGCTGGCTGTCGCCGGCCAGGTCGGCGCGGAACTTTTTGTCGAGCTGGCGGATGCGAAAGCCGGGATCCTCGAAATCGTCGGCGGCCAGCGCGCCGGGCGCCAGAACCGCCGAGCAGAGAAGGAGGGCAAGGCTGGCCAGGGGACGGCAAAGGCGGGGGAAGATGGGCATGATGACGGCGGGCAGGTGAGGAAGCCGCAAAATGGGCTTGAGGCCGGCATCGTGACGTGAATCGAATGGAATATCAAGATGGCATTCCGGTTGGCCGGGCAAAAAAATCCCCACGGTTTGCAGCGTGGGGAGTTTGCCCGGATTTCTCCGGGAGCGGCGGCGCGGGGCTTATTCGCGGTAAAAGCCGACGCCGATCAGGCTGCCGTTTTCGCGGCGGATGAAAGTGCGCTTTTTCTCGACGGCGTTGGTCACCGGGTTGCGCCAGACGTAATCGACTGTGCCTTCGCCCTTGCTCCTGGCCAGGCTCAGCATTTCCTTGATCAGCGGGTGGCCTTCGACGTCATGCAGGTCGTGGGCGTCGGTGCCGGTCCATTTCGGATTCATGCCGTGCGCCTCGAACTTGCCGCTTTTCAGATTGACGGCAAAAACGTAGAGATCGTCATGCACGAAGGGGCCGCGCGCATCGTTGAAGCTGGCCAGGGCTTTGGCCATGCCCTGCGCCTTGATCTGGGCACTGGCCCGGTCGAGCAGTTTGCGCGCATCGTCGGCCGTCGAGCGCGGTGCGTAATAGCCGACGCCAAGGATGTATTCGCCCTCGCGATGCACCCAGGCGACTTTCGGTTCAACGTGGTTGCTCTTGCGATTGAGCCAGACGTAACGGATGCTGGCTTCTTCCTGTTTCTCGGTGACGGCGATCATCTGGCGGAACAGCGGTTCGCCGGCGGCATCGACGGTATCCAGCACCTTCAGGCCGATCAGGCTGTCCGGCGCGGCGCCGTTGGCGACATAGACGCCCTGGCGGTCGATGACATAAACGTAGAGGTCTTTCTTCACGAACGGCCCCTTCTTGTTGTTGAAGGCGCTCCAGGCCTGTTCCGGGCCATTGGCCTGCAGATATTTGACGGCCTGGTCAAAGAGGGCGCGCGCTTCGCGCGGCGTGGCGTGCTCGGCGGCATTGGCCAGCGCGCCGGCAGTGAGCATCAGCAGCCCGGCCAGGCCGGATTTGAGGGTGGATTTTTTCATTGCATGTCTCCGGTCTTCAAGGATGGGATTGCTCAACAGACGGTCAAGCCACGCGCGGGGGCGACTTCTGGCCGATGAGCCTTGTTCAGGCTTACGCAAGTCCCTTGCCAAGTTCCCGGGCCGGGTGTCGATCCGGCCGGATGCCCCGGTCAGGGCTGCCCGAAGGCTGATTGGCCCGCGCTATATTGCCGGCCCATCGTCATGTCGGCATCGGGCAAGGAACAGAGGTGCTCCACAATGCAACAGCCAAGTGGTGCAAATTCGAACACTCGGTTCAACTCAGGCGTTATTCGGCATTTGCCCTGTTTCCGGCAGCGGCTTGCATCGTCAGCCTTACCCACCTGCCACCGTCTGCAGCGCTGCCCTAGCGGGCCGGCCGCATGCGGGCTTCGACCTTGACCACGGTATTGTTGGCCGGAACATTGATCACGTCGTTGAACGAGACTTCGGTCCTTACCCTGAAGTGGCGGTCCTCCGTATGGATGACCATTTTTGGAATCTCGGTGGCGCCATAGCGGTTGACGACGTAGCCAGCCGTTTGATAACTGTGGCCGACGGGAACGGTTTCCTGGCCGTTTGAGTTGATGTCCCAGTTGTCGGTGACAAGCAGGTAGTTGCCCGGGCGCATCTCGGTGAATTCGAACAGGCCATTGGCGTCGGAGGTGGCCATTAACCGGTAGCTGGAGACGCGTGGGTCGCCGGCAAAGCTTTTCAGTTGTACTTTCCGCCAGGCGCGCGCCGAGCGGTTCTCATTTTCCAGGCGGATGAGTTCCTTGGCATGTTCGGTGGCCGGGTAAAGGAATACCTTTACATTCGGCATCGGCGTTCCCCGCGCAAAATTCAGCAGGCCGGCATCCCGGCCGGCCTCTTTGCCGCCATTCGCGATCTTGTGAAAAACCACTCCCTTGATCGTGCTGCTCCCTTTGGCCAGGGCTGCTTTCGCATAGGCTTCATCGAAGGGCGGTGTGCTGACCTGAACGGTGACCGGTGTATCCAGCTGCTGCTCAAGCGCCTTGTTTTCGGCCCGTTGCATTTCGCTGGCGCAGGAGGCGAGCAGCATGCCAGCCAGTACGATCGCCGTGATTCTGAGTGTCTGCTGGACATGCATCGGCAGAGGGTTCTTTCTTGTTCCGGGTTTGATGGATAGCTGCGGGTCGCATTGTACTGAATTGCGACTGCTTGTATTGATTGAGCATTTCTGGTCGCCGGGGCGCGCAGTTGCCAGGAGACAAAAAACGGCGCGAGGACCGAAGTCGTCGCGCCGTTTCGGGCGGGCACCGCAGTGCCCGCGGTAGGGACGCTTAGCCCTTGTGCAGCTTGAACACCCAGACGGAACCACCTTGTTCGAGGTAATTCACGCGCTTGGCGACGTCGCCGCCCCACAGCGGCACGGCGCCGCCCCAGCCGGTGGTCACGGCGATCATCTGTTCGCCGTCCTGTTCCCAGGTGACCGGCGGTGCAACGATGCCGGTACCCGTCTGGAAGGACCACAGTTCCTTGCCGGTCTTGGCATCCAGCGCCTTCAGGAAGCCTTCCGGCGTACCGTAGAAGACCAAGCCGCCAGCCGTGGTCAGGACGCCACCCCAGAGCGGAGCGTAGTTCTTGTTTTCCCAGACCATCTTGCCGGTCTGCGGGTCCATGGCGCGCAGCGAGCCGATGTAGTCGTCGTTCAGGGCCTTGATGGTGAAGCCGGCGCCCAGATAAGCGGCACCCTTCTTGTACGACACCGGTTCGTTCCAGATGTCCATCGACCATTCGTTCGACGGTACGTAGAACAGGCCGGTGCCCGGGTTGTAGGCCATCTGCATCTGGTTCTTGCCACCGAGGAAGGACGGCGCCGAGAAGACGACCTTGCCCTTCTTGCCGTCCACACCTTGCGTCGGGTCGCCGGGGCGGCCTTCTTCAATGTAGTTCGGGCGGCCGGTTTCGAGGTTGATGCTCTTGGCCCAGGTGATCTTGTTCACGAAGGGGAAGGCATTGAGCAGCTTGCCGTTGGTCCGGTCATTGATGTAGAAGAAGCCGTTGCGGTCGGCCTTGCCACCGGCCTTGACGATCTTGCCGCTCTTCGGATCCTTGTAGTCGAAGGAAACGAACTCGTTCACACCGTCAAAGTCCCAGCCGTCGTGCGGGGTGTTCTGGTAGTGCCAGGCGATCTTGCCGGTGTCGGCGTCGATGGCCACGGTGGAGGACGAGAACAGGTTGTCGCCGGGGCGCAGGTGGCTGTTCCACGGGGCCGGATTGCCGGTACCGGCGAAAATCAGGTTGGTTTCCGGATCGTAGGTGGCGCCGTTCCAGGTGGCGGCGCCGCCGGTCTTCCACAGGTCGCCTTCCCAGGTGGCGTTGGTCGTACCGGAAATGCCGTTTTCGACTTCCTTGCCGTTCTCATAGCGATAGCCCATGTGGCCTTCGACGGTCGGGCGCGTCCACACCAGCTTGCCGGTCAGCGGATCGCGGGCGTCGATGCGGCCGACAGCGCCGAATTCGCCGCCGGAAATGCCGGTGATCAGCTTGCCGCGGGCGATGATCGGGGCGGCGGTGGCGGAATAGCCGGCCGCGTAGTCGCCGATCTTTTCCTTCCAGACGACCTTGCCGGTGTCGCGGTTCAGGGCGACGAGCTGGGCGTCGAGCGTCGCGAAAATGACCACGTTGCCGTACAGCGCGGCGCCGCGGTTGATCACGTCACAGCACGGCATGATGCCGTCGGGCAGGCGGTGTTCGTACTTCCACAGCTTGTGGCCGGTCTTCACATCGACGGCGAACAGGCGGCTGTAGGAGGCGGTGACGAACATCTTGCCGTCGGAGATGACCGGCTGCGATTCCTGGCCGCGCTGCTTCTCGCCACCGAAGGACATTGACCAGGCCGGCACCAGGTTCTTGACGGTCTTGGTGTTGATCTGGGTAGCCGGGCTGAAACGCTGGCCCTGGGTGCCGAGGCCGAAGCTGACGACGTCGCCGGTGCTCTTGGCATCGTTGAGGATGTCGGCATCGGTGACCTCCTTGGCCATGACCGGATTGCCGGTGATGACCGCGGCGGCGAGGAGCGCGAGGCTCAGCGCACGCTGCCGGGGATATTTCTGTTTGTGCATGGATTGTCTCCTGGGTTGTCCATTGATTCCGTTCCGGGGCCGGCGTCGCTCGTCGGTGTCCGGCACGGAATGAAAGCCCGGTAGCCGCCTCCCATTCACTGAAACCGGCCCCTGGCGAAGAGGCGGTTTGCAAGGCCTGTGCCATGCGGCCATCAGCCCCCCGCCGGCCGCCTGTGGCCGGGATTGGCGGGGCGGTTCGGCAATTTTCAGCGGCTGTGCCAGGCGCCCGCTCGGGCTGCTGCAAATGAACACAGCTGCTCCAAACTTGCGCAACAGGATTGCTCCGCGTTGTTGCCCGGGACGGGGAAAGCCCGGATTTCAGGGGGTTTGCGCTTTTGGCACGGGGCTTGCGACCGTTTTCGCCAAACAGCCCCCCAGGGCACGAGGAGCGAGACGAGATGAAATTTCCCCTGACCATTGCCGCCATTGCGCTGGCCGCGCTGATGCCGCCGGCCGATGCCGCGGCCCTGCAGGAAAGCGGCGATCCGCTGGCCTCGGCGCGCTGGGGGGAGATGCAGAAGGCCTTCCTGGCCGGTCAGCCGATGCTCTTCGATCCGCGCGTCAAGGTCATTGCCCCGTCCACCGCTGAAAACCCGATGCAGGTGCCGGTCACCGTCGATGCGACGGGGCTGACCAAGGTCGAGGAAGTCCTCGTCTTTGCCGATTTCAACCCGATCGTCCAGATCCTGCGTTTCTACCCGGAAGGCAGTGGCGCCTACCTCGGCTTTCGCGTCAAGCTGCAGCAATCGACGCCGGTCCGCGCCGCCGTGCGCACGGCCGATGGCGTCTGGCATGTCGGCGGCACCTGGGTGAATACCGTGGGTGGTGGCTGCACGGCGCCATCCGCCACCGGCGCCAACAAGGAATGGCAGCGGCACCTCAACGAAGTCAGCGGTCGCCAGTGGTCGGAGGGCGGGCAGGGCGGCCGCTTGCGTCTGCGCATCGTGCATCCGATGGATACCGGGCTGGTCGCCGGCACGCCGGCTTTCCATCTCGAGGAAATCAAGCTGGCCGATGCGGCCGGCCAGCCGCTGATGCGCATCCAGACCTTCGAGCCGGTCGCCGAGAACCCGGTATTCACGCTGCAGCGCGGTGAACTGGCCGGGCCGGTCGAAGCGCGCGGTCGCGACAACAACGGCAACCTGTTTCAGGCCAGCATCGCGCCATGAGATTGCTTTTCCTGTCCTTCCTGCTGTTGGCCGGCGCGGTCCGGGCGGCGAGCTTCGACTACGGTCTGCAGGCGCGCGCGGTGGCGCCGGACGTGCATGTCTTCGTCGGGCGCAGCGAGGATTTCGATACGCTGAATGGCGGCAATATCGTCAACACCGGCTTCATCGTTGCGCCTCAGGGCGTCATTGTCATCGACAGCGGTCCCTCGCTGCGCTACGGCCAGCAGATGCGGCAAGCCATTGCCGCCGTGACGCCGCGCCCACCGGTGCTGCTCATCAATACCCATCATCATCCCGATCATTTTCTCGGCAACCAGGCCTATGCCGGCCTGCCGATTGCCGCGCTGCCGAGCACCAGCCAGGGCATCGCCGCCGACGGCAATGCCTTCGCCGAGAACCTCTTCCGGATGAGCGGCGACTGGCTCAAGGGCACTGAAGTCGTTGTGCCGACCCGGAGCCTGGCGGCTGGCCCTTTGCTGGTAGCCGGCCGGCAGCTCGAACTGATCGCCCTCGACGGTCACACCGGCGCCGATCTGGTTATTTATGACCCGGCCAGCGGCGTGCTCTTTGCTGGCGATCTGGTCTTCAACGGCCGCGCCCCGACCACGCCGCATGCCGATATCGGCCACTGGCTGGCGGCTCTCGAGCAGCTCGAAGCACTGACCCGCCGGCCGGGCTTCACGGCCCTGGTGCCCGGCCATGGCATGCCGACGCCCGATGCCGCGCCGCTTCGCCGGACGCGGGCCTGGCTGGTCTGGTTGCGGGAAAGCATGCGCCAGGCCGCCGAAGCCGGGCTGGACATGAACGAAGTGCTGGCCCGGCCGCTGCCGCCCGAATTCGCCGACCTGCCGGTGGCGGCAAGCGAATACCGGCGCTCGGTTGGCCACCTGTTCCCGGCGGCCGAGCAGGCGGTGCTGAAATGATGAGCTACGGGCCGGATCGCCGTTTTGCCTGGATCTGCGGCCTGTCGCTGGTCCTACACGGGCTGATCTTCGCCGTCCTTTCGTCGCCGCGCCAGGCCCAGCAGGCCTTGCCGCTGACCATCGTCGCGACCCTGCGCTACGCGCTGAGCGCCGTCGCTTCGCCAACTGTTTCGCCCGATGCAGGACCGGCAGCCGAGACGCCCCGCAAGGTGGCGCCGGCTGCCGTCCCCCAGAAGGCTCGGCCGTCCCCATCGTTCGCGGAGCACCCCTTGGCTTCCCGGACGAGCGGGGCGGCCGGGCCGACCACTACGGCGCCCGCCGCTGCACCGGAGGCGACTGCCAGCAACGCTGCCCCGAGCGC